>JBEEFV010000013.1:0-240185 GCA_041166405.1 Actinomycetota bacterium | reverse complement strand
GTCGGCGTGGTCGACCACCTTGTTGACCGCGCCCATGTGGAACATCTCTTCGGCGGTGTACTCCTGGCCGAGGAAGAAGATCTCGCGCGCGAACTTCTGGCCGACTTGGCGCGCCAGATAGGCCGAGCCGAAGCCGCCGTCGAAGGACGCGACGTCGGCGTCGGTCTGCTTGAAGCGCGCGTGCTCGCGGCTGGCGAGCGTAAGGTCGCACACGACGTGCAGGCTGTGCCCACCGCCGGCCGCCCACCCCGGTACAACGCACATGACGATCTTCGGCATGAAGCGGATGAGGCGTTGCACTTCGAGGATGTGCAAGCGCCCGAGGCGGCCGGGATCGACGGTGTCGGCGGTCTCGCCTTCGGCGTACTTGTACCCGTCCTTGCCGCGGATGCGTTGGTCGCCGCCGGAACAGAACGCCCAGCCGCCGTCCTTCGGTGACGGGCCGTTGCCGGTCAGGATCACGCACCCGACGTCGGTGCTCTGCCGGGCGTGCTCGAGCGCGTTGTAGAGCTGGTCGACCGACTTCGGACGAAAGGCGTTACGCACTTCTGGCCGGTTGAAGGCGATGCGCACCGTGCCGTGGTCCTTGGCGCGGTGGTACGTGATGTCGTCGAAGTCGAACCCCGCCACTTCGTCCCACGCCGCCGGGTCGAACAATTCCGAAACCATGGGGTCACAGTAGGGGGAGACTTGGTCATGCACCGCAACGTGAAGGCCGTCGTGGACGCGGCGGCGGCGAAGGGTCTCGTGATCGAGCCGCGCGCCTTTCCGGAAGGAACGAAGACGGCGCGCGACGCGGCCGACGCCATTGGCGTCGAGGTGAACCAGATCGTGAAGTCACTCGTGTTCCTCGTCGACGGCGCGCCGACGATGGCGCTCGTGGCCGGTGCGAACCGCCTCGACGAGCAGAAGCTCTCGGCGGCGTGCGGTGGCGGCAAAGTCACGCGCGCCGATGCCGAGGGCGTGCGCGCGGCGACGGGCTTTCCCATCGGCGGCGTGCCCCCGATCGGTCACGATCTGCCGATCTACATCGACGAGACGTTGTTGCAGTTCGACGTCGTGTGGGCGGCGGCGGGGACGTGGACCGACAACTTCGCCGTCGCGCCCGACGACCTCGTGCGCGTCACGGGTGGATCGGTGTGCGCACTCGCCGAGTAGTCAGTGGTAGTAGCGAGCCGCCCAGATGCCCTTCGGGTCTTCGCCCGGTAGCGGCATCCGCCACGTCGTCACCGAACGGGGATCGAGGTCGAACGCCAACAGCGCGCGCGGCTCGTCGTGGGTGTTGGTGAGATACGCGTCCGCCCACTCTTCGGGCGTGTAGCGCGTTGCGATGCGGCGGTAGCGATCACGCCACGCGTCGTCTTCCCCGGGGTGGTGCACGATCTCGACCGGTCCGCGCGCGATCACTTTGCGGTACGGCGCTGCCTCCTCGTCGATCACGAGGGCGACGCGCGCGTCGTTCTGCACGTCCGGCCACCACGCGGCGCGCTCACGGGGCGTCATCCAAATGCGGTTGTCCTCGAACACGAACCAGATCGGCACGACGCGCGGCGCTCCGTCGGCATCGACGGTCGCGAGGCGCACGAGATGCCCCGGCTCCTGGAGGAAGGCGGTGACCTCGTCGGCGGAGAGCTTGGGCACCGCCGGACCGTACCAACGACGACCTCGGTACGGTTGGGTGATGGCTGACGACTCTGGCGACGCGACGGTCGCGCGGCGCGATCGTGCGCGCGTGCAACTGATCGACATCAGTTCACGCGCGTGGGAACACCCGACCGACAAGGGCGCGCTTGTCGCGTTGCGTCAGCTCAAAGGCTTCGACATGGTGATCCGCCGCCTCGCCGGTCTGTGGAACGAGCGAGCGTTGCGGCTCGTGTACGTCGGGTCGGCCGTTCGCGTCGGCGACCGCCAATTCGCAGAGGTGCATCGAGCGTTGGGAGACGTCGCGACGTCGCTCGACGTGCGCGACGCCCCAGACGTGTACGTCGTTGCGCATCCGGCTCCGCAAGCGATGGCCCTCGGCGTCGACCGTCCGTTCATCGTGTTGACGAGCGGAATGGTCGGGATGCTGGACGACCAAGAGTTGCGGTTCGTCGTCGGTCACGAACTCGGCCACGTGGTCTCGGGGCACGCGTTGTACACGACGATGCTCATGCAGCTGTTGCGCGTCTCGGGAACGTTGGCCTGGGTGCCCTTTGGTGCGTTCGGGCTCCGCGCCATCATCGCCGCGCTCTTCGAGTGGCAACGCAAGGCGGAGTTGTCGAGCGATCGCGCCGGCCTGCTGGCCGCTCAGGACCCGGCGGCGGCGTTGCGCGTGCACATGAAGCTCGCAGGTGGCGGCCGTCTCGAGGAACTCGACATCACCGCGTTCACCCAACAGGGTGACGAGTTCCTCAGCTCGACCGACGTGCGCGACAGCCTGTTGAAGCTGCTGCTCCTCGAAGCGCGCAGCCACCCCTTCGCCGTTGCCCGCGCCGCAGAGCTGCGCCAGTGGATCGACAGCGGCCAGTACACCGCCATCCTCGCCGGCGCGTATCCGCGGCGGGGCGACGACGAGTCGTCGAGTGTGCGCGAGGAGGTCGCGGAGGCGGCTCGCCACTACCGCGAAGCATTCGCGCAGTCGCAAGACCCCTTGGTGTCGCTCGTACGCGATCTCGGCGGCACGATTTCGGGAGCGCAGAAGTGGGTGACCGACCGATTCCGGCGCGGCGCCCCGGACGACGAATAACCACCGCGTGGTAGGAACGGGGCTACTACACGCGCTCTAGGAGGGTCCGATGTCGGTGCAAGACGAGGTGCTGTCGCCGCTCACCAAGCCCAATCACTTCTTCATCGGCGGGGATTGGGTCAGCCCGTCATCGTCGTCGGTGTTCGAGGTCATCGAGTCCGCGACCGAAGAGGTGTTCATGCGCGTCGCCGAAGCGCAGCAGCCGGACATGGAGCGCGCCATCGCCGCGGCGCGCACCGCCTTCGACCAGGGCCCGTGGCCCCGCCTCTCGCACGCCGAGCGTGCGACGTACCTCAACGCCCTCGGCGCCGGCATCGCGGCGCGCAATGAGGACCTCGGCCAGATCTGGCCGCGCCAGTCGGGCGCGCTGCACAAGGTCGCGCAATACGCAGGGCTGGGCGCGCAGAACACGTTCGCGTACTACGCCGGCCTCGCCGACACCTACCCATGGGAAGAGCAGAAGACCCCGAGCGCGGGCGGCAAGTTCGGCCTCATGGTGCGCGAGCCGGTCGGGGTCGTCGGCGCCATCATCCCGTGGAACGCGCCGCTCGGACTCATCGCCAACAAGGTGGCGCCGGCGCTGATCGCCGGTTGCACAGTGGTGCTCAAGGCGTCGCCCGAGGCGCCGGGCGAGGCATACGTCGTGGCCGAAGTCGCCGAACAGATCGGCCTGCCGCCGGGCGTTCTCAATGTCGTGACCGCCGACCGGGAAGTGTCGGAACTGCTCGTGCGCGACCCGCGCATCGACAAGATCACCTTCACCGGATCGACGCTCGCCGGGCGACGCATCGCGTCAATATGCGGCGAGCGCATCGCCCGCTGCACGCTCGAACTCGGCGGCAAGTCGGCGGCAGTCATCCTCGACGACATGGACCTCGAAGCGGCGGCCAAGACGCTGTCGCGCGCCGAGTGCTTCCTCGCCGGTCAGGTGTGCTCGTCGCTCACGCGCATCATCGTCTCGCAGTCGCGTCACGACGAGTTGGTCGAGGCGTTGGCGTCGACGTTCTCGCAAGTGCGCGTCGGCGACCCCTTCGACGCCGAAACGCAGATGGGCCCGCTCGTCGCGGAGCGCCAGCGCGACCGCGTCCTCGGCTACATCGCCAAGGGCGTCGACGAGGGTGCGAAGTTGGCGACGGGCGGCGGCCGGCCCGCGCACCTCGACCGCGGCTACTTCATCGAGCCGACCGTGTTCGGCAACGTCGACAACGGCTCGACGATCGCTCAAGAAGAGATCTTCGGTCCGGTGCTGTCGGTCATTCCCGCGGCCGACGAGCGCGACGCGGTTCGCCTCGCCAACGACACCATCTACGGGTTGAACGCGTCGGTGTTCACGAACGACGTCGACCGCGCCCGGGAGGTGGCCGGCCAACTGCGCTCGGGCACCGTCGGCCACAACAACTTCCGGACCGACTTCGGTATCGCCTTCGGCGGCTTCAAACAGTCGGGCATCGGACGCGAGGGTGGCATCGAAGGTTTGCAGCCGTTCCTCGAGATCAAAACCGTCATCCTCGAGGACACGCCGAGCAACTACGCGTCCTAAACCGTTTTTTACCTGGGATTCCGGGGTACTTCGTTGTCATCGGACGTACCCGAGGAGGCCCGAAAATGGACGCAATTGAGTTCCTGACCAAAGAGCACGAGGAAGCAAAGTCGCTCTTCGAGCGGATCGAGGCGGCAGCCGATCCCCAGACCAAGGAGCAGCTGACCAGGCAGGTCATCGCCGCGCTGCGCGCCCACACCAAGATCGAAGAAGAGGTGCTGTACCCCCTCATCCGCGAGGGCATGAAGGGCGGCTCCAAGCTCTTCGAAGAGGCGATGCAGGAGCACCAAGAGGCGAAGAAGGCGATGAAGGAACTCGAGTCCAAGCCGCCGACCGACTCAGAGTGGCAGGACCAGTTCGAGATCCTGATGCACGGTGTCCTGCACCATGCGAAGGAAGAGGAAGCCGAGATGTTCCCGAAGATGCGTGAGACGTTCTCGCAGGAACGCCTGAACGAGCTCGGCAAGCAACTCGAAGCCGACGAGAACGGCAAGATCGTGATCGACCTGTCCAAGGAAGAGCTGATGGAGCAGGCGAAGGCCTCCGACATCGAAGGCCGTTCCACGATGGACAAGAGCGAACTCGAAGAGGCGCTCGGCCACCGGTAGTCAAGCCGTCGACGAGACCGACGCTGCGGAGGTTCGCCTTCGCAGCGTCGGGTCGCGTCTGACGTTCAGTCTCCGGGGAACAGGCAGAACGGGTGGCCTGCCGGATCGTGCATCACGACGACGTCATCGGGCCGGGGTTGATGGTCCGCGACGCGCGCGCCTAACGACACTGCAAAGTCGACCTTCTCGGAGAACTGCTGCCTGCGCGTCTCCATGTCGCTCATCGGCGCGAGGCCCTCGACGCCGATGTCGAGGTGCATCCCCATCTGCTGCTCGCCGGGAACCGTCGGCCAGACCGTCGCGGCGAACGGCTCTTCGCGTTGGAACTCCAACTTCTGACTGCCGTCGGGCGGGCGGACGAGCGCCCAACCGCCGGCGTCGTTCTCGGAACGGTCGACGACACTCCATCCGAGCAGCGCCGCGTAGAACTCGGCGAGTTTCCACGCGTCGGGGCAACCGATGACCGGGCCGCTGAGCCACGTGCGCACGTCGCTCACGCGTCGCTGCCTTGCAACAAGGGCGCGACTTCGTCGTGTTCCAGCGTCGCCAGGATCGCTTCGGCGAGGCGTCGTGCCGACGGTGCGTCGAGTTCCAACGCCACGCGCTGATCCCCGCCCCACACGTCGACACACAGTGCGTGGTCGACGGGCGCGTCCTGGGGGTGGTCGAAGTACACGACGGCACGGTTCACGCGGAACCACTCGTCGTCGCGGTGGGCGCTGCCCGCCACCTCGGTGGTCGTGGTCACGTACGTGCACATTTACGACAACTCCCTTCCGAAGAACGCCCAGATCTGCTTCCACCCGTCCTTCGCGGCCTCCAGTCGGTACGACGGGCGGTCGACGCTGAAGAACGCGTGGCCGGCATCGTCGTAGCGGTGATACTCGAAGGTCTTGCCGTGCTCGTTGAGCGCAGTCTCCATGGCGTCGACGTCGTCGGGCGACGGGCTGCGGTCCTCGTTGCCGAACAACCCGAGCAAAGGACAGCGGAGGTTCGGGGCAAGCGAAACGTCGGCGCGCCCGCCGTAACAGTCGACGGCGGCGTCGACGTCGAGCGAGCACGCCACCAGCCACGATTGGCGCCCGCCGCTGCAGTAGCCGATGACACCTACTTTGCCGTTCGACTCTGGTTGGGAGCGCAAGAACTCGAGCGCGCCGAGCGCGTCGCCGAGGAGTTGGTCGTCCGGCACGCCACCGGCGTCGCGCGCGGCCGCCGCGGCGTCGCCGGGCTTCGCGCCGGGTGCGTAGCGGTGGAAGAGATTCGGCATGAGCGCGGCGTAGCCGTAGGCAGCGAACGTGCGCGCGATCTCTTTCGTGGCGCGGTCGTACCCCGGCATGTGGTGCAACACCACGACGCTGCCGACCGAGTGATCGGCCACGTCGACGGGCCGCGCGAAGTACGCCTCGATCGTGTCGCCGCCGTGCCCCTCGATCGTGATCGTCTCTGCTCGCATGGCGTCGGTCATCGGCGCCGACGTTATGCGCGCGGATCAGCGAGGGAGGCCGAGGATGCGCGTCGCCACGAGGTTGCGCTGAATTTGCGACGCGCCACCCATGACGCTCTGGGCGCGGCTGTAGAGGTACGTCGACAGCGACGCATCGTCTTTCCCGATGGCGAGCGCGGCGTGGCCGACGGTCTGCTCGGTGGCCGTCATCAGCAGCTTGTCGATCGACCCTGCGGGGCCGTGGGTGACGCCGTCGAGTTGGTCCGACAGGCGTCGGCAGACGTGGGCGCGCAGCATCTCCACTTCGACGAGGGCCCACGCCAGCTCGCGCCGCGCTTCGCCGTCGTGAAGCGACGCGTCGGTGCGCACCCGGCGCACGAGTTCGTCGACGGTCTTCTTGTAGCGGCCGACGAAGCCGAGCGTCCCCGGCTCGCGCTCGTGACTCACGATGGTCATCGCCAGTTTCCAACCGTCACCGGGACTGCCGACCATGTTGGCGGCCGGGACGCGCGCGCCGTCGAAGCGCACTTCGCCGAACTCCGTCGTGACGCCGTTGATCATCTTGATCGGTCGCCGCTCGATGCCTGGTTGCTGCATCGCGATGACGAACGCCGAGATGCCCTTGTGTGACGCGACGTCGGCGTCGGTGCGCGCCAACAACAGGCACCAGTCGGCGACGTCGGAGTAGCTCGTCCACACCTTCTGTCCCGTGATCACGTAGTCGTCGCCGTCGCGGACGGCGCGCGTGCGCAGCGACGCGAGGTCCGAACCGGCTTCGGGCTCGCTGAAGCCCTGGCACCACTTCTCGCGTCCGCTGACGATGCCCGGGAGGAACCGCGCCTGGATGTCGGCGTTGCCGTATTCGAGGATGCCGTGCAGGAGGTAGCCGACGCTCGGTCGCGGCGGCGCGCTGGCGGCCGCGAGCTCGTCGTCGAGAATCACGTCGTACACCGGCGGCAGCCCGTGACCGCCGACGGCCTCGGGCCACGACAGCCCGAAGAACCCGGCGTCGTACAGGGACCGATGCCAGTCGGCGCGGCTGGGTTCGTCGCGCAACCAGGCCCGGAGGCGGCCGCGAAACTCCGCCTCGTCGGGCGAGTCAGCGAAGTCCATGCGCCAATACGCGTTCGAGATTCGGGCCGACGCCTCCGAACGCGTCAATCGACGCCAGCGCCCGCCGCAGATACACGTGCGCCAGGCACTCCCACGTGTTGCCGATACCGCCGTGGATCTGGATCGACGTCTCGCACACGTCGCGCGCGGCGCGGGAGCAATACGCCTTCGCGGTCGCCGCCGCCGCCAACGCGTCGTCGGGTGCGAGCGCGCCGACGGCCCACGCCGCATGCAAGGCCACGCTGCGTGATCCTTCGGTGGCGACGAGGGCGTCGGAGAGGAGGTGCTGCACCGCTTGGTACGAGCCGACGGCCGCGCCGTATTGATGGCGGTTCTTGGCGTACTCAACGGCGAGGTCGAGCGCACCCTGCATCACGCCGACGAGGTCGGCGGAGGTAAGCACGAGCCCGATTGCGAGGTCGGCGTCGTCGGGAAGGCCCGCCAGCGCGCCGGTGAGGTCTGGTCCGGCGGCGTCGTGCGCGACCGGCCCGCCGAGAAGTGGGCCGATGAACGGGACGTCGACGAGCGCACGCCCGAACACCTCGACGACGACCGCCGCTTCTATCGCCGACGCATCCATCAGCAGCTCGCGCCAGCCCGTCGCCGCGACCGCTGTCTCGAGCTTGACGCGTCGCGCGTCGTCGTCAAGGGCGCGCACGCTGCGCGGCGCAAGGCCCGCAGCGAGTTTCTCGGCGGCGTCGCGGAGTGCGCGCTGTTCGGCGGAAAGGCGAACGTCCACGAGCTAACGCAGGATTTTCTCCTCGACGTTCATCAGCCGCGACAAGTTCCCGCCCATTATCTTTCGCACGCGTTCGTCCGGGGCTCCTTCGAGCTCCCGCAAGTAGCTCGTCGGCTCGGCGAGACCTTCGGGGTGCGGGAAGTCGGAGCCGAACAACACGTGATCTTCGCCGACCATGTCCGCGAACGCGACGAGGTCTTCCTCCCAGAACGGGCTGATGTAGATGTTGCGCTTGACGACGGCGACAGGATCCTCGACGAAGTCCTGCGGCAACTTCTTGTAAATGTCGGCCAAGTTCTTCAGCAGCGGCCCGACCCAGCTGGCGCCGTTCTCGATCACGGCCACCTTCGCTTGCGGGAAGCGCGAAAGCGTCCCGTGGCACACCAGCGATGCCACCGCGTCCTCGATCGGTCGCCACTGGAACAGCTGGCCGAACGCGTGCGGCTGGAACGCCAGCATCTCGGTGTCGCGGCCGAGCCACTCGTTGACGTAGCGGTCGTACCCCGAGTCCGACGAGTGCAGTGCCACGAGCACGTCGTGCTCGACCACTCGTTGCCAGAACGGGTCGAACTCCGGCAAGCCGAAGGACCGCGGTCCGCGGTATCCCCAGGCCGGCGCGGGACGCATCAGCACGACACGGGCACCGCGTTCGACAACCCAGTCGAGCTCTTGAATCGCGTTCTCGACGAGACCGGGCGTGATGACAGGCGCCGCGAAAATGCGCCCCTCGTAGTCGAACTGCCACACCTCGTACATCCACTCGTTGAGCGCGTGGATCACCGCCGCGCACATGTCGGGTTCGTCGCGCATGCGCTCCTCGACGAGGCTGGCGAGCGTCGGGAACATCAGCGTGCGGTCGAGGCCCTGCTCGTCCATCAGCTCCACGCGCGCCTTCGGCTCGCGGAAGGCCGGGATCGCCTTGATCGGCTCCCCGAAGAGCTCGCGGCGGTTCTTGCCTTCGGGGTTGCCCTTGCGGAAGTACTCCTCCTGCGCGCCCGGTCGTGCGACCACTTCGAAGGTGGGGTTGGGGATGTACTGGCTGATGTTGCCGCGCACCACGATCTTCGTGCGCCCGCGTTGCTCGACGTAGTCGATAACGCCCTTGTAGCGGTCGGGGAGGAACTTCGTCAGCGAATCGCGCGTCTCGTACAGGTGGTTGTCGGCGTCGAACACCGGGATGTCGAGCGGCATGGAATCCCCCTCAGAGTTTTTCTGACGGTACGTCAGAAGTTGGTCGCGAATCTAACGTTCGTTCCGCATGGACGTTTATTACGACCCGTACGACTTCGAGATCGACACCGATCCCTACCCGGTCTGGAAGCGGATGCGCGATGAGCACCCGCTGTACTGGAACGACAAGCACGAGTTCTTCGCGCTGACGCGGTTCGACGACGTGCGCGCCGCGCTGCTCGACCCCCAGACGTACTCGTCGGCCAAGGGCAGCCTCCTCGAGTTGATCAAAGCCGACATCGAGATGCCGCCGGGCGTGTTCATTTTCGAAGATCCGCCCAACCACGACCTGCATCGAGGTCTGCTGGGTCGCGTGTTCACCCCGAAGCGGATGAACGACCTCGAGCCGAAAGTGCGCGAGTTCTGCGCGCGCAGCCTCGACCCGCTCGTCGGGGAGGGCGGGTTC
This sequence comes from Actinomycetota bacterium, assembly GCA_041166405.1. Classification (GTDB taxonomy): domain Bacteria; phylum Actinomycetota; class Acidimicrobiia; order Acidimicrobiales; family JACCXE01; genus JACCXE01. Next base: position 230,377 of record JBEEFV010000013.1, on the reverse strand, counting down.
GACTTCATCGCCGACATCGGCGCCACGATGCCGATGCGGACAATCGGCATGCTCCTCGGCATCCCCGAGTCGGACCAAGAGGCGATCCGCGAGTCGATGGATGCCGGCCTGCGCATCGACCAAGACGGCGGTCTCCCGACTTTCGACGGCTCGTCATACGGATCGACCTCACAGTTCGCGGACTACATCGACTGGCGCGCCGACCACCCGTCCGACGACTTGATGACCGACCTGTTGCAGGCGGAGTTCGAGGACGTCGACGGCTCTCGCCGCAAGCTCAGTCGGGAAGAGGTGCTGGGCTACGTCACGCTCATCGCCGGAGCGGGCAACGAAACCACGACGCGCCTGATCGGCTGGGCGGGCAAGGTCTTGGCCGACAACCCCGACCAGCGCGCGGAGCTCGTCGCCGATCGCGGTCTGCTCGGCGGAGCGATCGAGGAGCTACTCCGGTACGAAGCGCCGTCGCCAGTCCAGGCGCGTTTCGTGACGGTCGACGTCGAACATCACGGGCAAGTCGTGCCCGCGGGCAGCGCCATCCTTTTGGTCAACGGGTCCGCGAACCGCGACGAGCGCAAGTTCGCCGACCCCGATCGCTTCGACATCCACCGACCCGCTGAGCAGCATCTGTCGTTCGGCTTCGGTATCCACTTCTGCCTCGGCGCCGCCCTGGCGCGCCTCGAAGGCCGCGTTGCGCTCGACGAGATCCTCAACCGCTTTCCTCGGTGGGAGGTCGACTGGGCGAAGGCGCGTCAGGCCCGCACGTCGACGGTGCGCGGCTGGGAAACGCTGCCGGTGGTTACCGACTGAGAGGTGGCCGCGGCGTCAACACGACCGAGGGCATCGAGTCAGCAGCGCCACCGCTGAGGATCATGTCGACGACGTTGACGAGCCGCTCGACCGGCAACAGCGTTCCCGTCAGGTACCCCTTCGCGAACCACGTCGGCATGAGTTGGCCGGCGAGTTCGCCGTCCCAACCGTTGGCGAAGCGCGACACGGCGTCGCCCTCGCCTCCGCCGCAGTCGCCGATCACGAGGCGCGTGAAGCCGACATGCGGGTACTCGCCGCGCCACGCCTCGACCATCTTGTCGAGCGCCGCTTTCGTCACGGCGTAGGAACCCAGCCCCGGCCACGGCGGGGTCTGCGACGCGCTGATCGACGAGAAGTACACGGCGCAGCCGCTCGACTCTTCGAGGTGTGGCAGCGCGGCGGCGGTCACGACCGACGCGCCGATCACGTTGGTGTTGAAGACCTCGCGCCACTTCTTGGCGTTTATGTCAGGCATGCGCGCCAGCGGGCCGATACCGGCCGAGTAGACGACCCCATCGATGCCGCCGAGCCCGCCGGCGGCTTCGGTGATCGCCACCTTGACGGCCTGCTCGTCGGTCACGTCGCACATGATCGCCATCGTGCCGGGGCCCGCCTCTTTGGCGGCGTCGACGAGCGGCTCGCGCCGGCGCGCCAGCAACGCCACGTTGGCGCCGCGCTGCGCCAGTCCCACGCCGACGCAACGCCCAAGACCACTGGATGCACCGACGACGACTACTCGCATACGCGGCGACAGTACCCGCCGCGTAGGGTTCCGCCGTTATGGGAACGCCGCTGGAACCACCGGAACTGTTCGACTTGCGCATGAGCGACGCAGCGCGATCGCTGTTCGATCGCGTCACGCAATTCCTCGAAGAGGTGGTAGCGCCGATGCAGGCGCAGTACTTCGCGCTCGGCGAGAACCAAACCGATCGGTGGGCGTACGCGCCCGGGCAGCTCGAGTTGCTCGACGGCGCGAAAGCCAAGGCAAAGGAAGCGGGGCTGTGGAACTTCTTCCTGCCGGATTCGGAAGTCGGCGGCCTCACGAACCTCGACTACGCGTACATCGCCGTCGAGCTCGGCAAGTACCCGCTCGGCTCGGAATGCCTCAACTGCTCGGCGCCCGACACCGGCAACATGGAAGTGCTCGAGCGCGTCGGGACGCCGGAACAGAAAAAGCAGTGGCTCGAACCGTTGCTCAACGGCGAGATCCGCTCCGCCTACGCGATGACCGAGCCCGACCTCGCCAGCTCCGATGCCAAGAACGTGTCGCTGTCGGCGGTGCGCGACGGCGACGAGTACGTCCTCAACGGCGAGAAGTACTACATCTCGGGAGCGGGCGATCCTCGCTGCAAGATCATGATCGTCATGTGCAAGACGAACCCGGACGCGGCTGCGCACAAGCAGCAGTCGCAGATCCTCGTGCCGATGGACACGCCCGGCGTCGAGATCCTCGGGCCGATGCACGTGTTCGGTCACGACGACGCGCCGCACGGCCACATGCACTTGCGGTTCGACAACGTGCGCGTCCCGGCGTCGAACATGTTGCTCGGCGAGGGACGCGGGTTCGAGATCAGCCAGGTCCGCCTCGGTCCCGGACGCATCCATCACTGCATGCGCGCCATCGGTCAAGGGGAGAAGGCGCTGGAACTCATGATCCGTCGCGGCAAGTTCCGCGAGGCGTTCGGCAAGCCCATCCTCAGCCTCGGCAAGAACATGGAGACGGTGTCGCGGGCGCGCATCGAGCTCGACGCCTGCCGGCTCATGGTCCTCAAGGCGGCGAAGGCGATGGACGTGCTCGGCAACGCCGAAGCGCGCGTCTACGTGAGCGCGGTCAAGGCGATGGTCCCCGAGAAGGTGTGCCAGATCATCGACCAGGCGATCCAGATCCACGGCGCGACGGGCGTCTCGCAATGGACGCCGCTCGCCGCGATGTACACGAGCCAACGCACGCTGCGTCTCGCCGACGGCCCCGACGAGGTGCACCACTTCGTCGTCGCCCGCGCCGAGGCGGGCCGCTACAGCGAACCGGCGCCGACTCGCTCCGAGGCCAAGGGCGACGCCATCTTCGCGGGGCCCTAGAGGGTGCGGGCGTCTCCAGGACGGCACAGCCGCCCTCGGGACGCCCACACTCAGCTGCCGCGGAGGCGGTCGAGGCGGCGGCGGTCGCGTTTGGTCGGACGGCCGGCGCCGGCCTCACGCGGGAACAGCTGCGGCAGCCGCTCGTTCGGCGGGGGCGGCGGGCTGTGGTCGACGTACGCCTCGGCGGCGGTCGGCGCACCGACGCGCTTGGCGATGACGCGCACCACCTCGACGTCGCGCGGCCAGGCGTGGATCGTCGCCTGGATGCGATCGCCGACCTTCACGTGCGCCGCCGCCTTCGCCGGCTTGCCGTTGATCTTGACGTGGCCGCCACGGACACCAGCCGTCGCCATCGAGCGCGTCTTGTAGAGCCGCACCGCCCACAGCCACTGGTCGACACGCGCTTCGTCCACGCGCCACAGTCTTGTCCCATGACCGACTTTCCGCTTCCGTATAACAACGCCGACCTCACGGGACAGGTCGCGCTCGTGACGGGAGCGACGTCGGGCCTTGGACACCGGTTCGCGCAGGTGCTTGCGGCCGCCGGGGCCAGCGTTGTTGCCGCCGGGCGCCGCGCCGAACGCCTCGACGAGTTGTGCGCGTTGATCAACGGCCGCGGGCATCACGCGGCGTCGGCCGTTCTCGACGTCACCGACCACGAACAGATCGTCGCCGCCGTCGACACCGCCGAGGCCGCGTTCGGCACCGTCACCATCCTCGTGAACAACGCCGGGATTCCGGACGCGCAGCGCGCCACGAAGATGTCGGTCGAGCTGGTCGACTCGGTGCTCGACACCAACGTGCGGGCGCCGTTCCTGCTGTCGTGCGAAGTCGCGCGTCGCCTGATCGAGACGAAGCGGCCGGGCCGCATCGTCAACATCTCGTCGTCGGGTGCGTTTAGCTACGCCGGCGACGGCGCCGCGCTGTATTCGATCACCAAGGCGGCGGTGAACCGGATGACGGAAGCGCTGTCGGTCGAGTGGGCGAAGTTCCACATCAACGTGAACGCCATCGCGCCGGGCGCGTTCGCGTCCGAGATGATGGACGGGATGATGCAACGCCTCGGCGGCAACTTTGCGGAGCAGTACTCACCGCGCAAACGCCTCGGTGACCCCGCGCAACTCGACTCGACGCTGCTGTATCTGTGCGCGCCGGCGTCGGAGTTCGTCACGGGCACGGTCGTGCGCGTCGACGACGGGCAAGGCGCCAAATAGCTCAGCGGCGATCGAAAATAACGTCGAAGTCCTTGCGCCATGTCGCGCCCTGATCGTCGGACGCGTCCCAGTGCCCGGTCACGCGGTCAGCGGCGACGGTGGCGGCGAAGCGCTGGTGCATGTCGGCGTCTTCGCGCCACATGTGCCATTCGTCGCCGGCGAACGTCATGCGGAACAGCCGCGAGGTGGGCCGCGGGTCGTGGTAGAGCGCGAACAGTTGCTGCGCCGGGTCGCTGCGTCCGAACACGAAGTGCCACGTCGGTTCGCCTTCAAGTTCGGCGTCGAACTCGATGAACGAATCGCCGAGCCAACGCACGTTCGCCGTGCCGTGCCGTTGCGTGTCCATCGACTCGAGGAACCACGCGTTCTCGAGCGTGATGCCCCAGGCCCCCACGAGCACGTCCATGGATGCGAGCGCAGCGTTGCGCATCGCTAGAGATCGAGGCTGCGTCGCAGGAAGAAGTCTTTTATCGCCGTGGGCGTGAACGTGTCGGCGAGCAGTAACGCGCGGGCGTCGGCGCCCACCAAGTAGCGGGCGCGCGGGAGGCGGGTCGTGAGCGCGGTGGCGATGACCTTGGCGCACTGCGTGGGGTCGCCCATCAAACGTTCGAGGACGCGCTGGCCGCTCATCGACCGGCGGTAGGCGGTGACGAAGCGCGAGCCTGCGGCTTCGCGCCTGCTGATGTCGGCCTCCATGTCTTCCCAGATGTTCGTCTTGAACCCACCCGGCTCGACGAGCGCCACGTGCACGCCCCGCGACGCCACTTCGATGCGCAGTGCGTCCGACAGCGCCTCGAGCGCGTGCTTCGCCGCCGTGTAGTGACCCGCGAGCGGCGACGTCGTGCGCCCGGCGATCGACGAAACGTTCACGATGCGCCCGCCGCCGTTGCCGACCATGGCGGGGAGCGCGAGGCGGGCGAGGCGGATCGGCGCGTGCACCATCGTCTCGAACAGCTGGTGCGCTTCCTCGTCGCTCACGTCCTCGACGGCGCCGGTGAGGCCGAAGCCGGCGTTGTTCACGAGGCCCGAAAGCGGCGGCAACGTCTCGATCACGGACGCGCACGCGTCAGCGTCGGTCACGTCGAGGATGACGGTGTCGACGTGGCCCGTGACGCCCGCCTCCGCTGCCGCTTTGATCACGATGTCGGACTTCGCTTCGGATCGCACGCCTCCGATCGAGTGAAACCCGAGACGTGCAAGTTCGATGACGGTGGCGAGCCCGATTCCCGAGTTCGCGCCAGTGGTGAGGACGGTTCCGCGCTCCATGGGATTGATTATTCCCCGTTCGGGGGATGATGAAGCCGTGGAATGGCTCGACGCGCTCGACGAAGACCTGCGATCGCGCGTCAAGCGCACGCCCACTCCGAAGTGGATCGCCCCGATGGCAGCGACGCTCACCGACGCGCGCTTCGACGACCCCGAATGGGTCTTCGAACGCAAGCTCGACGGTTGGCGCTACTTGGCGTTCGTGGCCGACGGCGAGGCGAAGCTGCTGACGCGCAACAAGATTCCGCACTCGTTTCCCGACGTCGAGGGCGCGTTGCTGGCGCAGCCGGTCAGCGACTTCGTGATCGACGGCGAAATGGTCGCAGGCAATTACTCGGTGTTCGACGTGTTGCGCTTCGACGGCCACGACGTCACGCAGCTGCCGCTGTACGCGCGCAAGCAGCTGTTCCGCTACTTCGAGTGGCGCAAGCCGCTGGCACTCGTCGGGATCATGCGCGAAGGCGGCCTGGCGGCGTACCAGCGCGCGTGCGACGAGGGCTGGGAGGGCATCATGGCCAAGCGGCTCGACTCCGTGTACGAGCACAAGCGCTCGAAGCAATGGCTCAAGATGAAGTGCGACGCCGGCCAGGAGTTCGTCGTCGGCGGGTTCACCGATCCGAGCGGCGCGCGCATCGGCTTCGGGGCGCTCCTGATCGGTTATTACGACGGCGACGACTTCGTCTACGCCGGCAAGCTCGGTACGGGGTTCGACACGAAGCTGTTGCGCGAACTGCACGCGAAAATGCGGTCGATCGAAGTCGACTCGTCGCCCTTCACGCGGGCGACGAACCTGCCCAAGAAGGGCGCGCACTGGGTGCGGCCCGAAATCATCGTCGACTCCGTGTTCATGGAGTGGACGAGCGAAGGCAAGCTGCGCCACCCGCGCTTCGTGCGCGTCCGCGACGACAAGTCGCCGCGTGACGTCGTCCGCGAGCAGCCGTCGGCGAGGTAACTGGTTAGTCGCGCTCGATGATGGTCGTGTCGCCGCGACGGCCGCGGTACAGGCGCGGGCCGCCGATGCCGCCGAGGAGAAGCAGAACCACCAGTGCGATAAGAAGAATCATCAGCATGCCGTTCGTGTACCCGCCCATTCGTGCGCGGAGCCGCGATGAATTGCCGCGTACACACGATCCCGTAGCGCGTTCGCTTCTTCGTCGGTAAGGGAGCGCTCGAGGTGACGCATGACCACGCGCACGAGCACGTTCTTTTGGCCGGGGTGCATGCCCATACGCGCAATGGCCGAAGCCGGTAGCGCGTCGTACGCGGTTTCCGAGCGCACCGTCACCGCTTCGACGGCGTTCGCGTCGTCACCGAGCGCGTCGCGTACCCGGTCGCCGAGGCCCTCGACGTCGTCGTCGGCGTCCACCGCGACCGACAGGTCACGCGTGACCGCGGGTAGTGACGACACCGGCCGGTACGGCGAGAGGTCGAGCATCTGGTCGGCGACGCGCGCGTCGCTCGAGCGCAACAGTCGGATGTCGGCGATGTCCTTGCGCAGCATGAGGAAACGATCGAGGCCGAGGCCCAGCGCCAGCCCGTGCCAACCGGTGAGCCCGGCGCGGGCCAACACTTCGGGATGCGCAAGACCGCACTCCCACACCTCCACCCATTCGCCGCGCCGCGGCACGTCGACCTGGCGCCCGTCAAGGGTGTACGGATGCACACGCGGCTCGGCGCGGTATTCCATCCCGGGCACGAGCGCGTCGATCAGTAGACGTGTCATGGCGTCCATGTCGTCGTTGCCGAGCGGCGTGCGCGAGATGCGCCACAAGTCGAGTTGGTGTGGCGTCCCGGTGTGCAGCCGGTCGATGGCGTCGCGCCGGAGTACGACGCCCGGGCACACGAGCAGGACGTCGTCGCCGCCGTCTTCGGCCAGCGCACGCAGCGCCGGCGGGATCATGGCGCTGGCGTGGCTGCGCAGCATGTGCGCATCGTCGACGTAGCGCGTGTAGCGGGCGTCTCGGCTGGCGGCGTCCGCAGTGAAATTGAGATTGTCGTAGTTGTCGACGACGGGGACGATCCGCGGGCCCGGGCATCGCCGTACTTCGCAGTCCCACGCGGTCGCGAGCGCGTCGACGGCGATGTCGACGAGCAATTGGACGGCGTGGGGCCCGGCGGAGGGATCGGTGAGGTCGCGCAACGCGAGGTCGCGCGCGAGTTGAGTTGCGTTGAGATGGGTCGGCATCGTGACTCCTGGCTCGATTGACGGGTGAGGGAGCAACCCCCGGCCCGCAACCCGAGCGGAAGTCAGTCGTTCAGGCGACGACGACCCCGCGCGGCCAGAGCGGCCCGGGGGTCCGGAAATCGACGGCTGAGTGCGCAGACCACGTCAGGAGGTTACTAGTCGTCGCTTTTCCGTCACCGACCATTTTTCGACGTCGTCGCTGGTGTCGACGACCCACAGTTCGTCGACGTCGATGGTCATCGGCAACGGCAGGTCGACGGCGGCGCGCAACGCCGCGCGTTCTTGGGCGGTCAGCTCGCCGTAGAGGAGGCTGAGGTGCGGCGCGGCGACGCCGTCGAGCGGCGGGGTGCGCGCCGCAGTGATCGTGATGCAGCGAAATCGCTCGTCGGAGTCGGCGAGGTGCAGCAACTCCACGGAGAACGGCGCCGTCGGCGGGTCGGCTTCGCTCAGCGTGATGTGCGGCGCGAACACTGGACCTCCCGTACGCGCCGCCAGCCGCGCGATCCATTCCGCAAACGGCGAGGGATCGCGCGGCACCGCCCACAGCGACTTAGGCATCGGCGGCATCGCCGGTAGCTGCCCTCCGCCGGTTGGCGACGGCGCCAGCGACGACGAGCAGTACGGCGGCGGCGACGAGGGCGAGCAGCCACGGGCGGCCGCCGGTGCCGCCAGCCCCGCGGTGCGACGAGTGCGGCAACAGGCCGATGCTCTCGCCTGAGTCGGGCCACGGCGGCCACACCGAGATCTCGGGCACAGCACCGAGCGATTCGCCGGTCACGGCGACGTAGCGCATCTTCTGCGGCCCGAAGGTGCCGCTCGTCGGGAGGTTCGACCACGACGCGCCGTCGACCGACGCTTGCACCGCACATCCGCAACGCGTCCGTATTTCACCGACCGCTTTCGTCGCGCCGAGGTCGACGGTGACCTTCGTCACCGGTTGCTGGCACGGACCCCGCGCCGTGCCGAAGCACGGGTTCGGGTCGACGACGCCGGGCGTGACCAGGTCGCCGTCGGTGTAGCCGCAGTGCGCCGCCGAGCCATCGGCGCGCGTCGCCGTGCACGCCGCGCCCCGGGAAAGTGGCACCAGCGCGCCGCGGCGCTCCACGGGTGCCGCCGTGAAGCGCTGGTGGTAGATCGTCCCCGCGGCCTTCACGTCCTTGGCGGCGTTGGCGACGAAGCTGAAGGTCTGGTCTTCCACCGCGCGGGCGTCGATCCCGCCGGTGTCGCTGAGACCGACGCCGGCGAGCGGCTTGCCGTTGACGAGGATCTGGCCGCCGTTCTTGCTCACCGGCCGGCGCTTGTACGCCACGCGGTATTCGCGCTCGCCCGGGCTGATCGTGACCGACGGGTCCCACATCCGCAGGTCGGGCGCGTTGTGGACGGGGTCTTGCAGTTCGAGTTCGTAGGACGCCACCACGAATTTGTCGGCGCCCGACCTCGCGGGGACCCCGATCGACAGCACGTAGTCGGTGTCGGTCTGGATGCCGCGCCGATGCGCGTTGTGAAAGGTGAACGAGTAGTTGCCGTGCGCGTCGGTGCTGCCGTTGAAGCGCTTGCTGTTCGGGACTGGGCACAGCTCTTTGTCCGTGCCGAAGCACGACAACGTGCTGAAGCCGAGGCTGAAGAAGAAGCCGACGAGGGCGAACCCGCTGTCGTTGACGGCGTCGACCCGCAGCGCGGTGTTCGCGACGGGCGAGCCGTCGGCGTTGAGGACGCGGCCGCGCAGGGTGACGTCCTCGAGGGGCGGCAGCGTTGTCGTGGTCTGCGCCGTCGCAGCCCGCGGCGCGAGGACAGTCGCGACCACAAGCGCCCCGATTGTGACGAGGAGTGCGCGCCGCATCGCGTCCGGTGTAGCACCTCGCGCGTGAAGATTCGGCGCGGAGTCAGAGGGCGGCGTGCGTAAGCGCGAAGGCCGCGGTGATGTGGCTCAGGTGCGTCAACGCCTGCGGAAAGTTCCCGAGCGCCAGCTGCTCCTTCTCGTCGAACTCTTCCGAGAACAGCCCGAGGTCGTTCGCCGCGGCCAACGCCGCGTCGAACACTTCTTGCGCGTCGCCGACGCGGCGTTGCATGGCGAGGCACTCCGCCAACCAGAACGTGCAGGGGAGGAACGTGCCTTCGTGGCCGCGGAGGCTGTCCGACGTCGTGTAGCGGCGTACGAACACGCCGTCGGTGAGCTCGGCTCGGATGGCGTCGACGGTGCCGACCATGCGCGGATCGTCGTATGCGACGACGCCGAACGCCGGCAACAGCAGCACCGACGCGTCGAGCGAGCGGCCCTTCAACGCCTGCGTGAACGTGTTGCGCTTCTCGTTGAACCCGTCGCGGTCGAGCGTCGACCGCAGTTCGTCGCGCTCGGCAATCCAACGCTCTATGGGCGCGGTGCGCATGCACTGCTCGGCGAGCGCGATGCCGCGCGCCAGCGTGACCCAACACATCGCCTTCGAGTACACGAAGTGTTTCGGCCGCCCGCGCGTCTCCCAGATGCCGCGGTCGGGCTTGCGCCAGTTCTCCGCGACGAAGTTGACGACGCTGACGAGGAAGCGCCAGTAGTCGTCGTCGGGTGAGCTGCCGCGCTCGTGCCACTGCCACGACAGGTCGAGGAGGTCGCCGAACACGTCGAACTGGAGTTGGCGCGCCGCAGCGTTGCCGACGCGCACCGGGCGCGACCCGCGGTATCCGTCGAGGCCGTCGAGGAGCAGTTCGGTGAGCCGGCGTTCGCCGCCGACGCCGTACATGATCTGCAGCGAGTCCACCGACGCCGCGGCGGATCGCTCGACGAAACGCCGGAAGCCGTCGGCTTCGGCGTGCCAGCCCAGCTGCGCCAGCGAGCGCACCGCGAAGTGCGAGTCGCGAATCCAGCTGTAGCGGTAGTCCCAGTTGCGTTCCTCGCCGATCGCCTCGGGTAGCGAGGTCGTGGCCGCGGCGACGACAGCGCCCGTGGGCGCGTGCGTGAGCCCCTTCAGGACGAGCGCGGAGCGCACCGCATCGGGGGCGTACGCGCCTTTGATCGTGGTCTTCGACGCCCAGCGCTGCCACCACTGGATCGTGGCGTCGAGGCGTTCGTCGAGCTGTTCGGCCGTGGACGGTTCGGGTGGCGTCGGGTCGATGTCTTCCGGCGCGACGTACCGGATCTGGAGGCGCACGCGCTCGCCCGGCCGCACCGAGCACTCGGCGACGAGCGTGTGGCCGTCGACGACGTCGAACTCATGGTCGCAGCTGATGACGAGCGCGTCGTTGCCACCGATCGCGCTGTAGAGCGCTGGCCCGTGGTGGCGGATCCACGGCCGGACCTCCGCGTAGTCGAAGCGAGGCGCGATCTCGATGCGCAGCGTCGTGCGGCCCCGCTTGCCTTCGAACGTGCGCAACAACTGGCGGTACGGCGCCTTGGCGCCGCCCGGGCGCGTCGTGAAGCAGTCGAACAACTCCGCCTCGCCGTTGTCGGTCTCGAACAGCGTCGCCAGCACAAGGGTGCCGTCGACGTAGCGGCGCGACGACGAGAACTCGTGCACGGGCGTGACGCTGCAATTGCCTCCGCGTTCCCAGTCGAGCAACCGGCCGAACACCGGCGACGAGTCGAAGCGGGGCATACAACACCAGTCGATCGACCCGTTGCGACCGACGAGCGCGCTGGCGTGGCAATCGCTGATGAACGCGTAGTCGCGAATCGGGGGATAGGGCACTACGAGGGGTGTACCCGGTGCACGACGCTGGCGGCTGCCTGGTCGCGAGGCATCACGACCATCGTGTCGATGTTGACGTGACTCGGGCGCGTGACCGCGAACGTGATGCACTCGGCGACGTCGTCGGCGCGCAACGGCGTGAGGCCTTCGTAGACCGCCGCGGCCTTCGCCTCGTCGCCGTGGAAGCGCACGACGCTGAACTCCGTCTCGACCATTCCGGGATCGATCGACGTGACGCGCACGGGGTGGCCGAGCAGTTCGAGCCGCAACACCTTCGTCACGGCGCGCAGGCCGAACTTGACGGCGTTGTACCCCGCGCCGCCCACGTATGCCTCGTGCCCCGCGATCGACCCGATCATCACGACGTGGCCGTCGCCACTGGCTTCGAGCTTCGGCAGCAGCGCGCGCGTCATGCGCATCGCGCCCATGACGTTGGCGTCGTACATCCACCGCCACTCCTCGTCGTCGGCTTCGGCGACGGAGTCGCGTCCGAGAGCGCCGCCGGCGTTGTTGACGAGCACGCTGCATTCCGGCACTTGTGCGCAGAACGCATTGACGCTGTCAGTGTCCGTGACGTCGAGGCTGATGGCGCGCCCTCCGATCTCAGACGCGATCGCCTCGAGCCGCTCCATGCGGCGCGCCCCGACGACGACGTCGAAGCCGGTCGCTGCAAGTTGGCGCGCCGTCGCTTCACCGATCCCGCTGCTCGCTCCGGTCACCACCGCTACGCCGCGTGTCATAGTCACCGGTCTAATGGACTTCCCGCTCAGCGGCGTGCGCGTAGTCGAGATACCAGGCGGCGTCGCGTCCGGCTTCGCCGCCAAACAACTCGCGGGGTACGGCGCCGACGTGGTGTGCGTCGAAGGCCTCAGCGACCTGCCGCCGCTGTCGGACGACGAGACGACGTACCTCACCGCCGGCAAGCGTCGCGTCGACGGGTCGCGGGCCGACGTGAGCGCGTTGGCGGTGGCGGCCGACGTCGTCGTCGAAGAGGGCACCCCCGGCCGTTTCGACGTCGCGGCGTGGCGGCGATACAAGCCGTCGCTCGTCGTCACGTCGATCTCGCCGTTCGGTCAGACGGGTCCCTACGCGCGCTTCTCGTCGACGAACGCCGTCAGCTTCGCCATGGGCGGGATCATGTCGCTGACGGGCGACTACTTCCGCGAGCCGCTGGTGTCGGGCGGATCGCAGGCGCAGTACTTCGGCGGCTTGCACGCGTTCGCAGCGACGGCCACCGCGTACCTCGGCGCCGTACTGCAGGGCGACGGCGACTGGCTCGACATCTCGCTGCAGGAGTGCGCCGCGGGGACGACCGAGTTGTACGGGCCAATGACGGCGTACCTCGGCGGCGACGGCCTGCCGCGCATGGGCAACCAGACCCGCGCCGAGTGGGGCATCTACCCCTGCAGCGACGGCTACGCCGGACTGTTCGCGCTGCAGCGACAAATCCCCGGGCTCTTCGCGGCAATGGGCGATCCCGAACTGCTCGAAGGCGAATGGCTCGACCCGATCTACCGCACGCAACACGCCGAAGAACTCGTGGCGAAGATGTACGTCTTCACGACGGACAAGACGAAGGACGAATTGCTTGCCATCGGTCGCGACCAGAAGGTTCCGATCGGCGTCGCGCTCACGCCTGCCGACTTGTTGGAGACGCCGAGCCTGGCGGAGCGCGACTTCTGGGACGACGTCGACGGCGTGCGCGTGCCCGGGCGCGCTCTCGCGGGGTTGGAGTGGCGCAGTCCGGATCGGTTGCACACACCGGGTGAGGACACTGACGCCGTGCTCGAGGAGTGGTTGGCGTGAAACGGCGGCCGCTCGAAGGCGTCCGCATCGTCGACCTGTCGATGATGTGGGCCGGTCCGTACTGCACGAAGGTGTTGGCGGAGATGGGAGCGGACGTCGTCAAGGTCGAGTCGCCGCGGGCGTGGGACAACATCCGCACCCTCATCCCGCAACCCGGCGCCGACGACCCGTGGAACTCCGCGTTCTACTTTCAGGAGTACAACCGCGAGAAGAAGTCAGTCGTGCTGGATCTCGCCGAGCCCGCGGGGCGCGACGCGTTCCTGCGTCTCGTGGCGCACTGCGACGTTTTGATCGAGAACTACCGCGCCGACGTGATGGACAACCTCGGGCTCGGCTACGACGCCGTGCGCGCCGTGCGGCCCGACATCGTCTACGTGTCGATGGCGGCGTTCGGCAAGACCGGCGCCGACCGTGACCGCGTCGGCTTCGGTCCCGTCATCGAGTTGATGAGCAGCCTGGCGTCGCTCACTGGCTATGTCGACGACCCCGAACCGTTCAAGACCGGTATCTCCTACGGCGACCCCGTCGCTGGCGTGCACGCGGCCGGCGCGATCTCGCTCGCGCTGTTGCAGCGGCATCGCACGGGGAACGGGTGCTTCATCGACTTGGCGCAGCGCCAGGGTGCCGCCGCCCTCGCCGGCGAAGCGTTCGTCACCGCGCAACGCACCGGCGGCGCACCGCCGGTACACCGCGGCAACCGCAGCGAACGGTGGGCGCCGCAGGGCGCGTACCAGTGCGAAGGCCAGCAGCAGTGGGTCGTCGTGTCCTGCGCGACCGATGCGCAGTGGCAAGCGTGCTGCGGCGTCATCGGTCGGTACGACTTGGCGCTGCTGAACGTCGACGAACGCATCGCGAGACACGACGAGCTCGACGAGGCGATGCGCGACTGGGCGGCGTCGCTCGACGCCCAGAAGGCGATGGAGTCGATGCAGGCCGCCGGCGTCCCCGCGGGTCGCGTCCTCGACACGGCCACCATTCACGACGATCCGCACCTCAACGCCCGCGGCTTTTGGGTCCACGTCGAGAACGAGAAGATGCACGAGTTCAAGGAGGCGGGCATCGCGTGGCGCTTCGCCGAATGCGACAACCGCGTCACCCGTCATGCGCCGTTCTTCGGCGAGCACACGAGCGAAGTCCTCACGTCGGTCGCCGGCCTCACCGACGCCGAAGTCGACGCGCTGTACTCCTCAGGCGTCACCGCCGACGCTCCCGTCAACCCCGGGATCGGATAGCGGTCAGCCGGGTTTCGTCGCCGTCAGGCGACGTGCGCCCGGCCAAACCATCAGCGGCACCGCGCCGCGGTGCACGTCGACGAAGCCTTCGGCGCGCAGGACTTCGGCGTAGTGGCGTGTGTGCGCGATGTCGACGAGAGCGACGCGGCCTCCGGGCTTGAGCACGCGCGCGACCTCACGGATCGCACGCGCTCGCTCGTCCTCGCCCGGGATGTTGTGGATGACGAGATTCGACACGACCACGTCGAAGGAGGCGTCTGCGAAGGGCAGCTCGCGCGCGTCGGCGTCTTGGACCTCGACCTTGTCGCCAAGGCCAGCGGCGCGCAGGCGGGCGCGCGTCGCATCCGCCGTGTTGCGCCACTGGTCCCTCTGGCTCCATACGTCGATGCCGACGGCGCGGCCCGTCGTCAACCGACGCGCCGCTTCGACGAGCAGCAATCCGTGCCCGCAGCCGACGTCGAGGACGTGTTCGTCGCCGCGCCAGGGCAGGCGGTCGAGCATGCGCCGCACCGTGCGTTGCTTGCCGTACACGCTGACGAAGAACTGGCCCGCTGAGTAGAACAGCAAGAACCCCGCGGGCCACTGCGCGATCGGCCACACCGTGCCCAGCGCGAGAAACACGCCACCCGCCGCCGCCCGCGTGACGAGGTCCCGCGGCGCGTCGACTCCGTCGTCGAGCAGCGCCATTAGGGGATCGCGCCGGCCTCTTTGAGTTCGATGATGCGGTCCCAGTCGTAGCCGAGTTCGAGCAGGACCTCTTCGGTGTGCTGCGCGAATTCGGGCGGCGTCGAGCGCGGTGCGCCCGGCGTACCGAAGAAGTCGACGGGGGAGGCCACCATCTTCACGGCGTCGCCACCGCTGGGATCCGGCACGTCGACGAAGCCGCCCGCGGAATGCGCCACCGGATCGTTGACGACGTCGTGGCCCTCCTGCACGGGCGCCCACCACACGTTCTCGCGGTCGAAGATCTCGGCCCACTCCGACAGCGTCTTGGTCGCCAACACGTCGTTCATCGCCTTCACCAGTTCCGCGGAGTTCAGCGCCCGGGCGACGATGTTGGCGAAGCGTTCATCGTCGGCCCACTCGGGCTTGCCGAGGGCGCGCACGACGTCGGGCCAGTGGCGATCGCCTTGCAGGCCGAGCATCCAGAAGCGCTTCCCGTCGCCCGTCGTGTAGCCGTTGATCAACGGGTTCGGCGGAGACTTCACGGACATGGGAACGGTGGGCACGCCGAGGCGCAGCGACATGCTGATGTCCCAGCCGATCATGTACATGCCGATGCGCATGAGCGACGTGGACACGAGTTGGCCGACGCCCGTGCGTTCGCGCGCCAGCAACGCCGCCGCGACTCCGCCGGCCGCGGCCATCCCCGCCATGTGATCGCCCATGCCGCCGCGCTGATACGGCAAGTCGGTGCCTTCGGGCGCCAGCGCGGCCGCCACGCCGGCGCGCGACCAGAACGCGCCCACGTCGTAGGCGGCGCGGTTGCGGTCTTGGCCCTCCATGCCGTAGCCGTTCACCTGCGCGTACACCAGCCGCGGGTTGCGCGCCGACAGAGTCTCGTAGTCGAGTCCGGCGCGTTCGAGGGCGATGGGGCGCGCGTTGGTGATGAACACGTCGGCGTCGGAAACGAGCTGCTGTGCGATGGCGCGGCCCTCGTCGGTCGAGAGGTTCAAGGCGACGCTGCGCTTGTTGCGGTTGTCGAGTTCGAACGGCGGGCTCGTGCCGTCGGTACCGAAGGCCGACATCAGGCCGCGGAACGGATCACCGTCGGGCGGTTCGATCTTGATGACGTCCGCGCCCCAGTCGCCCAGGATCGCCGCGGCGGCCGGCCCGGCCACCCACATGCCGACCTCGACGACCTTCATCCCCTCCATAGGACCCTGCATGTGGCGCAGCGTATGACGGTGGGCGCGTAGGTTGCCGAGGATGCGTTTTGGAATCGATGTCGCGCAACAGCGGATGACGTGGGACGAGATCGTCGGTCGCGCGCAGTTCGCGGAAGAACTCGGCTTCGACGGAGTGTGGGGCTTCGACCACTTCCAGCCGATGTACGGCGACGGACCGGGCGAGACCTTCGAAGGCATGACCACGCTCGCTGCCCTCGCCGGTCAGACCTCGCGGATCCGCCTCGGCTTGCTCGTGACGGGCATGACGTACCGCCACCCTTCGGTATTCGCCAGCGAGGCGGTGACCATCGACCACGCGTCGCACGGTCGCCTCGAGTTGTCCTTCGGCGCCGCCTGGTTCGACAAGGAGCACACGGAGCTGGGCATCCCGTTCCCGGCGACCGGTGCGCGCTTCGACCTGCTCGAGGACAGCCTCGAGATCGCCCAGCGGTTGTTCACCGGCGAGACGGTGTCCTACGACGGCAAGGTGGTGTCGCTGCGCAACGCCCGCATCAACCCCACGCCCGTGCAGCAGCCGGGCCCGCCGATCTGGATCGGCGGCAACGGACCGAAGCGCACGCTGCCGCTGGTGGCGCGCTACGCCGACGTGTGGCACGCATTCGGGACGCCCAACTCGCTCGCCGAATCGAGCGCTCGCATCGACGAACTCGCCGAGAAGGCCGGGCGCGATCCCTCGTCGATCATGCGCGCCGGTTCGCTGTCGCTCGACGACCTCGACACGGCGCGCAAGCACGCCGGCAAGTGGCGCGACTTCGGCGCCGGCTATCTCGTGTGCGGTTGGCCGGGCGGCGGACGCGCGCAGGTCGAAGCGTTCGCCCGCGAGGTCATGCCGGAGTTCGCCTGAGTTCGCACCACGTCGTCATCGTCGGGCTGATGGCGTCGGGCAAGACGACCGTCGGCCGATCCCTCGCCGACGCGCTCGGCCGTCCGTTCCTCGACTGCGACGACCTGCTCACCGCGCGCACCGGTGAGACGGCGGCGCAAATCGCGGACCGCGACGGCGTCGACGCGCTGCACGTACTCGAAGCCGAAGTGTTGCTCGCCGCACTGGCGCGGCCCGACGCGACGGTGATCACGGCAGCGGCGTCGACGATCGAGGACGCCGCGTGCCGCGCCGCGCTCGCCGATGCCGCGGTCATGTGGCTCCGGGGAGACCCGGCCGTGCTGGCGCGGCGCGCTCGCAACGAATCTCACCGCCCACTGGCGGGAGACGTCGAAGCGCAACTGCGCGCGCAGGCAGAACGTCGCGACCCGCTGTTTGCCGGCGTCGCCGACATCACCGTCGACGTGGACTGAGCTACCCGGTCGTTTCGACGTGCGGCGCGTGGACCGGCTTCGACTCCGACGAGCCGCGCTGGCGCAAGAAGATCGTGAACACCACGATCGACGCGACGGCGAGGAACTCCGACTGCCAGTTCTGGAACGACTCGAACCACAGCTGTGAGCTGTGCAGGTACTGGAGCGTCGAGATGGCGTGGCCGCCGTGGGCCAACTCCTCGTTGTTGAAGTTGCGCGTGCCGGTCAGCAGGTGGCCGAGAAACGAGCCGAGAAACAGGAAGATGAAGGCGATCGACAGCGAGTTTTCGTAGACGGCGAGGATGAGTCCGCCTTGGCGTACGGGCCACGGCGCGTCCGGATCGTCCTGGTGGTCGCGCGGGTCCTCGTCGACGTCGTCGGCGCGGTCGACGGGCTTGGATTCCGATGACCCCTTTTGGCGCAAGCCGATCGTCAGCAACACGAACGCGCCCATCTGGAGGAACTCCGACTCCCAGTTTTCGAACGTCGCTTCGCCGAAGTGAGCCGTCGACAGGTACTGCCCGAGCGTCGCCGTTGACTCGTGGTGCTGTTTCTGTTCCGAGTTATAGGAGTGCAGGCCTGTGAGGGTCTGTCCTGCCCAGAAAGTCAAGAAGAAGAAGCCGAACACGACGAGCGACAACCCGTTGGCACGAAAGATGCGCTTCATGCCGCAGACGTACCCGTTCTGCGCGGGCGACCCGCTCGAGCGGCGCTACACGCGGCCGGTGACGCGCCGACGCGCCATGCCGCGCAGGCCGCGATCGGGATCGCGCTCGGCTCTCTCTGCGAGCGCGGCGGCGACGTCGCTGCGGCGCGACGCCACCTTGCCAAGAGTGTCGATCGCCGAGGCGCGCACGTCCGGGTTCGCATCGTGGAGGAGTTCGAGGGCACGGGGAACGAACATGTCCTCGCCAGGACGGCACTCGTTCTGCTTGCACTGGTCGCACGCCAGCGCGTGCAGCGCCCGCTTGAGCACGCCCGGATCGTCGTCGTCCAACGCGGCGACGAGGTCGACGAACGCCGCGTCGTCGGCGAGGAAATCGAGCAGCGACGCGCACAGGCGCCGCACCATCGGGTCGGGATGGTGCATGCCGCGCCGGACCGCCGGTAGCGCCGGCGCGCCCGCCTCTCGCAGGTGGAGCTTGGCGTCCTGCCGGCGCTGCGAATGCCCGAGCTGCGCGACCCAGCCGTCGAAGTCGCGTGGTGCCGGGAGCCGATGCATCACCGACGACGGTACGCACAGGCGTGCGCCGCGTCAGATGAATTACGTTCGGGCTGCGGTGTGGGCGCAGCAGGAGGGATTGGCCGATGACCTCGACGAAAGTCCGGAGCGTGCTGCTGGGGATCTGTGTGGTCGCCGCCTTACTGGTCGGTGCCGGCCGCGTTGACGCGCAGCCCTACTCGATTCAGGCAGCGATCGACGCCGCGCCCGTCGGCGGAACGGTCGTCGTTCCCGCGGGTGTGTTCCGCCAAGAGATCGTGATCGCCAAGGACCTCACGCTCATCGGCGCTGGGGTCGACCGCACGATCATCCAGGCGCCGGCGCATATGACGCCGTACGGCACGCATCTGCCCGACGGCCGCGACCTGCTCGCCATCGTCCGCGTGTGGAAGAACGCGCACGTGCGGATCTCGCAACTGACGGTGCGCGGCCCGATCCCGTGCAAGGTCGAGGTCACGGGCGTCCACGCCCTGCTCGGCGCGACGCTCGACCTCTCGAACGCCCGCGTCACCGCTATCCAAGCGGACCCCGCAACGTGTGGTCCCAACGACGCGGCCGGACGCGCCATCGTCTACGGCACACCACCGCACATTCGTGTCAACGGCAGGAACGGCTCGAATGCGTTCGGGTCCGTCAGCCGGGTCATGGTGGACCACTTCCAGCACGCCGGCATCTCCGTCGGCAACGCCGACACCGGCAAGCTCTCGCAGGTTTCGATCAACCAGAGCACGATTCTCGGGGGCTGGACGATCCCGACGTTCCAAGCGAACTTGTGGCTCGAGGGCCGCGTCGTGGTCGACGTGTTGCAGAACGTGATCGACAACAGCGTCTGCGGCGGACCGTTTGGCTGCGGCAGCGATCCGATCTTCGAAGGCCAAGGCATCGGCGTGCTGCTGTTGTTCATGCCGCCCGGGTCGCACGTGATGGGCAATTCGATCTCCGGCAACGACGTGGGGATCACGCAGGCCGTGAGCCCGAACTGCTGCACGATCAGCGGCAACACGCTGGTGAACAACCGGTACTTCGGCATCATCGTGCAGGACGGCAACGGCGCCACCAACGGCAACAAGATCAGCGGCGGGCGCACGGGCATCGCCGCCGTCGCCGACGGCGCCGACACGACCGAGGTCTCGACCGGTGACCGCGTGTGGAACACGAACGGGCCGGCGTTCCGCGAGATCGAGTGCTGCGGTTACAACGCGACGCTTATCGTGCGCTGAATGGGGACGCTCGATCGCGACGGTGTGCAGATTCACTACGACGTGCGCGGTGACGGCGCCGCGACCCCCGCGTTGTTCACGCACGGTTTCGCCAGTTCGAGCCACGCGTGGGGGCCGACCGTCGACGCGCTGAGCGCCACCCGGCGCTGCATCACGTGGGACGTGCGCGGCCACGGCAAGACCGACTATCCGACGGACGCCGCGCAGTATTCGATCCCGCTCACGCTGGGTGACATGGAAGCGATCCTCGACGCCGAGGGCATCGATCGCGCCGTGCTCGTCGGTCACTCGATGGGTGGGTACCTGTCGCTCGAATTCGTCACCGCACACCCCGAGCGCGTGAGCGCGCTCGTTCTCGTCGGGACGGGACCCGGTTTCCGGAAGGACGAGGCGCGCGCGGGGTGGAACGACGTGTGCGAGACGTACGCGACGCTGTTCGAGACGAAGGGATTCGCGGGGCTCCGGCCGAGCGCGGAGTTGGATGCGTCAGTGCACCGCGACGTCGACGGTCTGATCCGCGTCGCACGCGGCATCCTGCGCCAACACGACGCCGGCGTGATCGACAACTTGGCGAACATCGCGGTGCCGACGCTCATCGTCGTGGGCGAGAACGACAAACCATTCCGCGCCGGTAGCGAGTACATGGCGGCGAAGATCGCCGACGCACGTCTCGTCGTCGTCCCCGGCGCGCCGCACGCCCCGATGCTCACGGATCCCGACGTGTTCCTTCCCGAGGTCGAGAAGTTCCTCGCGTGACCGACGCCGTCGCCTACATCCCTCCCGACCCCATCGCGTTACGGCGCATCGGCGGCACGCGGCGCGCCCGGCGCCAGGTCGAGACGGTGGCGTCCTTCGCCCGCCATCTCGGGCCGGTGCTCGTGCGCAAAGGGGCGCTGCGCCGCCACGTGTCGGCGCGCAACGTCGCTCGACGGTTGCGCCGCGTGTTCGACGACCTTGGTTCGACCTACGTGAAGTTCGGTCAGCTGATCGCGTCGTCACCCGGCGCCTTCGGCCAAGACGTCGCCGATCAGTTCCGCACGCTGCTCGACCAAGGCGCGTCGTTGCCGTTTGCTGACGTGCGCGCCGTCATCGAGGGCGAGGCCGGTGCGTCGCTCGACTCGCTGTTCGCCGAGTTCGGGCGCGAGCCGATCGCCGCGGCGTCGATGGCGGTCGTGCACCGCGCTCGGCTTCACGACGGACGCGACGTGGCGGTGAAGGTGCTGCGTCCGGGAATGGCGGGCGCGGTGGCGCTCGACCTCGACCTGATGCAGCCGATGTTCCGTCGTCTCGGGCTGATGGGTGCCGAGATCGGTGGGCTGCTGTACCGCTACCTGCTCGGCTTCCGTCGCCAGGTCGCGGAAGAGCTCGACCTGCGCAACGAGGCGCGCACTATGCATCACTTCCGTTCGATGCTCGACGACGCCGAACTCGGCGCGCTCATCACCGTTCCCGAACCCGTCAATGAGATGACGTGGCGGCGCGTCCTGGTGATGGAGTTCCTCGACGGCGTGTCGATCGACGACCTCAGCGCCATCGAAGAACTCGGCCTCGACCCCACGCCGCTCGTCCGCGCGCTGCTCGACTTCTGGTTCCTCACCGGGTTGAAGGACGGCGTCTTCCACGGCGACATCCACGCCGGCAATCTCATGCTGCTGCGCGACGGGCGGCTCGGACTCATCGACTGGGGGATCGTCGGCGTGCTCGACACGCACACCCGCCACATCTTCCGCCGCTTCGTCGCCGCCATCCTCGGCGACAACGAAGCCTTCGCCGACGTCGCCGAGTTCGTCCAGCAGATGATGCCGTTCGTGGCCGGCAACGAGGACTTGATCCTCGACGCGCGGGAAGACATCACGTCGATTCTCACGCGCCCGTTCGGCGAGGTCGACGTCGGCGAAACGATGCGGAGTGGACCGCGCGGCGAGGGCAACTCGCCTGAAGCGAAGCAGTTCCGCAAGACGCAGCGCCGGATCGAACGGCAGGCGTTGAAGACGGGGGTCGCCGACAGCGACTTCGGCCAGGCCAACTTCCTGTTGTTCAAGCAACTCTTGTACTTCGACCGCTACGGCAAGCTGTATCTCGCCGACGACGCATTGATGGGCAACCGCGCGTTCCTCGAACAAGTCCTGTCCGAGTGCGCGCCGAACAACTGACCGACGCCGTCGCCTACCACGGCGAAGGTCCCGTCTGGGACGCGCCGACGCGGCGGTTGCTGTGGGTCGACATGCACGCCGGCGACGTGCTGTCGACGGCGGCAGACGGCGACACGCAGCGCGACCACTTCGCTGGTTTGGCGGCGTGCGTGGTGCCACGCGCCGGCGGTGGCTACGCGCTGGCGACCGCGCGCGGGTTCACGCTCATCGATGCCGACGGTTCGGTCCACGCGTTCGCCGACGTGTGGGACGACCCGACCGTGCGCATGAACGACGGCGGGTGCGATCCGCACGGGCGGTTCTTCTGCGGGTCGATGGCGACCGACGCGGCACCGGGCCGCGGTGCGATGTACCGCCTCGATCCCGACGGGTCGACGACGCAGGTGTTCGCGGGCGTGACGATCTCGAACGGGCTCGGATGGTCGCCGGACGGTTCGCGGGCGTTCTACGTCGACACGCCGACGCAGCGCATCGACGTGTGCGCGCCCGACCTGTCGTCGCGCGAGCCGTTCGTCGCGATCTCGTCGGAGGTCGGAGCGCCCGACGGCCTCACCGTCGACGCCGAAGGCGGGGTGTGGGTCGCGCTGTGGGGTGGCCACGCCGTGCACCGCTACGCGCCCGACGGCGCGCTCGACGCCGTCGTCGACGTGCCGGTGGCGCAGGTGTCGTCGTGCGCGTTCGGCGGCGACGACCTCGCCACGTTGTTCATCACCACGTCAGCGGAGAACCTCGCCGACCCCGAACCCGCCGCCGGAGCGCTGTTCGCCGTCACCCCCGGCGTCCGCGGCCTCCCGACGCTCACCTTCGCCGGCTAAGCTCGAAACTTGTGTTCTGTCGCACTCGAATCGTGTGCAATAGAACACAAGTTTGTGTGGTCAGAGCCGTGACTTCTCGTCGATGCTCTGCGCGGCGTTGTCGACGGCGCGGATCATGGCTTCTTGCGTGAAGGACGCGAGTAGCTCGCCGGACTCGCGGAAGATCTGGCCGCGGGTGTAGGACATTCCGGCGCCGACTTGGGTGCTCTCGTGGTGGTAGAGCAGCCAACCGTCGGCCGACACCGGTTCGTGGAAGGCGACCGTGATCGTCATCGGCGCGGTCGACACCGACACGTGTGATTGTGCGGTGCCGAGACCGGCGTGCGGGGACATCGTCGTCGAGATCGACAGGTGGCCGGTGAAGTGGGCGAGGAGCGCGCGAGTGAGATCGTCACGCGCCGGCGGCGCGTCGTAGCGCAGCCACGCGTCCAACACCGGCGGACCGACGTACGCCGGATCGTTCTCGTCGACGACGTCGACCAGGCGCAGTTCGCGCCCGTCGAGCGGCATGGCGCGCGGGATCGCGTCGTCGGGACCCTTCGTCGCCGGCAGCGCGGCGGCGCGGCGCACGACGTCGGGTTGCGGCACGTCGAGCAAGACCAGCGCGTCCGTCTTCACGCGCCCGCCTTGGCGGCCGACGACGCGCGCCGTCGCGACAGTCCGGCCGTCGCGCACCACCTCGACCGCGAGGTCGATCGGTTCGGCGGCCGCGATGGCGCTGCCGAAGATGGCGTGCGCCGAGCGGACGACCTTGCCGGGGCACGACTTCGTCGCCGCCACGATCGACTGCGCCAGCACCTGACTGCCGTCGATGACGGCACGATCGCCGGCGTCGTGCTCCCCGCGATACACGCCGGTGCCGACCTCCGACACGTCGAAGACGGCGAGCATCTCTGCGAGCGAACTCAACGGCCGCTGACCGCGGGCGTGGCGACGCCGATCGTCACCGTCACGCGCTGCTGGTAGAACGCGACGTAGTCCTTGATGCGCGCCATCTCGGTGTAGGGGTCTTCGTAGCTCCACGCCACCGGCTCGCCGCCTCCCGGCAGCGACCAGTGCGTCGCCAGTCCCTTGAACGGGCATCGCGTCACCAGCTCGTGCGGCGCCAGCTGCTCCATGTGGACGTCGGCGCGCGGGAAGTACACGACGAGGCCGTGGTCCTGCTCGTCGACGACGAGGCAGTGCTCGCTCGACGCCAACACCGCGTCGCCGGCGCGCGCCTCGAACCGGTTGCGCCGCGCCAGGAGGTCGACGCGGTAGTCGGGGCGAGTGACGAAGCCGGAGTCGGAAGAGTCCATGCCCCATTCTGCAAGGATCCGCGTATGGCTTACGAAGTGCGTGGTGTGGTGGCGCGGTCCAAGGGCGCGCCGGTGTCGGTCGAGACGATCGTGGTTCCTGATCCGGGGGCGGGCGAGGCGCTCGTCGACGTCCAGGCGTGCGGCGTGTGCCACACCGATCTCCACTACCGCGAGGGCGGCATCAACGACGACTTTCCGTTCCTGCTTGGCCACGAAGCCGCGGGCGTCGTCGCCGCAGTCGGCGACGACGTGACCGACGTCGCGCCGGGCGACTTCGTCGTCCTCAACTGGCGTGCGGTGTGCGGCGAGTGCCGCGCCTGCAAGAAGGGCAAGCCGCACCTGTGCTTCGCCACGCACAACGCCACGCAGAAGATGACGCTGTCGGACGGAACGCCGCTGTCTCCTGCGCTCGGGATCGGCGCGTTCGCCGACAAGACGCTTGTCGCCGCGGGTCAGTGCACGCCGGTGTCACGCGAGGCAGATCCCGCGGTCGCCGGTCTCCTCGGCTGCGGTGTGATGGCGGGCCTCGGCGCATCGATGTTGACGGGCAACGTGCAGCGCGGCGACACCGTTGCCGTCTTCGGCTGCGGCGGCGTCGGTGACGCCGCGATCGCGGGAGCGAAGCTCGCGGGCGCGACGACGATCGTCGCGGTCGACCTCGACGACAAGAAGCTCGAGTGGGCGCGCCAGTTCGGCGCGACGCACACCGTCAACGCCGGCAACGGCGACCCGGTCGAAGCGGTGCGCGCCGCCACGGGTGGCTTCGGCGCCGACGTGTGCGTCGAAGCCGTCGGCAATCCGAAAGTGCTCGAGCAGGCGTTCTTCGCCCGCGACCTCGCCGGCACCGTCGTCCAGGTCGGCGTGCCCACTCCCGACATGCGCTTTCCGGACATCCCGATGATCGAGTTCTTCGGCCGCGGCGGCGCACTGAAACCGTCGTGGTACGGCGACTGCTTGCCTTCGCGCGATTTCCCGTTACTGATCGACCTGTACCTGCAGGGCCGTTTGCCGCTGGGCGACTTCGTGAGCGAACGCATCGGCCTCGACGGCGTCGAGGACGCGTTCCAAAAGATGGAGCGCGGCGAAGTGTTGCGCAGCGTCGTCGTGTTGCGCTCATGAAACGAACGATCGAACTCGTCACGACCGACGGTGTCTTCCGGCTCGACGGTGGCGAGTGGGAAGTCACCAACAACATGTGGCTCGTCGGCGACGATCGCGAAGTCATCGTGATTGACGCCGCGCATGACGCAGCGCCGATCGTGTCCGCCGTGAATGGCCGACACGTCACGGCGATCGCGTTGACGCACGGGCACAACGATCACATCAACGCCGCGGTGGCGCTGCAGGACGCGGTCGACGCGCCGATCCTCCTGCACCCCGACGACACCATGCTGTGGCACGACGTGTATCCCGACCGCGACCCCGACGGCGCGTTGACGCACGGCGACGCCCTCGGCGAGCTGCGCGTCATCCACACGCCCGGCCACTCACCCGGCGGGTGTTGCTTCGCCTTCGACGGTCACGTGTTCAGCGGCGACACGCTGTTCTGCGGCGGACCGGGCGCGACCGGCCGCAGCCACTCGGACTTCCCGACCATCGTGGAGTCGATCCGGGCGCGTCTCCTGACGCTGCCGCCCGAGACCATCGTCCACACCGGCCACGGTGACACCACGACCATCGGCGCCGAGGCGCCCGACCTCGACGAATGGTTACGTCGCGGCCACTAACGCGCTCGGACTGCGCCTTTTGGCGCAGATTTCGCCTCGAAAGTGCGCCAAAAGGCGCAACGCGGACCGCTAACGCAAGCGGTGCCGCTCGAGGCGCTCGCCGGGATGGCGGTTGTTCCGAAGGAGTTCGGCGACGGGTACGACGGTGCGCGGTGAGGACCACTCGCGCGACGGCTTCTCCATGGCCCAGCCGTCGCCGATGGTGATGGCGGCGTGCTGGCAACGACCGTCGGGGAGGCGCCACACGAGCACGGTGCCGGGCTGTTGGTCGTCGCCGCCGCGGCGGCACATCGTCGTGAGGAAGTCGTCGAACGGTTCCCGCCGGTTGAAGTTCTCCGCGACTTCCTCGACGCCGGCGGCGGCCATCACGGTGGTGAAGCAGTTCGGTCCACTGCCAGCAGCGAACGTGCCGGCGATCGCGCGCGCCGACGGGAGGCGGCGCCAGGTGGACGCCTTCACCTCGCGATGCCGGCTCACAAGACGACCGGTCGCGACGTGGCGTACGACCGCGGCCTTCGTGACAAGCGAAGGCCACCACACGAACCGATGACCGTCTGCCTGCGCCCGCGCGTCGACGACGTCGGCCCAGCCGCGCACCGTCGGCACGGCGCCGCGATCGGCGACGACCTGTTGGCGCACGAGCTGAGCGCGTTCCGCTCGCGGCAGCGCGAAGAATTCGTCTTCGGTGAGCCACATCACGCGTAGTGACTTGTCGATGCGCCACAGGTGGTAGGTGTCCCACAGCTCTTCGCTCATGTCGCGCGAACGCACGCCACCCTTGTCGACGAAGAACGGCTGGCGCGCCGGCGCCAGCCACGTCTTCCACTGGTCGACCAGGGCGTCGTCGACGTCGCAGCCGAGAACCTTCACTCCGAGGGCGTGCCGTCCGCGGCCCAGCGTTGGTGCATGTGGGTGTGGTCGGTGTGCACGGCCATGATGCCGCCGACCGTGCCGTCGGCCCACGGCGCGCCCGGGATTTTCGACGCCAATTGGTCGTCGTCGAGCTCCGACAACAACTGCAGCGTGTCGGCGCGGACCGCGAGGCCGATGCGCACCAACTCGTCGAGCGGCTTGCCTTCGTTCTCGACCTTCCACTTCTCGGTCATGCGATGGACGTACGCCATGATGTCTTCTCTCGGGCGCATCGCCTTGCCGTCTTCGCCGACCAGCGCGCCGTCCATGCCGCGTTCACCACGGAGGTGACGACGGATCATCTCGTTGAAGTTCCGCTCGATCAGCGTGGTGTGAATGAAGTGATCGGCGTGCGTCCACCACGAGTCGGGGTTGTCCTCGCTGCGCGTGCGCGGTTGGTTGCGCTCCTCTTCCGGCATGGCAGCGATCGCTTCGAGGGCGTCCGCACGCCCCCGATGCAACTTGATCTCGATGTCGATTCGGTTCACGCAACGGGACCGTAGTTGCGAGTGACAAGATGCGCGACGTGAGTGTTCTGAGCGTCGACGACATAAATCTGACCGACCCCGCGTTCTGGACGCAGTCGCTGGAGCAACGCCAAGCGGGTTTCGCGGCGCTGCGGCACGAGCGGCCGGTGGCGTTCTTCGAGGAACCGATGTTCGGCGACGTTCCGCTCGGGCCGGGCTTCTACGCCATCACGAAGCACGCCGACGTGCTCGAAATCAGCCGCACGCCGGAGGTCTTCTGTTCGGGGCTCGGTTCGACGTCGGTCACCGACATGCCCGCCGAGGCCGCCGAGTTCTTCGGGTCGTTCATCGTGATGGACGACCCGCGCCACGCCCGTCTGCGCGGCATCGTCGCGCGGCGTTTCACGCCGAAGCAGCTGCAAGGCGTGATGGACAACGTCGTGCGGGTGGCCGACGAAGTCATCGACGACATGGCGGGCGCCGGCGAAGTCGACTTCGTGCAGGCGATCTCGCAGCCGTTCCCGCTGCTCATCATCATGGACATGATGGGGATCCCGCGCAGCGAGTACGGCACGGTGCTCGACTCCACGAACAAGATCCTCGGCGCCGGCGACCCGGAGTTCTTCGAAGGCGCCGAACAGGGCGAGATGTTCACTCAGGTGATCGGCGCCGGCATGACGCTGGTGCAACTGATGAACGAGGTCGCCGAGCACAAGCGTACGAACCCGGGCGACGATCTCACGACGCAGCTCATCAACGCGGAACTCGAAGACGACATCCTGTCGCCGAGCGAACTCGGCTCGTTCTTCATTTTGTTGGCCGTCGCCGGCAACGACACCACGCGCACGGCGCTGAGCCATGGCATGCACTACCTCACGCAGAATCCCGACCAGCGCAAGATCTGGCAGGACAACCTGGAAGAGGTGACGCCGATGGGCGTCGAGGAGATCGTGCGCTACGCGGGGCCGGTCGTGTACATGCGCCGGACGCTCACGCGCGACTACACGCTGGCCAGCGGCCACGAGTTCAAGCAGGGCGAGAAGGTAGCGTTGTTCTACGGCTCGGCGTCGCGTGACGAGGACGTGTTCGACAACCCCGACGTGTTCGACGCGCGCCGCAACCCCAACCCGCATCTCGGCTTCGGCGGACCGGGTCCGCATTTCTGTCTCGGTGCACACCTGGCGCGGCGCGAGGTCAACGTCATGGTGCGTCGGCTGTTCGAACGGCTGCCCGACATCGAAGCGACGGCCGATCCCGTCCTCCTCAACGCGGCGGGGATGCCGCTCGTCACCGGTGTCAAGCAGCTGCCGGTGAAGTTCACACCGGTTAAGGCTGGCTAAGCGCCGCCGCGCACAACATCTCCGCTGTCCACCGCATCTGCGCTGCCGCCTGACGACGCGACAAGCCGGCGACGTCGACGAGCCACACGAGAGCTTCGGGCCCGATCGCGCTGCGGATCGAAAGCACGAGTCGGCGAATGCCGTCGTCGCCGAGTTGGGGCCGCGCCGGTTCGAGCGCGTCGGTGAACCAGGCGATGGCGCGCCCTTTCCGCAGCGGCAACTCGTGGCTCGACGCGTCGTCCTGCAGCGACAAGCGCAGCATCGTGCGCTGCTGCGCCTCGGATGCGAACAGGTCCTTGAGATAGCGGTTGACCGCGAGCGCAATGCGTTCCTGCACGTCAGTCGGCGCGTCTTCCGGCATGAGCGACGTGAGTTCTGTCGTCGGGTACGCCGCGGCCAGCAATGCACGCTGGTTGGGGAAGTAGCGGTACGCCGTCGTACGCGAGATCGCCGCGGCATCGGCGGTGGCTTCGACCGTCGGCGTTTCGCCGTCGGCGATCAGCTGGCGGGCCGCGGTCAACAACGCGTCACGCGTGCGCTGCTTTTGCGACGTCCGGCCGTGGAGCTCGTACCCGGTTGACACAACCATGATGGTACCGTACTCTCATCGTGGTACTCAAGTACCACAATGAGCAGGAGGCACACAATGGCAGCTACCCCGGTGATCCGACAGGCAGGCGAAGGCGAACGCCGGTGGTTCTACGGAGGTGGCGTGCAGACCTGGAAGGTGACCGACGCTGAGAGCGGCGGCGCCTTCATGCTGTTCGAAGACGAGATGACCGAGGGCAAAGTCACGCCGTGGCACTCACACCCGGATCATGACGAGTTGATCGTGCTGCTCGAAGGCGAGTGCCTGGTCAACATCGGCGGCAACAAACAGACGGTGCGCACGGGCGCCGTGTGGATGACGCCGCGGGGCACGCCACACGCGTTCAAGGTCGTCTCGGAGACGGCGCGGGTGCTCTCGCTGCAAACGCCCGGCAGCGCCGAGGCGTTCTATTACGGCGCCAGTGAGCCGGCCGGCGAGTCCGAAGGCACCGTCGACTTCGAACGCATTGGAAAGGTCGCGGAGGCGACGGGCGTCACGAAGTTGCTCGGACCGCCGCCCTTCCGCGACTGACGACTACCCCTCGTCCTGGAGCGGACGCATCTCGACGGGCGCTTCACAGGCGAGCGACGCGCGCCGCGCCCAGTCACGAGCTTCGGCGTCGTCGGCCACGTTGATGATCCAGAAGCCACCCATGTGCTCCTTGACCTCGGCGTAGGGGCCGTCGGTGATCGTCTCGTCGGGGCGGGCAACGACCGTCGTGTTGCGCGGCATGAGGCCCGCACCGAAGACCCATCTGCCCGTCTCGGTGAGTTCTTCGTTCAACGCGCCGACCTTCGGGCCGATGCGCTGCATGTCGGGAGTGGTGAAGTCGAGGACGTATTCCTCGTCGTGCATGACGGACAACATGTACTGAGGCATGGCAACAGTCTCCTTCGCGGTGGTCGTTCTGTGTTGTCTACGAACGACTCGGTCGCCGGAGGACAGGAAATGCGAGACTTTTTCCGTGGAGTTCAACCTCGCCCAAGTTCACGACGCCATCGCCGCCGCGGTGCCCGACCGCGAGTGCATCGTGTGGCGCGACCGCCGCCTCACGTATGGCCAAGTCGCGGAACGGACGAATCGCCTCGCCAACTACCTCGTCAACGCCGGTCTGGGCGCGCACACGGAACGCTCGGCGCTCGCCGGCCACGAGTCGGGCCAGGACCACGTCGGCGTGTACCTGTACAACGGCAACGAGTACCTCGAGGCGATGCTCGGGTCGTACAAGGCGCGGGTCGTGCCGTTCAACGTCAACTACCGCTACGTCGCCGAGGAGCTGCGGTACCTGCTGAACGACTCGCAGGCGCGCGCCGTCATCTTCCACAGCGCGTTCGCCGATCGCGTCGCCGAGGTCCGTTCCGAGTTGCCCAACCTCAGCGTCCTGTTGCAAGTGGACGACGGATCGGGCGCGCCGCTGCTCGACGGTGCCGTTTGGTACGAGGACGCGTTGGCGTCGTCTTCGGCTGACGCTCCGCCAGTCGAGCCGAGCCCCGACGACCTCTACATCCTGTACACCGGCGGCACCACGGGCATGCCGAAAGGCGTGCTGTGGCGCCAGGCCGACATCTTCGTGGCCTCACTCGGCGGCCGCGCCGGCGCCAACGAGTGGGAGAGCCTCGACGCCATCGTCGAGGTGGCGAAGAACGGCGGCAACAAGGTGCTGCCGGCGCCACCGTTCATGCACGGCGCAGGGCACTGGGTTGCGCTGAGCGCATTCACGGGCGGCAACACCGTCGTCATCCAGGACGACGTGATCGGCCTCGATCCCGACGACATCTGGCGCGCCATCGAGCGCGAGAAGGTGGCGATGCTGCTGATCGTGGGCGACGCGTTCGGCCGTCCGCTCGCCGACCAGATCGAAGCGAAACCGGATTACGACCTCTCGTCGTTGTTCGCCATCGCGTCGGGCGGCGCACCGCTCAACTCGACGCTGAAGGATCGGCTGCTCGCCGCGCTGCCCGGAAAGATGATCATCGACGCCGTCGGCGCGTCGGAGACGGGTTCGCAGATGTCGAACATCAGCGCGCAGGCGGGTTCCGCGTCCACCGGTACGTTCACGCCGGGCCCGGGTGTCGCCATCGTCAGCGAAGACATGTCGACGGTGCTCGAAGCCGGCCACGAAGAAGTCGGGTGGTTGGCGCAGAAGGGGCGCGTGCCGCTGGGCTACCTCGGCGACGCAGACAAGACGGCGCGCACGTTCCCCGTCATCGAAGGCACGCGCTTCTCCGTTCCCGGCGACCGCGCCCGCCTGACCGCCGAGGGCATCATCGAGCTGTACGGGCGCGACTCCGTCACCATCAACTCCGGCGGCGAGAAGATTTTCGCCGAGGAGGTCGAGCAGGCACTGGCGCACCATCCGGACGTGTACGACGTCACCGTCGCCGGCCGCCCGTCGGAGAAGTGGGGGGCGGAAGTCGTCGCCATCGTGCAGTTGCGCGAGGGCGTCAACGCGGACGACGTCACACAGAAGTCGCTGCTCGCCGAAGCCGAGAAGCACATCGCGCGCTTCAAGCTGCCCAAGGCGTTCAAGTTCGTCGACCACGTGCAGCGCTCACCATCGGGCAAGGCCGACTACCGCTGGGCCAAAGCGCAAGCCGAGGCCTAACGCTCCGTGCTCGTCCGCTAGAGCAGGTACTCGACGTTGCCGGCGAACAGGTCGGGCATGTCGGCGGGGTCGCAACCGGCGCGGGCGTAGTCGTCGACGGGTGTCGCCGTGCCTTCGGAGTGCGGGAAGTCGCTGCACGCCATGTAGAGGTCGCCGGACTGCTTCATGAGGCGCGCTGGGTTCTCATACGAGAACGACGAGATGCGCACGTGCTCGTAGACGTAGTCGCTCGGTCGCATCTCCAGTTCGACGTTGGGCCTGCCGTTGAGGCGCGCCGTGAAGTCGTAACCGCCGTCGAGCATCAGCAGGAACTGCGGAACCCAGATCGAGCTGAGTTCGACGATGCCGACGCGCAACTGCGGGTGACGGTCGAACACCCCGTTGAGGATCATGTCGGTGATGGCGAGCGCCGGCGGCACGTAGAGGAAGACCGACTCGACGACGGGCACAAACGAATCGGGCTCCGTGTACCAGCAGTCGTCGAACACGCGCGGCTGGTCCGCGACGTGGAAGACCGGTGTGACGCCGTGGTCGACGAACGCCGACCACAGCCGGTCGTGCGCCGCGTCCGACAGCGCGCGGCCGTCGACGGGCGCGGGCGCGATCATCGCGAAGCGCACGCCGGCGTTCGCCACCGCCGCGATCTCGCGTTCCGCCCACGCCGCGTCGCGCAGCGTCAGGTGGGCGACGGGGTGGAGCCGGTCGTCGCCTTCGAACTGCACGGTGGCGCACCACCGGTTCCACGCCGTCATGTTCGCCTTCAGCGCCGGCAACGACGACGAAAGCTCGCGTTCCCACAACAGCCCGAAGTTCGGGAAGCAGACGGCGGCGTCGAGGCCAGCCTCGTCGAGCCACTCCAGGCGCGCCGCCGGGTCCCAGTACGCCGCCGGGAGGGCTTCGTCGTAGTCGTAGGGCGAGCGCTCGCCGGCGCGCCGCGCTTCGCGAAGGTTGCCGCACCACGAGACGTCACCCGGCTTGTGGACGTCGGCAAGCCCGAGGCGGCGGTCGCGCCAGGTCAGCCACGTGTAGCCGAGGTCGTCGTCGACGAGCGTCAGCGCGTCGTCGCGCAGCTTCGGGTCGATGAAGTCGCGCCACATCGTGCGTGGCTCGTACAGGTGTTGATCTGAGTCGATCACCGGCACCGGGCCAGTCTACGGACCTGGTTCAATCGACGGTTATGGCTGATACACGCCCCGCCTTCGCGCACCGCCTCCAGGACCGCCCGAGCATCACCGCCGAGGCCGTCACGATGGCGCGTGCCGTCGAACACTTGAAGCCCGAAGCGCAGCGCATCGTCGACGACCCGTGGGCGGAGCTGTTCCTTTCCCGCCCGAGTCGCGCGGCGCTGCGCGCCTGGTCGGGCAGCCTGACGGGCCGCGCCCTGCGACTGCTCGGCGTGTCCGGCACGTCGTGGGTGCCGCTGCGGCATCGCTTCATCGACGACCATCTGGTGCGGCTGCTCGACGCGGGCGCCGCGCAGGTCGTGCTCCTCGGTGCCGGCTACGACGCGCGGGCGTACCGCTTCGCCGACACGCTCGACGGCCGACCGGTGTTCGAGGTCGACCTGCCGGCGATCAGCCGCGGCAAGGCCGCGGTCATCGAGCGCAACGCCGACAAGTTCCCGGCCGCGAACGTGGTGCGCGTCGAGATCGACTTCGAGAGCCAGTCTCTCGACGACGTCCTCGTCGACGCGGGCTTCAACGTCGGCGCACTCACGTTCGTGACGTGGGAAGGCGTGCCGATGTACCTCACGCGCGCCGCCATCAAAGCGACGCTCGACGCCGTGCACGGGCTCACGGCGCCGGGTTCGGTGATCGCCCATGACATGTGGACCGTCGTCGACGATCCGAGCCCGATCGGCACGGCGCGGCGTCTCGCGCCGAGCGCGCTCAGCTTCATCGGTGAACCCGTCACCTTCTGCGTGCACCCCGAAGAGATCGGTTGCTTCTACGACCAGCGCGGCTTCGACGTCGCCGAGATCGCGACGGCCGACGAACTTGCGGACAGGTACGCGGGCGAGGGCGAGCGCGTGCTCGTCGACCCGTCGATGTACGCGTTGGCGGCTACGCGCCGGGCGTGACCCGCAGTCGACTGACCGAGCGCTTCGCTTCCCAATGGCTGCGGTTGGCGAAGATCGGCGGGCGACTCGTCAGCACTTCGGTCTCGAGCCACAACCGCTTGAGGTGACGGACGCGGCCCGCGGGCGCGTCGTCTTCGTACGCGGTGCGGCCGTGGAGCACGTGGTAGTTGTTGATGAACTGGATGTCGCCCGGCAGCAGTTCCATCAGCACGTGGTTCGCCGGATCGTCGGCCATCGCGACAACCGTCTGCAGCGCCTCAATTTGGAGTGGCGTCAGGCGCGGCGCGTCGTCGTGTATCTGCGACGCCCAGATGTAGGGCGGGATGCACCGCACGAAGAGGCGGTCCTCCCACTCGGTGAACACCGGCAGCTCGTAGTACGCCTTGCCGCCTTTGGGCTGCTCGCCG
Source organism: Actinomycetota bacterium (assembly GCA_041166405.1). GTDB lineage: Bacteria > Actinomycetota > Acidimicrobiia > Acidimicrobiales > JACCXE01 > JACCXE01. The sequence continues at coordinate 196,067 of JBEEFV010000013.1, read as the reverse complement.
CGGAAGTCGTACGGGAACGGTTCGTACAGCACCTCGGCGAGGTCGGGTCGCTCGCGCACGAGCGTGTTGTGAATGACCACGGAGTTGGCGACCGCTGACAGCCCGCCACTGATCCCGTTCTCGAGGCACATCAGGCCGACGAGGTCGGATCCGTCGCAGTGGAACGGCAACGCGATCCCGCCGAGTTCGTTGCCCCGCGCCGTGCGATCGTTGGCCGCCTTCGATTGGTCGGTGACGTCGCCGAGGACGTGGCCGTGTTTGTTCTGCGCCCACGGCAGGCCGAGGTGCGCGCCGATGCCCCAGTAGAGCAACTCCATGTCGTCCTGCGAGTACGCCGACCGGTCGATGCCGCGCAGGCGGACGAAGCCGCGGCCGTCGATGAGTTCGCGTTCGATCGCCGACAACCGCTGCGACAACGTCGGCAGCGGAAAGTCTTCCTTCGTGAGGTCCAACACGTCGTCGGAGTGCTTCCGGGCGTGGCGGAGCGATTCGTCGAGCTCGGCCAGTTCGGCGTCGGTGAACCGCTCCGTCCACACGGCTTCGTCGGCCACGTCGGCGGCGGTCCACTCACAATGCGTTTCGAGAATGCGCGGCATATTCCTACGATCCTCTCATGGCCGACTACCACCTGCTCGACGTGTTCACCACCGAACCGTTTGCCGGGAACCCGCTCGCAGTGTTCGTCGACCAACCGGTTACCGACACGGCGTTGATGCAGCACATCGCGCGCGAACTCAATCTGTCCGAGACGGTGTTCGTGGCGCGGCGCGACGACAGCGGTGCGTTTCCGACGCGCATCTTCACGCCGACCAACGAGTTGCCCTTTGCCGGGCACCCGACCATTGGGACGGCGGTGCTCGTCGCGTCGCTCGGTCTGGCGGACGGAGACGAACTCGTGCTGGCGGAGGGGGTCGGTGACGTGCGCGTCTCCGTGAAGGGCGCGACCGCGGAGTTCCTCACCGCGGTGTTGCCCAAGCGCGTCGAAGTCATCGACCGCGAGCGCGCCGCCGCGGCGGTGGGCCTCACGGCAGCGGACCTCCATCCGGACTTCGAGCCCGCCGTATGGGACTGCGGCTTGCCGTGGGCGATGGTCGCGGTGGCCGACGTGGCGACGCTCGGCCGCACGCACGGGGTCGCGGGCTACTACGACTCCGTCTACGCCGTGGCGCCCGATGGCGACGGATCGCGCTGGCGCGCCCGGGCCTTCGTGCCCGCGTTCGGGATCGTCGAGGACCCGGCGACGGGCAGCGCGGTGGCGGGCTTCGCGGGCTTCGTCGCCCACTTGCCGTTCGACCGGTTCGTCGTCATGCAAGGCGTGGAGATGGGCCGTCCGAGCGAACTGCGGTTGTCCGTAGAGCGCAGCGACGAGCGACTGTCCGCCGTGCGCGTGGCCGGCGAAGCGGTCGTGGTCGGCGGCGGGACGCTGCGCGTTTAGCCGATGATGCGCGCGATGTGTGCGCTGTCGAGGTACTCGTCGAGGCGCGTGATCTTGCCGTCGGCGCAGGTGACGACGATGCAGGCGGGGAGCTCCTGACGCGTCCCGTCGGCGCGCGTGAAGCGCAGCACGTGCTGCTGGACGAAACCTGTGGGCGTGATGTGGCGGCGGACGTCGTCGTAGGCGCGGTCGCGCAGGTTGTCGACGACCCACTGCAGCACCCGCAGGTTCTGCTCCGCCGTCTGCTCGATGCCGTCGTTGTTGTGCCAGATGACGGCGTCGGGCGCGTATAAGTCGCGCACGGCGTCGGTGTCGCCGGCCTCGATGGCCTTGAACAGTCGGTCGGCTAGTTCTTCGTGCATTGGCTCGCGAACCTATCGAGCCCGTCGCCGTGCAAGTCGGCCAACGCCGCGCGACGCCCGAGCATCGCCATGACCAGCGCTTCGCCGGGGCCCGTGACCTCGGGCCCGTCGCCCCACGACCAATCCACGTCGTCGGCCACAAACCGCAGGGTCTTCGTGCGCGCACGCGCACCGAAGACCGAGCCGAGCCGCGGTGTGGCGTCGAGCACGGCGACGACGCGTTCCGCCGGGATCGTGCGTGGCTTGTCGAGCGCGCGGCGGATGTCCTGGTGGTGGACGAGCCGGTCGAGCAGCGTGAGCTTCGGCGGGAAGACCTTGCACGTTCCCGCCCAGGGATCGCGCGCGTCGAAGGCGCGCACGAGCTCCGCCGGCGAACGGCCCTCGGCGCGCGCGATCGAATACGCCTTGCCCGACTTGTCCGACGAGAAGCCGTAACGCGCGAGGCGCAAGGGGAGCGTCACCAGGTTCATCTCGTTGCCGTAGAGGATGTGGCCGACGACGTCGCGCACGCGCCACCCGTCGCACAAGGACGGACGTTCCCAATCTTCGACCGGTAGCGAGTGCAGCAACGCGGAGAACTCGGTGTTCTCCTCGTCGTGCATCCGGCGGTAATCGTCCTTCGTCATGCGCACGCACGCTACTGGCCTATACCGGATACGCGATATCGTCGATGCGATGGTTGACCGACGACGTTCGCGCTTCCCCGGCTTCGACCAGATCGAGCCGCAGAGAGAAGTCATCGGCGCGCTCGTCCGTGAGCGCGAAAAGCTCGGCCTCTCGCAGACGATCGTGGCGGCGCGCATGGGCACGTCGCAGTCGGCGGTGGCGCGCCTCGAGACGGGCGACGCCGACGTTCGCTTGTCGACCCTGGCGCGCTACGCGGCGGCGGTCGGCCGCGACCTCCAGTTCAAGCTCGGGAAGGGACCCAGCGCGTGAACATCCCGAGTGTGTTCTTCCCGAACGACAACAACGACGAGTTGGCGGAGCGGTTAATGCAGCGCCGCATCGTGCGCGTCGCCGGTCCGCTCGACCTCCTCGCCGTCAACGACGCGTCGGCGCGGCTGATGCTGTTGGACGCAACCGCCGACGATCCCATCGACTTGGTGTTCTCGTGTCCGGACGGCGATCTCACCGCGGCGATGGCGTTGGCCGACACGATCGAAATCGTCGGCGTCGAGGTGAAGGCGATGTGCGCGGGCCTCGTCGGCGGCGTCGCCGTCCTGCCGTACGCGGTGTGCCCGCTCCGCGTGGCGCAGGAGCACGGCACGTTTCGCCTCGTCAATCCGCGCCACAGCGTCATGGGGTTTGGGCGCGCCCTCGCGGACGCCGTCGAACACGAAGTGCGCTACCTCGCCGATTTCCACAAGCGCCTCGCTGTCGTTACCGGGCGGTCGTTCGAGGAGATCGAGGCCGATTTCGACCGCGGGCGCTATCTCACGGCCGCGCAAGCGCTCGGTTACGGCCTCGTCGACGAGATCATCCGCAAGGGCGGGTCACTCAGCGCCGCGAAGTAGTTCCGTTACGGGACTCGTCCACACCCTGTGGAAAACGTCGCCGATACGATCGCCGTGGTGATCGACGTCCACGCATTCCAGCGCGACGGCTACGTCATCTCGCCGCCCATTTTCAGCGCGGAGGAGGTGGAACGCTTCCGCGCCGCGGTGGCGCGCGTCGAAGCCGGCGACTACCGCAGCGGCAAGCGTCCGACGCTCGACCTGCCGATACCTCCCGACCCGACGGCGCTGCGCAAGATCGACAACGCGTGGTGGGCCGATCCCGACCTGGCGTCGCTCGCCACCGATCGCCGGCTCGGCGAAATCGCGTCCGCACTCCTCGGCGCGCCGACGGTCCGTCTGTGGCAGGACCAGTTGCTCGACAAGCCGCCGACCGGCGTCACCGCGGGAAACATCGGTTGGCACCAGGACTGGGACTCGTGGCGCACCGTCGCGTCGCGGGACGCGTTCGTCACCGCTTGGGTCGCGCTCGACGACGTCGACGAAGTCAACGGCGCGATGCAGGTCATCGTCGGCAGCCACAAGTGGGGACACATCGCCGGTGCGAGCAACTTTCTCGGCACCGACGTCGACGCGCAGTTCGCCGCACTCAACAACGGCCGCCGCGCCGAGGCGCGCCACCTGTCGATGCGGGCCGGACAGGTGAGCTTCCATCACGTCCTCACGTTCCACGGCAGCGGTCCGAACACCAGCGACCGCCCGCGCCGGTCGCTCGCGGTGCACTACATGGCCGGCGACCTCACCGCCATCGACGAAGGCGAAGGCTGGCGCCACTACAACCTCGGCTTGTTGCAGGGCCGCGGCAAGGGCGTGGGCGACGCGTTCGCCGACGACGAGTTGTGGCCGCTCGTGTATTCAGACGCGGACGCCGGCGCGCCACACGCCGCGCACGTCGAGTAGCGCGTCGTCGCCGAACGCCGCGAGGTCGGCGTCGTAGCCCCGCGCCAACCTTCCCTTCCGATCACCGACGCCGATCACGCGCGCCGCCTCGGCGGTGAGCGCGCGGAGCGCCTGCTGGCGCGTCATGCCGATGTCGGCGAGGTCGACGAGTGCGTGCGGCAGGACGTCGTGCGGTTTCGGAGGGCCGACGCCCGCGTCGGTACCGGCGACGATCGTGCCGCCGTGCTCGAACAGGAAGCGAGCGCCGCTGAGCATCGTGTCGAAGTTCGCCTTGATGACGGGCGGGGGCTCACCCCCGGGCAGCCTCCCCAACGTCGCCGACACGGGAATTCCCGCGGCTGCGATCGCTTTGAGCAGCGACTCGTCGGGCTCCGACTTTCCGCTCTCGGTGAAGAACGTGCAGTGCTCGATGGTGTCGACGCCTACCTCGACCGCGGCCGCGATCCCGCCGGTCCCGTGGCAGTGCGCGGCGACGGGCAACCCGACGGCGTGGGCCGCGTCTACGACGGTGCGCAATTCGGCGGCCGTGAACTGCGACTTCCAGATCGGATACGTGGGCGTCAGCGCGCCGCCCGTCACCATGATCTTGACCACGGCGCAGCCCCGCTCCTTGCGCTCCCGCACTGCGGCGGCGAGTTCGTCGGTGCCGCGGCACTCGCCACCCAGGAACCAGCAGTGGCCGCCCTCGACGGTGAGCGGTGGACCCGCGGCCAGGATCGTCGGCAGCGCGGGGTCGTCGCCGAGCGCGAGCGTGACGTACCCGCGATCGCCGAGGTCGCGGATCGTCGTGATCCCGGCGGCGAGGGCGCGTTTCGCATTCGCGCGAGCGCGCTCGCGCAACTCGTCGTCGGAGAACGGCGAAACCTGTTCCTCGAGCGTGCCCACGCCGGTGAAGATGAGGTGTTGGTGGGCGTCGATGAGGCCGGGCAGGAGCGTGACGTCGCCGAGGTCGACGAGTTCCGCGCCGTCGGGGACCTCGCCGCCGACGCCGGCAATCGTCGCGCCGTCGATGACGACCATCGGGTCGTCGACGAACGCTTCGCCGTCGAACACGCGCGCAGCGCGCAGAGCGATCATGCGCGAGACGGTACTGACTGCTTGCCGCGCAGGATCCACAGCGAGGTGCCGACGATGAACACGTCGCCGAGCGTGAGGCCGGCGCGCTGGAAGAAACCGGTGTGGGCGTCGTCGAGGCCGCTCAAGATGAGCGCGGCGCCGATGGCGGCAGCGAGGGCGCGTCCGCCGCGCACATCGCTCACCGCCGGCATCGCCGCCAGCGACGCATACGCCGTGGCCGCGGCCGCCATGTGGCCGAACTTGCCGCCGAAGCCCTCGAGCGGCATCGCCGCGACACCGAGCGTCGCTGCGGCGTTCACCGCCGCGAGCGCGCCCACGCGCGGCGACAGGTGCTCGCGCGCGCTGACGGCGTAACAGGCGGCGCCGACGACGAACGCCAGCATCCCCGTCGTCATCCCGGCGCGCGTCGGCGCGCCGACGGCCGCGAGTCGGCTGATCGGATCGTGGATGGGCGAGTAGTGCTTGGCGCGCGCGCCGAGGACTGCCCACGCGGTGATGAACGACGCCGGTCCGGCGACGCCGCCGATCGCTGCCAGTCGACTCCGTCCGCGCACGACCCGACACTACGGTCCAGCGCGTGCCCCGCCTTGGTCAGATCCCGCGCTCACCCGACAACGCCGCGATCGTGCAGCGCATGTACGACTTCGTGTTCGGTCCCGATCGTGATCCCGTGTCGGACCCGGGCACCGCGACCGGCACGCCGGGCGACTGGTGGACGGTGTTCGCCAATTCGCCCGCGGTGCTCGAGCACGCAGTGGCCGGCTTCGCCTTGTACCGCAGTCCCGAGCGCGTCGTCGACCCCGTACTGCGCGAACTCGGCCAGACCCGGGCCGGCTGGCTCGTCGGTAGTCAGTTCGTGTTCTCGCAGCACTGCAAGAGCTGTCGCGAGCTCGGCGTCGCCGAGGACAAGATCGCTGCCATCCCGTCGTGGCAGGTATCGGACCTTTTCGACCCGCTTGAGCGGGCGCTGCTCGCCTACACGGACGCGTTGGTCCTCGGCGGCGGACGGGTTCCCGACGGGGTGTTCGACGCGCTGACCGACCACCTCGGCGACGACGCGATCCTCGAGTTCACGTACATCACCCTGCTCTACGCCATGCACGCGGTCATGGCGCGGGCGCTCCGCCTCGAATTCGACGACCGCCCCGACCCGATCGTCGAGGTCTAGGCGCGCCGCGACAGGAATCGCGGCCATCGTCCCCGAATTACCAATCACCAGCTGACACTCGGCGTACCGGGGGGATCGCCCGTCGCTGGTCCGTCGAGCGGGTGCGGCGCTGTGACTTCGGGACGGCGCCGCCCGCTTGACGAAAACTGGGCCTTGCGGGCGGCCCACTGGCGTGGTGGTGTGGTCGAGCCACTCCCCGTCGTGCATTTCTGACCGGGAGTTCCCCATGCCTTCGATGCGGTTCCGCCGCTCCGTGCTGGCCGTCGCCATCACGACCCTGCTGCTCGCCTGCCTGCCCACCGGCGCGCCCAAGGTGGCCGCCGCCACCGCCTGCCCGACGACGATCGCGTTCGGCGCGACGTTCGGCTGCTCGCTCGACAAGACCACCGAGGTCGACGCCTTCGGCGTCACGGTGACCGCGGGCGACGCCATCTTCGTCCACGCCGTCGGCGCCGCCGGCTCGGGGTTGGAGGTCGACCTCGACGTGCGCGATCCGTCGGGCGCGGTCGTGTGCTCGGCATCCGCCGGCGCCAGCGCAGAGGTGGTGTGTCCCATCACGACCTCCGGCAAGCACACCGTGTCGGTGTTCGACTCGGGCCACGACGACGTCGGGGCGTACCGGCTCGACGCGCAGCGCATCAACCGCCCGGTTGGCGCGTTCGCACTGGGCGTGGCCCGCCCGCGCCAAGGCCTGATCGGGGTTGCGGGCGAGAACGACTGGTACACGTTCTCGGGCGCGGCGAACGCCGTGATGGTGGCGCGCGCCACGGTCGTCGGCGCGTCGGCCATGGAGTCCGACCTCGACGTGTTCGCCGCGAATGGCGACGTCGTGTGCGCGACGCGCGCCGGTGTGACGGCGCAGACGACGTGCACGTTGCCGGCGACGGCCACGTACACGTTGCGCGTCGACGACTCGGCCGACGACGAGACCGGCGCGTACGCGGTGACGGTGCGACCCGACTGCACGATCACCGGCACCAGCGGTGCCGACACCATCACCGGCACCTCGGGTCCTGACGTCATCTGCGCCAACGGCGGCGCCGACACGGTGAGCGGCGGTGACGGCGACGACGTGATCATCGGCGGCACCGGCGACGACTCGCTCGACGGCGGCGCCGGCAGTGACGTCTTCCTGAGCGACCGCGTGGCCGACGGCGCCGACACCATCACGGGAGGGACCGCCACCGACGTGTTGTCCTACGCCGAGCGCACGGGTGGCGTGAGCGTGGCGTCCGACGTGGTCGCCAACGACGGCGAGGCGAGCGAGCACGACGACGTGCGGGCTGACGTCGAGACGATCGTCGGCGGTGCCGGCAACGACCACCTCGTCGGCAGCGCCCTCAACAACACGCTCGTCGGCGGCTTCGGCGACGACGCACTCGACGGCGGGCCGGGTGACGACACGTTTCTCTCCAACGCCGATCCCGACGGCGCCGACGTGTTCACCGGGGCCACCGGACGCGATCACGTGTCGTGGGCCGATCGCGCCGCCAGCGTGCAAGCGGATCCCGACGGTCAATCCGACGACGGCGGATCGGGCGAGCGCGACAACGTGCACGCCGACGTCGAGGTATTCAGCGGCGGCGCCGGCAACGACGCGCTCACCGGCGGACCGGGCGCCGACGTCATCGACGGCGGGTCGGGCGACGACCTTATCGACGGCGGCGGCGGCGACGACACCCTCAGCGGGGCCGCGGGCGCCGACACCTTCGTCGTGCACGCCAACGACGGCGCCGACGTCATCGCCGGCGGCAGCGCCAGCGACTCCATCAGCTACGCGGTGAGGACGGCGGCCGTCTCCGTGAATCCCGACGGCGTCGCCAACGACGGCGAGGCGACCGAGCACGACGACGTGCGCGCCGACGTCGAGAACATCACCGGCGGCGGCGGTGCCGACACGATCGTCGGCACCGCCTCCGCCAACCGTCTCGACGGCGGCGCCGGCAACGACACCCTGCGCGGCCTCGCCGGCGACGACACGCTCATCGGCGGGTCGGGCTACGACACCCTCGATGGTGGCGACGGCATCGACCGCTGCGACGCCGGCGCCGACGGGGCATCCGTCGACCACTGCGACCGCACGTGACGGGGGAGTAGAACGGTGCGATGGCTCGCGTCGTGATTCGTGGTGGAACCGTTGTCGACGGGACGGGCGCCGACGGCTATGAGGCCGACGTCGCCGTCGAAGGCGATCGCATCGTCGACATCGGTCCCACCCTCACCGGCGACAGCTACCTCGACGCCGAGGGCTGCGTCGTCGCGCCGGGGTTCGTCGACATCCACACGCACTACGACGCGCAGGTGTTCTGGGACCCGGCGTTGACGCCGTCGAGCCACCACGGCGTCACGACCGTCGTCGCCGGCAACTGCGGCTTCAGCATCTCGCCGACGCGACCGACCGATCGCGACCTGGTCGGCCGCACGATGGAAAAGGTCGAGGACATGGACCCGGCGTGCCTCGCGGAGGGCATCCCGTGGGACGAATTCGAGACGTTCCCGGAGTACCTCGACTGCGTGCGGCGGCGGGGCAGCGCGCTCAACTTCGCCGCCTACATCGGCCACACCCCGGTGCGGCTCTACGTGATGGGCGAGGACGCCGCCGAACGGGCCGCCAAGCCCGAAGAGATCGCGGAGATGGTTGCGCTGGTCGACGAGGCGATGGAGGCCGGCGCCGCGGGCTTCGCCACCAGCCGCGCCCTCACGCACCTCGGCGCTGACGGGCGTCCCATCCCGAGCCGCGTCGCGGAGCGCGACGAGATCGAAGCGCTCGCCGGCGCGGTCGGGCGCAGCGGGCGCGGCGTGGTCGCCGTCAACGGTGGCGAAGGCTTCGGCTTCACCGATTGCTACAAGGTGCAGCAGTCGATCGGCGCGCCCATCACCTACACCGCGCTGCTCAGTTTCCCCGGCGGCGGCCACATGAAGGCCGTCGACATTCACCGCACGTACCGCGAGCGCGGCGCCCAGGTGTGGCCGCAAGTGAGCTGCCGGCCGCTGTCGTTCTCGATGAACATGATCGAGCCCTTCACGCTCAACACGAACCCCGTGTTCGCGGCGCTGGCGGGCAGCTCGCTCGACGACCGGCGCACCGCGTTCGCCAACCCGGCGTGGCGCGCCGAAGTGAACGGTGCGTGGACGCTGCCGCCGCGGTGGGACACGTTCGAGGTGATGGAGAGCCGGGCGCATCCGGAATTGGTCGGGCGCACCGTCAGCGACATCGCCGCGGAGCGCGGCGCCGAGCCGCTCGACGTCCTGCTCGATCTCGCCGGCGACGAATCCGATCTCTACGCGTTGCGCGTCAAGACGATCCTCGCCAACGACGACGTCGAGGGCGTCGCCGTGTTGCTCAACGAGCCCGGCTGCGCGCTCGGCCTCTCCGATGCCGGCGCCCACGTCGGCCAGCTGTGTGATGCGCCGCTGCCGACCGACCTGCTCGGGCCGTGGGTGCGCGACAAGCAGGTCATGTCGCTGGAGAAGGCCGTGCACAAGCTGACGCAGGAGCCGGCCGCGTTGTTCGGCTTCGACGGACGGGGCGTGCTTCGGCAAGGCGCGTTCGCCGACGTGGTGGTGTTCGACCCCGACACCGTCGGCCCCGGGCCGCTGCGCCGCGTGCGCGATTTCCCCGCGAACAGCGAACGCCTGACGGCCGACGCGCCGACGGGCATGCGCCACGCCCTCGTCAACGGCGTGGCGACGCGCGTCGACGAAGCCGTCATCGACGTCCGACCCGGACGCGTCGTCAGCCCGAGCCCGCGAGGCTGATCAGCGCGTCGACCAGCGGCACCTGACCGCCGACCAACTTTACGCGCGCGACGTCGGCCGAAACCCACTCGGCGCGATCGACCTCCGGGAAGCGCTGGCGCTGCCCCGACCGCGGCGGCCATTCCATCTCGAACTCGTTGCTCGTGAGCGATGACAGGTCGACGTCGGACTCGACGGCGAAGCAGCGCACGCGCTTGCCTCCGGCTTGGCGAACTTCGCCGAGGTCGGTGACGTCGCCGGTCGGCGCGGGCTGGCCGATCTCCTCGGCGAACTCGCGCCGGGCCACCGTGAGCGGGTCTTCGCCTTCGGCGTACTCGCCTTTGGGCAGCGACCACGCGCCGTCGTCCTTCTTCGCCCAGTACGGACCGCCGGGATGGGCGATCAAGACTTCGAGGCCGTCACCGACGCGGCGGTAGACGAGCAGCGCCGCGCTCAACTTGGGCACGTGCTTAAGGTAGGGCGTGGCCCTCGAGACGCCGTTCACCCGCCTCGTGGGATGCCGACTCCCGATTCAGCTCGCCGTCATGGGCGGCGGTGTCACGACCCCGGAGCTGGCGGCGGCCGTGAGCGCTGCGGGCGGCCTCGGCATGGTGTCGTCGGCCCACCCGCTGCCCGCGGTGGACCAACTCGCCGCCGTGCGGGCGAACACCGACGGCGCGGTCGGGGTCGGGTTTTTCGCGTTCGACATCCCGGGACGCGGCGCCGAGTTCGACGTCGTGGCGCGCGCGGCTGACGTCGTCGACGTGTTCTGGGGCGCGCCCGACGCCGCGGTCGTCGCCCGCATCCACGCCGCCCACGCACTGGCGTTCTGGCAAGTCGGGTCGCGCGACGAAGCGGTCGCCGCCGTCGACGCCGGGTGTGACGCCGTCGTCACCCAAGGGTTCGAAGCGGGCGGGCACGTGTGGGGACAGACGCCGCTGCTCGAGCTGGTGGGCAGCGTCGCGGGCGCCGTCGACGTGCCGGTCATCGCCGCCGGCGGTATCGCGACGGCCGCGGCGCTCGCCGCCGCATTCGACGCCGGCGCGTCCGCGGCGCGCATCGGCACGCGGCTACTCGCCACCGCCGAGAGCGGCGCGCACCCCGACTACGTCGCGGCGCTGATCGCGGCGTCGGGCGACGACACCGTGCACACGACGGCGTTCGCCGCCGACTGGCCCGACGCGCCGCACCGCGTGCTGCGCCGCGCCGTCGCGGCGGCGGAGGCCCACACCGGCGCCGTCGTCGGGCACGCGCAATTCGGCGACGCGTCGTGGGACGTGGCGCACTGGTCGGCGCAGCCGCCGACGAACTTCATGTCGGGTGACATCACCGCGATGGCGATGTACGCCGGGACCGGCGTCGGCGACGTGACCGACGCGCCACCCGTCGCCGAAGTTCTCGAACGGCTTATGCAAGCTGTCGCTCAACGCGGCGATCAGGGATGAGCCAGATCACGGCGACGGTCACGTAGAGCGCCACTGAGATCCACCGATTCAACAATGCCGCGGGAATCGCGGTGGCGTACAAGACTGGCGACATCTTTCCCTTGAGATCGCGACCGATCGCCTCGGCCAGCGGCGAGGCGGCGCCGTCGAGTCGCACGATGGTGGTCTGGAGGATGTAGTACGCGACGGCTGCCGCCAGCGCGACGATTCCGTAGAACAGCACCGGCACTTTCGCGAAGTGGTTCTCGCCCATCCACGCCGACACGGACGGGAACAGCGACAACCAGAACAGCAGGTGAAGGTTGGCCCACAGCACCGCTCCACTGACGTGGCGCGTCGCCTGCAACAGGTGGTGGTGGTTGTTCCAGTAGATGCCGAGGTAGATGAAGCTCAGGACGTAGCTGAGCAGCACCGGGACGAGCGGGCGCAGCGCGTGCACCGTGGGACTCTTGGGCACGTGCAGCTCCAGCACCATGATCGTGATCAGGATCGCGATCACTCCGTCGCTGAACGCTTCGACCCGCCCCTTGTGCATCCCCCCATTCTTGTGATGTTTCGACAAGAAGACCTTGACGAAACATCACAAGAAGGTTGGGGTCAGGCGGCGGGGGCGCCCGCCCCGGCGCCGCGGCCGGGGCCGTGTCCGCCGGTTTGGGTCGCGGTCACGTTGAAGTCCTTGTCCAACTTGACGGTGACGGGGTTGCCGTTGGCGTCGAGCATGTGCGCCTCGTAGGCGTCACCGTCGGCGTCGGTCTCGACGCGCTGGACGGTGCCGCCCGGCACCGCCTTGAGCGCCGCCGCCTTGGCCTTGTCGGCGTCGCTGCCCGTGAGCAGCGCCTCCGTGATGCCGTTGGCGACGTGGTGGGCCTGGCTGGGGTCGAACGTGTCCGGTCCCGACGATTGGGCCGGCGCTTGGGCCCGAGTGGTTGTCGAGGTGTCGGCCGCTTGCGCCGTCCCGCCGATGAGGGCGGCGCCGAGCGCGCCACCCGCCATCGTCGAGACCACGAGTGCGCCGCCGATTACCGCCTTGCGGAGGGGGTTCATGGGGGATGACTCCTTGGATCACTGCACCCGGTCGTTCCGGGCACGAGCAGAGGATCGGCTCCGCGTGTCCAGCGACCCTTAGGAGCTCCTTAGAACTTCGTGTGGCCGTGCGTCGCTTCGCACAACTCCCACAGCGCCACGGCGGCGTCGGCGTCGAGCGCGTAGGCGCGCACGCCGGACATCGACTCGGGGTCGTCGGTCGGCTCGGCCTCGGCGCAGTCCTGCAGGTACAACCCACCGACGCCGTCGAGTTCGCTGCCGACCGCGGCCCACACCGTCGTCGCCGCGCCCTGCTCGGGCGTCTTGAACGCCGGGTGCAGATTGCCCTCGTCGTCGACCCAGCCGAGGCGCTTGGGCAACTCGGGATCCATGTGCCGCTGGAGGTTCGTCATGATCCCGCCGGGGTCGACGGAGTTGGCGGTCACGCCGCGGTCGCGCAGGCGGCGCGTCAGCTCGAGCGCCAGCAACACGTCGCCCGTCTTGGATTGGCCGTACGCCAGCCACGGGTCGTACGCCCGCGTCTCGAACTGCGGGTCCTCCGGCACAAACGGCGAGCGCCGGTGTGCGCTCGACGACAGGCACACGACGCGACTGGGCGCAGCGGCGGCGAGTACCGGCGCGAGCAACACGGCCAGCAGTTGATGGCCGAGCACGTTGGTGGCGAGCTGCATCTCCCATCCGTCGGCGTTGCGCTGCAGTTCCGGGATCGCCATGACGCCGGCGTTCTCGATCAGCAGATCGAGGCGGTCGTGCGCGCCGAGCCACTCCTGCGCGAAACCGCGCACCGATGCAAGGTCCGACAGGTCGAGGCTGCCCACGGACACGTTTCCGGGCATCGACGCCGCCACGTCTCGGGCGGCGTCGACGGAGCGCGCCGCGATGGTCACTTCCGCGCCCGCGGTCGCGAGTGCGCGCACGGTTTCGACGCCGATCCCCGACGCGCCGCCCGTGACGATGGCGGTCTTTCCCGACAGGTCGTGGCCGGCGACGACTTCGAGCGCGGTTGGGCGGGGCGCAAGCGGTGAACTAATAGGCATCGCTACCGAACCTATCTCGGAGATCGACGCGCGCTTCAGCGAACCCGGCGCGTCGCCCACGCCGTGGGCTGACGTCGAGACGGTGTTGCGCGACGCCGAACTGTTCTGGATCTCGACCACGCGTCACGACGGGCGTCCGCACGTCACGCCGCTACCCGCGGTGTGGCGCGACGGCGCGCTGCACTTTTGCACGGGACCGACCGAGCAGAAGGCCGTAAACCTCGCGCGTGACCCCCACTGCGTGCTGACGACGGGAAACAACGCGTGGAAGTCGGGTCTCGACGTGATGGTCGAAGGCGCCGCGCAGCGCGTGACGTCCGAGGACCGGTTGCGCGTGCTCGCGAACGACTGGGAGACCAAGTACGACGGCGACTGGGAGTACGAGGTCGCGGACCACGCGTTCACGCACGAGGGCGGCGAGGGCGTCGCCTACGTGTACGAGGTCGCGCCGGACAAAGTGCTGGCGTTCGCCAAAGGCACGTTCGCCCAGACGCGCTACCGATTCGGCGCCTAGCGCGCCGCCTCGACGCGCGCCGCCGTCGGCAACAGCAACTCCTCGCCGTTTCGCGGCCCGACGAGTTGCAGGCTCGCCGGCAACGCCGAACCCGCGGCGGAAACCGGCTGTGCCGTGCACGGCACACCGGCGGCGTTGAACAGGGCCACGTGCTTCGTGATGTCGATCACCGACTGCATGAACGATTCGTCGGTCAACGAGTCGAGGCGCGGCGGGAAGATCGGCATCGTCGGTAGCGCCAGCAGTTGCACGCGCTCGAACAACGCGAACAACTCGGTGCGCCATGCGTCGAGCGACGCACGCGCCTCGTCGATGCCGGCGCGGAACACGTCGGCCAACCCGACGGTCTGTGCGACGTCGGCGCCGACATCGGCGGGGTTCTCGGTGACGAGCGCGTAGTCGACGGCATACATCTCCGCGAAGTAGATCGTCGTGAACAACTGCGTGCCCGCATCGAGCACGGCGGCGTCCAGCTCGACGACTTCGAACTCGGCGCGCGCCAGCGCGGCGTCGATCGCGGCCTCGATCACCGGGTCGCCGGTCGTGCGGAAGCGGCCGATGACACGCGCCGCGTCGTTCGCGGGCGCGAACCCGGGCTCGAGCAGTTGCATCCCCAGCGTGACGCCGGCGATGTCGCGCGCCATCGGACCGATCGTGTCGAGACCGGGCGACAGCGGCCACACGCCGTCGAGCGACACGCGTCCGTGCGTGGTCTTCAATCCCGCGGTGCCGCAGCACGCCGACGGGATCCGCACCGATCCGCCGGTGTCGGAACCGAGCGCGACGTCGGCGTCGTCGTTGGCGACCGCGACGGCCGACCCGCTCGACGACCCCCCGGGGATGAGCGACGCGTCCAGCGGATTGACGGGCGACCCGAACCACGGGTTCGTGCCGATCGGCAGCATCGCCAGCTCGTGCAGGTTCGCCTTGCCGACGATGCGCGCGTCCGCGGCCCGAAGTCCGGCGAGGCAAGGCGCGTCGACCTCCGCGGGCTTCGCGTGGTTGGCGATGGCGCGGCAGCCGGCGGTCGTCGGCACGCCGGCGACGTCGATGATGTCCTTGACCGCGACGCGCGGGCCCGTGCCCGTCGCGTCGAGAGTCGTGATGAACGTGGTCATGACCGAAGTGATACACCGGTGACATGCCGGTTGCGTTCAATCACACAATCGTGCACGCGCACGACCGCGCAGAATCTGCGACGTTCTTCAGCGAGATGCTCGGGCTCGACAAGCCCTACGAGTTCGGGCCGTTTCTGTGCGTCGACGTGGCGCACGGCGCGTCGTTCGACTTCTTCGGTCCCACCGAGTCGTTCGAACCGCAGCACTACGCGTTCCTCGTGACCGAAGACGAGTTCGACCAGATCTACGGCCGCATCGTCGAGCGCGGCCTCCAACACTGGGCCGGGCCGCACGGCGACGGCGAGGGCGAGATCAATCACCACTGGGGCGGCCGCGGCGTCTACTGGCGCGACCCGGGTGACAACCTCCTCGAGATCATCACGGTTCCCTACGGCGGCTAGCTGCGCGGTGACGCCAGGAAGACCGGGATGACGCGCTCGGTCTTCTGCTGGTACTCCGCGTACGGCGGGTAGGCGGCGACGCCGCGATCCCACCACAGCTGGCGCTCGTCACCGCTGAGTTCGCGCACCGTCACGGCGAAGGGCTCGGGCCCGTCCTGGACTTGCACGTCGTCGGGGTGCGCCTGAAGGTTGAAGTACCACACGGGATGTTTCGGCGCGCCACCCAACGACGCGATGAGCGCGTACTCACCATCGTGTTCGACGCGCATGAGCGGCGTCTTGCGCAGCAGTCCGGTCTTGGCGCCGCGCGTGAACAACAGGATGATCGGCATGCCGGTATCCATGAGTGTGTTGCCGGAGGTGCCACCGCTGCGTTCGTACTCGTCGACTTGGTTGCGCACCCAGTCCCACGGACTCGGGGCGTACTCGCTCTCGGTCGTCATGATGACGACCCTATTGGGCCGTTTAGGAGGCGAGCGACGGCAAACCCATCGACCGACGCAGCGCGTCCGCCAGCGCGGCGCGGTCGATGGGCTTCGCCAAGTAATCGTCCATACCTTCGGCGAAGCAGCGTTCCCGGTCCGAGGCCATCGCGGAGGCGGTCATGGCGATGATCGGTGTGTGCTCGCCGTTCTCGCGGCGGCGGATCTCCGCCGTCGCTTCGTATCCGTCCATCCGCGGCATCTGGCAATCCATCAGCACGACGTCGTAGTGGGTGCGCCGGAGCGCCTCGAGCGCGTCGATACCGTCGAATGCGGTGTCGGCCAGGTATCCGAGTTTGTCGAGAAGGGCGACGGCGACCTTGCGGTTGACGGCGTTGTCCTCGACCACCAGCACGCGTCCGGCGATGGCCGGCCGCGGCGACTCGACGGCGTCGTCGATTTCGTCGGCAGGCGCAGGCGAATCGGTGATGACGAATGCGAGGCAATCGCGGAGCGTGGCGTGACGCAGCGGTTTGGTCAACCAGGCGTTGGCGGCCGCCGCGTCGCCGCGCTCGTGTGACGGGCTGAGGCCGATGACGCGCAGGTGCTCGTTGGTCCGCAGCGCGTGGAGCGCCTCGAGTTGTGTCGCGTCGCGCACGTGCGCGTCGACGATGGCGACGTCGAAGTGTTCGCCGCGCGACGCGGCGTCGCGGATCGCGTCGCACGCGCCCGACAGGCCGGCAGCGCACTCGACGGTAAGCGACCAATGCCGCAGCGCAGAATTGAGCGCCTCGCGCATCGACGGCCGGTCGGCGACGACCAGGACTCGTAGCGGCGGCAACGCCGCCCGCCGCTGCGCGTCGTTCGCGCGCGCGACGCCGAGGTGCACGACGAAGGAGAACGTCGAACCGCGTCCGATCGCGCTCTCGAGTGCGATTTCTCCATCCATGAGTTCAACGAGCTGTCGGCAAATGGCGAGACCGAGGCCGGTGCCGCCGTAGCGGCGCGTCGTGGAGGAGTCGGCCTGCGTAAAGGGCTCGAACAGCGCGGCCTGCTGATCGGGCGCAATGCCGATCCCCGTGTCGCGCACGTCGAAGCGGATGCGGTCGGCGGCTTCGCGCCGCACGCGCACGACCACCTCGCCGCCGTCGGTGAACTTGATCGCGTTCGAAATCAGATTCGACAGCACCTGACGCAACCGGAGGCGGTCGCCGTTCACGATCTCGGGTGCGTCGACGTCGAACTGCGTGATCAGCTCGACGCCCTTCTCACACGCGCGCCCGGCGAACGTGCTCACCGCCGCGTCGACGGAGAAACGCAGGTCGAAGTCCTGCAGGTCGAGCGTCAGCTTTCCGGCTTCGATCTTCGAGAAGTCGAGGACGTCGTCGATGATCGAGCTGAGACTCTCGACCGACGCCGCCATCGTCTCGGCGTAGTCGCGCTGCTGCGAGTCGAGCTCGGTGTCGAGCATCAGACCGAGCATTCCGGTCACGCCGTTCATCGGCGTCCGGATCTCGTGGCTGAGGTTGGCGAGGAACGCCGATTTCATGCGCGACGCCGCTTGGGCCTCGCCGAGGGCGATCGTCAGCCGTTCCTGCAACTCGGAGCGATCGAGCACGATGTCGGCGAACGCGCCGAGACTCCCGATGAGCTGGAACTCGCCGCGACCGAAGAACGGCGCGTAGGCGCTGGTCCACATCAGGAGTCGGCCGATCTTCATGTCGACGCGGTGCACTCCTTCGATCGGCATCGTTGCCGCGGCCGCCAGGCGGATATTGGCCAGGCTGTCCGTCCTGCCGAATTCGGCGAGCAACTTGCCGTCGTGGGTCACGAGGGCGCCGCCGCGGGCGCCGACCATGCCCACCGCGGGCGGCAGCATGACAGCCGCCATCTCGGCTTGGGTCTCGGCGCGGAAAAGGTCACCCATCGCCGCTTGGAATGCGTGCGTTTCCGGGCGGCGCCACGAGTCGATGAGCCAACGAGGCGGCATCAGCCCGACGAAGAACAGCAACGTCGAGATGAGGAACATCGATTGCGTGACCAGCATGAAGCTCGGCGACTGCGGCGTGTGCGCCACTCCGCTGAGGAGCGTCGCGGCCATCATCGTGCCGGCGGACAGCGACAGCAAGAGCATGCGTCGGCGGGCGACGGTCGCTTCGTGGCGGCTGTCGAACCACAGGCGCGCCGCGATGGACGAGAACAGCACCGTCCACTGCAGGAGGATCGCGGCGCGGTAGCCGCTCCACCACCACGGTGAAGGGGCGCCGGGAAGCGGGAAGCGCGGCAGCGCGAACGTCCACGCGGCGACGACGCCGGTCGTGAGCCGCGCCGCCCACCGCTCGATGGCGATGGAACGGCCGAAGCCGCGCGCGAACAGGTGGAGGAAGTAGGGAAAGAGGAGGAGGAAGACCAGGAGGCCCTTGATGATCCACACGAACAGGCTTTGCGCCGTTGCTTGCGTGACCACCAGGCCGAGGCATTGGAGCGCCCCCAGCGACCCGAACGCGAACGTCGCCCACCGCACGTTGCGGCCGCGGCCGCGGATCCATAGCCAGCTACACGCTGCCGTGAGCGCGACGAACGCGCCGAGGTTGGCGTAACGCGTAAGCGTCAACGCCCCCTGGACGGACGCGGTCATAACGTCGGACCGAACTGCATACGACAGAAATCGGTCCGAAAGTCCCTAGAGCGCGTAGCTCGAACGGGCCAGATCGCCTAGTCCGTTGGGACTGCCTCGATGACGCACCACTGGTGCGCGGTGCCTGTGACGCACCGCGGCGAGAACTGCGCCGCGCTCAGAAGGTCGCGCCACTCGTTGCACCGGCGCGCCGGCGGCCTCGTGGGCTCCGCGAGGACGAGCCGCGCCGAGCTCGCCATGACTTCGCGGCAGCGGCGGAACAACTGCAGGGCGTGGTCGTCGGCCCAACCCGTCAGCGCGCGGGCGACCACATAGAGATCGCCGCCGGGCGGCACGTCGTGCATGAGGTGGCCGGGCATGCAGTCGACGCGTTCGGCCACCCCCGCCGCGTAGAGCGTCGGCCCGGCTTCGGCGACGACCTCGGGACGGTCGAACAGGACGCCGGTGGCGTCGGGGAGGCGACGCAGAATCGCCGCGAGGAGCGTTCCGCTCCCCCCGGCGACCTGCACGACGTGCCGGACGTCCGCCCCCTCGACCGCGTCGGCGACGGCGTCGTAGACGTCTACCGCCCCCACGGAGACCCCAATGCTCGTCATCGCCGGTCACCGTACGGATCGGTGCTTGTCGGCCGTTTGCGAAACACGGAGGGCTCCGCAAAGCGCCGCCAAGGTCGGTTTGCGACAATGGAGCTGCGAGGGGGATGGATTGATCGAGATCCGGCTTTGTGGCGGCGTGGAGGTGCTCCGGGACGGGCAGTGCCTGCCGGAGTCGCTTCTCGCGGGACGCCAAGGTCGTCTCGTGCTGGCGTATCTGGTGTGCGAGCGCCACCGGGCGGTGCCTCGCGAAGAACTCGCCGAGTTGTTGTGGCCCCACCAGTTGCCGGCGTCGTGGACGACGTCGCTAAGCGCCGTGATCTCCCGCTTGCGCCGCCTGCTCGCCGAGGCCGGTCTCGACGGGGCGGCCGCGCTCGCGGCGGCGTCTGCGAACACGTACCGCTTGCAACTGCCCGAGGACTCACTCGTCGACTGGGAGCTCGCGCAGTTGGCGGTCGCGGCAGCCGAGGACGCGTTGGCGGTCGGCGATGGCGCGCACGCGCTGGAGTGGGCCGGGGACGCAACCGCAATCGTGGCGCGCGGGTTCCTCGCCGACGACGGCGAGTGGGTCGACGCGCAGCGCGACGCCGTCCGCGACGTCGCGGTGCGTGCGGCATTGGCGCGCAGCGACGCCTTGGTGATGACGGGCGCCGCCGCGCGCGGCGTCGACGCGGCGCGTGACGCGCTGGCGCTCGACGCGGGGCGCGAAGCCGCGTTCCGCTCGCTGATGCGCGCCCACGCCGCCGCCGGCGAGCGCGCCGAGGCGTTGCGCGTCTGGGAGCGATGCCGCGCGACGTTGGTCGACGAGTTGGGGGTCGACCCGTCTCCGGAGACCGAAGCGGTGTACCTCGACGTCCTCGGCACGCCCGCCGAGTCGTCGTCGACCAGCCTCCCGTCGGGAGTGGTGACGTTCCTCCTCACCGACATCGTCGACTCCTCGACGCTGTGGGAGCGCCACCCCGCGGCGATGGCCGCGGCGCTCGAACGCCACGACGCCATCGTCGCCGACGTGGTGGCTCGCGCCGGCGGCTCGCTGCTCAAGTCGAAGCTCGAGGGTGACGCCACGGTGTCGGTGTTCGAGCGCGCCACCGCCGGGGCGACCGCTGCGCTGGCGTTGCGCGACGCGTTGAAGAACCACGCGTGGCCCGAAGGCGCCGAGCCGCACGTGCGTATGGCGCTGCACACCGGTGAGGCGTACGAGCGCGCCGGCGATTACTTCGGCCCGGCGCTGAACCGCGCCGCACGACTGCGGTCGTTGGCGCGCACCGACCAGATTTTGCTCTCGCAGGCAGCGGCCGAGCTTGTCCGCGACCACTTGCACGACGCCACGCTCGTCGATCGCGGTCACCGCGACCTGCGCGGGCTCTCACGCGGCGAAAACGTGTACGAAATAGTGCCGCGCGGCGAATACGAAGTCGCGGGGGCGCGGGTCGCAGCGCTGCCGAACGCACTGCGCTCCGACGCCCTGTTCGTCGGCCGCGGCGACGAGCTGGCGCAGCTCGGGAAGGCGTGGGAGCAAGCGGCCGCAGGCGCACCGAGCGCGGTACTCGTCGGCGGCGAACCCGGCGTCGGCAAGTCGCGTCTGGCCGCCGAGCACGCGCGGCGCGTGCACGCCGACGGCGCGCTCGTGCTCTACGGGCGCTGCGACGAAGACCTCGACGCGCCGTATCAGCCGTTCCTCGACGCCGTCCGCACCGCCGCGCCGGTACTGGGCCCGCAGCGCCTGCGCGACGTGCGCGGCGTGGACGAATTGGTCCGGGTCGTGCCCGAACTGCACGATCTCATGCCCGACGCTGCGGCGGCGACGCGCGCCGATCCCGACACCGAGCGCCACGCCCTGTTCAACGCGGTGACGCAACTCCTCGTCGCGGCGTCGGGTGAGGCGCCGGTTCTGCTCGTGCTCGACGATCTGCACTGGGCCGGCAAGACGACGCTGGCGTTGCTGCGCCACGTGCTGCGTGACGCGGGCGACGCTCGCCTGCTCGTGCTCGGGACCTATCGCGACACCGAGTTGTCACGGACCCACCCGCTGGCGGCGACCATCGCCGATCTGCGTGGCGACGGCGTCGCCAGCCGACTGCCGCTGGTGGGGTTGGCCGTCGACGACGTCGTGCAGTACGTGACGGAGTCGGGCGTCGACGACAGCGCCCTCGGTCGCGAGCTCGCCAAGGTGACGGCCGGCAACCCCTTCTTCCTGATCGCCACGCTCGAGCACATCAACGAAAGCGGTGGCGGCTGGCACGCGGAGTCGCTGCCCGAAGGTGTGAAGGAGGCGACGGGTCGCCGTTTGGCGCGACTGTCGGATCGCACCAACGACGCGCTGTCCATCGCGGCGGTCGTCGGGTCGACGTTTTCGCTCGACGTCGTCGAGGCCGTGCACGGTGGCGACTTGATCGACGAGATCGACGAGGCCCATCGCGCCGGAATCGTCGTCGAGCAGCCGGGTACGCCGGGAACCTTCTCGTTCGCGCACGCCATCGTGCGTCAGGTGCTGCTGGCTGAGCTGGTCACCGTGCGCCGCGTGCGGATGCACCGCACGATCGCCGAACTCTTGGAGACCCGCGCCGGAGACGACGGCGGCTCACACCTCATCGACCTGGCGCACCACTGGTTCGAGTGCGCGTCCGCAGGCGCGGCCGACAAGGCGGTGCACGCGTGCCGGCGCGCCGCCGAGTACGCCGTCGACGGGCTGGCGTTCGAGGAAGCCGCCGACCTCTACGCAATGGCGATCGCCGCCCTCGAGCTGGTCGACGAACCGGACGCCGACACGGTGGCGTCGCTCCACTTGGCGCGGTGTGACGCGCTCCTCGACGCCGGCGAGGTTGCCGCGGCGCGCAGCGCCCTCGACGCGCTCGGGGGATTGGCGAAGCGGTCCCCGCGCCTGCGGGCGTGGCACGCGATATTCGGCGCGCAACTCGCGGTGGCAACACAGCCTGAGCAGTTGATGGGGATCGTCGACGACGTCGCCCGCGCCGCCGAGGCGCTGCGCGAGATCGGAGACGTCGCAGGCCACGCCAAGGCGGAGTATGTGCACGCCCTCGCGCTCGAGCGCCTCGGTCGCATGGGTGAAGCGGAGCGCGCCCTCGACGTGGCGCTGGAAGCGGCGCGGCGCGCCGGTGCGCGGCGGCTTGCGGACGCGGTGCTCGCCGAGGTGCCGTTGCCGGCCCTGTGGGGGCCGAGTCCGGTGACGCGTGCGAGCGGTCGCTGTCTCGACGTCGTGCGCGTGTGCCGCATCACCGAAGGTGCGGCCGCCGTCGAGTCCGTCGCCCTGCGGTCCCAGGCAGTGCTGGAAGGGATGCGCGGCCGGTTCGACGCGGCGCGACGCATGATCCGGTCGTCGCGACGCACCGCCAGCGAACTCGGCCTCGCCCATCACCGGCTGGAAACCGACGTGGCGGCCGGTGTCATCGAGTTGTTCGCGCAGGACTGGAACGCGGCCGAGACGGTTCTGCGACGCGCGTGGGACGAGTTGCGCGAGCGCGGTCTCGGAGCCGACGCCGCACGCGCCGGGGGATTGCTCGCTCGCGCCGTGCAGATGCTCGGTGACGTCGACTCCGCCGAAGCCATCGCCCGCGAGGCCAGCGCACTCGCCGGCGACGACATTCGGGCGAGCATCGCGTGGCGCGGCGTCGTCGCCGAAGTGCTGGCGGGTCGCGGGGACCGCGACGGCGCGTTGCGTTTGGCGCGCGAAGCCGTGGCGCTGGCGGAGCCCACCGACGCGCTGATGCAGCTGGCGAACGCCCGCATCTCCCTTGCCGTCGTGCACTTCACCGTCGGCGACGTCGACGAAGGCGCGCGGGAGATGGAACGCGCCGCCGAAGTGTGCGAGGCGAAGGGCGCGACGGTGCTGGCCGCGGTGGCGCGCGGCCGCGAAGTTACGGAGCCCGTCGCCGCGGCGCGGGCGCTGCGTGACGACGGCCAGTTCGACAACGCGGCGGCACGTGCCACGATCGCCACGGCTGAGGCCGGGCGAAAAGGCGACCTGGCGGGGACGATCGGCTCGTTCACGCCCGACATTCGGCTCGACGACCGCCGGCGCTTCGTCGGCATGGAACAGCCGGCGACCTCCGTCGCCGAAGTGCTGGTGGGTGCTCCGTTCGAGATGTCGTTCGAACTGCTGGCGACGCGCGGTGACCGCCTGAGCCTGCAACGAGTGATCTGGACGACCGACACCGCGGAGATGGAGATCCTCAACTTGTCGCGCGTCGACGCGTCGGGACTCATCGAGTTTTGCGTGTGGTTCGACGATGCCGACGTGGCCGCGGGTCTGGCGGAGATCGACCGTCTGTATTGCGAGGGCGAGGGCGCGCCCCACGCCGCCATCGTGCGTCGCTTCGGCGGCTTCGTCGATGCCGTGAACGCCGGTGACTGGGACGCGGCCCGGCCGTTTCTCGCCGACGACTACGAGCTACGCGACCGACGCACGATCGGTCTCGGTCGGATGAACGTCGACGAACTCGCCGAGAACTTCGACGCGTTGCGCAAGGCCGGGCGACGTCGGTTGATGCGCGTCGAGCACATCCCCGCGGTGTCCGACGACGCGCTGGTTGTCGTGTCGGTGGAGGTGGGCGACGTCGACCACGACAGCGGGCGCTTCGAGCACCGCCAGATCAATGTGATGAGCCACGACGGTCATCAGATGCACCTCCAGGAGATCTTCGGCGAGAACGATCTCGCCGCTGCGCTGGCGCGGTTCCGTGAACTGAGCCGTTAGCGGCGCGTCCACAGGATGTTGATAACCGCTAGGCCAGCGACGCCGCGAGGTGCGCCGCCAGATCAGCGCTGTCGGTCGACGCCCCGTGCAGGAACGTCGAGCGCCGCCGCCGCAGGAACGGCAAGCCGAGCACGTAGAGACCCGGTGATTCGGTGACGACGCCGCCGTCGTGCTTGATCTGACCCTTGCGGTCGAGGACGGGGACGTCGAGCCACGAGTACTCCGGGCGGTACCCCGTCGCCCAGACGATGGTCTTGATCTCGCCTGCCGTGAGGTCGAGCGACAGCGGGGGATCGGCGTCGAGTGCGGTCGGTTCGGGACGCAGCGAGTCGTCGCGGGCGAAGCCGGCGTGTTCGTCGATCGAGTCGAGGAGCCGATGCATTTTCAGGTCGGAGAGCTTGCCGATGTTGGCGAGACCGCCGGCGAACAGGGCGCGGCCGTCGCTGATGCCGCCGAGCTTGCCGACGATGCGCACGCCGATCGCACGCAGCGAGTTGAGGTCGAGCGAGACCCGCTCGGGTGTGCCTACGAGCTGCGGCGACGGGACGTGGCGTGCGCGCGCGATGTCGGGCAACGCGTCGTAGCGCTCGTCGAGGATCCCGGCCTGGTCCATCCAATAGAAGATGTCGCGCCCGCGGTACACGCGCGGCAGGCGCACGAGTTCGCCCGTCGCCAGCGTGACCGGGCGGCCCGACAGGTGGATCTCGTGGGCCAGTTGTGCGCCCGTCGCCGACCCGCCGACGACGAGCACGCCGCCGTCGGCCAACGCGTCGGGACCGCGGTAGTCGATCGGCGTGATGCAGGTGATGTCGTCGGGCACGCCCGCCGCGCATGCCGGCACCGACGCGCGGTTGCACGCGCCCGACGCCAGCACCACCGTGCGGGCGTCCCACGCACCCTGATCGGTGACGACGCGGTAGCCGTCAGCAGAGGGGCACACCGACTCGACGGTCGTATTCGTCTGCACCGGCGCGTCCACGTGCTTGGCGTAGCGCGCGATGGTGTCGACGACTTCCGCTACGGCCATGTAGCCGTCGGGGTCGTCGCCGTCGTACGCGTACTCCGGCAGCGTGGTCTGCCAATTCGGAGTCAGCAGCCGCAGGCTCGGCCACCGCTCCGTCCGCCACGAGTTCGCCACCTCACCGCGTTCGAGCACCACGTGCTCGATCGAACGCTCCGTGAGGCGGCGACTCATGGCGAGCCCCGCATGACCTGCGCCGACGATGACCGTCGTCGTGCGCAACGCTGTTACTTGTTGACTTCGACGGTGACGCTCGTCGGGTTCACGAGCATGTCGTAGACGGGGGAGCGCTTCTGCGACTGCGCCACGAGCGCTTCGATCTCGTCCGGCGTGGCGTCAGCTTCCACGATGTACTTCACCGACACGGAGTCGAACCCGGGGCGCTGCTCGGGGTCGATGCCCAGCGTGCCGAGGAGACGGTGGTCGGCCTCGAGAATGGCGGTCACGGAATGCAGTTGGATCTCGCGCAGCGTCGCGATGTTCGCGATGCCGGCGCTCAGGCAACCGGCGAGACCGACGAGCACGTACTCGACCGGCGTCGGGCCGACGTCGCTGGCGGAGAACTGCTCGGGGTGGTCTACGTCGTAGGTGAACGACGTGTGGTGGCCCTGCTCCTCACCGAGACCGTAGAACTTGTCCACGAGGTTCTCGGTGTGGTTGCCCGTCTTCCACGTCGAGCTGACGCGCCACTTGAAGTCGCCGAGTTCGGGCTGATTCCCGAGCATCTCGCGGGCGCCGACGAGGGCTTCGAGGTCGACGCCGTTGTCGACGGGCTTCTTGGTTTCTGTGGTCATCGGTGTTTCCTCTTTCTGTTTGTTATGCAGCCCGTGCGATGACGAACTGGTGGTCATTACGGAAGCGATAGATGCCGTGGCGGTCGCGGTAATTCGCCATCACCGCGAGCACGTCGCGGCGCACGAGCGCCGGGTCGCTGTGCTCGAGCGCGGGGACGATGGGTCCGCAGCTGGCGATGGCACGCCACGCTGTCTCTTCGTCAGGCCACTCGATCGTCGAGACGCGCGCGCCGCGTTCGACGACGTCGAAGCACGCCGCCTCGAGCATCTTCTCGGCGACGCCGGGCGTGGCGATGGCGTTGGTGTCGCGCATGCCGTCGACGTTGGTCGGCGGCATGTGGGGCAGCAGCGCCTTGAAGAACGGCCGGCTGTCGAGCGGCGGGCCCTCGCCCCAGAACGAGATGCCGACCATCCCACCCGGGCGAATGACGCGGCGCATCTCGACGAGCGCGTCACCGCAGTGCCCCCAGATGCCGTTGATCGACACGACGACGTCGAACGACTCGTCGTCCCACGGCAGCTCGAACATCGAGCCGAGGCGGATGTCGGCGCCGGGGTTGCGATCGCGGGCGATCTCCACGAGCCCTTCGGCCGCGTCAAGCCCGCTCGCCGTCGCGCCGACGTCGCGGGCCAAGCGGATGAAGTTGCCCGACCCGCAGGCGACGTCGAGGACGTCCTTGCCGGGCCCGATCCCCGTCGCCGCAAACAGGGCGATGAGCACCCCCATGGAGTAGTGCTCGTAGAGGCAAGCCCAGTCGGCAGCGGCGTGGCCCCACGCCATCCCTGCTTCTTGCCAGTCGTGATCGCTGCTCGTGCTGCTCACCCCCTCCCGCTTGAGGATGCGCCTAAAACGCACCGTACCGCTGTGACGACTGTCTCGTCTCGGGGATTCGCTCCGGCGTTACAGGCTCAGCGCTTGCGGGCGAACGTCAGCCCGTCGGCGACCGGGAGGATCACCGACTCGAGGTCGCGGTGGGCGGCGATGTAGTCGTTGGTCTGGCGAATGGCGACGGTGCTGTCGTCGTTGGCGTCGTCGTTCACGACGGCACCGCTCCACAGAACGTTGTCCACCAGCAGCACGCCGTCCGTGCGCAGGCGCGGGACGATCGCGTCCACATACGCGACGTAGTTCGGCTTGTCGGCGTCGACGAACGCGAAGTCGAACGGCTCGTCGATCGGCAGCGCCGCAAGGGTTTCCACGGCCGGCGCGATGCGCAGGTCGATCTTGTGGTCGACGCCCGCTCGCTTCCAGTGCTCCCGCCCGATCGCCGTCCACTCTTCGCTGACGTCGCAGCACAGCAACGTCCCGTCTTCGGGCAACGCGCGGGCGACGCACAATGCGGAGAAGCCGGTGAAGGTCCCGACCTCGACGCAGCGGCGCGCCCCGATGACGCGCACGAGCAACGCGAGGAACGCGCCCTGGTCCGGCGCGATCTGCATACCGGCGACGCCGCCGAGCGCGACGGTGGCGTCGATCAACGATTGCGCGATGTCGTCTACGGGAGCGGTATGCGCCAGGAGATACGCGTGGAGTTCGTCGGAGAGCAGGAAGCTGCGCGGTGCCATGACTACGACTCTGGCAGGTCGTCGGCGCGCAGTTGCCGGAGATCCGCTTCGCTGAGGTCGTTGTCGTCGCGCAGGCGCCACGCTTGGTGGCTGACGGCCGACTCGAAGAGGTTGCGCACGAACCGTCCGTTGCCGAAGCCCTTGTCGCGCGGCGTCGCCGCCAGGATGAACCGCAGCTTGTCGACGCAGCCATCGGTCGGCCTGAAGTCCGCCGACTTCGCCGCTTGCCGGAAGATGGCGACGAGTTCGTCTTCGGTGTAATCGGGGAATGTGATCGTCGTCCCGAAGCGGCTTTCGAGGCCGGGGTTGGTGGCGATGAACTCTTCCATCTCGGCCGGGTAGCCGGCGACGATGACGACGAGTTCGTCGCGGTGATCCTCCATCGCCTTGAGCAGCGTCGAGATGCACTCCTTGCCGAAGTCGTCGGTCGCCAACGAGTACGCCTCGTCGATGAACAGGCAGCCGCCGATCGCCGAGCGCACGACCTCCGCGGTCTTGATCGCCGTCTGCCCGACGTAGCCGGCGACGAGTCCCGAACGGTCGGTCTCGACGAGGTCGCCCTTCTCCAGCAGGCCGAGGGCGCGGTAGATGCCGGCGACGAGACGCGCCACCGTGGTTTTGCCCGTGCCGGGGTTGCCGACGAACACGAGGTGGCGACTCACCACCGTCGTCTTGAGGCCCTTCTCCTCGCGCAGCTTGTTCATGCGCAGCAGCGCGCTCTGCTTGTGCACTTGGTCTTTGACCTTCTCGAGGCCGATCAGGTTGTCGAGCTGCTCGAGCAACTCCGGCAGCGTCGGCAGCGGCTTGGCGGGCTCCTCCGGTTTCGCCGGGGCGACGGGCGGGCTGGCGACGCGCGGCGCCACGGTTGCCACCGGTTGCGGAGTGACGCCCGCGGCGCGCAGCTGCGTTTGCGCGGCGAGGCGAGCCGCCTCGATCGCCGCCAACGCGGGCTCGGGGTCGAGCGACACGGCCTCGGCCCCGAGATCGGCGAGCGCCGACGCGTACACCGCCGCCTTGAACAGGTCGCCTTCGGTGATCACGCGGTGCAACAGCGGCGTTGCTTGGTCGATCCACGGCTTGCCGCGCGCCGCCGCCGCGCCGAAGCCCGACGACGGCCGGTTGAAGGCGCGGCCCCATTCGAGCGCGGCGTCGTCGTCGGCGCACACCGCGGCCGCGAACGCCGCGGCCTCGTCGTTCACGTCAGCGGACGCCAGGCCCGCTTCGGTGCCGGCCTTGCGCAGAACCGCGAGCGCGAGGGAAACGCGGGACTCCAACACGCGTCGGCTACGCGCGCGCCAGTTCGTTCAGCAGTTCGCGCGTGCGGCGGCGCGACGTCGAGCGGTCGTCGCCGACGACGAACGGTGCGCACCACACGTCGGTTGCACCGGCCTCGAACAGCGCAGTGATCTGGGCGGTGACCGACGCTTCGTCGCCGACGATGGCGGCGTCGCCCGGGCCGGGTGCTTCGCCGATGTCGAGGATGCGGCGGTAGTTCGGCAGCGTGCCGTAGTTGGCGAAGTCCTTTGCCGCTTGGGCGCGGCCCTCGGCTTCGTCGTCGCACACGGCGACGGGCAGGCCGGCGACGATCCGCGGCGCGGGGCGTCCGGCGTTGGCCGCCGCCTTGGTGATGCGGGGTGCGACGTGCGACGCGACCGCCTTGGCGTTGCCCATCCACAGGATCGTCCCGTCGGTCTGCTCGCCGGCGACGCGCAGCAGCCGCGGCGCCAGCGCCGAAATCATGAAGGTGACGGGCTGGTCGCGCAGAATCTTGCCGACGACCTTGGCGTAGTTCTCCATGTGCGCGCCCACGCCGTCGTACGACAAGCCGAGGTAGTCCTCGACGACCTGCTTGTGCGACGGCCCGACGCCGAGGGTCAGGCCCGGCCGTCCCATCGTCGCCGCGGCCGACGAAGCACGCGCCGCTTGCAACATCGGGTGACACATGTAGCTCACGAGAACCGACGTGCCGAGCTCGATCGTCTTGGTCGCCTTACCGGCCAGCGCCATGGGCGCCAGCGGGTCGCCGAGCACCGCGCTCGGATACCACAGGTGGCTGAACCCGTCGGCCTCGGCCTGCTGTGCCTGCTCGACGATGCGGTCGGCACTGTTGCCTCCGCCGGTGAGTCCAATGCGCATGCCGTGAACCTAAACCACCGACCCCACCAAACCCACCAAACCCCACCCGAACTGGTCCTCCCAATCACCGCGCGGCGGTCGTGGGGAGGACCAGTTCGGAGTTAGGCGGTGATGCGGCGCCACTTGGCGGTGGCGGAGGTGAGGATCTCGTCGTTGTCGCCGACGATTTCGGCGACGGCGAAGTAGTCCTTGCCGTGCGAGCCGACGATTTCGGCGCGCAGGCCGATCTCGACGCCGACGGGTACCGGCCGGCGGTAGCGCAGGTCGAACTCCATCGTGACGACGCGCTGCCAGCCGGCTTCATCTTCCTCGAGCTCTCCGTCGGACGCGTGCATGGCGTGCATGGCGAAGCCGATCGCTTCGTCGAGCAACGCCGCCTGCATCCCGCCGTGGACGACGCCAGGCGCGCCGCAGAAGTGCTCAGGCGCGGTGTAGCGCGTCTCGACTCCGCTGTGGCTCACCTGCGTGAACCGCAACTGCAAGCCGCGCTCGTTGGTCTGGCTGCACCCGAAGCAGTTGTTGTCGGAAAAGTCGAAGACGAGTTCCTTGCCGATCACCATGGCGTGGAACGCTACGCCGATGAGCGATCTCGACCACTCGGTACACCCCGTGGACGAAGGGCGGCACGAGCCCGGTCCGGAGCAGTGGTGGAACGAGTCGTGGTACCTCGACTTCGTCGACGGCGACGGCGAACTCGCCGGCTACGTCCGCCTCGGCCTACACCCGAACCAAAACGTCGCGTGGTGGACCGCTGCCGTCGTCGGCAAGGACCGGCCGTGCGTGATGTCGACCAACTACGCGCTGCCGCTGCCCGCGCCCGACGCGATGTCGGTCGCAGACATCGACTGCATCGTCGAAGAGCCGCTCGAGAAGTTCCGCGTCGTGGCGTCGGCGCCCGCGCTCGTCCACGACACGGCCGACGGCGTGTACGACGGATCGCCGGCAGACGAAACCACCGTCGACTTCGACGTCACGTGGACGACCGACGGCACGCCGTATCACTACGTACTCTCGCCGCGCTACGAGATCCCGTGCACCGTCGCCGGCACCATCCGCGTCGGTGACGAGACGTTCACCATCGACTGCCGCGGTCAACGCGACCACTCGTGGGCCAACCGCGACTGGTGGTCTTTCGAGTGGTGTTGGTTCGCCGGGTGGTTGGAAGACAACACCAAAGTGCACGGCGCCGACATCCGGCTCAATCCTGAGTTCCGTTTGAGCTTCGGCTACACGCAACACAACGACGTGGTCGTTCCGATCGAAGCCGAGCTAGTCACAACCGAAACCCTGGGCCAGTTCGGAATGCCAACGATGGGGGAGATCGCGTGCGCGCCCGCGGACCTCCAACTCACCGCCGAACCCATCGCGTTCGGCCCGCTTTTATTGGTCGACCCGAACGGTCGGCGCGCCCACTTCAACCGCGCCGCCACTCGCTTCACGGCCGCCGACGGGCGTGCCGGGTTCGGGTGGATTGAGTGGAATCAGGTCCAAGGACCCTAAGAACACACAACAAACCCAACCGTTTGGCTTTCCTACTCAGGCTCTTCTGACCTCCGCCGATGGGGGGATATCGAGCAAGGAGGCCATATGAAGGGGCCACGTTCGCGGCGGGCAGTTGCCGCCGCAGTCTTTGTCGTTGTGACCGCGGTGTTTGCCGCACAGGTCTTGTCCGCGTCTGCGGACGAGACGCGTTCCGTCGACGTCGCCGTTGTTCGACTCGACGACGCCGGGTTCCCTATCGGCGTCACGCTCAACGCGTTTACCCGTACGTACAACGACAGCGGATCAACAGATAAAGGTGACGCGTCGACGTTGGAGTTGAAGGACGGACTCGTCAGCGTCAACGGTGAGCACCGCGCGCTACCGGTCGTCGTGCGCACGCACTACTTCCTCGACGGGACCGAAGTGTCCGCGTCCGACATCGCCGGCAAGTCCGGCGACTTCAAGGTCGAGTGGGACGTCACCAACCGCACGCAGAAGACCGAGAAGGTCACCTACACCGACTCCGTGACGGGCAAGGAAAAGACCGTCACCGCCGCGACGATGGTGCCCTTCACCGTCGAGCTCGCGGGCCTGTCGTTGCCCGACGCGTCGTTCGACAGCCTGTCGAGCAACGGCGTTGTCGCGCGCAACGCCGCCAACGACGCCAGCGACCTGTCGTGGACCTCGGTGCTCGCACCACCCGTCTTCCCGGGCACCGCGGTGTTCACGGTCGAAGGCAAGGCCAGCAACTTCAAGTTGCCCACCACGTCGATCGTGGCGACGCCCGGGGTATCGGGTGCGCTGCCGAAGTCGGCCAGCGACGCCGCCGAAAAGGGTGGCGCCGAAGCGGCGACGGTGCGCGGTTACATCGCGCAGTTCGGCGACGGGTTCGCGCAACTCGGCGGCGGCCTCGGCCTCATGAAGGGCGGCCTCGACCAGATCTTCTCCGGCATCAACGACAAGTTGAAGCCCGGCCTCAGCAACACCAAGTTCGACAAGAGCCTCTACGCCGAAGACTCGACGCTCGCCTACAACCAGCCGGGTCTGCTCGAGGCGCTGAACCTCCTCGGCGACGGCCTCGGCCAGCTCATCGGCGGCGCCGCGCAGATCCGCGCCGGGCTCAAGAGCGGCGACGCCGCCAACCCCGGCGTCACCGAGGGCCTCAACCAAGTGATCGGCGGCATCGGCCAGGGCAACGAGTTCGACGGCCAGGGCAACCCGCTCACGGTGCGCGCGTCGCTCAACGCGCTGCGCGTCGGCATCTCCTCGGGCGACATGAGCGCCCCCGGGATGGTCGAAGGTCTGCAGAAGATCTCCGACGCCATCGGCACGGGTACCGAGTTCAACGGATCGACGCCACTCACGATTCGCGCGTCGATCAATGCCGTGCGCGCCGGTCTGTCGTCAGGCAGCGCGCAGAACCCGGCGATCATCGAAGGTCTTCAGACGATCTATTCGTCGATCGGCGCCGGCAACGAATTCAACGGCACGACGCCGCTGACGGTTGCCGCCGGTCTCGCCGCAGTCCGCGGCGCTCTGTCGTCGGGCGACATGCAGAACCCGAAGATCATCGAGGGCTTGCAGACGATCTATGGATCGATCGGCAACGGCACCGAGTTCAACGGCAACGTCCCGGTCACCCTCGCCGCGTCTCTGGCGGCGGTGCGCGCCGCGCTGTCGTCGGGCGACCCGAACAACCCCAAGATCCTCGAGGGTCTTCAGAAGATCTACGCCGGCATCGGCGCCGGCAACGAGTTCAACGGCACGACGCCGCTGACGGTCCGCGCCTCGCTCAACGCCATCCGCGGCGCGCTGTCAACCGGCAGTCAGGTCAACCCCGGCATCATCGAAGGCGTCCAGCAGGTTGTCGCCGGAATGGCCGCACTCAAGACGGGCATGACGGGCTTCGACTCCACGTTCGTCGCCAGCGTCCAGGGGCAGCTCGGCGGCATCCTCGGAGCGCTGCCGCTCGACGTCACACAGTCGGCTGTCATCCAGGGAGTCCTCGACGCCGGCATCACCCAGTTCAAGGCGGCGCTCGACCAGATGAGCGCGGGCCTGTCTTCGGGTGACGTCAACAACCCGAAGGTGCTCGAAGGCCTCCAGAAGATCTACGCCGGCATCGGCGACGGATCGGAGTTCAACGGCCAGACCCCGCTCACGATCATGGCGTCGATGGTCGCCATGCGCGCCGGCCTGTCGTCGGGTAGCCAAGTCACACCGGGCCTCATCGAAGGCGTGCAGCAGATCTTCGCCGCCGTCGGCACCGGGGCTCCGAGCGAGATCGTCAACGGCGTTCCGCAGACGATCCGCGCCGGGCTCACCGCGATCCGCGCCGGCCTGTCGTCGGGCAACGCGCAGAACCCGAAGATCATCGAAGGTCTCCAGCAGATCTTCGCGGCGATCGGTACCGGCTCGGAGTTCAGCAACGGCATCCCGGTGACGCTGCGGGCGAGCCTCAACGCCATCCGCGCTGGCCTGTCCTCGGGCAACATGAACGACCCGAAGATCATCGAAGGCCTGCAAAAGATCTACGCGTCGCTCGGCCTCGGCAACGAGTTCAACGGCGCCACACCGTTGACGATCCAAGCGGCGCTGGTGGCGCTGCAACAGGGCGTCGGGCAACTCAAGGGCGGCGCGCAACTCGCGCACGACGCCATCGGTACGGGCGCGGCGAGCGAGTTCGGATCCGACGGGTCACCGCTCACGATCCAAGCGGCGCTCACCGCCATCGGCTCGGGTCTCACGCAGCTCAACGGCGGCATCGCGCAGATCGTCACCGGTCTCGGCGACGTCGACGCCAAGGGCAAGCCGGTCAAGAGCGTGACGACCCGCGTGTCGAAGTTCGGCAACACCATCGAGTCGCCGGCCAACCTGCTCTACGGGTTGCAGTCGTCGCAGGACGCGGTGCTGCAGAAGTTCGTCGCCGGCGTCGCGCAAATCGTCGACGCCCTCGGCGACCCCAACGTCTCGGCCGCCACGATCCTGTCGGGTCTCAAGCAGATCAGCGACGGCCTCGGGCAAGCCGGTACCGGCGCCGGTTCCGGCGCTTCCGGTGCCGACACCCTCGGCCACGTCGTGTCGGCGTCGGTCGCCAGCCAGGACGTCGCGACCGCGTTGCACCAAGCCGGCCTCAGCCGCGCCGATCAGTTCCTCGGACTCGGGTCGTCGAGCGGCGACAAGCACCGAACACTCTTCGTCTTCACCCAAGGAGGCGTGGGATGAGCAACCGTCGCCGCGCGGCCGTCGCCGCGCTCACCGTCGTCATCGCCCTTTCGGGCGTCGCCTGCAAGGGCGCCACGCACGACAACCAACAAGGCGACAAGGCGCGCACGACCAACGAGTCGGGCGCACCGGCAGTCGCCCTCAAGACGGCGGTCAAGGACGCCAAGGTCGGTCTCATCGTGTCGAGCGCCGGTCCCGGCGCCGACCTGAAGGACATGGCGTCGGGCGCTTACGTCGCGGCGTTCCGGCTCAACGACGCCAAGACCGGCAGCGACCACGTGTCGCTGGTGGTCGCCGACGACAACGGCACACCCGACGGCGCCACCAACGCCGTCACGAGCCTCGTCGATCAGGGCGTCGTCGGCATCGTCTACGCGTCGCAGGGTGAGCAGCTGCTCGCCGGCGCCGCGACTGCGGCCGAGAAAGGTGTGGCGGTTGTGTATCCGTACGCCGACGACGCACGGATTGCCGATCAGGGCGCGACGTCCTACGTCGCCGCACCGACGATCGCGCAGGTCGCGGCCAAGCTCGCCGAGCACGTGAAGGACGCGGGCAAGGTCGCGTTGCTGCGCCAAGCCGGCGCGTACGGCGACGCCGGCAAAGCCGCGCTCACCGCCGCCGGTCTCTCGTTCGTGAGTGACACGCCGATCACCGCCACCGACGCGGTACCGGGCAAGTCGATCGCGTCGGCCAATCCCGACGCCGTCATCGTGTGGGCTGACGCAGCAACGTCGCTGGTCGCCGCCGACGCGTTGTCGACGGGTGGGTTCGGCGGCGAGATGCTGTTCGGCGACCGCGCTGCGGTACCGGCGTTCGCGCACGGCATCGCCGGTTCGCTGGCGCCGGCCGTCAACGACGGTGCGCTGTCGGCCGGATCGTGGGCCGGTCCCGATCTGCCGACGGCCGCTGCCGACGCGTTCTACCTCGCGCGGGAGCAGGCCATCTCGAGCGGCGCTGTCGCCGCTGATCTCAGCGTCGCCGACTTCCGCAGCCACGACGCCGTGCTGGCACTCGTGCACGCCGCCGAACAGAAGAGCGACCGGGCGTCGGTGCTCGACGGCATCAAGGCCGTGTCGACGCAGTCCGTCGCCGGCACCGTCGGTGCGCCGACCGACTTCTCGAAGCAGCTGGCGTTCGGCGCACAAGACGTGGCGCTGCTCTCGTACTCGAACCTGAATGACGGCGGCGGTCGCTACCCGACCGACGCCACCGCCGGTGGTCACTGGATCGCGGTTGCCGGCAGCTACACCCCACCCGCCGCTGTCGCGGGTCTCGACAACCCATACGGAGGCTGAAGATGTCAATGGAGGACATGGACACAGGGAAGGAATTCTCTCGACGCGATTTCGTGAAGTGGGCAG
Source organism: Actinomycetota bacterium (assembly GCA_041166405.1). GTDB lineage: Bacteria > Actinomycetota > Acidimicrobiia > Acidimicrobiales > JACCXE01 > JACCXE01. Next base: position 160,362 of record JBEEFV010000013.1, on the reverse strand, counting down.
GAGCCGTCGGCTTCGGGTCCATGTCGGTGCTGGCGCTCACGGCGTGCGGCGGCGACAAGAAGAACGACGCGTCGTCGCCGACGACCGGTGCTGAGAAGTCGCGCGGGTTCACGTCTTCGGGTGACACGCTCAAGGTCGGCGTCATCGCGCCGTTCTCCGGCGTCGGCGCGTTTATCGGCCGCATCGTCAACAACTCCCTCGACGCCGCCGTCGCGCAGATCAACGCGACCGGCGGCATCGGTGGCCGCAAGGTCGCCGTCATCAAGCGCGACACCGGGACGGATCCCGCGGCGGGCGTGAAGGCGTACCAAGCGTTCGCGTCGGACAAGTCCGTTGTCGGCGTGTTGTGGTGCGGGGGCCTCGGCCTCGACGAAAGCCGCGCGCAGATCAAGCGCGACAACATGCCCGTCATCGCGGTGTTCAACGACCTGTACTCGGCCGGCAACTTGTTCCCCGCGGTGCAGGAGCGTTCCGTCTTCCAGATCCTCATGCCCGACACGATGGCGTTCGACGTCCTCACCAATTACGCCAAGCACGACCGCGGCTACTCGAAGGTGGGCTTCATCTACGACTCGCTGCTGTTGTCGACGGCGAAGGACCGCTTCACGGCGGCGGCCAACAAGGCGGGTCTCACGATCGCCGGCCTGGAGACGTATCAACTCAACGACGCCGACTTCGGTCCGCAGGTCAACCGCTTGAAGAACGCCAAGGGCGAAGCGCTGTTCGTGTGGGGCATCGCCGGCGACACCGCCGGTCTCATGAAGGCGGTCGACAAGGTCGGCGGCGGCTACGTCGACACGCCGACGGCGAAGGGCGGCGAATGGCATCCGCACGTGCTCGGTTCCCCGGGTGGCACCGGCGAGCACACGTGGGCCGACCTCGCTGGCGGCGCCGCCAAGATCGGCACGCTCACCGCGTGGCACGTCGGCGGGCTCGTGGCGCTGCCGAGCTTCTCGATCCGCGGCTGGATGACGAAGTACCTGAAGAAGAACGTGACCGGTGGCGAAGAGTCGCCGGCCGACGGTCTCTTCACTTTGGTGCACGCCGTCGAGAAGGCGGGCGGCACGGATCGCCAGAAGATGGTCACAGCGATCGAGACGATGGGCGACATCAAGTTCGCGTCGCTGCCGTTCAGCTTCAGCGCGACGCGTCACCTGTCCAAGACGATGGACGACCTCATTCTCGTCACCCTCGAGAAGTCGTCGGGCCCGGCGAAGACAACGCCGGCGTACGAGCTCGGCACCGAGTGGAAGAGCGTGTTCCCCGCCGGATACGTCGGCCCGACGCACCTCGTGCGCCCGACGCTCGAGGCGAACAAGCGCGCTCATCCCGACGTGATGGCCGAAGTGCTGCGCCTCGGCTACGGCACGCAGTGCACCAAGCACGCCGACGGCACGCTCGGCAACGAGTGCAAGATTCACTGAGCGGGTCTCGATGAGTGATTTCGTACAGATCGTCGTCTACGGGATGACGGTCGGTTCCGTGCTCGCGCTCGTCGCGCTCGGCTACAACCTCGTGTTCGCCACGAGCCGAGTCGTCAACTTCGCGCAGGGTTCGATGCTGGTCGTCGGTGGTTTCGTGGCGTTTGCCTTCATCCGCGCCGGCGTTCCGCTGTGGGGTGCGCTGCCCCTGGCGACGCTCGTCGGTGCGGGCGTCGGTGTCGCCGTCGACATGGCGGCGATCCGTCCGCTGCGCGACTTCGACCCCGGCACATCCGTGGGTTGGATCCTCACGACGTTCTCGGCGAGCCTCGTCTGCCTCGACGTCGTCAAGCTCACGATCGGCGCCGAACCGCGCACGATCCCGGCGCTCGCCGAGTCCGTGTTCGGTTGGCGCGGCTCGACGATCGCCGGTATTCCTGTCGTGCCCGCGGACGTCCTGATCGTGCTCAGCGCGCTCGTGCTCATGGTCGTGGGCGAGTACGTGCAGCGCCACACGATGGCGGGGCGCGCGCTGCGCGCCGTCTCGCAGGACCGCGCCGCCGCGTCGCTGATGGGCATCAACCCGCGCCAGATGGTGATGGCGTCGTTCGCCATCGCCGGCGCGCTCGGGGCGCTCGGCGCGGTGCTGCTGGCGCCGCGGTTGTTCGTGAAGTTCGACAACGGCCTGCTGCTCGGCATCCAAGCCTTCGTCGCCGCCGTCATCGGCGGGCTCGGTTCGACGCGCGGCGCGGTGCTCGGCGGGTTCGTGCTCGGCTTCGTCGGCGGGATCCTGCGCGTGATGTCGTCGGCCGGCGGTCAGTACGAGCCGCTCGTCATCTTCGTCGTGTTCTTGCTCGTCCTCGTGGTGCGCCCGACGGGACTGCTCGGCGCGCCCGTCGTGGAAAAGGCGTAACCGTTGGCGACTGCGCACCTTCCCGTCGTCAAGGTCCCGCGTTTTCACGCGCCGGCGGCCGTCACCCGATTCGTTCCGCTCTTCGCGCTCCTGGCGTTCCTCGTGTGGTTCGCCAACGTGCCGGGGGCGCAGCGGTCGTGGCTCGACATCGGCGTCGAGGCCACGTATCTCGCCGCCATCGCCCTCGGCGTCAATCTGCTCACCGGCTACACCGGTCTCCTGTCACTCGGCCACGCCGGCTTCTTCGTCGCCGGCGGTTACGCCGGCGCGGTGTGGGCGCCGCAGTGGGGCTTGTCGCCGTGGTTCGGGTTGCCGGTCGCGTTCGTGTTCGGCGCGGCGATGGGCGGACTGCTCGCGCTGCTGTGCTGCCACTTACGCGGCTTTTACCTGACGGTCGTCACGTTGGCGTTCGGCAGTTTGTTGCCGGCGCTGGTCGTGGTGCTCAAGACGGTGCTGGGCGGCCCGACCGGGCGCACCGTGGACCATCCGCTCGACGTCGGCGCGCTCCCGTTCGCGCACGGCGACTCCTATCGCGGGCTGTTCATCCTGTCGTCGGTGCTGTTGTTCCTCACGCTCGGCCTGTGTTGGAACCTCGTGCGCAGCAAGTGGGGACGGGCGAGCATGGCGATCCGCGAATCGGAGCTCGCGGCCGAGGCGTCAGGCGTCGGCACGTACATGCAGAAGGTGTCGGCGTTCGCCATCTCGGCGGGCATCGTCGCCGTCGCCGGCGTCGTGGCCGCGGAACGGTTCTTGCTGGTGAGTCCCGGTGCAGGCAGTCAGGAGCAGAGCTTCCGCTACGTCGTGGTCATCGCGCTCGGCGGGCTCGGCACGCTCGCCGGCCCCGTGCTCGGCGCGTTCTCGATCACGTTCGGGTTCGGCATCAGCTGGGTGCAGACGCACCTCGTCAATCAACAGGGTCTGGTCTTCGGACTCCTCGGGCTCATCGGCGTCGGGCTCGCACCCGAAGGCACGATGGGCAACATTCGCAAGCTGCGGGAGCGCCGCGCCCAGCCGCCGGTGATCGACGAAGCCGAAGCATTGGCGTCATCGATCGCGGCGCAGAGCGCGTTGCGCACGATGGACACGGGCGACACGCCGGCGCTCGAACTCATGTCGTTGACGAAGCGCTTCGGTGGACTCGTCGCGTTGGACAACGTCGACATGGTCGTCGCTCCCGGCAGCGTGCACGGTCTCATCGGTCCGAATGGTTCAGGGAAAACGACGTTGCTCAATCTCGTCTCTGGTGCTGCCCCCGCATCCGGCGGACGAGTCCTGATCGGCGGTCGCGACGGTGGGCAGGCCTCCGCACACCGTCGCGCCGCCTCGGGCATCGCGCGTACGTTCCAAAACCTGCACTTGTGGAAGCGCATGACCGTGCGCGACAACGTGCTCGTCGGCTGCCACCGCTCGCTGCGCAGCAACATGTTCCAGTCCGCCCTCGGAACGCCCGCCGCGCACCGCAACGAACAAGCGGCGCGCGCCAAAGCCGAATCGCTGCTCGACCTCGTCGGCCTGCACGGCCGCGGCGATCAGCTCGCCGGCTCGTTGCCGTTCGCCGAACAGCGTCGGCTTGAGATCGCGCGGGCGCTCGCATCGGACCCTGACCTGTTGCTCCTCGACGAACCGGCGGCCGGTCTGCATCCGCACGACCTGCAGGAGTTGTTGGCGCTCATCAAGCGCCTGAAGCTGACGGGGCTCACGATCCTGATCGTCGAGCACCACATGGAGTTGTTGATGAAAGTGTGCGATCGCGTGAGCGTGCTCGACTTCGGCCAGAAGATCGCCGAAGGTACGCCGCGTTCGATCCAGCGCAACAAGGCGGTCATCGCCGCCTATCTCGGGACGGACGCAGCGTGAGTCTGCTCGAGGTCTCGGGACTCGAGGTGCGGTACGGCGCGGCCGACGCGGTGCGCGGCCTGTCGTTGCACGTCGACGAAGGCGAAGTCGTCACCATCATCGGCTCGAACGGCGCCGGCAAGACGACCACGCTGCGCGCCGTTACTTCGATGCTCCTGCCGAACATGCACGTCGGTGGGAGCGTTCGTTTCGACGGTCACGAACTGGTGGGCATGAGCGCGCACCGAGTCGCGCGACTCGGCCTGATTCATGTACCCGAGGGTCGACATGTCTTCCCCAGCGCGACCGTCGAAGAAAATCTGCTGCTCGGCGCGTACCGGCTGAAGCGCCGGCAGTCGGCCGACGCGCGTGCCGCCGCCGTGGCGCGCGTCTACGAACAGTTCCCGGTGCTGCACGAACGCAGCGGTCAGTTCGCGGGGTTCCTGTCCGGCGGCGAGCAACAGCAGCTGGCGATCGGTCGCGCGTTGATGGCCGAGCCGAAGCTGCTAGTCATGGACGAGCCGTCGTTGGGCCTGGCGCCGCGGCTCGTCGCCGAAATGTTCGCGACCATCCAACGCCTCGCCGAAGCGGGCACCACCATCCTGTTGGTCGAGCAGATGGCGCGCCAAGCGCTGCGCGTCGCCGACCGCGCCTACGCGCTGAGCAGCGGCCGCCTCGTGCGCGAGGGCGTCGCCGGCGAACTCATGGACGACAAGGAAGTCAAGAAGGCCTACCTGGGCGCCTAGCCCTTCGGATTTAGAGGAGGACCCGCCGCGCGCGGACGGAGCCTTCGACGAGCGACGCGAAGGCGACGGCGTCGGAGACTGCGTACTTGGCCATGATGCGCGGGACGCGCGCGAGGTCGTCGCCCGTGTACCAGCGCGTCATGCGCAGGCGACGGGCGAGCCAGGGGAGCGCGAGCACCACGGCGACGCGCCACCGCAGCGCCAGCAGCGCGCCGACAACGCCCAGGTCGAACAACGCCGTCGTGCGGTTGAGGAATCCGCCTTTCACCAGAGGGAGTTCGGCGAACCATCGCAGCTGGCGCTGGTCGGCGAGGTGCTGCGCGAAGGTCCGGCCGATGCAGCGGTGGATCACCACTGCGACGTCGACGTAGGCGCGTTTGCCACCCTGCGCCAACACCGCCGCGCCCAGCAGCGCATCCTCGCCGAAGGCGCGGCCGGTCTTCTCGCGGAACCCGCCCGCCGCGTTGAAGGCGTCGCGCCGGTAGGCGACGTTCGCCGTCTCGAAGAACGGCGTCTCGCGGTGCACGGAGATGGTGTGGTCGAACGGACCCATCTGCGCTCTTGTCGCCCGATCGGGATCGACCCGGCCTTGCGCGACGACGACGTTCGGATCGTCGAACGCCGGCAGCAGTCGTTCGAGCCACGTCGGCGACGGGAGGCAGTCGTCGTCGGTGAAGACGACGATCTCGGCGTCGGTCGACGCCACGCCGGCGTTGCGCCCGCCGCCCGGTCCGCGGTTGGCGTCGAGCCGCAAGGTCGCGATCCCGAGCGACGGCGTCTCGTCGGTCGACCCGTTGTCGACGATGACGAGTTCGACGTCCTTGCACGTTTGCGCGTCGAGGCACTTCACGAGGTCGCGCAGATACCCGGCGCGGTTGTACGTACTGACGACAACCGCGGCGCGCATCGCCGCCGACGTTACCTAGAAGGGCTTGTCGCCGATGATCGTGATGCGCTCCATCACGCGGCGGTTCGGGAAGTAGTCGGAGACGGCGTAGTGCTGCGTCGAGCGGTTGTCCCAGAACGCCACGTCGCCCGGTTGCCACTTCCAGCGGCACTGGTACTCGCCGAAGCTCGCCTGGATCCAGAGCTGCTCGAGCAGCGCCCGGCTCTCGTCGGGATCCATGCCGACGATGAACTGTGTGAACCCGCGGTTGACGTACAGCATCTTGCGCCCGGTCTCGGGATGCGTGCGCACGACAGGGTGGTGCGCCGGCGGGAAGTCGACGCGCAGCGCGTCGCGCTCGGCGGGCTTCATCGTCAGGCCGAAGCTGTAAAGCCAGTCGTGCTCGGCGACGAGACCTTCGATGCGTTCCTTCGTCGCGTCGTCGAGCCCGTCGTACGCCGCGCACATGTCGGACCACATGGTGTCGCCGCCGACGTCGGGCACCTCGATCGCCCGCAGTACCGAGCCCAGTGACGGAACCTCGCGCCACGTCACGTCGGAGTGCCACACGTTCTCGTAGCCACCGAGCTCCGGGCCCTTCTCGAACCGGACGACTTCGGCCTTGCCATGGGACTGATCGGTCGTCAGCTTGATGAACGGGTGAGCTTCGAGCGGACCCCAGTTGGCGGCGAACGCCGCGTGCTGGTCGCCCGTGATGTCCTGATCCCGGAAGAACAGCACCTTCCACTCGAGCAGCGCCCGGTTGAGTTGGTCGAACAGCTCGGCGTCGACGGGCGCGGCGAGTGACACGCCCAAGATCACCGCGCCGATGGTCGGCGTCAGCGGCGCGACGTCGAAGCGCGTGTACGGCGCGGCGGCCCACCCGTCAGGCGTGCGCGGGTACACGCGCGGGCCGGGGTGGTAGTCCGAGAGCAATCCGTTGAGGTCGGCGGTGACGGTCATCGTGTGACTCCTTCGAGAACGGGCGCCGTGAGAACGGCGACACCGGTAGAGATCAGTTCGGCTTGCAGCGCGTCGGCCGACAGGCGGCTCTGGCCGCGGTCGGGCGCGCCTTCCCAGCCGGCGATCGTGCCGATGACGAGCGTCATCAGTTGGTCGAGGCGGCTGTGGCGGACGGGGCGCGGGAGATCGCCCAGCGCGCGGTTGAGCTTGCGCATGGCGGCGGCGAAGCTGCTGCCGGTCGTCACTTTCTGCAACGCCTCCCACGACGTCGGTTCCCAGCGCAGCCGGGCCTGGAAGCGCGCGTACCAGCCATCGGTTTCGGCGACGACACCCACGAGCGGCACGACGATCGCCGCCACGAAGCCGCGCACGTCGTCGTCTTCCACTCCGGCGAGTTGCAGGCGACGGCGCTCTTCGACCACCGCCATGCGGTTCTCGTAGACGGCGGCGACGAGGCCGAGGCGGTCGCCGAAGTGGTACTGCGCGGCGTTGTGATTGCGCTGTCCCGCCGCCGCCGACACGTCGCGCAACGACACGCCTTCGATGCCCTGTTGCGCGAACAACCGCTCCGCCGCCTCGACCAACGCCGAACGCGCCGCGTCTCCCCGCACCGCCATGCCCGCCAAATTACGCCAGATGGCGTACTAAGTCAAGTGGCGTAATACGGGCGCGCAATTACGGAACGGCGATGTCGACCGCGGGACGGAACTTCGCGATCGTGTCCAGCACGTCGTGAACCGGATGCGCTTCCAGCGAGGCGATCAGCGACTCCTCGCGGGCGCCGTCGCCGTCGATGCGCGGGAACGCGACCTGGTTGAACGCCGCCTCGAACCGCGGCCCCCACTTGCGCGCGCCAAGGCGCGCCGTTGTCGAGCAGTTGTCGACCATGTACGCGACGCCGCGCGCATGCATGAAGGGGATGAGCGAGTCGACGAGTTCGATGATCGACTCGTTGGCGATCTCCGACCACGGATGGCCTTCGTCGCGGAACACGTCGACCTGCGCCATCATCGACCCGACGAACAGGCCGGCGGTCGTCGGGTCGATTGCGACGTCGTTCCCGTCGCGCACAGCGCGCACCTCCGCGCCCACCTGCCACATGCGGCTGCCGTCGATGTCGGGCATCGGCGCGGTGCGGCGTGCCGCCAAGCAGACACCGGACACTTCGTTGCCCGATCGCACTTCGTCGTAGAGCTCCGCGATGATCGGGGCGCAGGCGCGATACGCCGCGCAATACGCGTGATCGAACGTGCGGCGGTCGTCGCCGGAGAACTCGTCGAGTACCGCCCGAATGCCCCCGTGCGAGACGGTGCGCGCCAGCGCGCCGGTCATCGACTCGGTTGATCGAACGAAGGCGTCGAACGGTGCGTCGCCCATCTCGATGCGACGCCGGTACATCGCCTCCGCGATCGCGTGCGGGATGCCGAGCAGGATGGCGCGCTCGCCGGCGATGTCCGAGAGGTACTCGGACTCGAGCGTCGTCTCGAACATGAACGGCGCGCCGACGCCGACCGCCCAACCGAGCGCGACGTCGGTCGCACGGCCATCGGCATCGGCGTGCACCGCGACAGAGCAGTTGATCCCGGCGCCGTCGATGTCGGTGCCTTGCTCGTACAGGCGGCGGACCGACTTGCCCATCCCTTTCGGGCACACGGCGACGACCGAGTGCGCCGGCGGAAAACACCCGCCGCGCGACTGGAGATGCGCGAGTAGGAAGCCGTGCGACAACCCGACGATCGCGTGCGGTTTGAGCGCGGCGAAGACTTCCTCGTGGCGCTCGACGAGCGCGGCGTCGGCGATCAGCAGCAGTACGAGATCGGAGGCTCGAATCACGTCCATCATCTCGCCGAGCGTTTCGTCGTGCTCCGAGAAGCCGTCGGCCCGCGCCCCGTCGTAGGACGCCGACCCGGGCCGGAGCCCGACGGTCACGCGAATGCCTGAGCCGGCCAACGAGTCGCGCAAGTTCATCGCCTGGGCGCGGGCCTGCGGGCCCCACCCGATGACGCCGATCTGACGTATGCCGCTGAACGCCGCGGGCAACAGCGAAAAGAGGTGCCGGCCGCCCGCGAGAACGCGTTCTGTCGTGCCGTCGAGGTCGATGTCGATCAGGTCGAAGAGTTCGGATTCCATACGGCTCGTTGTACGCTCACGCCCATGATGCGTACAGCGAAACGATCGCAACACCACATTGCGTAGAACGCAATGAAGGATTACGAGCCGCTCCGTCAGTTCGTCGAGCTGGCGGGCTCGTTGCACTTCGGGCGCGCGGCGCGTGCGTGCCACGTCAGTCCTTCGACCCTGAGCCGCGCGATCCAGCGTCTCGAGTCCGAGGTCGGCGAGACGCTGTTCGAGCGCGAGCACCACAACGTCGCCCTCACGCCCGCGGGTGAAGCGTTCCGGCGCCACGCGCTGGCCGTACTCGAGGAATGGCAGCGCTATACCGGCGAGCGCGCGCCGGCACACGGCGAACTCTCGGGGACGCTCCACGTCTACTGCACCGTCACGGCGGCGCAGAGCATCGTCCCCGATCTCTTGGCGCGGCTGCGTGAGCGCCACCCTGCGATCCGCATCGAACTGACGACGGGTTATGCCGCCGACGCCATCGAGCAGCTCCGCGGTGGCGACATCGACGTGAGCATCGCCGCGCTGCCCGACCGCCTGCCGTCCGGGATCGCGAGTCATGTACTCACGTCGACCCGGATCGTGTTCGTGGCGCCGAGTCAGGGCCCGGTCTTTGCTTCCGCCATGCGCCGGCCACTCGACTGGACGGCGCTGCCGCTCGTGCTGCCGGCGTTCGGCCTCGCCCGCGACTACGTCGACCAGTGGCTCGTCGAGCGCGGCATCACGCCGGTCGTGTACTCACAGATCCAAGGCCACGAGGCGATCCTGTCGTTGGTCGCGCTCGGGTGCGGCGTTGGTGTAGTACCTCGGCTCGTCTTGGAGAAGAGTGCGTTGCGCGACCGCATCGTGGAAGTCGCGGTGCGCCCGATGCTGCGCAGCTTCCGCATCGGGTTGTGCGTGCGCGAGCGTTCGCTGTCGAGTCCGCTCGTCGCCGCAGTGTGGGACGCTGCGGTATGACGCGCGCTTCGATGGCGTACTTCGACGACTTCGTCGTCGGGTACGAAGAGGTCAGCCAGGAGTTGGTTGTCGACGCCGAGGAGATGGTGGCGTACGCCCACGTCAACGACCCGTGGCCGATCCACGTCGATGCTGCCTTTGCGGAGACGAGCGTGCACGGCGGCCTGATCGCGTCCTTCGGCTACGTCGTCTCCCTGTTCTTCCGCATGATGCACACGCTCGAGGTCAACCAGGGCCAGCAGCCCGGGTTCCTCGGCGGGCTGTCGTGGGACGTGCAGTTCCGCCGTGCCGTCCGCGCCAACGACGTGTTGCGCGTGCGCATCAACATCGTCTCGAAGCGGCTCACGAGCAAGGGCGACCGCGGGATCGTCCAGACGAAGTGCGACGTGCTCAACCAGGACGACGACGTCACCGTCGAAATCGTCGTCACTTCGATGTACCTCTGCGCGCCTCAGGCGTAAGGTCCTCGACGTGCCGATCCTTGACGAGTCACACGACTTCGCGCACCCGGTCGAAGGCGACCAGGCGTGGAGCGAGAGCTACTACTTCAACTGTTACGACCCGGCGACCGACAGCGGGTTCTTCACGCGCTGCGGCATCCGTCCGAACGACGGAACGATGGACATCGGCATGTCGATCTGGGTGCCCGGCCGCGGGTTGGCGCGCATGCACGGCGTGAAGGAACAGCGCGTCATGGTCGACGACGACCTGCAGGTCGAGTCGGTGAAGTACGAGCGGCTGGCGCCGCTCAAGCAGTGGCGCATCACCATCGACGGGCCGGGCTACATCCACGGCGAGCTCAAGCCGATCAGGGCCGATGTCGTGTTCGACGCGCTGACGCCCGCGATGGGAGGCGACGGCCAGAACCAGGATGCCGTCGATCAGACCAGCGCGCAGACGCGACTGTCCGTTGGCAAGGGTCACCTCGAGCAGGCCGGCGGTTGGTCGGGCTTTATCGAGATCGACGGCGAGCGCCACACGCTCGGCCCCGAAGCGCGGGGCAACCGCGACAAGTCGTGGGGTCCGCGCCGGTGGGGTGGGCCGAAACACTGGCGGTGGTTCTCCATCAACATCGACGACGACACGCATTTCGGCGGCATCCGCATCGGCACCGACGCCGGCGACTTGCACCGCGGCTGGGTGTGGACCGACGGCGAACACGCGTCGATCGCCGAGTGGAGGGTGCGCACCGATCTCGAAGACGACGGCGTGACGCACAAGGTCAGCTACGTGACCGCCGTCGACAAGAAGGGACGCGAGCACGAGTTGCGCGCCGACCTCCTGCGCGTCGATCCGGGCAACGCCGGCATTCGTCCCAACGCGACGATCGTCAACGAAGGCCTGGCGAAGTGGACCTACAACGGCAAGGTCGGGTACGGGATCAGCGAGTACCTGCACCAGCTCGACGAGAACGCCAAGCCGGTCATCCCGATCGAGTAGCTGCCGCTAGCCCTCGAGGGCGCGGCGACGCCACCGGCGACGCGTCTGGAACGCGATCACTGCCAGTAGGGCGATAGGGGCCGCGTAGCCCAGAGCCACGATGAGTCCGGTGAGGACGGCGACGATCCCGTCACCCGCGCGGTGAAGCGCCTTGTTCCAGCTCCCCTTCGGTTCGGGCTTCGGGGCGTTCAACGGCTCGGTCACGGTCGCCTGGACGGTCGCGAGGTCGACCTCGGCCTGCACCTTGGCGCGCTCGCCCTGGAGTCCTTCGATTTCGCCGCGGGTCCCGTCGAGCTGGCTTTGGATCTCGGCGACGGCCCTGCCCGTGCGAGCGCCGCTCAACAGCTGCAGGAGCTGCGCCTCGCGAGCCTGCGCGTTGCGAATGCGGGCGTCGTAGTCGACGAGCTGCGGGCTGACGTCGCGGCCGGTCTCGTTGACGCGAATCGGAGTGCCGAGCTGGCGCAGGTCGCGCACCAGGTCGTCGAGATGACGGACCGGTACGCGCGCCGTGAGGTGGCCCGTCGCCAGCTGGCCGCGCACGGTCGTGGCCGAAGAGTCGACGACGAATCCGCCGTCACGCGCTGCCAGCTCGTTGGCTTCGCGCCACTTGGACGCGAACTGGCCGCGGTCGACCTGTACTTCGACGTCCGACGTGCGCGCGATCTGCGTTGATGGAGCGGCGGGAGCGGCAAACGAATCGCCGGCGGCGCTAGCACCGGCGCCAACGGTCGCGTTTGCGACGCCGCCGATCGCGCCTTCAGCGCCGAACGACTGGTCCTGCGTCGCCTTTCCGAACGCGGGGCGTGCGCCGTTGCGCGTGAGCGCCTGGGTCGCCCGCACCGATGGCGTCGACTTCGTGTCGTCACCCGTGAGCACGATGCCGCCGGCGACGAGGGCGACGACCGCAGCGGCAGCCGCGGCCGCGATCAACCAGCCGCGCGGCGCCCTGCGCACGTCGCGCCGTCGACTATCGGCACGCCGTGCCGCGCTGAGCGTGCGCGCCGCCAGGTCGGCGGGCACTTCGTAGGTCGCGGCCTCGAGTTCGAGGATCTCGCGTACCGCTTGCTCCAGAACATCCACCATTTCGCTCATCCCACTTCCTCCACCAGCGCGATCGACAAGTCCTCAGCGAGCAGACGCCGCGCCTCGTGCAGGCGGGATTTCACGGTCCCGACGCGCAGCTCCAACGCCGACGCGATCTCCCGTTCGGAGAGATCGACGTAGTACCGCAGGATGACCGGGAGGCGCAGCCGCTCGGGCAGACGCGCCAGCGCGGCGTTGGTGTCGAGTCGACCGACGACCGCGTCGGCCGGGTCTTCGCCGTCGTCTGGGCGGAACCCGACTCGGCCAAGCGCGCGCTCCTCGCGTGTGCGCGACCGCAGCCGGTTGAGGGCGAGGTTCACCGCGACTCGACGCAGCCAACGCCGCGCGTCACCGTCTTCGACGTGGGCGCCGGCGCGGTAGGCCCGCACGAATGCCTCCTGTGCCACCTCTTCGGCGGCCGCGGGGTCACGCAGAATGAGGCAGGCGGCTCGGTACAGGGTGGCTTGGTGCTCCGCCACCCACACTTCTAGGAGGCCGTACGCCTCCTGTTCGTCGATGTCCATCGCAGCCCTCCCACCATGTCAACACCGCAGGAGGCCCGAAGGTTCGAAGTTTTTACGCGCTGCTGCGGGCGCGCAGAGTCTCCAGGGCCTCGTCGGCGTGCTTGTCCATCGACAGTTCGGACGCGATCACGTTGAGCACGGTGCGATCGGTGTCGATCACGAACGTCACGCGCTTGTTCGGGATCTTGATGGGGCCGCCGCGGGTGACGCCGAATTGCTTGGCCACGGTGCGGTCGGTGTCGGACAGGAGGGGATAGCCGAGCGTGTGCTTGTCGGCGAACTGCTTCTGCTTCTCGACTTTGTCGGCGCTGATCCCGACGGCGTGCGCGCCCACGCCGGCGAGGTCGCGCGACAGGTCACGGAAGTGGCAGGCCTCGGCCGTGCACCCCTTGGTCATGGCCGCGGGATAGAAGAACAAGACGACGGGCCCGTCGGCGAGCAGGCCGCTGAGCGTGCGCGCCGTACCCGTTTCGTCGGGCAATTCGAAGTCGTCGACGGTGTCGCCCTTGTTGAGCATGCGTTAAACCTATCGGTCGATGACGATGCTCGACCTTCTGCCGCCGGAGCCACCGCTCGACCATCCGGGCGCGTTGTTCGTGGTGGCCCGCCTGTGGGCCGACATGGACGACTGGCACGCCCGGGTCGCCAAGTTGCGCGCCGAGACGCCGGTAATCACCGCGGAGTTCGAGGGCTACGCGCCGTTCACGGTGCTGACGCGCCACGAAGACATCGCGGCGATCGAACGCGATCACAACTCGTGGCTCAACACGCCGTTCTCGGTGCTCGGCCCGCAGATGCAGCAGACCCAAGCCGAAGCGAGCGGCATGCCACTGCCGGCGTCGCTGGTGCAACTCGACGGCACGAAGCACCGCACGCACCGCGGCGTCACCAGCGACTGGTTCAAGCCGGCGGTGGTCGGCAACCGCCAGCACCGCATCGAAGAGATCGCGCAGAGCTACGTCGACAAGATGCGCGACCTCGGCGACACGTGCGACTTCGCCGCCGACATCGCGCAGCCCTACACGCTCCACGTGATCATGGACATCTACGGCGTGCCCGAAGAAGACGAACCGCTCATGCGCGAACTGACGCAGGGCGTGTTCGGCGCCGCCGACCCCGAGTTCGGCGGCGACGACCCCGGCGCCGCGCTGCTGAACGCCGTGATGAAGTTCATCGCGTACTTCAACGACGTCACCGCCGACCGCAAGGCCAACCCGCGCGACGACCTCGCGTCGGTGATCGCGAACGCGCAGATCGACGGCGAACCCATCGGCGACGTCGAGCGGCTTTGGTACTACATCATCGTCGCCACCGCGGGCCATGACACCACGTCGTATGGGCTCTCGGGCGGGATGGAAGCGCTGTTGCACGACCCGTCGCAACTGTTCGGTCTCGCCGGTGATCAAGACCGCGTCGTGCGCGCCACCGAAGAGATCATTCGTTGGACGACGCCCGTCCGCCACTTCCTGCGCTACACGACGCACGACGTCGAGTTGCACGGGGTGAAGATCCCCGAAGGCGGCCGCGTGCTGCTGTCGTATCCGTCGGCGAATCGCGACGAGCGGGTGTTCGCCGACGCCATGACGTTCGACGTCGACCGCACCGACTCCGACCGGCAACTGTCCTTCGGCGCCGGCGTCCACTTCTGTCTCGGCGCGCACTTCGCCCGCCGGGAGATCCGCACGATGCTCACCTTGCTTGCGCAGCAGCTGGCGTCCATCGAAGCCAACGGCGCGGCGCAGTGGTCCGAGTCGCACTTCGTGTCGGGCGTCAAGCACCTGCCGATCGGTTACGCGTTCAAATAGTGCTCGCCGACCTCTGGGACCCGGAACTGTCGCTGTTGGAGTGGCGGACTCGTCTCGTCGACAATGGCTTTCGTTGGGATGACCCCGATGTGCTGCGTCAGCTCCACGAGCTGGGCGCGCCGGGTTTCCCTGACGGCGTCGGGATGAACCTCGCGGTTCCGACGATGGCCGCGCACGCCGACGACGACCTGCAGGCGCGCCTCGTGCGTCCGACGGTGACCGGTGAGATCACGTGGACGCAGCTGTTCTCGGAACCGGTGGCGGGCAGTGACCTCGCTGGTCTCTCGACGCGCGCCGATCGCGATGGCGACGTGTTCCGCGTCAACGGCCAGAAGGTGTGGAACACGTCGGCGCACCACGCCGACTACGGACTTCTGCTGGCGCGCACCGACTGGGACGCGCCGAAGCATCGCGGAATCACGTGCTTCGCCATCCCGATGCATCAAGACGGCGTCGAGGTGCGGCCGCTCAAGCAGATGAACGGCCACGCGTCGTTCAACGAGGTGTTCTTCTCCGACGCGCTCGTCGACGCCGCCAACGTGATCGGCGCGGTGAACGACGGGTGGGCGGTCGCGCTCACGACGTTGGCGCACGAGCGTCGGCTGGCGCCGATCCACCGCGGCGGAGCCGGCGGAACCACGCCGCCGGGACGCGCCTGGGCAGAGGCCGCCGAGGAGACGGTGCGCAACTCACAGCCGTACACCTGGTATCCGCAGCGCGCCGGCCGGCCCGACCTGGTGGCGGCCGCGCACACGGACGACCCCGTCGCCCGCCAGGAGATCGCTCGCACGCTGTCGCTCGGGCGAGCCGCGCAGTGGACGGCTGCACGTGCAGCCGCCGCCGGCGCCGTCGGCAAGCCGCCCGGCGCCGAAGGCTCGCTCGGCAAGTTGAGCTCGAGCAACATCGCCCGCCAGGCGGCGCGCACGCACACCCTCCTCGCCGGCGCGAGCGGGATGACGAAGGCGGATCCGATCGTCGCGGAGGTGTTGATCTCGGTTCCGGCGGTGTCGATTGCCGGCGGCACCGACGAGATCCAGCACAACATCCTCGGCGAACGCATCCTCGGTCTGCCGCGCGAACCCGACGAGTCGCGCGAGGTGCCCTTCCGCGATGTCAAGCGGTCGACGTAGGGCGCTTCGCCTTCGGCAAACCGGCGACGACCTGGTCGTAGGAGTGCTCGATCATCTCGCGGAGTTCGGCGTCGTCGATCGAACCGTCGATGGTGACGGTGTTCCAGTGCTTCTTGTTGGTGTGGTAGCCGGGTTCGACCGCCGCGTACTTCTGACGCAGCCACACCGCGAGTTCGGGGTCGCATTTGAGGGTCATCGTCAGGTCACCGTCGACGGGCACCAGGGCGAACATCTTGCCGACGACCTTGAACACCGCGACTTCGTCGCCGAACGGATACTCCTCGGTGACGGCGGGGAGGCTGTTGCAGAACTTGACCACAGAGTTTCGGTTCACGTCGCAGTCCTAGCGCCTACGGTTCGCTCATGACGACGCGCATCGCCTATCGGACCTGCCCGTTGTGCGAAGCGGGCTGCGGTCTGGAGATCACGCTCAAGGACGAGGCGGTGACCCGTATCCGCGGCGACATGGACGACGTGTTCAGCCACGGCTTCATCTGCCCGAAGGGCTCGACGCTCAAGGACCTGCACGACGACCCCGATCGGTTGCGTCGACCGCTGATCAAGCGCGACGGCGTGTTCGTCGAGGCGACGTGGGATGACGCGTGGGCGGCGGTCGAAGCGGGCCTGAATCGCGTCATCGACGCGCACGGCCGCAACGCGCTGGCGGCGTACGTCGGCAATCCGAACGCCCACAACATCGGCGCCGGTCTGTACCTGCGCGGCGTCTTGAAGGGTCTCGGTTCGCCGAACCTCTTCTCCGCGAGCACCGTCGACCAGCGTCCGAAGGAGATCTCGGCAGGCCTCATGTTCGGCGGCTTCACCGTTCCGGTGCCCGACGTCGACCGCACCGACTTCCTGCTGATGCTCGGCGCCAATCCGTACGCGTCGAACGGCTCACTCGCCACCGCGCCCGACTGGCCGGGCCGGCTCGAGGCGTTGATCGCCCGCGGCGGCGAGTTGATCGTCGTCGACCCGCGCCGCAGCCGCACGGCCGAGGCAGCGTCGCAGTGGGTCGCCATTCGTCCCGGCACCGACGCCCACTTCCTCGCGGCGATCGCCAACGTGCTGATCGCCGACGGGCTGGTCGACATGGGCGCGGTGGCCGACCACGTCGCCGGTTACGACGAAGTCGTCGCCGGGCTGCAGCCGTTCACACCCGAAGCGGTCGCCGACGTGACAGGGATCGCCGCCGACACCATCCGTGACATCGCGCGTCGTCTCGCCGCGGCACCGACCGCATGCGTGTACGGGCGCATCGGTACGACGACGCAAGCGTTCGGCACGACCGCGAGTTGGCTCGTCGACGTCGTGAACATCCTGAGCGGCAACCTCGACAAGCCCGGCGGCGCGATGTTCACGAAGGCCGCGGCCGGCCAAGCGAACACGCGCGGTGCGCCGGGCAAGGGACGCGGCATGCGCGTGTATCGCGGCGAGTCGCGCGTCAGCGGGATGAAGGGAACGCTCGGCGAGCTGCCCGTCGCCGTGATGGCCGAGGAGATCGAGACGCCGGGCGACGGCCAGATCCGCGCCATGGTCACGATCGCCGGCAACCCCGTGCTGTCGACGCCCAACGCGGCGCGTCTCGACCACGCGCTGTCGCAACTCGACTTCATGGTGTCGGTCGACATCTATCTCAACGAGACGACGCGTCACGCCGACGTGATCCTGGCGGTACCGTCGGCGTTGCAGAAGCCGCACTACGACCTGTCGCTGTTGCAGCTGGCGATCCGCAACGTGGCGAACTGGTCCGAGCCGGTGCTGCCGCTCGAGGACGGCCAGCCCGACGAGTGGGAAGTCCTCGCGAAGCTGGCGATGATCCTCAGCGGCGTGCCCGCGGCCGACGCCGACCCGTCGATCGCCGACGACATGGCGTACAACGCGATGGCCGAGCACGCCGACGACGACGTCCGCAACGCCATCGACAAGACCGGCCGCCGCGGCCCGGCGCGCATCGTCGACTTCATGCTGCGGACCGGTCCGTATGACGTCACGCTCGACGATCTCCTCGGCAACCCGCACGGCATCGACTTCGGCGCGCTTGAGCCGCGCATGCCCGAAGCGCTGCGCACCCCGTCGGGCAAGATCGAACTCGCGCCCGTCGAGATCATGAGTGACCTGCCGCGCCTCGCCGACGCCATGAGCGCCGGGCTCGATCCGGAGCGGCCGTTCCTGCTCGTCGGCCGTCGTCACGTGAAGTCGAACAACAGCTGGATGCACAACGTGCCGATCCTGTTGAAGTCGAGCAAGCACCGCTGCACGATGCAATTGCACCCCGACGACGCCGCGCAACTCGGTCTCGCCGACGGCGACCCCGCAGTCGTCACCAGCCGAGTCGGTCAGGTCACAGTCCCGGTCGAACTCACCGACGGCATCCGTCCCGGCGTCGTGTCGATCCCGCACGGCTGGGGCCATGGCGACCCCGACGTGAAGCTGCGCGTCGCCCAAGAGCACGCGGGCGTCAACACGAACATCCTCACGGACGAAGCCGGCGTCGACCCCGTCTCCGGCAACTCCATCCTCAACGGCATCCCGGTGAGCGTGGCGCGCGCCTGAGCGGCGCGATCGACCCAATCCGGCCGACGGTCTCGACCGTATGTACTGCGATGAGACTGGGGTTCGTTGGACTTTTGACCGCATGCGCTCTGTCGCTGGCGGCGTGTAGTTCGGGTTCGCACGGCCACGACGTGGTCGCGTCGGTGACGACGTCCTCTGCCGTGCCGACGACCGCGGACTCGGTGTCGGCGGCGTCGACGACACTCGGCAACGCGGTCGTCGTCACCACGACGTCCGCAGCGCCTCGATCGCGCGCCACGACCACCACGGCGCCCCACGCCAACGCCGCCGCACCCACGACGACGGCGGCTGCCTCGGGCACCGTGGTGTCCTCGACGAACAACGCCACGTACGGACCGATCCTCGTAGACGGCAACGGGCGGACGCTCTACCTGTTCACCCCCGACGACGGGATGTCGACCCCGCAGTGCACGGGAGGGTGCGCGCAAACCTGGCCGCCGTTGAAGGCGTCAGGCGCGCCACACGCGACAGGTGGCGCCCAGCAATCGCTGCTCGGCGTGGAGAGCGGCCAAGTCACCTACAACGGCCATCCCCTCTACCGCTACGCCAGCGACTCAGCTCCCGGACAGACCAACGGCCAGGGCGTCGGCGGCATCTGGTACGTCGTCAGCACGTCCGGCAACCCGGTGTTGCGTTAGGCCGCGCGCGTGAGACGGCCCACGTCAACCTGCGTCTCGAGGACTTGGCCGAGCGGCCCCTCGAGACGAGTGACGCCGGTGTTCGCGTCGTAGCTGATCGTCCAGCCGCCTTCGTGGACGAGGTGGTGGTGGTACGAGCACAGCGGCACGCCGTTGTCGATCGACGTCACGCCCCCGTCCTCCCACCACCGGATGTGGTGGATCTGCGTGATGCGGCGGTTACATCCGGCGGCCGCGCAGCGGTGGTTGTGCCGAGCACGGATGGCGCGTCGCTGCGCCGTTGTCCAAGTGCGCGTCTTGCGCCCGATATCGAGAAACTCCGATACGCCACGGATCACCATGCGGTGGATCCCGGCGTCGCACGCGAGCCGGCGCACCGCTTCGCCCGTGATGACTGAGCCCTGGTCGCTTAGCGAAAGACTCGGGCTGCGTCCGACCAAGTCTTCGTACTGCACTGTCACACCCAGCGACGCGACCTCAGGGTCGATCCGGTCATCGTTCACGAGCACGATCTCTTCCATGAGGTCGAGCAGCAGATCGAGACGCTTTGCTCCGGCGTGTCGTTTCGGTTCGGGCTCGCTCACGGGGTTGCAACAACCGCGCTCCGAGCATTCGCCGTGATGAGTCCCGTTACGGGACTCGTCCCCAGGCAACAGGTGCAGTTGATTCGGCCCGTTGTGGAACAGGTACTCGCCGTACGCGTCGACGATCGCGACGACGCGGTCGAGCATGTCGTTCGGCGCTTCAAGGACGAGTCGCCCGAGGCCGTCCATGAATCCCGGCTCGCGGTGAAGCCCGTAGTGGTCGTCGAGGTCTCCGCCGTTGTCGCGTGCGTTCGCGTAGTTCCACATCCGGACTCGCCACTCGAGTGCACGAATCGACATTCCCTCGGAGTCAGACAGAAACTTCGCGCTCATCGTCGAGCCCCGCCAGTCTCGTCAGGGCCTGAGCTCGCGTGAACGGCAACGTGCCCGCGGCAAACGCCGATCGAATAACGGGCCGGCGTGTCAACTCGTGCGCCACTCGCACCTTCTCGAACGCCTTCCCCCGCGCGATGTCACACTTCACCTCAAGCCACGACACGCAGCTTGTGAATCCATCGATCGCCCACAAGCCAGCGCTGTCGAACTCGGCCAGTTTGAGAACCCACTCCGCGAGGCGACCCTGCAGGCCCTGCCATTCTGCGACCAACTCGCGGCCGGCTTCGGTTTCGGATACGGACATACGGCTACCTCCAACACACGGAAATTCACGGGGGAGGCAGCCTTCGCGAGGGCTGCGATGAAGTCGTCATTATACCCGAACACACGTTCACGTTCAAGGCGTTTCCGCAGGTAAATCCGGGTTTTGGCGCGCTAGTCGACCGCTTTCGGCCCGCCGCCGGGCTGGCTTTGGGGTTGGTCGACGGGATAAGCGACCCACGCCGTTTGTTGCAGGTTGTCGAGGCGGGTGACGAGCAGGCCTTGGTACGTCGTCAGGTAGAGACGGTCGCCGATGACGACGCTGCGCTCGACGCTCGGCTGACCGTATTGGTTGTTGGTGTTGTTGTTCGGCGGCTGGACCCGGCCGACCTCGTCGAGGGCGCTGTCGCCGACGTGCACACCGATCGCGCCGTAGAAGCTCTGCGACGGATCACCCGAATACGAGTACGTGTTGAGCGGGACGACCGCCAGCTTCGTCGCCGGCCAATACAGGAAGGCGTGGTGGTCGAACTGCCCCGCGGCTCCGGAGAAGCCGGCCCCGAACTCCTTGCGCACCAGCATCTTCGGGCTCGCGGGATCGTGCACGTCGTACAGCGACATCTGCACGCCATCCGGTTCGCCCTGCTTGATCTCGGCGCCGACGGCGAGCAGCAGTCCGTCGCTGATCGGGTGCAAGTACGCCGAGTAGCCCGACACCTCGAGCGAGCCGACGACCTTGGGTTTCGTCGGCTCGCTGAGGTCCACGACGTACAGCGGATCGAATTGACGGAACGTGACGACGTACCCGACGGGCCCGATGAATCGGACGGCGTAGATGCGTTCGCCCTTGCCGAGTCCGCCGACTTGGCCGACGGGCATCAGCGCGGCGCCCGAATCGCCGAGCACCGTGACGAAACTCTGCGATCCACCCGTGGCGTCGGTCGTGGCGACGCGCAGTGCTCCCTTGTACTCCGACATCGAGAACTGGTTCAGCACCGTGCCGTTGACGCGGCCCGACTCGCGGTACACGGCTTGCACCGGATCGCTGATGTCGAACGCGTGGATGAGCGTCGACGACGTCGGCGCCACGCTCTGGCCGTCGGGGCCGACGTCGCCCCACGAGTTGGTGGCGACGTAGACGCGGGTCGGCGACGCGTACACGATGTCGCCGCCCGCCATGACCGACGCCGCTCGCGTGTAGCTCGGGTTCTCGGTGTTGAAGCTGAGCACGCTGAGCATGCCGAAGCCGGAGAACTGCGGCGGGTGGTAGCTGGCGTCGCAGGCGAACGCTTGACCTTTCTGCGGATGGCCGTTGGCGTCGGTGGCCGTGAAGTGCGGCAACCACGTGTCAGCCGTCGCGCTGCGCACGACGTCCGCGTTGTGCGACTTCGCCTGTGCTTGCGCTTCGGGCGTCCCGTCTTGCGGATACTGGAACGTCAGGTCGGGCGCTGAGCGCACGACGATGCGGGCGACGCCGTCGACGGTGCGCGCCGAGATGTAGCTGCCGTCGACGTCGAGGTGGCCGGTTTCCTTCATCGCTTTCGGGTTCGAGACGTCGACGACCGTGAAGCGCGTGTTGAAGCCACCGCCGCCGTACGGATACGAGCCCGGCGCGACGCTGCGGGTGTCAGCGGCGTACACGCCGCCGCTCGGCGACACGACGATGAGCTTGTCGGCGACGCGCAGCATCTCGCTGGCGCCGTCGATCGGCAGCGACCCGATCAGCGCCGGGTTGTCGCCGGCGGAAACCGCGAACAGCTTGCCGTTCGCCACCTGGAAGATCGTGTGGCCGTCGGTCTTGACGGAGTCGGGCTCGTCGATGCCCGCTTCTTGCACGTTGGTGTCGGAGTGCGCCGGCGCGACCGTGTCTGCCGCCACGCTCTGCTTCGGCGCGGACGAGTCCTCCGCGCCAGCGGATGCGCGGCCCGCAGTGGCGGTCCCGGACACAAGCATGTCGCCCCCGCCCATCCCGCCCGCGCCCGGTAGGCCGTAGGCGTTGACGACCTTCAGCGCTTGTGACTTGGCGTAGCTCGACAGCGCGCCGCACTGGTTGAACGGGATCAGCCGCGTCGACGCCAGGTACACCTTGGTGGCCTCGCTCAAGGTCGTCGGCGTCGCCGGGCCCGTGGAGGTCGACGTCGTGGCGATCGCCTGGCGGTGCGTGATCTGGCTCCCATCGTCGTCGCCGACGGTGAGCGCACCCGCGATGCCCGCGACCATGACGAGCGTCGCCGCGATGGCGGTAAGCACGCGCGGCTGCCGAAACAACGGCGTGACGTTGCTAGCCGGCGCCGGAGAAGTGGCGTCGGCTTTTGCGGCGGCGAACACGTCGGCGGCGCCGCGGGTTTGCCCGCGCGCCGCCAGCCGCCGTAGACGATCGGACAGGTCACTCATCGCGTGCTCCTTCAACTTCGGCGCGCAACCTTTTGCGCGCCCGTGCGGCGCGCGCCCGCGCCGCTTCTTCGGTGATCCCCAGGACTTCCGCCGCGTCGGCGTAGCTGTGGCCTTCGACCTCGATCATGAACAGCAGCCCGCGTGACTCGGGGTCGAGCCGCAGCAGTTCGGTCATGTCGCTCGGGTACTCCGCCGCCGCGGCTTCGTCGACGCGGTCGAGGCGCGCGAACGCGAGACGGAAACGCGCCATCGACCGTCGGCGGTTCGCCGCCAGGTTCACGATGGCGCGGCGCAGGTAGGCGCCGGCGTCGTCGAGGTCGACGAGGCGGTGGTTGCGCAGCGTGCGGGCGACGGCCTCCTGGACGAGATCATCCGGCTCGACATCCACCGCGCCGGTGACCGCCGCGAACGCCCGCAACGAGGGATAGATAGCCGCAAACAGCCCCGCGTCGTCCAACGGCTCCGCCCCTCGCTCCGCCACAAGAACAGCTTGCATTACTTAAAGGACACCGGAGACGTGGTATCCGTGACGGAGGTGTCGTGGCTTTCTGAGCGCTCGCGCAACGGTGGCATCGACGAGGTGCCGTTGCCCGACTCGAAGTGGGGCCGTTTGTGGCTTTGCGGCAAGCACTTCGTCGGTCCAGATCCGGACGGCGCACTGGCGCGCACCGACGCCAAAGCGATCGTGTGCCTCAACGAGGGCTACGAGTTGCGCGGGCGCTACCCCGACTACGTCGAGTGGCTCGTCGCCAACGGCGGCACGCGCGCCATGTGGAATCCGTGGCCCGACATGCACGCGCCGCCCGTCGACGAGTTCGCCGATTTCCTCGACACGTTGAAGGACCGGTTGCGCGCCGGCGACGGCCTCATCATCCACTGCGGCGCCGGAATCGGGCGCGCCGGCACGACGGCGACTGCGTTGCTGATGGACCTCGGGTTGTCGCTGCGCGACGCGCTCAGCGCGGTACGGGCGGCGCGTCCTGCGGCTGGTCCACAGACGGCTGAACAGGATGCGCTGCTGGAGCGGTACGCCGATCGGCTCGGTCGCTGAGCCCGAGGGCGACGCCCATCGCCACGACCGCCGTCGCCAGCACCACAACCCAGGCGCGCACGCCGAACGCGCCGACGAAGACACCGCCGAGCGCGAGGCCGAGGAACATCGCACCGTTGCTCGCCAGCATGTCGGCGGCCATGACGCGTCCGTGCAACGACGCGCGCGTCGAGCGCTGCAGCAGCGTCGCCGACGGCCCGCCGATGACGCCGGTGAAGAAGCCCCACACCGTGACGCCGACGAACGCGACCACGACACTCCTCGTGCCGAGGTAGATGAACGCGCTGATACCGGAGCCGATGACGCCGGTGACGATCCAGCCGAACTTCGCCATGCGGTCGCCTTGGCGTGCGGCGACGGCGCCGGCCGCGATCAGCAAGATCCCGAACGCCGTCTGCAGCGACGCGAACACGCTCGGCGACTGATGCAACACGTCACGCACGTAGAGCGGCTCCGCCAACATCGACGAGCCGTAGAGCACGTGCAGCGTGAAGCCGGCGAGGATGACGCGGCGCACGAGCGGATTGGTGGCGACGACTCGCCATCCTGCGACGGCCTCGCGCAGCGGGTGCTGCGCATGCACCTCGGGATCGCGCGCGACGGGAGTCAGGTGCACGATCGGAAGCACGACGATGCCGAGCGCATACGTCGCGGCGTCGAAGACGAACGCGCCCTTGAAGCCGAACAGTCCGATGGCGACGCCCGCGAACACGGGTCCCAACACGATCGACAGCTGCTCGGTCATTCCCATCAGCGCGTTCGTGCGCGCCAGGTGTTCGTCGTCGACCATGCGCGGCGGTAGCGACGCGAACGCGGGACGGGCGAACGCGCTACCGACGCCGTGGAGCGCGCTCAGCAGCGTCAACGCCCCAAAGCTGTGTGCACTCAGCAACGCCAGCGACGCGCCGACTCCGAGCGCTTTGGCGGCCATCAGCGTCGGCCGCTGACCGAGGCGGTCGACCACGACGCCGCTGATCGGGCTGAGGATGAATCCGGGGAGCGTGAAGGCGATGCCGTAGAGCGAGATCTGGCCCGGCGTGGCGTGGTAGCGGTAGGCGCCGTACGCCCAGATGGCGATCATCGTGCCGAACGTCCCGATGGCACTGAGCGATTCGCACAGCAAGAACGTGGCGACCCGAGGCGCTGCTGGGGAACGGCTCTCGCTCACGAAGCCGAATGTACGGTGCCGCGGCCCGATCGCGGTGCTGCTCGCCGTCGCGCCGCTCGTCATACTTGTTCGGTGAGCGAACAACACTTCGACGTCCTCATTGTCGGCGCCGGAATCTCGGGGATCGGCGCTGGGGTGCACTTGCAGCAGCAGTGCCCCGACAAGTCGTTTCTGATCGTCGACGCGCTCGACCACTTCGGCGGCACGTGGTGGACGCACACCTATCCGGGCGTGCGCTCCGACTCCGACCTCTTCACGTTCGGCTACAAGTTCAAGCCGTGGCGCAAGGCGCCGATCGCGTCCGCTGACGAGATCCTGCACTACATGGGCGAAGTGATCGAGGAGAACAACCTCGAGCCGCACATCCGCTACAGCACGCGCGTCGAGTCCGCCGAGTGGTCGACCGACGACCGCCGGTGGACGGTCACGATGCAGCCGGGCGAGGGCGATCCCTACACCGTGACCGCCGGCTTCGTGTACATGTGCCAGGGCTACTACCGGCATCGCCAGGGCTACACGCCCGAGTGGCCCGACTTCGCCGCGTACAAGGGCGAGGTCATCCATCCGCAGGAATGGCCCGAGGACGTCGATCTGTCAGGCAAGCGCGTCGTGGTCATCGGTTCTGGCGCGACCGCAGCAACGCTCATCCCCAACATCGCCTACGACTGCGACCACGTGACGATGCTGCAGCGGTCGCCGACGTTCTTCTTCGTGAGCGAGAACCGCAACCAGCTCGCCGACGAGCTACGCGAGGCGGGCGTCGCCGATGAGGAAATCCACGAACGCGTGCGCGCCCAGATCGTCGAGCAGCACGACATGGTCGCCAAGATGTCCTACGAGTATCCCGACATGGTGCGGACGATGCTCATGGACAGCGTCAAGAACGTCCTGCCCGAAGGCTTCGACGTCGACAAGCACTTCAACCCGTCGTACCGCCCGTGGCAGCAGCGCATCGCCCTTGTGCCCGACGGCGACTTGTTCAAGGCGATCCGCGACGGCCGGGCATCGGTCGTCACCGACAAGATCGAGCGCTTCACCGAGCACGGCATCGCGCTCGCGTCGGGCGACGTGCTCGAGGCCGACGTCATCATCACCGCGACGGGCTTCGACCTCGCGGTCATGGGCGACGTGCAATTCAGCGTCGACGGCGAGCCCGTCAACTTCGCCCAGAAGGTCACGTACCGCGGGATCATGTTCACGGGCGTGCCGAACCTCGCCTACGTCTTCGGCTACTTCCGTTCGAGCTGGACGCTGCGCGCCGACCTCATCAGCGAAATGGTGTGCCGTCTGCTGTCGTACATGGACGCGAACGGCTCGACGATGGTCCTACCGGAACTGCCGGCGGAACTCGAAGACATGGAGCGGTTGCCGTGGGTCGAACCCGACAACTTCAACCCGGGCTACCTCACGCGTTCGCTTCACCTCATGCCGAAGCAGGGACCCGAGGATCCGTGGCGGTTGCGCCACGACTACACGTCGGAAAAGGAGATCCTCCCGACCGCTGACTTCGCCGACGGATCGCTCGTCTTCAAGTAATGGTCGAGGATCGCCGCGGCCGACCCCTGCGCGACCTGCGCTTGTCGGTTACCGACCGCTGCGATCTGCGCTGCACCTACTGCATGCCCGAAGAGCATTACGAGTGGCTGCCGCGCGAAGACATCCTCACGTTCGAAGAGTGCGAGCGACTCGTCGCGGCGTTTGCAGCGGTAGGCGTGCGCACCGTGCGCATCACCGGCGGCGAGCCGTTGTTGCGGCGCGACCTGCCCGCGGTGGTGGCGCGCATCGCCAACGTCGACGGGATCGACGAAGTGAGCCTCACCACCAACGGCACGCAGTTGGCGCGCTCCGCGGCCGCGCTGCGTAGCGCAGGGCTGGCGCGCGTAACCGTGAGCCTCGACACGCTGCAACCGGCGCGTCACGTCGCCATCACGTCGCGCGATAACCACGCAACCGTGCTGGCGGGAATCGGCGCCGCCAGCGGGGCGGGGTTCACGGGCACGAAGATCAACACGGTCGTCATGCGCGGCGTCAACGACGACGAGCTCGTCGACATGGTCGAATTCGCCGCCACCGTCGCCGCCGAAGTGCGCTTCGTCGAATACATGGACGTCGGCGGCGCGACGCGGTGGTCGCCCGAGAAGGTCGTCAGCGCCGACCAGATGCTGGATCGCATCGGCGACGCCCTCGGTGTTCCGACGGCGATTCCGTCGCGTCCCTCCGCGCCGGCGGTGCGCTACCAACTTCCGGACGGACGCGTGTTCGGCATCATCGCGTCGACGACGACGCCGTTCTGCGGCGCCTGCGACCGCTCCCGGGTCACCGCCGACGGCGCGTGGTATCGCTGCCTGTACGCGGCGGCGGGCACCGACCTGCGCGCGCCGTTGCGCGCCGGTGCGTCGACCGACGAGATGGCGGCGTTGATCGCCGCGGCGTGGTCCGAGCGCGCCGATCAAGGTGCCGTCGACCGGGCCGGATCCGCGCCGCGCGAGCCTTCGGTCCCGGTCACGTTGTTACGGCGCGACCCGCATCTGGAAATGCACACCCGCGGTGGTTGAGGTCCTCGTGTTCGGTCCGGCGCGCGAGCGTGTCGGCGGCGAGTCGATCACGGTCGACGTGGCGTTGCCCGCGGCGGTCGCCGAGTTGGTCGCGGCGCTGGCCACGGCAAACGCCGGACTCGCCGAGTTGTTGCCGCACTGCGCGATCGCGGTGGGCGACGAGTTGGTGCCGCGCGACTTCGTCGTGCAACCCGGTGACGAAGTCGCCGTGCTGCCGCCGGTATCAGGAGGTTGCTGATGCGCATCCAGGAAGCGCCGCTGCGTCTCGACGCGTTACTCGCAGAAACGGATCTTCCCGACTGCGGTGGTCTCGTCGTGTTCTCCGGCACCGTGCGCGACCATCACGACGGCAAGGCGGTGACGCGCTTGATCTACACCGCGCACACGCCCGTCGCCGAGCGCATGATCGGCGAGATCGAGCAAGAGGTGCTGACCAAATTCGCCGTCGGCGCGTGCCGGATCCAGCACCGCATCGGCGAGTTGCGCATCGGCGAGGCTGCGGTGCTCGTCGTCGTGCGTGCTGCGCATCGCGACGCCGCGTTCGAGGGGTCGCGGTACGCCATCGACGAAGTGAAGCGCCGCGTGCCGATCTGGAAAGAGGAGTTCTACGCCGACGGGACGCGCGCCTACGTCGAGGGATGCGCGCTTGCCTGACCGACACCCCGACCCGACAGCTGTCGTGCTCACGCTTTCCGACACCGTGGCGTCGGGTGCAAAAGACGACACCGCGGGCCACGCGGTCGCCGACGCGCTCGACGCCGCCGGCATCCGCGTCGTCGCTCGCGAAGTGCTGCCCGACGAACCCGACGAACTGATCGTCACGATGCAGCGCTGGCTCCTGCAGCGACCCGAGGTCATCGTCACCGTCGGCGGTACCGGCGTCGGCCCGCGCGATCACACGCCCGACACGATCCGGCCCATGCTCACGATGGAGATCCCGGGGATCATGGAAGCGGCCCGCGTCTACGGCATGACGAAGACGCCGTACGCCATGTTGTCGCGCGGCATCGCCGGACTGATCGGTACGACCATCGTCATCACCGCGCCCGGTTCGCGCGGTGGCGCCACCGAGACGATGGAAGCGATCTCCGAAGCACTGCGCCACCTCGTCGACGTCGTGCACGTCAAGTTCCCGCACGACGGCGGGTACGAGTGATCCCCGTCGACGATGCGTTAGGGATCGTCACCGGCGCCGTCGCACCACTTCCCACCGAGACCGTCGCGCTGGGCGACGCGCTCGGGCGCGTGCTCGCCGCCGACGTGACCGCGGCCTTCCCGCTGCCGCCGTTCGACCAGAGCGCCGTCGACGGATACGCGGCGCGTCACGCCGACATCGCACGGGTCCCGGTGACCCTTCCCGTGAAAGGCGTCGTGGCGGCGCGCGGCTACGACAAACGACCGTTCCTCGATCTCGGCACGCTGATGCGCATCTTCACCGGCGGCGTCGTGCCCGATGGAGCGGACACGATCGTGCGGCAGGAGGCAACGCTGCCCGGCGGAGACGAGCGCATAACGGTGAACGACCCCGTCGACTTCGGCGCCGACATGCGTCACGCCGGGGACGAGCTGGCGGCGGGAAGCCTGATCGCTGCGTCAGGCGCGCCGGTGACGCCCGGTGTGTGCGGTGCGTTGGCGCTCGCCGGCGTCGACAAGGTGACGGTGCGCGCCGCGCCGCGTATCTCGGTGTTCGTGACCGGTGACGAAGTCGTTCCGCTCGGACACGCGTTGCAACTCGGCCAGGTGCCCGACACGAACGGCCCGCTGATGCGCGCCCTGCTGCAGTCGTGGGGCGCAACGCCGGTCGCGGTCGAGCACGTCGCCGATACAGAAGCCGCGGTGCGTGACGCGTTGGAGCACGCCTTCGCGACCTCGGATCTCGTGCTCACGAGCGGGGGCGTGTCGGTTGGCGACTACGACTTCATCCCGAAGGTCGCCCGCGATCTCGGTGCTGAAGTCCTGCTGCACAAAGTCGCGCAGAAGCCGGGCATGCCGCTGTTCGTCGCCAAGCGTGACAACTGCGTCCTCATCGGTCTGCCCGGGAACCCCGGCGCCGTGTTCGTGAACCTGCACGTGTACGTGCGCGCCGCGCTCGACGTGATGGCCGGCCTCGGCCCGCGTGCTCGCTGGCGCAGCGCGCCGATGCCCGACGCCGTCCGCCGCGAGCGCGACAAGACGTTTTGGCTACGCGCCCGCGCCGTCTACGACGATGACGGTCGCGTCCGCCTCGAGCAACTCGGCCACCAAGCGAGCCACATGCTGTCGAACCTGACCGAGGCGACCGCACTCGTGCGCATCCCACCCGACGGCGTCCCGGCCGACACCGTCGAGTGGCTTCCGCTCTAGCGGTCAGCGGTCACGCGGCGAGTCTGAACGTGGTCGTCGTCTCGAGGACCTGACCTTTCGGGCCGTCGAGGCGCGTGACGCCCGTGGTCGGGTTCCACGCGACGGTCCATCCGCCTTCGTGCACGAGGTGATGGTGGTAGCTGCACAGCGGGATGCCGTTGTCGATGCAGGTCTCGCCACCGTGTTCCCACCACTTCATGTGATGCGTGTGCGTGATGCGGCGCCCGCACCCGCGCACGGCGCACTGGTGCATGTGCCGGAACCGGATGGCGCGGCGCAACACGCGATTGAACAGGCGCTCCTCGTGACCGAAGTCGAGGATCTCGGACTCGCCTTTGACGACGATGCGATGGATGCCGGCGTCGCAACACATGCGGCGCACCGCTTCACCCGTGAGCCACGTGCCTTGCGACGACAAGCCCGGTCCGGACGCGTTCATCAGGTCCTCGTATTGGATCGTGACGCCGACCACCGCCTTGTACGGATCGATCTTGTGCGGATCCACAAGCGCCCGTTCCTCCATCAGATCGAATAACCAGTCGAGGCGTTTGGCGCCGGGCCCTCGCTTCGGCTCGTCGTCGAAGTTATCCACAGCCTGTGGATCAGTCCACACGGTGGACTCATCCGCAGAAGTCGGATTGCGGAACAGGTAGTCGCCGTACGCATCGATCACGGAGAAGAAGCGGTCGAGCATGTCGTCCGGGGCCTCGATCACCACCTTCCCGAGCCCGCCGCCGAACCCGCGCTGGCGCACGATGCCGTAGTGGTCGTCCAGGTTCGTCGGCTTCTTGTCCTGGTTGTTGTAGTAGTTCCACGTCTCAACGCGCTGCTCGAGCACTCGCACGGAGTCGGCTTTCGCTTGTTCCACGAAGACCTCATCGCGTTCGTCGTCAACCCCATCGAGGCGCGCGAGTACTCGCACCTTCGACCACTGCAGGCCGGCCTCGAACGCGGCTCGCACCACATGCCGCCGCGTCAGTACGTGCGACACCTTCAGCTTCTCGAACGCACTGGACCGACTGATCTGACATTGCGCGACCAGCCACGTCGCACACGACCCGTAACCATCCTCAGCCCAGACACCGCTGGCATCGAACTCCGCCAGCTTGAGCACCCACTCCGCAACTCCGCGGTCAATCTGCGTCCACGCCGCAATCAACTCGCGGCCCTGCTCAGTAACAGACGTCGACATGGAAAACCTCACAATCGAATGACGTCTGAACGACAAAGGCGGGCCGCTGAACCGGGCTGCGAAGGTGCCTTTATTGTACCCGAACGTACGTACGGGTACAAGGCGTTTTCCCTGCTAGAGGCCCGGATATGTCGTGATCTCTGTCGCTTTTACGCTCGCCCACACTTCGACGCCGCGGGTGAGGCGCAACTCCTCGACCGCGGCCGTCGTCACCTCGACCACCAGCGGCAGGGGAGCGTCGAGCTGCACGCGTGCGCGCGGTCCGAGGGAGTCGACGTGGGCGACGCGCGTGAACCACTGGTTGCGCGCGCTTCCGCCGACCGTGACGTCGCGGTGCAGCGTCACCGCCTCAGGCGCGATGGTCGCCAACACGGCGCCGTCGAACTCTTCGGCGATGGTGAGCGTGACCAGCCCGCCCTCGATGGTGAGGCGAAGCCCCTCGACCACGCCCCGCAGCAGGTTGGTGCCGACCATCTCGGCGACGTACCGCGACGCCGGCCGCGCCGTGATCTCGTCCAGCGTTCCCTGCTGCGTGATGTGCCCGGCTTCGATGACGACGACGCGATCGGCGAGCACGTAGGCGTCGACCGGATCGTGCGTGACGAGCACCGTCGGCCCCGCGAATTCGGAAAGGAACTTGTGCAGGTCGCGCCGGACGGCGACGCGCGTCCCGGCGTCGAGGGCGGCCAGCGGCTCGTCGAGCAGCAGGATTTCGGGGTCAGCCGCCAGCGTGCGCGCCAGCGCGACCAACTGCGCTTGCCCGCCGCTCAACGTACGGGGCTTCGCGCCCGCGAAGGCGGAGAGCCCGACGCGCTCCAACCACGCACGTCCCACGTCGCGCGACCGCGCACCGAAGGCGACGTTGTCGAGGGCCGTCATGTGCGGGAACAACAGATGGTCTTGGAACATGAGCCCGACGCGGCGCGTCTCGGCATCGGCGATGGCGCGCAGCACCGTGCTCTTGCCCGCGCCGTTCGGACCGAGGAGGGCAGTGACAACTCCCGGCGGCGCGTCGAACGACACGTCGATGTCGCGCACCGTCACCCTCACGCGCGCACCAACCAGCGATCGCGCAACGCCACCAAGGCACCGAGCGAGATGGCGACGAGGAGCAAACTCAGCGCCACCGCGGCGCGCGGGTCCGTTTCCAGCAACAGGTAGACGTCGAGCGGCAGCGTCTGCGTGCGGCCCGAGATGTTCCCGGCGAAGGTGAGCGTCGCCCCGAACTCACCGAGCGCGCGTGCGAACGCCAGCACGCCGCCGGCGGCGACCGATCCCGCCACGAGCGGGATCGTCACCCGCGTGAACACGCGCCACGGCGACGCGCCCAGCGTCGCGGCGGCGTGCTCGTACCGGTGGTCGACGCCGGCCAGCGCCGCTTCAAGGGTGATGACGTAGAAGGGCATCGCCACGAACGTCTGCGCCATCACGACGCCGGCGGCGGAGAACGTCAACTGCACGCCGAGTACATCGTGCAGGAGTTGCCCGAGTGGGCTGTGGACGCTGAACGCAGCAAGCAGTGCGACGCCGGCGACGACGGGCGGCAGTACGAGCGGCAACAACACGAGTGCGCGCAGCAGGCGTCGTCCACGGAACTCTCCGCGCGCCAGCAGCCACGCCAACGGCGTACCGAGCACGATCGACAGGACTGTCGCGCCGATCGCGCACTCGATCGAGAGCCGCAATGCCGCGAGCGCGGCGTGCGTCGTGAGGTCATGCGCCAGCGTCGACCAGCGGGCGCGTTGCAGCAGACCGAACAACGGGAGCGCGAAGAACGCGGCGCCGACGACGGCAACGGCGACGACCGCGACAGGAAATCGTCGCGTGCGGTTCACGCGTCGAGGAAGCCGTAGCGGCGCAGGATCTTGCGCCCCTGGGCGCCGCGCACGAACGCGATGAAGGCGCGCGCCGCTGCGGTGTGCGTCGAAGACGACACACGCGCGATCGGATAGATCGCGATGGCGTTCTCGGTGTCGGGGATATCGACGATGTGGCAGCGACGGCCGGCGGCCTTCGCATCGGTCAGGTACACGACGGCGGCGGTGGCGTCGCCGTCGGTCACCGCGGACAGCGCGGCGGAGACGTTCGGCGCGCGCGACACGTGCGACTCGTCGATGGACACTCGGCCGCGCGACAACGCCTGCGCGGCGTACGCGCCGCACGGGGCGTCGGGCGCGCACAACGACACCGTGCCCGCGTGGGACAGGTCGGCGAGGCTGTTGATGTGCGCCGGGTTCTTCGGCTTTGTCGCGATGACGAGTCGGTTGCGCGCGAACAACACGGGGACGTCGACCTTTTTGGTGCCGAGCAACGGCGTGATGCTTTTCATGTCGGCCGACGCGAACACGTCGGGCGCCGCCCGCTCGGTGATCTGGCGCGCCAGCGCGGAGGACGACGCGAAGTTGAACGTCACCTTGGTGTCGGAGTGTGCGCGCTCGAACGCCTTGCCGATGTCGGTGAACGCGCCGGTGAGC
This sequence comes from Actinomycetota bacterium, assembly GCA_041166405.1. Classification (GTDB taxonomy): domain Bacteria; phylum Actinomycetota; class Acidimicrobiia; order Acidimicrobiales; family JACCXE01; genus JACCXE01. Next base: position 126,967 of record JBEEFV010000013.1, on the reverse strand, counting down.
GACGTCGCTGCGAAGACCGTCACCGGATGCCGCGGCTTGTCCGCGCACGCCGTGACGACGAGGAAGATCAGGACGCTCGACAGGACCCGTCGCATCACGACGAAACTAGACGCCGATGGACTGGGGACAGGTTCCGGACGACGTCGAGCAGCGTCTGCGCGCGATCTGCCTCGCGCTGCCCGAGACGCGCGAACAGGCAGCGTGGAACGGGCGCCGCTGGATGATTCGCAACCGCACGTTCGCGCACGTGTTCGCCGTCGATCGCGGCGACGGCAACGAAATACCGATGATGCAGTTCCGCTCGAACCCGCCCGAGCTCGACGCCCTCATTCACGCGGGGCACCCGTTCTTCAAGGCGGGCTGGGGCTCCAACGTGATGGCGATGGTGTTCGACGACACCGTCGACTGGGACGAGGTCGCCGAACTCGTGGCCGACAGCTATTGCACACAGGCACCAAAGAAACTTGTCGAACGTTTGAACCTTCTCAACTAATTCTTCGGCGCTACACCCCGTCAGTAACGTTCGGGCATGTTCGCTCGCATCGGCACGTGGTGCCATGACCGGCGCCGCCTCGTGCTGGTCGCCTGGATCTTGGTGCTGGTCGTCCTCAACGGCATCGCCAACGGCGCGGTGAAGTCCGACTACAAGCAAGACTTCAGCCTCCCCGGCGCCGACTCCACCAAAGGCTTCGACATCTTGAAGGCGCAGTTCGGCGGCAAGGCGCCAGGCGTCGGCGGCACGATCGTCTTCAAGGCCGACCAGGGTGTCAACGACCCGGCCGTCAAGGCCGCGATGACCACGTTCCTGACGAACGTCGTTGCCATCAAAGGCGTCGCCGGCGTCGAGAGCCCCTACGACCCCGGCGGACAGCGATTCGTCTCGTCAAACGGTGACAGCGCCGGCAAGATCGCCTACGCCAACGTGAACTTCCCGCGCGACGTCGACTTCGGGACCATCCCCGACATCAAGAAGCAGATCCTCGCCGCCGAGCCCAAGATCGACGGCGTTCAGATCGAACTCGGAGGTCAGATCCTCGCGGCCTTCGAGCAACCGACCACGGAAGCGATCGGTCTCGGCTTCGCCATCGTCATCCTGATCATCGCGTTCGGTTCGGTGCTGGCAATGGGCCTGCCCGTCGCCGTGGCCTTGTTCGGGATCGGCATCGGCGGCGCCGGCGTGATCTTCTTCAGCCACATCCTGTCGGTGCCCGAGTTCGCGCCGTTCCTCGGCGTGATGATCGGCCTCGGCGTCGGCATCGACTACGCGCTGCTGATCATCACGCGCTACCGAGAACAGCTCCACCTCGACCACACGGTGCGCGAGTCCGTCGCCATCGCCCTCGACACGGCCGGGCGTTCCGTGCTGTTCGCCGGCGGGACCGTCGTCATCTCGCTGCTCGGCATGTTGCTCATGGGCGTCTCGTTCGTACAGGGCCTCGCCGTGAGCGCGTCGACCACCGTGCTCATCACCGTCCTCGCGTCGCTCACGCTGCTGCCGGCGCTGCTCGGTTTCGCGGGCGCCAACGTCGAGCGCACGCGGTGGCGCGGCCTCGTCGCGGCGGGCCTCGTCGCCGTGGGACTGGTCGGTTACGGCCTTCAGTTCAAGCCGCTCATGGTCGGCACGCCGCTGGCGCTGCTGGTGTTGCTGCTCGGGTTCTTCGTGCCCAAGCTGAAGGAAGAAGTACGGCACCGCGCACCGCGTCCGCGCCGCGAGACCCTGGCGTACCGGTGGAGCCGCGGGATCCAACACCGCCCGTGGACCGCGTTCGTCGCCGCCGGTGGTGCACTGCTCATCTTGTCGGTGCCGATCCTCGGCCTGCGGCTCGGTTTCTCCGACGAGTCGAACTTCGCGAAGTCGACGACGACGCGCAAGGCCTACGACCTTCTGGTCGCAGGGTTCGGCAAGGGCTTCAACGGTCCGCTGCTGCTCGTCACGGAGTTGAAGCCGGGCACGACGCTTGCGCAACTGGCGACGCTCAAGACCGCCGTTTCCGCGGATCCGAACGTCGCCTTCGTGAGCGATCCGATCCCGAACAGCCCGCTGGCGCCGACCGCCGCGCTGTGGAACGTGGCGCCGAAGACCGGGCCACAAGACGCGGAGACGGCGTCGCTCGTGCACCGTTTGCGCAGCGGCGTGCTTCCCGGCGTCGAACAGACGATCGGATCCGACGTGCACCTCACGGGCTTCACCGCCGGCAACGTCGACGCGTCCGCGTTGATGGGCAAGCGGCTGCCTTACTTCTTCCTCGCGGTGCTCGGCCTGTCGTTCCTCTTCCTCATGACCGTGTTCCGGTCGATCCTCGTGCCGCTCAAGGCCGTCGTCATGAACATGCTGTCGATCGGCGCGTCGTACGGCGTGATCGTGGCGCTGTTCGAGTGGGGGTGGCTGGGCAAGCTCACCGGGCTGTCGCCGGGACCGATCGAGCCGTGGGCCCCGATGATGCTGTTCGCCATCGTGTTCGGCTTGTCGATGGACTACGAGGTGTTCCTGCTGTCGCGTATCCGCGAAGAGTGGCTGCACAGCGGCGACAGCCACACGTCGGTGTCCGACGGGCTCGCCGCGACCGCCAAGGTGATCACCGCGGCGGCCGCGATCATGGTCGTGGTCTTCGGCAGCTTCCTGCTCGAAGACAACCGCACGTTCAAGCTCATGGGTACGGGGCTCAGCGTCGCCGTCCTGCTCGACGCCACCGTCGTCCGCATGCTGCTCGTCCCGGCGACGATGGAGTTGCTGGGCGACCGCAACTGGTGGCTACCGAAGTGGCTCGACAACATCCTGCCGAACATCGCGGTCGAAGGCACCGAGGGCGCGGCGGCGTTCGAACACGAGCACGAGGAAGCGCTGCGCGAAGAGCGCGAGCGCGAGCTCGAACCCAGCGCCGGCGACTAGCGCGGCGGGCCGAACCAGAAGGTGAGCGCCTCGCGCAGCGCGGGATCGGTCGGTTCGCCGGCCCACGCCACGTAGCCGTCAGGTCGGATCAGCACGGCGGCCGGCGCGGCCACCGCCCCGATGACCGGCAGTTCCCACGCGCCGGCGTACGTCGCGTCGACCATCCGCACGCGGTCGGCCCACGGTGAGACGTCGAAAGCTCCGGGAGTGCCCAAGTTGAGCAGCACCGGTTGCGCGGAGTGCATCAACGCGAACACGCGCGTCGGTCCGTCGGCCGTGTGGATGTCGAGGTCGGGCATGCGCCGCCCGACCAAATGGTGGCCTTCGCCAAAGTCGTAATGCAGGTCGAGCGCGGCGAGCATGGCGAAGATGTGGTGGCGCGGCTCGTCCATCGTGAGGACGTCGGCCATCGTGGCGCGCAGCGACTGGTGGCGTTCGTCGCGTCGGCCGAGCAGCACCTGGGCCTGCGTGTTCTGCAACACGCGCGCCGCCACCGGATGGCGTTCGGATTGATAGGTGTCGAGCAGCGTTTCGGGCGAGATTCCCTTCACCACCTGTGCCAGCTTCCAGCCGAGGTTGACGGCGTCCTGCATGCCGGTGCCCATGCCCTGGCCGCCCTGCGGCGGATGAATGTGCGCAGCGTCGCCCGCCAACAGCACGCGCCCGGCGCGGTACGTCGCTGCCTGTCGCGTCATGTCGGTGAAGCGCGAGACAAACGTCGTCGTGGTCAATCCGAAGTCGGTGCCGTAGATACCGACGAGCGTGGCGCGCAGGTCGTCGATCGTCGGCTCGCGGTCGTGTTCGACCTCGCGCTCGGTCAGCACCATCCCGACGAAGCCAGCGTCGTCGAGGCGACGAATGGCGTGCGACCCGACCTCGTCGTAGAAGAACCCGGTCTCCGGCGGGTCGTCCATGTACCCCTCGGCGATCATCCAACTCGTGGACGGTGCCAGCCCGACGAAGTCGATGCCGGCGAGCTTGCGGACGGCACTGCGCCCGCCGTCGCAGCCGACGAGATAGTCGGCGCGCAGCGACGAGCCATCGGACAGTTCGACGTCGACCCCGTCGTCGTCTTGCGCGAAGCCCACCACTTCGCGACCTCGCAGGATCGGCGCCCCGAGCTCGCGGAGCACCCAATCGGCAAACATGGGCTCGAACTGCTTCTGCGGGAGCGCCAGCACGAAGCTGTACCGCGTCGGCAAGTCGCTGACGTCGAAGAAGACGCCGCCGAACCCGTACATCGTGTGGATCTGTCCCGCGTCGACGAAGCGCTGCGCGACGCCGCGCTGGTCGAGCACCTCGATGGTGCGCGACAGGAGTCCGCCGCCGCGCGACGAGTCGAGTTCGGCGTTGGCGCGCGGTTCGACGATGACGACCTCGACGCCTGCCAGGGTGAGCTCAGCGGCGAGCATGAGGCCCGTCGGGCCGCCTCCGGCGATGACCACTGCGGGTTTTGCCACGCAGCATGCTGGCACCTCGGCGTCTCATCTAAACTTGACCGACCGGTCAAGTCTGGGGGAAATCGCAAAGTGACCATCGACGCCGATACCAAGGCAGCGCTCAAGGCGAAATACCGCGCCGAGCGCGACAAGCGACTGCGCGCTGACGGCAACGCGCAATACCGCCACCTCGCGGGCACGCACCTGGAGGGCTACCTCACCGACCCGTACATCCCGGTCACCCCGCGTGAACCGCTGCACGACCACGTGACGGTCGCCTTCATCGGCGGCGGTTTCGCCGGTCTCGTCACCGGGGCGCGCCTGGTCGAGCAGGGCATCACCGACGTGCGCATCATCGAGAAGGGCGGCGACTTCGGCGGCACCTGGTACTGGAACCGCTATCCGGGCGCCATGTGCGACACGGCGTCGTTCGTGTACATGCCGCTGCTCGAAGAGACGGGACACATGCCGAGCGAGAAGTACGCCCGCGGCCCTGAGATCTACGAGCACTGCCAGCGCATCGGCAAGCAGTTCGGCCTCTACGACAACGCGCTGTTCCACACCGAGGTCCGCGACCTCGAGTGGGACGACGACAACAGCCGTTGGATCATCCGCACGAACCGCGGCGACGAGTTCACCGCGCAGTTCCTCGCCATGGGCACCGGCCCGCTGCACGTGCCGAAGCTGCCCGGCATCCCCGGCATCGAAGACTTCAAGGGTCACTCGTTCCACACGTCGCGGTGGGACTACGACTACACGGGCGGCGACCCGTCGGGCGCCGTCATGGAAAAGCTCGCCGACAAGCGCGTCGCCATCATCGGTACCGGGGCGACGGCGGTGCAGTGCATCCCGCACCTCGCCAAGGCGTGCGGCACGCTCTACGTCTTCCAGCGCACGCCGTCATCCGTCGACGTGCGCGACAACCGCCCGACCGATCCCGAGTGGTTCAGGACCATCGCCACGCCCGGATGGCAGCAACGCTGGCTCGAGAACTTCACTGCGAATCAGACCGGCCAGTTCGCCGAGGAAGACCTCGTGATGGACGGCTGGACCGATCTGTCGCGCCGCATCCAGCAGAAGATGATGACCCTCGACGAGTTCACGCCGGAGAAGATGATGGCGGCGTTCGAGGACTCCGACTTCGAGAAGATGGAAGAGATCCGCGCCCGCGTCGACGCGCTCGTCGAGGACCCCGAGACCGCGCAGAAGCTCAAGGCTTGGTACAACCAGCTGTGCAAGCGGCCGTGCTTCCACGACGAGTACTTGCAGTCCTACAACGAGCCCGGGACGCACCTCATCGACACCGACGGCAAGGGTGTCGAGCGCATCACCGAGAACGCCGTCGTCGTCAACGGCGTCGAGTACGAGGTCGACTGCATCATCTACTCGACGGGTTTCGAAGTCGGTACGTCGTTCACGTCGCGCGCCAACTACGACCCAGCTGGTCGCGACGGCGTGCGCTTGTCGGAGTACTGGAAGGACGGGATGCGCACGAAGCACGGCACGCACGTGCACGGCTTCCCGAACATGTTCATCGTGCAGCCGACGCAGGGCGCCAACCTCATCTCGAACGTGCCGCACAACCTCACCGAAGCCGGCAAGACGATCGCGCTCACGATCAAGCACGCCGTCGAGAACGGTTACAACGAGATCGAAGTGACCAAGGAAGCCGAGGACGCCTGGATCGAGCTGTTGCTCTCGGGCCCGGGCCGCATGCTCGGCGCCAACAGCGAGTGCACGCCGGGTTACTACAACAACGAAGGCCAGCCGCTGCAGGGCAACGGATCGCTGTTCGTCGGCTACCCGCAGGGCGCCATGGCCTACTTCAAGTACATCGATCAGTGGCGCAACAGCGGCGAGTTCGAGGGCTTGGCGTTCCGCTAACGCGCCGAAGGGGTCACCACCGCTGCGAACAGCGTTGGTGACCCCTTCGTGTTATGCGCGACTAAGGCAGCGGCAGCGGGGGGAGCCCAGGGGCTCCGGGAACGCCGGGTGCGCCGTCGGGGGGAAGGCAGATCGCTTGGGCGACGGGGGTGCCGTTGAGGTCCAGGCTGATGCTGACGCACACAAGCGGATCCGCCTGTGCGGTGGGGGCGAGGGCAAACGCACCGATGCCGCCAACAAAGGCTGCGACAGCTCCGGCAATAGCAACACGCTTCTTCACGTGGTGTCTCCTTCGTTACAACTACGCACGGACATGTGCGTCGAAGGGCAACGGTCCGCAGTCGAAGTTCTTGCGGAATTAACTAGTTAGGAATCACAACACCGTGGACAGGTGCAACGGCGTTGGCAACATCGCCTGCCATCACGGCGAGCAGCTGCGCCGCGTCGTCGAGACCGACCACTGCGCGCGGGAGTTCCTCGAATGGCCAACGACGCGATGAGAGGACATCGAATGCTGGTGCGTAGGCGCGCTTGTCGACGCCGAGCGCGCCGAGGATGCGCAACTCCTTGTAGACGATCTCGTCGGGATTGACCCCGGGTACGTCGCCCGCGCCGCGCGTGCCCGCCACGACGACGGTGCCGCGACGCGTCGCCAACTTGATCGCCTGCCCGAACGCCGTCGGCGCTTTCGCGGTTACGTCGACGACCACATCCGCGAGACGACCATCCGTCGCGGCGCGCAGCGCACGCGCTGGGTCTTGCTCGGTCACGTCGACGACGAGGTCAGCGCCGAAACGCCGCGCCATCTCGAGCCGTTTCGTGTCGCGCGGGCCCGCGCCGGTCACCATCACGAACGACGCGCCCGCATCCTTCGCCGCTGCCGCTGCCGACAAGCCGCGGATGCCGGGACCGAGGACGGCGACAACGTCGCCGGGCTTCGTGCCGGGCACGTTGACGCCCCACTGGATGCCGGCGCCGAGCGGGTTGAACACGGTCGCCAGCACGGGGTCGAGCGTGTCGGGGACGGGCAACAGCACGGCGTCGGCGTGGAGATACACGTAGTCGGCGTAGCCGCCCCACAGACCGGGCGCGCGCTCGACGGGCACGTTGCCGTAGAACTCCGGGAACGGGTGCGCTTCGCAGCGCCGGTAGTCGCCGGCGCGACACGCGGCGCACGCGCGGCACGACATGAACACCTCGACGGCGACACGTTGGCCGACCGATACGCCCCACCGGTCGAGGGCGGCGTCGCCCGCGGCCTCGACCACTCCCACGATTTCGTGACCGGGCACGTACGGCGCGAACACCGGTATCGCGCCTGTGAACTGCTCGTGGTCCGTACCGCACAGTCCGCACGCCTCGACGCGAAGCAGGCCGTCGTTGTCGCCGATCTCGGGCAATGCGAACGACCGCTGCTCGAGTTGGCGGGGAGCGGACAGCACGAGGGCGCGTGCGTCGGTCACGTCACGACCGTGGCGGCATGATGGTCACGGTGCCCTGCGCCAGGCACACGGTGCGTCCTTCATTCTCGATGTCGATCCGCACCACGGCGGAGCGCTTCGTGAGCGCGACGATGTTCGCGGTGCCAACCGCGTCGCCCTGGGTTACCGGCGCCAGCAGGTTGATCTTGAACTCGGTGGTCGCCGCCCAAGCGCCGCGCGGCATCACGGGGTAGCAAACGACGCCGAGCACGTGGTCACAGAACGCGGAAAGCACCCCTCCGTGCATGTTGCCCATCGGCGTCAGCAACTCGGCGCGCACGGGCAGCACGGCCCGCAGGCCGCCGGCCCACATGTCGTCGAGTCGAATTCCGAGCCAACCGTCCAAGCCACCGCGCTCCGGTGATTCGTGCGCTTTGATCATCCCGCGGGCGATCGACTCGTCGTAGGTTTCGAAGGAAGGCACGGCGAGAACTTATTGGGATTTATCCTCGTGATGTGTCGGAGCGATCGAACAGTGATGCGTTACGCAAGCTGGTCGACGCCGTCGTCACCGTCGGGTCCGACCTTGACCTCTCGGCGATGCTCTACCGCCTCGTGGTCGTCGCGACGGAACTGGTCGGCGCGAAGTACGGCGCCCTCGGCGTGCTCGACCCGAGCCGCACGCGCCTAGAGGACTTCATCACCGTCGGCATCGACGACCACACGCATCGCCTCATCGGTGACCTGCCCGAAGGAAAGGGGATCCTCGGTCTGCTCATCGTCGACGCGCAGCCCATCCGCCTGCCCGATCTCAAACGTCACCCGAACAGCTACGGCTTCCCGCCGCACCACCCACCGATGCAGTCGTTCCTCGGCGTGCCCATCCGCGTGCGCGGTGAAGTGTTCGGCAACCTGTACCTCACCGAGAAGATCGCGGCGCCCGAGTTCACCGACGTCGACGAGGAACTCTCGGTCGGTCTCGCGGCGGCGGCTGCCGTCGCCATCGAGAACGCGCGCCTGCACAACCGCGTGCAGGAACTCGCCGTCGTCGAAGACCGTGAACGCATCGCCCGCGACTTGCACGACACGGTCATCCAGCGACTGTTCGCGACGGGCTTGGCGCTGCAGGCGACGGCGCGCATGGCGCGGTCGGATCCGACGACGACCGCCAGCCGGATCGAAGGGGCCGTCGACGAACTCGACGTCACCATCAAGCACATCCGTTCGGCGATCTTTGCCCTCGAGTCGTCGAGCGCGACCGTGCACCTCCTGCGCTCGCGGATCCTCGAGACGATCGACGAAGTGGCCGAAGTCCTCGAGTTCGAACCGCACGTGCTGTTGGACGGACCGATCGACACGGTCGTCCCCGACGACATGGGCGACGAGTTGTTGGCGACGCTACGCGAAGCGCTGAGCAACGCGCGCCGCCATAGCGAGGCGACGAACATCACCGTCGAGGTCATCGTGGCCGACCGCGTGCAACTGCGCGTCACCGACAACGGCATCGGGTTGCAAGGTGAGCCGCGGTCGGAAGGACACGGGCTGCGCAACATGGCGGCGCGTGCGCGGCGACTCGGCGGGTCGCTGACACTTACCCCGGTCGCGACGGGCGGGCTCGTCGTCGACTGGATCGTGCCGTTGCGCCGCGTGCGCTAGCGCTACCCGGACTCGCGCAAGCGGTACCCGGAGGCGAGTTCGGCGGTGATGCAGACCACGTGGCCGTCGCCGAGCGGTGCCCACCGCGTCAGCGGCGCGAGCTTGACCTCGTCACGGCCGGCGGCGTTGGTGAGCGCCAACGCGAGGCCCGTGACGGTCACCGTCCATCCGCTGTCACACATCGGGTCGAAATCGTCGACCTCGAAGGCGACGACTTGACCGTTGAGGGTTGTGGCGAGCCGGTTCTTCGGGCTCGTGCGCACGAAGATTTGTTCGTCCTTGACGCAGAAGTTGACGGGAACGACCGTCGGGAGCGCGCCGCGACTCAACGCGATGCGGCCAACTGTCGCCTTGCCGAGAAGCCGAAGGCATTCGTCCCGCGACAGCACCTCGAGTTCCATGCAGCTATCCATGTACGAACCGCCTCCCGCAAAAAGGATGCGACGCCGCGCGAAACCCACGTAGGGCCGTTAGTCCCTACTGCAACAGCCGCGAGTCCTCTCTGATGGAGCAGAATGGCTTTCGTGGCTACGCGTGTGTTCCTGCTCGACGACCATGAAGTCGTTCGCCGCGGCGTGCGTGAGCTGCTCGAAGCCGAATCCGACATGGAGATCGTCGGCGAAGCCGGCACCGCGGAGGAAGCGCTGACGCGGATCCCGGCCGTGTCGCCCGAGGTCGCGATCCTCGACGTGCGCCTGCCCGACGGCGACGGCGTCGAGGTGTGCCGCGAAATCCGGTCACTGCATCCCGAAATCGCCTGCATCATGCTGACGTCGTATTCAGACGACGACGCGGTGTACGCGGCGATTATGGCGGGGGCGTCCGGTTACCTCCTCAAGCAGGTGCGCGGGACCGACCTCATCGAGGGCGTCCGTCGGGTCGCCCGCGGTGAATCGCTGCTCGACCCGGCGGTGACGGCGCGCGTACTCGACCGCATTCGTCACCGCGACGAGACCGATGAGCTGGCGACGCTGTCGAATCAGGAGCAGACGATTCTCGAGTTGATCGCCGAGGGTCTCACCAACCGCCAGATCGGCGACCGCATGTTCCTCGCCGAGAAGACCGTGAAGAACTACGTGTCGAACATGCTCGGCAAGCTCGGTATGAGCCGGCGCACCGAAGCTGCGGCGTACGCGGCTCGCCTCGCCGAACGCCGCGGCAGGCAAGGGCCCTAGCGAACGACGAGTTCGCCTTTCATGCCGGCGGATTCGTGGCCGGGAATGGCACAGACGTAGGAGTAGGTCCCGGCGGGGACGTCTTTCAACACGACGCGGCCGCGGCCGCTGGTGGCGACGCGGAGGTTCACGTCGAAGTTGCCGATCGTGAACGTGTGCCAGAACAGGTCCTTGTTGGTGAACACGACGCCGATGTCGCCGGCGTGCGCGGTGAGGCGCGTCGTCGAGAACTTCACGTTGCGCGCGCTGATGCGGAGGTCGCCAGGATGCGCGACGACGGCGTTGCGACCAGCGACGGGCACCGCGATCAACAGCACGACGAGCGCGCCACCGGCGATCCACGCCACCAGGGGCGCGTTGTCTTGTGAGGCGCCGCGCGAGCGCGCGACCGACGCGACGAGACCGAGCGTGGATGCGATCGACAGCACGCTCGGTATCGCCGCGCCCAACAACGACGGCGCGGCGTGCGCAAGGTTCACGGTTGCCGTCATCATCCAGAACGCTTGGTTCACGAACAGCGCGGCGACTCCGATCCATCCGAGCGCGGGTCGGCGCGTGAAGGTCGCGGCCGTGAACAGCAACAGCAGCACGCCGATGGCGATCGACTCGCGGTCGAGCACGACGAGTCCGCGTGCGATTTCGACGATCGCACTCACGACGGCGCACCCGCGTACGAGTGTGTTCCAGCGCGCTGCCGGGTACGACGTAGCCATGCTGACCATTCTTCTCATAGCGGTGCTGCTCCTGCTGCTACTCGGCGGCTGGGGCTACGGCTACCGCTCCCGCTAACAACCTCTAGAACTTCGGCGTCCGCTTCTCGCGGTGGCTGGCCAAGCCTTCGCGCGCATCGGGTCCGCCGAAGCCGAGCATCTCGTACGCGATCGACGCGTCGAACGCCGCGACCTGCGCGCGATACCAGTGGTTGAGCGTGTGCTTCGTGAAGCGGATCGCGTTCTGTGCGCCTGCCGCGAGTTGTGCAGCGATCTGCATGGCGCGGTCTTGCACCGCGTCGTCGTCGACGCACAACGACACGAGCCCGATGCGCTCGGCGTCTTCGCCGCTCATCGGGTCGCACGTGAGTAGGTAGTACTTCGCCTTCGCCATGCCGCACAGCAGCGGCCAACAGATCGCGGCGTGGTCGCCAGCGGCGACCCCGAGACGAGTGTGCCCGTCGATGATCTTGGCGGTGCGCGCCGCGACCGACACGTCGGCGAGGATGGCGGCCACAAGGCCGGCGCCGACCGCGGGGCCGTGGATCGCCGAGACGATCGGCTTGGAGCAGTTCACGATGTTCATCACGAGATCGCGCGCTTCGCGCATCGTGCGCAGCCGCGTGTCGTAGTCATCGATGATCGACTCGAGCATGGCGAAATCGCCGCCAGCCGAGAATCCCTTGCCCGCGCCGCGGATCACGGCCACGCGCGCGGTGTCGTCCCGGTCGAACACCGGCCAAATGTCGGCGAGCTGGCCGTGCGCGGCCGAGTTCACGGCGTTGAGCCCAGGAGCGTCGAGCGTGATGCGCACGATTCCGTCCGCTGGCCGATCTACGGCCAGTTCGTCCAATGTGGCGTAGGGCTCGGCATTGGTGTGTGGCATCCGCCTAACTTACGAAAATGACGTCAGCGTTAGATCTCGGTTCCGAGAGCCGCATGCTCATCGACGGCAAGCTCGTCGAGGCCGAATCGGGCAAGCAGTTCGACAACATCAACCCTGCGAACGAAGAAGTGCTCGGCCAAGTCGCCGACGCCTCCGCCGCTGACATGCAGAAGGCCATCGTCGCCGCGCGGCGCGCCTTCGACGAGACCGACTGGTCCACGAACAAGGCGCTGCGCAAGCAATGCCTGCTCCAGCTCCAGGCAGCTCTCGAAAGCGAGCAGGAACTGTTGCGCGAGGAGCTCATCGCCGAAGTTGGAGCGCCGCGCGTGCTCACCTACGCGCCGCAGCTCGACGCGCCGCTCAAAGACGGCTTGCGCTATCCCGCGGAGCTGATCGACACGTTCGAATGGGAACGCGAGCTGCCGCCCGGCGACATGATGGGTATCCAGAGCCGCCGCAAGGTGTGGAAAGAGGCGATCGGCGTCGTCGGCGCGATCGTGCCGTGGAACTACCCCTTCGAAGTGACGCTGAACAAGCTCGGCCCGATCCTGGCGACGGGCAACACGATGGTGCTCAAGCCGGCGCCGGACACGCCGTTCAACGCCACGCGCATCGGTCGCCTCATCGCCGAGCACACCGACATCCCGCCGGGCGTGGTCAACGTCGTCACGTCATCTGACCACCTCGTCGGCGAAGAGCTCACGCTCAGCCCGCTCGTCGACATGATCTCGTTCACCGGCTCGACGGTCGTCGGCAAGCGCATCATGGAGAAGGGTGCGGCCACGCTCAAGCGCGTCTTCCTGGAACTGGGCGGCAAGTCGGCGATGTTGGTGCTCGACGACGCCGACTTCCCCGCGGTGGTGCCGGGGGCGGCGATGGTGTGCGTGCACGCCGGCCAGGGCTGCGCCATGCAGACGCGCATCCTGCTGCCGCGCTCGCGCTACGACGAGGGCGTCGACATGCTCGTGGCCGCGATGAGCGGGATGTCGTACGGAGATCCGTCCGACATGAGCCACCTCATGGGTCCGCTCATCTCGAAGAAGCAGCAGGAGCGTGTGCTGGGTTACATCCAGAAGGGCGTCGACGAAGGCGCGACGCTGGCGGTCGGCTCGACGAAGCGGCCCGACATGAAGGGCTGGTTCGTCGAGCCGACGTTGTTCACCAACGTCACCAACGACATGACGATCGCGCAGGAGGAGATCTTCGGTCCGGTGCTGTGCGCCATCGCGTACGACGACGAAGAGGACGCCATCAAGATCGCCAACGACTCCGCGTACGGCCTGTCGGGCGGCGTCTTCGCCGCGACCGAAGAGCGCGCCGAGCGCGTCGCCCGTCGCATTCGCACGGGTTCGATCAGCGTGCAGGGCGGCGTCTGGTACGGCGCCGACTCGCCGTACGGCGGCTACAAAAACTCAGGCATCGGCCGCCAGTGCGGCATCGAAGGATTCGAACAACACCTCGAGACAAAGGCGGTGGCGTACCCACTATGAGTTCGGCAGCAGATCGTTTTCGGTATGACGGCAAGCGCGTGCTCGTCGTCGGTGGCGCGACGGGCATGGGAGCGGCGGCGGCACAGACCGTCATCGACCTCGGCGCCGAGGTCATCGTGCTCGACTACGCGGACGTCACCTACGACGGCGTGAAGGAAGCCATCAAGGTCGACCTGCGCGACAAGGACGCAGTTGACGCCGCGCTGTCACAAGTCGGCGGACCGGTGCATGCGCTGTTCAGCGCTGCCGGCGTTGCCGACGGCACACCGGGGTTGATGCGCATCAACTTCATCGCGCACCGTCACATCGTCGACTCGCTGATCGCGTCGGGTGCGCTCGGCCGCGGCGGCGCGGTGTGCTTCATCAGCTCGGCCGCGGGGCTCGGTTGGGAAACCGAAACCGAAGTCATCAGCGACTTCCTCTCGAACGACACCTACGAGTCGGCCGTCGAGTGGATCGAGCGCGAAGAGAACGTGTGGCGCGACAACTACCTGTTCTCCAAGCGCGTGATGCTGATGTACGTCGCCGGCGCGGCGTTCCCGCTCATCAAGCAGGGCATCCGCATCAACGCCATCTGCCCCGGACCGACCGATACGCCGCTGGCGCGCGCGAACGAAGAGCTGTGGCTCGGCTTTGGCACCGACTGGCGTGAGGAAACCGGCACCGAATACGGCACCCCGGCCGAGATGGGCGACACCATGGCGTTCCTCAACAGCGACGCCGCACGCGGCATCAACGGCATCAACGTGATCATCGACGGCGGATACATGATGTCGTCGCTCGCCGGCGCGTTCGAGCCCGGCGTCGGCGTCGCGCAGTTCCTCTTCGGCAAGCTCGGCTAACCGATGCGGCGACTCGCTGTGGTCCTCGCCGCCGCGGCAGTCGCCTTCTTCGCGTTCGGCACGGCGCACGCCGAGGACCCCATCGTCACGCCCACTTCGGTCCCGCATACGCCCGAGAACGGAAACTCCACCCAGATGTACGTGCATCCACCGATGCCGAACACGAGCATCAGCACTGTGGAGGTTCACACTCCGGCGGGCTTCTACATCTGGGCGTGCGACAACCTGTCGGCATTCCAATGCTCTGGCACGACGCCCAGCGACGACCAGATGCAGCCGACCGACACCAAGTGGACGCGCAATCCCGACGCCTCCGACGACAGCGTGAACGGTTTCGAGTTCTGGTTCGCAGCATCGGTCAAGGCCGCGCCCGGCGACTACGTCTTCACCGTCACGATCGTCGACACGCAGGCGCACTCGGAGTCGTGGCAACCGACGATCACGGTGACGGGCGACGCGACGCCCACTACCGCGGTGCCCACGACCACCACGTCTCGCCCACGTCGCACGACGACGACATCGTCGTCGACCACCACGTCAACGTCGACCTCGACCACCGAGGTGCCCACGACGACGACATCAACCGCGCCCGCAGTCGCCGCCGCGCACAGCGACAGCGGCGGCAGCAACGCCGCGCCCCTCGCCGCCGGTGTTGTCGGCGTGGCTGCGGCCGCGACCGGCGGTGCGTTCGCGCTGCGCCGCATGCGAAGTGCCCGTGGTGGCAAGCTTCCGGAATGACGCTCGTCTTCGACGCCGACAGCCACGTGATGGAGACAGGGGAGTGGCTCCTTTCGTTCGCCGATCCCGCCGTGCGTGACCGGCTGCACCCGCTCGGCCTCGACGGCGCGGGCGCGGGCGCCAAGAAGTTGATGGACTCGCTGCCCGACCTTTGGGCGTCGCACAAGTCGCTCGACATCGACGCCGACGTCATCAAGGGCCCGAAGGGTTGGCAGGCGCCCGGCGCGCTCGACGTCGAAGTGCGCTCGAAGGTGCTCGATGCTTTGGGCATCACCGCGCAACTCGTGTTCCCGACCTTCGCGCTCGGGCACTTCAACTTCACGCAGGACAACGACGTCCACTACGGCGGCGTGCGGGCGCTCAACCGCGCCATCAGTGCGTTCTGCGCCGACGACGCGCGGTTGCTCCCTGTCGGTTTCTTGTCGTTGCGCGACCCGGAGCGCGCGTTGATCGAACTCGACGCCGCCCTCGAAGCAGGCGTGAAGGCGATTTGGGTCCCGTCCGACGCCCCCGGCGATTTTTCGCCGGCGCACATCTCGGTTGAGCCCGTGTGGGCGCGCCTCGCAGAGGCCGGTGTGCCGTTCGTGCTGCACGTCGGCGGTGGCCGTCTTCTGCCGAAGCCGTTCCACAACAACGGTCACCCGCGCCCGACCGACTGGCTGGGCGGTGGCGAGAACCTGCGGGCGAAGGACTTTCCCGTGCTGCACCACTCGCCCGAGCGCTTCCTCGCCTGCCTCGCCATCGACGGTGTCTTCGAACGGCACCCGCAGTTGCGCGGCGCGGCCATCGAACTCGGCGCCAGTTGGGTGCCCGGGATGCTGCGCAACCTCAACCACGCGCACCGCTCGTTCTCCAAGTTCGAGCCGCTGTTCCGCGACCTGCCGCTGTTGCCCGCCGACTACATCCGTCGGCAAGTGCGGTTCACGCCGTTCCCGTTCGAGGACACGCAGTGGCTCGTCGAGCAAGAAGGCGCCGACCTGTTCATGTTCTCGACGGACTATCCGCACCCCGAAGGCGGCAAGCGGCCGTTCGAGAACTTCGGCGAGGCGATGTCGAGCTTCGACGACGATGCGCGCGACCGCTTCTTCTGGCGCAACGGCGCGGAGTTGTTCGGGCTTGTCTGACCGGGCGACGGACTACCCCGACTCGCAGAGTCTCGTCGTCCACGCCCGCCTCATCACGCATTACGCGTCGACGCGCATCATCGCGGTGTTCCTCACCGCGGCGATCGCCGTGCGCGTGTCGATGGGTCGTTGGACGTGGCTCGACCTGCTCGGCCCCGCGATCATCCTCGTGCTGGAGCCCTTCACCGAGTGGACGATGCACGTCTACTGGTTGCACTCGCGTCGCGACTTCTACGTCGCCGTCAAACACCGCGCCCATCACGCCGCCCCGCGCGACGTCGATCTCGTTCTCATCCCGACGCGCGCCTTCGCGATCGGTCTCCCGATCGCGGCCGCGATCACCGCTGCGCTCGGTTGGGGCAAGCCGGCAGCGGTCACGGCGCTGGCCTTCGGCTATCTCATGTTGCTCACCTACGAGTGGACGCACTTCCTCATCCACTCGAAGTACCGGCCGAAGCGTTGGTACTACCGCGTGATCTGGCGCAACCACCGCAACCATCACTTCCGCAACGAGCACTACTGGTTCGGCGTCACGACCGATATCGGCGATCGCGTCCTGCGCACCGCGCCCGAGCGCGATGCCGTCGCCGTCTCACCGACGGCGAAGACCCTCGCTTAGCGCTGCTAACCGACGCGCTTGAGCGTGTTGGTGTCGGTGTGGGCGAATTCGGTGTTGTCCATGGCGGCCATCTCGAGGATTGTCGACTCCTGGTAGCTCCAGGAACCGTCGTCGTTGATCGAAACCGTGACCTCGTAGCTCTTGGTCGACGCCTTCTGGCCGAGGTAAATGTTCTCGCCGATCGAGTAGCCGTTGGTCGCGTTGAGCTTTGCGCCCATGGAGAACTGCTTGGCGTCGGCGTCGCAGGTGCCTCCGGCCAGGATCGTGATGCCGCGCGGGACGACGAAGCCGCGCATGATCTCGCCGGTTGCCGCGTCCCAGAGCCAGTAGCCCACCTCGGTGTGGAACGGGTTCTCTTCGGAGTCGCGCCACATCGCGGTCTTGTAGTCGAGGCCATAGAGGCACTGGGCGCCGTTCTGGACCGGACCGAACGGCTTCATCGACAACTTCTCGCGATACGGAGTGCCGACGACCTCGCGCTTCTCATTCGAGTACGCCGTGTCGAGGCCGCCGGTGCCTTCCCAATCGCCTGCCAGTGCGTCCAGAGGACCCCATTCATTCGCCATGCGGCGACTCTAGCGAAAGCAGCGCCCAGCAAAGAATGCCGTCGGAGACGGTCAACGACGTGCGCGAAACGTCCACACGGTCGCGGAGTCGGTGATGGTTCCTTCCATCTCGGCGAGCCGTCCCACGCCGCGGGCAAAGGCGTCGTCGTCGATGAGGGCGAGCTGCGAGATGGTGCGCGAGCGCAGGATCGCGACGTAATCGTCGACCGCAACCCGGGTCGTCGTCGACGCAACGCTGTACGTGACGTCAACGAATCCCTCCGCTTTCATCCACGCGACCAGCTCGTCGGAGCGACGCCAGCGACGTTCGTCGACGGCGCGCGCCTCCGGGAAGAAGTCGTAGAGCGTGAAGTCGGGATCCTCGAGCGGCATCACGTTGACGAGTCGGAGCACACCGCCGTCGGCGAGTACGCGGTGCGCTTCCCGGAAGAAGGCGCGTTCGTCGTCGAAGTGGTGGAAGCAGTAGCGGCTTTCGACCCACGAGGCGCTTGCGGTCGCCAGCGGCAACGCCTCGGCACGTCCGACCACCGCGAGCCCGACCACGTGGCGAAGCATGGCCGCCGAGGGATCGATCCCGATCGCCCGCGGCACGCGCTGCGCCGCCAGCCACGTGCCCGTGCCGCAGCCGACGTCGACGAGCGTCCCGCCGTGCGCCACCACTTCGGGGTCCGCGCCGACCGTGTACATCGCGCGGTCGCCGTCGTACCGCGCCGCAATGGCGGAGTAGTCGGTGCGCGGCTTCACGCGATGACGAAACCGTCGTATCCGCGGGCGGCCACGTCCGCGAGCCGCTCGTTGAACGCCGGCACGCCGCCGACGTAGACCAACGAATTGCGCAGGGTGCCGTCGAAGTCGGCGCGCCGCGCGCCCGTGAACCACGACGGCACCTTCGTGAACAGCATGCGCTCGGCGCTCGCGACCACCTCGTCGTTCCACGCATCTTGCGCGTCCTCGCGGGGTTCGACGGTCGACGCGCCGCGGGCGCGAACGGCGTCGATCAGCGCCGCGATCCAGTCGCTGTTCGTTTCGATGCAGCGCGTCATGTTGCAGAAGCCGCCAGCCTGCTGGGGGCCGATGATCATGCAGAAGTTCGGGAAACCCGCCGTCATCAACCCGAACAACGTGCGCGGCCCGTCGGACCACGCGTCGCGCAGCGCGCGCCCGCCGCGGCCGCGGATGTCGATGCGGTCGTACGGACCGGTGATAGCATCGAAGCCCATTGCGTAGACGATGACGTCGAAGGCGCGCTCGCCGTCGCTGGTGGCGATGCCGTCGCGGGTGATGCGCACGATCGGCGTCTCGTGCAGATCGACGAGCTCGACGTTGTCGCGGTTGTACGCCTCGTAGTAGTTCGTCTCCATCGGGACGCGGCGGGTCCCGAAGCCGTGGTCCTTCGGGACGAGCTTGTCGGCCAGCGCCTTGTCGTGGACGCGGGCGCGGATCTTGTCGGCCACGAAGTCACTGATCAGCTTGTTCGCTTCTTCGTTCACGAGCAGGTCACGGAAGTTGCCCATCCAGATGGCGAACCCGCGCTCGTTCCACAGCCGCTCGAACAGTTCCTGGCGCTCCTCTGCCGACACCTCGAGCGCCTTGCGCCGGTCGGCGTCGTGCACGAAGGCGCCGAACGTCGTGCGGCAGCGCGCGAACAGGTCGTCGGCGCGCGCCTTCAAGTCGGCTTGCTCGGCGGCGCTTATCGGCGCGTTCCCGAGCGGTGCGCACCAGTTAGGCGTGCGTTGATAAACGGTCAGTTGGCGCGCCACGCGGGCCACCTCGGGGATGAGCTGCACGGCGGTGGCGCCCGTCCCGATGACGGCGACGCGCTTGTCGGTGAGGTCGAGGTTCTCGGGCCAGTCGCTCGTGTGGAACGACACACCGGCAAAGTCCTCGACGCCCGGCCACGGCGCAGCGTTGGGCGCTGCGGTGAGCACGCCGATGGCGCTGATGACGAACCGACTCGTGGCTGTGCTGTTGTCGTCGAACGTCAGCGTCCACGTCGCCGAGCCCTCGTCGAAGACCGCCGACACCACGCGTCGCCCGAACGTGATGTCGCGTCGCAAGTCGAAGCGGTCGGCGACGTGCTGGAGGTAGCGCAGCGTCTCGGGCTGCGCGGCGAAGTGTTCGGACCAGTCCCACTCGTCGACCAACGCTCGCGAGAACGAGTAGGCGTACGTGTAGCTCTCGGAGTCGAAGCGCGCTCCCGGGTAGCGGTTCTTGTACCAGGTGCCGCCGACGTCGTCGTTGGCCTCGTAGACGTGGGCACTGATGCCCAACTCGCGCAGCCGGTGCAGTTGGTAGAGCCCGGATACGCCGGCGCCGATGATGATCACTTCCTGCGCAGGCACGCCCCGACGCTATTGCGCTACGAATCGGGGATGCGCTTTGGGATCTTCTACGAGCATCAGCTGCCGCGTCCGTGGACCGAGGACGGCGAGTACGAGCTTTTGCAGAACAGCCTTGACCAGATCGAGCTGGCCGACCGCCTCGGTTACGACTACGCGTGGGAAGTCGAGCACCACTTCCTCGAGGAGTACTCGCACTCCTCCGCGCCGGAGGTGTTTCTCGGCGCGGCGTCGCAGCGCACGAAGAACATTCGCCTCGGTCACGGCATCATCCAGATGACGACGAACCATCCGGCGCGCGTCGCCGAGCGCGTCGCCACGCTCGATCTCGTGTCGCGCGGCCGCGTCGAGATGGGCATGGGCGAGTCGGCCACCACGACCGAACTGCATCCGTTCGACGTCCGCTTCCGCGACAAGCGCGAGGTGTGGGAGGACGCGGTGCGCGCCACGCTGCCGATGTTCTGGAACGACGCGTGGGAGTACCACGGTGAACACTTCGACTTCCCGAAGCGCAACGTCATTCCCAAGCCGCTCCAGAAGCCGCACCCGCCGCTGTGGGTCGCGTGCTCGCAGCTCGAGACGATCCGTATGGCGGGGCGCAGGGGAATGGGCGCTCTCGGCTTCCAGTTCGTTTCCGCCGAAGCGGCGCAGGCGTGGGTGCACGCCTATTACAACGCCTTCACGCGGGAGCAGGACCTGCTCTGCGAGTACGTCCCGAATCCGAACATCGCTGTGGTGTCGCAGTTCATGTGCGCCCCGACCGACGAAGAAGCACAAGCGCGCTCCGAGGGATCGTCGTTCTTCCAGTTCGCGCTCGGCTTCTACGCCACGCACGCTCCCGGCAACCCCGGCGAGATCCAATTGTGGGAGGAATACCTGGCGTTCCGCGAGACCCCGAAGGGCGAGGCGCAGCGCGTCGGGGGCCTCATCGGTTCGCCGGAGACGATCCGTCAGCGGCTGGCGCGCTTCGAGGAGTCGAACGTCGACCAGGTCATCCTGCTCAACCAGGCCGGGAAGAACACGCACGAAGACATCTGTTCGTCTCTCGAACTGTTCGCCCACGAGGTGATGCCGGAGTTCCACGACCACGAGGCGCAGCATCAGGTGTGGAAGCAAGAAGTTCTGAGCGGCGAACGGGTGCTCGAAGAAATCGACACGGCCGCCTACGCCACGCCCCGCCGGGGGAATTAACGGGTACGACAGCGCCATGTCTGATCGCACCGAAAGCACCAGCGAGAGCGAAAACCCGGCCATCGACGCGCCGGAACCGGCGGCACATCGCCCGAGGACGGTGCAGGACTGGTGGCCCAACCAACTCGATCTGACGGTGCTGCACAAGCACTCGCCGATTTCGAACCCTATGGAGCCCGACTTCGACTACGCCGCGGAGTTCGCGCAACTCGACGTCGAAGCGCTCAAGCGAGACGTGTTCGACGTGATGACGAATTCGCAGGAGTGGTGGCCGGCCGACTACGGCCACTACGGACCATTGTTCATCCGCTTGAGCTGGCACGCCGCGGGCACCTACCGCATCCAGGACGGCCGCGGTGGTGCCGGCGAGGGAGCGCAGCGCTTCGCCCCGCTCAACAGCTGGCCCGACAACGCCAACCTCGACAAGGCGCGGCGCCTGCTGTGGCCCGTCAAGCAGAAGTACGGCCGCAAGGTCTCGTGGGCCGACCTGCTCGTGTTCGCCGGCAACTGCGCGCTCGAGTCGATGGGGTTCACCACCTTCGGGTTCGCGTTCGGTCGTCATGACACGTGGGAACCCGAGGACATCTTCTGGGGTCCTGAGGACACCTGGCTCGGCGACGAGCGCTACGCCGACGACCGCGAACTGGAAGGCCCGCTCGGCGCGGTGCAGATGGGGCTGATCTACGTCAACCCGGAAGGCCCCAACGGCAACCCCGACCCCGTCGCGTCGGCACGAGACATCCGCGAGACGTTTCGTCGCATGGCGATGAACGACGAAGAAACGGTGGCGCTCATCGCCGGCGGCCACACGTTCGGCAAAACCCACGGTGCCGGCGACCCCGACTTGGTCGGCCCCGAGCCCGAGGGTTGTCCCGTGAATTCGGGCGGGCTCGGTTGGCGCAGCAGCTTCGGCACCGGGAAAGGCAAGGACACGATCACGTCGGGTCTCGAAGGCGCGTGGACGCCGACCCCGACGCAGTGGGACAACAGCTTCTTCGAGACGCTCTACGGCTTCGAGTGGGAACTGACCGAGAGCCCCGCGGGAGCGAAGCAATGGAAGCCCGCCGGCGGCGCCGGCGCCGACCTCGTACCCGACGCGCACGACGCCGACGAACGGCACGCGCCGACCATGCTCACCAGCGACCTGGCGCTGCGCATGGACCCGACCTACGAGAAGATCTCGCGCCGCTTCAAGGACAACCCCGACGAGCTGGCGAGCGCGTTCGCGCGCGCCTGGTACAAGTTGCTCCACCGCGACATGGGCCCCGTCACGCGCTTGCTGGGGCCGTGGGTCCCCGAAGCGCAGTTGTGGCAAGACCCCGTGCCCGCCGGCGCTGCAGTGAGCGAGGGCGACGTTGCGTCGCTGAAGCAAGCGGTGCTGAACAGCGGGTTATCGGTTGGCGATCTGGTGACCGCAGCGTGGGCGTCGGCCTCGACGTTCCGCGGCACCGACAAGCGCGGCGGCGCCAACGGCGCGCGCATCCGTCTCGCGCCCCAGAAGGACTGGCCGGTCAACGCGGGCGTCGGCGCCACGATCGACAAGCTCGAACAGATCCGCAACGAATCGGGGACGAACGTGTCGCTCGCCGACCTCATCGTGCTCGCGGGATCCGCGGCCGTCGAGAAGGCGGCGCAAGACGTCGGCTTCGACATCGCCGTCGAGTTCACGCCGGGGCGCGGCGATGCGACGCAGAACGCGACCGACGTGGAGTCGTTCGACGTGCTGGAGCCCGAGGCCGACGGGTTCCGCAACTACCAGCGCAGCGGCGACAAGGCGCCCGCCGAGCGCCGACTCCTCGACCGCGCCAACATGCTCACGCTCACCGCGCCCGAGATGACGGTGCTCGTCGGTGGCATGCGCGTGTTGGGGACGAACTACAGCGGAACGAGCCACGGCGTGTTCACCGACACCGTCGGCCGTCTCACCACCGACTGGTTCGTGAACCTCCTCGACCCGAACATCGACTGGACGACGTCGCACGACGAAAACGTCTACGAGGGTCGCGACCGGTACAGCGGCGATGTGAAGTGGACGGCGACCGCCGCGGATCTCGTGTTCTCGTCACACTCGCAGCTGCGGGCAATCGCGGAGCTCTACGCGTCCGACGACACCAAGGAGAAGTTCGTCCGCGAGTTCGCGGCGGTGTGGACCAAGGTGATGAACCTCGATCGCTTCGACGTGAAGTAAGGCGCGTTACGTATCGTTCGGGCGTGGACTTTGCCCCGAACGACACGCACGAGGCGATCCGCGAGGGCGTCCGCCGCGTGTGTTCGAAGTTCGACGATGCGTACTGGCGCAAGTGCGATCACGACCACGAATTCCCGTGGGCGTTCTACGACGCGATGGCCGCGGGCGGTTGGGTCGGCATCGCCATCCCCGAAGAGTTCGGCGGTGGGGGACAGGGAATCACCGAGGCGTCGATCGTGCTCGAGGAAATCGCGGCGTCGGGGGCGGCGATGAACGGTTGCAGCGCGCTGCACCTGTCGATCTTCGGGATGAACCCGGTCGTGAAGCACGGCTCCGACGCCATGCGCGCGAAGTACCTGCCCCAGGTCGTCGACGGGTCGTTGCACGTCGCCTTCGGGGTGACCGAGCCCGATGCCGGCACCGACACGACCGCGATTACAACCTCGGCGCGTCCAACCGACGGCGGCTACCTCGTGCGCGGGCGCAAGGTCTGGACGACCAAGGCGCTGTTCTGTCAGAAGGTGCTGCTGCTGGCGCGGACTACGCCGCTCGAGGAGTGCAAGAAGCGCACCGACGGCATGACGTTGTTCCTCGCCGACCTGCAGAAGCCCGAAGTCGACATCCGCGCCATCGACAAGATCGGGCGCAACGCCGTCGTGTCGTGCGAAGTGCGGTACGACGACTTGTTCGTGAGCGAGGACGACCGCATCGGCGACGAGGGCCGCGGGTTCGCCTACTTGCTCGACGGGCTCAACCCGGAGCGCATCCTCGTGGCGTCCGAAGCGCTGGGGATCGGGCGCGCCGCGGTGGCGCGGGCCGTGCAGTACGCCAACGAGCGCGTCGTGTTCGGCCGCCCGATCGGCAAGAACCAAGGCGTGGCGTTCCCGTTGGCGCACAGCCACGCGATGTTGCGCGCCGCGGAGTTGGTCATCCGCGAAGCGAGCTGGCGCTACGACAACGGGCTGCCGTGCGCCGAGCAGGCCAACAGCGCCAAGCTGATCGCCGCCGAGGTCGCGTTCGAGGCCGCCGACCGCGCGCTGCAAGTCCACGGCGGGATGGGCTACGCCGAGGAGTACGACGTCGGGCGCTACTGGCGCGAAGCGCGCCTCATGAAGATTGCACCGATCTCCCAAGAGATGGTCCTCAACTATCTCGCCGAGCACGTTCTCGGCCTCCCGCGGTCCTATTAGTCGTGGCGACGTGGGGCGAGTTCGAGGCGGCCGAACCCGAGTTCGCGACGCGGGTGAAGGCGTTGTTCGACGCCGGGCGTCACAAGACAATCGCCACCGTGCGGGCCGACGGGTCGCCGCGCATCTCCGGCATCGAATGCGTGATCGCCGACGGACAACTCACGATGGGATCGATGGGTAACGCCCGGAAAGGCGCCGACCTCAAGCGTGACCCCCGGTTCGCGTTGCACGGACCGACGTTCCATCCCGTCGAGGGGGAAGAGGGCGAGTGGCCCGGCGAGGTGAAGGTGGCCGGCACCGTCACGCTGACGGAATCGTCTCCCGAGGCGGACGCATTCGTCGCCGACATCACCGAAGTCGCGTTCACGCACCTCAACCCCGAGGCGACGCGTCTGGTGGTGGAGTGGTGGACGCCTGTCGATGGTTTGCAGCGCGTCGAGCGGGACTGACGCCCGCTAACCGACTCGGTCGAAGTACTGCACCTCGATTGCCATCGGTAGGAGGTGCTTGAAGCGGAACAGTTGCGACGCTGGCGAGTCCTCGACGTCGACGCTGCGCGCCGCCACCGCCTCGCGCAGCGCGTCGAGTGCTTCTCTTGACTCGACCATCACGCCGAAGTGCTCGTACGCGATCGTGGCGAAGTCGGCGCGTTCGCGGAGGTTGATGTACGCCTGCGGCGCGATTGCGATGGTGAGCCGATCCGGTTGTCGGAACGCGTCCATCGACTTCCACCCGAACACGTCGCCGTAGAACCTCAGCACCTCGTCGCAGAATTCGTCGGTCAGCGTGCCCGGCGCGACGCTCATCGCGACGTGCGTGATTGCTTGCGTCTTCATCTGAGTAGTCCTGTCCCCGCCATACGGCAGTAGACGTTCTCAGAAAGGCGGGCAATCACGTCCATACCGTAAGGTACGGCCTCATGGCTGACGAAGAACCTGTCCTGGTCCGCGAGCAGCGCGGCGCTGTCCTTATCCTCCGGCTCAACCGCCCCGAGGCGCGCAACGCGCTCAACGGCGCGCTCATGGGCGCGCTGGGCGAAGGCCTGCACGAGGCCGAGTCGAACCCCGACATCCGCGCCGTCGTGCTGACCGGCACCGGTGACCGCTCGTTCTGCGCCGGCATGGACTTGCGGGCGTTCGCGTCCGGCGAGTCCACGGCGCCCCAGGCGAGCCCCGAGGGTCAGGCCGCGTTCGGCCGCTTCTTCGGCGGCGGCGACATCGACGTGCCGATCGTCGGCGCCGCGCAGGCCACTGCGGTGGCCGGCGGGTTCGAGTTGCTCCTCAACTGCGACGTCGTCGTGGCGTCGGAGACTGCGCAGTTCGGCATCCCGGAAGTGAAGCGCGGCCTGTTCGCCGCCGGCGGCGGCGTGTACTTGAGCCAGCGCATCCCGCTCGCGGTCGCCCTCGAGCTCGCGCTGACCGGTGATCCCGTCGACGCCACCCGCGCCCAGCAGCTCGGTCTGATCAACCAGGTCACGTCAGCCGACAAGGTGCTCGACGCCGCGGTGGAACTCGCCGAGCGCATCGCCAAGAACGGTCCGCTCGGCCTCGCAGCCACGAAGAAAATCCTCCGCGCCGCCATCTCGGACAACGACAAAGCGCGCCAGATCTTCATGGAGTGGCAGCCGAAGGTCTTCAGCTCGAACGACGCCAAGGAAGGCTCGCTCGCCTTCGTCGAAAAGCGCGACCCGAAGTGGACCGGCACCTGATCTGAGCGACTGTGTGCGTAGTTGGACGGGCACAGCCCGACCAACTACGCACACGGGTACCGATTAGTTGATCAGCGGGTCGCGGGGGAGCCCGAGGATGCGCTCACCGATCTGGTTGCGCTTGATCTCCGACGTGCCGCCGGCGATCGACATGGCGCGGTGCAACAGCACCAACATGCCGGCCATCGCCCCCGCACCGTCGAGGAACGCCGCCTCTTCACCGGCGAGTTCGCGCAGCATGTCGGCGGCTTCGTGGCCGTTCTCCGACAGCACGAGCTTGGTGATGGCACCTTCGGGGCCGGGCCCGCTCTCGGCGACGGCGCGGTGCACGCTGCGCATGTTGAGCGCGGCGAGCGCCTCGCTCGTCGACAGGTAACGCCCGACGCGCGACGTTCCGCCCGAAAGTCGCTCGGGGTGCGCGTCGAACGCCGGCACGATGGCGTCGCCGCCCATGCCGCCGCCGCCCCCGCCGCTGCCGATCGACACCGACTCGTTGCCGAGCGTCGCACGGGCCACCGTCCAGCCGCCGTCCACGGGACCGACGACGTCGTCATCGGGGACGAACACGTCGGTGAAGAACACTTCGTTGAAATCGCTCTGACCCGTCGGCTGCTTGAGCTGACGCACCTCGACGCCCTGGGCGTGCATGTCGATGACCATCATCGTGATGCCGTCGTGCTTGGGGACGTCGGGATTCGTGCGCACCGTTGCGAAGCCGTACGACGACACGTGCGCGCCGGACGTCCACACCTTCTGGCCGTTCACAAGCCAACCGCCGTCGACGCGCGTCGCCTTCGTCTTGACGCCCGCGGCGTCGGAACCGGCGTCGGGCTCGGAGAACAGCTGGCACCAAATGACGCCGTCACGCAGCGCCGGCATGACCCAGCGGTCGAGCTGATCCTGCGTCCCGTAGCCGATGATCGTGAGGATGTTCCACGCCGTGATGCCGTACTGCGGCTTACGAATCCCCGCCTTGCGGAACTCTTCCTCGATGACGAGTTGCTCGACGGCGCCGGCGGCGCGGCCGTACGGCTTCGGCCAGTTCGGCACCGCGTAGCCGTTGTCGACGAGCGCGTTCTTGAGCGCGTCGCCTTCCAGGCCCTTGACGGTTTCGACGAACGCGACGACCTCCTTGCGGATCTCCTCGCCCTTCGGGCCGAGGTCGATCTTGCGGGCGAGCTTGACGCCCTTGCGCGTCAGGTCGACGACGGTGGCGAGCGCATCGTCGGCGTCGACGATCGCCTGCAGCGCGGTGGCGCGGCGCATGTAGAGATGGCAGTCGTGCTCCCACGTGAAGCCGATGCCGCCGTGCACCTGCTGGTTGAGGTTGACGCACAAGTCCGACGACGGAAGCGCCAGACCAGCGGCGTTCGCGGCGGCGAGGCTGAACTCGTCGCCGCCGTCCTTCGCCAGGATCGCCGCGTCCCACACCGCTGCCGTCGACAGTTCCGTGGCGACGGCCATGTTGGCGCAGTGGTGCTTGACGCCTTGATACGTCGCGATGACGCGGCCGAACTGCACGCGCACCTTGGCGTACTCGGCGGCCATGGTCGTCGTCTCGCGGCAAATACCGACGGCTTCCGCGGCGACGATCAACCGCGCCAGGTCGACCAACTTCTGCGCACCGCGCAGCACGACCGTCGCCGGCACGTTGTCGAGCGTCACGCGCGACGACGTGCGCGACAGGTCGATGTTCGCCGGAGTCTCGATCTTCACGCCGGCGTCGTGCGCGTCCACGATCACGATCGACGTGTTGCTCTTGACGACGAGCACGTCGGCGAACTTGGCGCCGAGCACGACGCCGGCATTGCCCGACGCCTTGCCGTCCTTGACCTTGACGTCGCCGCCGAGCCCGACGGCGCCCTTGAGCGAGCCGTCGGCGAGACCGGGCAGCCACTGCTTCTTGTGCGCCGGCTGACCGGCAGCGTTGATGACGGCCGAGGCGATCACCGTCGGGATGAACGGACCCGGCGCCAGGCCGCGGCCCATCTCTTCGGCGACGACGACGAGTTCTTCGAGGCCGTAGCCGGAACCACCGAGCTTCTCGGGAATGTGCAAGCCGAGCCAACCCAGGTTGGCGATCTCCGGCCACAACTCCGGCAGTGTCTCCTCGGCGCCGTCGAGCAGGGCGCGGGCGGCGGCCTTCGAACCTTTTTTCTCCAGGAAATCGCCGACGGTCTCGGCGAGCGCTTTATGGTCCTCTGAAATGGCGATCGACATACCGGTGAGTATGGTCGGTCAGCCGACGGCGTGCACTGCCGAGCGCCGTTACTCAGCGCTTCGTCTCGATTGACAGCGCCCGTATTAGGCACCGTCTACGGGGTGGGGAAACAGGCGTGGGCGTCTCCAGGTCGGCTGAGGCGCCCCAGCGACGCCCACGCCCTGTTGTGAGCGGGTCGCTGGCGCATACCGGCGAGTATGGTGCGCTCGCACACTCGTCCCAAGGGAGTCTTTCGGAATGGAAATCAAGGGCAAGAAGGCCGTCGTTTTCGGCGGCGCGTCGGGCATGGCGAACGCCAGCGCACGGATGCTCAAGGAGAAGGGCGCGGAGGTCGCGATCGTCGACCTGAACGCCGAGGCCGGCGCCGCGGCCGCCAAGGAACTGGGCGGGCCCTTTTACGAGCTCAACGTGATGGACGAGGACGCCGTCGACGCGACGTTCGCCGCGCTCAAGCAGGACCTCGGCGCGCTCCACATCATGGTCAACACCACCGGCACCGGTAACGCCCGCCGCACCCTCAGCAAGGAAGGCCCCTTCCCGCTGAAGGACTTCCGCTTCCTGATCGAGCTGAACCTCATCGCGACGTTCAACCTCACGCGTCTGTCGGCCGAACTGATGAGCCACAACGAGCCCGAGGACGAAGAGCGCGGCGTGATCATCAACACCGCGTCGATCGCGGCGTTCGAAGGCCAGATCGGTCAGGTCGCGTACACCGCGTCGAAGGCGGCCATCGCCGGCATGTGCCTCACGATCGCCCGCGACCTCGGCGGCCTCGGCATCCGCTGCCTCGCCATCGCCCCGTCGCTGTTCGCGACCGGTCTCACGGCCGGCATTCCCCAGGAGTTCGCCGACGTGCTGACCAAGGACGCGGCGTTCCCGAAGCGCCTCGGTCGCCCCGACGAGTACGGCAAGCTGGCGATCGCCATCGTCGAGAACCCGATGCTCAACGGTCAGTGCCTGCGCCTCGACGCCGGCACCCGTTTCGCACCGAAATAACTGTCATGCGGGCCCCGGTCGACACCGACCACTACGACGAGTTCGGCTACCTCGCCGGCATCGCCGAGGAGGAAGGTGTCGACCCGGGCTCGCTTCTTGGTTGCACGCGCGTCGAAGTCGTCCTCGACGACGACACGATGATCAGCGCCATCAAGTGGGGGACGGACGCGCCGCAGTACGTGTTCCTGCACGGCGGCGGCCAGAACGCGCACACGTGGGACACGCTGCTGGTGAACCTCGGCGCGCCCGCGCTGTGCCTTGACCTGTTGGGTCATGGGCGCAGCGATCGCCGCGCTGATCGCGACTACGGCCCGTGGGCCAACGCCACGGCGGCGGCGGAACTGCTCGACAAACTCGGTGTCGCTCCGTCAACGCTCGTGGGCATGTCGCTCGGTGGCGCCAGCGCGATCCGTCTCAGCGCGCAGCGCCCTGAGCTTTTCCACCACAACGTCATCATCGACGTGTCGCCCAACGTCAGCAAAGAAGGCCGCACCATGACACCCGAGCAACGCGGCTCAGTGGCGTTGATCGGCGGGCCGCCGACGTACGAGTCCTTCGACGCCATGGCCGACGCCACGATCGCGATGTCGCCGCTGCGCACGCCCGAGGCGGTGCGGCGCGGCGTGCGGCACAACTCGGTGCGCCTCGATGACGGCAAGTGGATGTGGCGGTACGACTTGTTCCCGCGTGAGGAATCGGCGCCGATGCCCGAACGCAACTGGACCGACTTCCAGTCGCTGTGGGACGACGTTGCATCGCTGAAGCAACCGACGATGGTGGTCAAAGGCGGCGAGTCGGTTTACGTGCTGCCCGAAGACCTCGACGAGTACCGCGAGAAGCTGCCCGGCGTGCGGATCGAAGTCGTGCCCGGCGCGGGCCACGCGGTGCAAAGCGATCAACCAAAGGCGTTGCGCGACTTGCTGACAGACTTCACGTCGTGACTGTTTCGTTGAAGCCGGGCGCGCGTTACGCGTCCACCGTGTGCTCGACCGAAGTCGTCGTCGTCAAGGGAAGCGGCGACATCGACCTGCGTTGCGGCGGTGCGCCGATGAACCCCGTCGACGACGGCCACGGCGACGGGACGGGTGTCGCCGAGCCGTTCAACGAAGGCACGCTCGTGGGCAAGCGCTACACGAACGACGACGAGTCGGTCGAGTTTCTCTGCACGAAAGCCGGCGACGGGTCACTGTCGATCGGCGACACCGCGCTGTTCGTGAAGGGCGCCAAGCCCCTGCCGTCCTCCGACTAAGCCAGGCGCGCGTGCACGTCGGGATGATCCTCGAGATGGCGAGCGACTCGCTCGGCGACCGCATCGCTCTCGACGGCCGCGAACCGATGACGTACGCGCAACTCGCCACGCGGGCGCGCCGCGTCGCCACGTACCTCGCGAAGCATCCGTGCGAGAACGTCGTGCTCGTCGATCTCAACTCGCCGGCAGTCCCCATCACGCTGTTCGGTGCCGCGATCGCCGGCAAGCCCTTCGCGCCCGTGAACTACCGCCTGGCTGACGACCGGCTGCGCGCAATCATCAAGCGAACCACGCCGTGCCTCGTGATCGGCGGGACCGGCGTCAGTGAGCGCATCGGTGACATCGAAGGCGTCGAGTACATCGACCGCGACGTCCTCCTCGCGGTGGGCAACGACGAGTCGTTGCCGGAGACCGACGGCTGGGGATGCGATCCCGACTCGACCGCCGTGTTGCTGTTCACCAGCGGTACGACGGGTGACCCGAAGGCCGCGGTCCTGCGCCACCGCAACCTCGCGGCGTATCTCGTCTCGTCGCTCGAGTTCGGCTCGGCGGGTGAGGACGAGGCGACGATCGTGAGCGTCCCGCCGTATCACATCGCCTCGGTGTCCTCGGTGCTGTCGACGACGTACGTCGGGCGCCGCGTCGTGCAGCTCGCGTCGTTCGACCCGCAGCATTGGGTCGACAACGTCCGGCGCTACAACGTGACCCACGCGATGGTCGTGCCGACGATGCTCAACCGCATCCTCGACGTCATCGACGCCGACGGTGAAGGTCTCCCATCGTTGCGGTCGCTGGCGTACGGCGGCGGACCGATGCCGATGGCGGTCGTCGAGCGCGCCATCACGCTGTTGCCCGGTGTCGACTTGGTGAACGCCTACGGCCTCACCGAAACGTCCTCGACGATCTCGGTGCTCGGCCCCGACGACCATCTCGTCGCCTTTTATTCCGACGAGCCGCATGTGCGGGCGCGCCTCGGCTCGGTCGGCCGGCCGCTGCCGGGTGTGGAAGTGGAGATCCGCGACGGCGTCATCTTCGTGCGCGGCGACCAGGTGTCGGGCGAGTACGTCGGCGCGGGCGACGGTCTCGACGACGGCTGGTTCAACACCCGCGACGCCGGCTACCTCGACGACGACGGCTACCTGTTCGTGCAGGGCCGCGTCGACGACGTCATCGTGCGCGGCGGCGAGAACCTGTCACCCGGCGAGATCGAAGCGGTCCTGCTGGAGCATCCGGCGGTAGACGCCGCCGCCGTCGTCGGCATTCCCGATGTCGAGTGGGGCGAGCGCGTCGTCGCCGTCGTCGTGCGCTGCGACGACTGCACCGAAGAGGAACTGCGCGCCCACGTGCGCGCCGCGCTGCGCAGCGCGTCGACACCCGAGCGCATCGCATTCCGCGACGAGTTGCCGTTCAACGAGACGGGCAAGCTGCTGCGCCGCGTGCTGCGCGAGGAACTCGCGGCCGAGTTCGCCGACTGAGCGCATGCGTCACCTGACACCCGACGAAGCCGCCGGCGAACTGCGGCCGTTCGACACGCTGTGCATCCCCTTGGGTCCGGGGCAGCCGCCGCGCTTTCTCGAAGCCCTTGGTCGGCGCACCGACTGGCAGGAGCTGCGCATCATCGGCTCGCTTCTAACCGTGCTGTCCGACGTGTTCACGCACCCGAACGTGCACTACCTCAGCGGGTTCTACGGGCCGCTCGAACGGATGCTGCGCGACAGCGGCGCCAACATCGGCTTCACGCCGTCGGACTTTCGCCGCGGGATCCAACTGATCGCGACCGCGAAACCGCGTGTCCTGGCGACGGCGGCGGCGCCGCCCGACGCCGACGGGTTCTGCAGCTTGTCGCTGCACGCGGGCGCAACCGTCGCCGAACTGCACGCCGCGGCGGCGGAATCCGATCGGCTCGTGATCGTGGAAGTCTCCGACGCCTTCCCGCGGACGTACGGATCGTCGATCGCGGATCACCGCCTGCACGTCGACGAGATCGACATTCTCGTGTCGAGCGACGCGACGCCCGTCGAGATCGACGACGTTCCCGCGACCGACGTCGACCGCGCTATCGGCGAACACGTGCGCGGCTTCGTGCCCGACGGCGCGACGTTGCAGACGGGGATCGGATCGATCCCGTCCGCGGTCGCAGGCCTCCTCGCCGACGGCGACGGCGGCGACTACGGCATCCACTCTGAGATGTTCACGACCGGCCTTATGCGGCTGCACCAGTCAGGCAAGGTCACCAACCGGAAGGGTCACTGGGATGGCGTGTCGGTGGCGACGTTCGCCGCCGGAACGCGCGAGCTGTACGAGTGGCTCGACGACAACCACGACGTCGCGTTCCTTCCCGTCGATCTCGTCAACTCGCCCGAAACCATCGCCCGCAACCGCCGGTGCGTCACCATCAACGGCGCGCTCTCCGTCGACATTCACGGACAGGTGGTCGCCGACACCATCGCCGGCGCGCAGTACTCGGGCATCGGCGGGCATGAGGACTTCGTTTCGGCGCCCGCGCTTTCGCTCGACGCGCGGTCGCTGCTGTGCCTGCCGTCGACGATCACCGTCGGCGGCGAACTGCGGTCGCGCATCGTCGCGTCGTTCCCGGCCGGCACGGTGATCACGACGCCGCGTCATCAGACCGAGGTCATCGTCACCGAATTCGGCGCGGCCGAGCTGCAGGGCCTGACCGTGCACCAGCGCGGCGAAGCGCTCGCCGCCATCGCGCACCCGTCGTTCCGCGACGAACTGCTCGACGCCGCCGAGCGCGCCAGCGGCGGACGATCAGTGCTCTGACCGAATCAGTCAGCCAACTCGCTCGGCGTCACGATCGACACGAGTTCGGCTTCGCCGGGGCGTAAGTCTTCCCACGACTCGGCGTCCCACCGCAGCGTCGCCAGCGCGCCGGTTGGGAACTTCTCGTCGGTCTGCGCCAACTCCGCGATGCACGGGTTGTGGCCGATGATCAGCACGGTGGTGCACTCGTTGTCGAGGGCATGGACGAGCGTGATCACGTCGGCGACATCGGCGCCGTACAACTCGTCGAGCATGCGGATGATCGGCGTCCCGAGCGAATGGGCGATCTGCGCCAGGGTCTCCTGCGCCCGCCGCGCCGAGGAACACAGCACGACGTCGGGACGCAGGTTCTGCTCCGCGATGTAGCGCGCGAGTCGTTTGCCGTCGCGCAGCCCGCGCGGCGCGAGCGGGCGGTCGTAGTCGGACAGGTCCCCGTCACTCCAGCTCGACTTCGTGTGGCGCAGGACATACATCGTCCGCGTCGTGGCCATGCGCCAGTTTGGTCGCTCTGATTAGATACCGCCGGTATGGACACCGTCTTCCTGACCGACCGCATGGAGGTGACGCGACCGATGGCGTCGCCCGCCTCGACCATCTTCGACATCGTCCGCAGTCCCGCCGGCCACGTCGCCATTGACGCGTCAGGGATGCTGCAGGACTTCACCGGCGAGCCCGCCGAGAAGGTGGGCGACACATTCGTCGTGCACATGGACCGCGAGTCGCTCAACGATTTCCCGCTCGGCAAGTACGACGTAACCGTGCGCTTCATCACGTTTGAGAAGGACCAAGAGATCGCCTGGGATCTCGGCGACAACGCGCTGGGGTTGAAGCACTACTACGGCTATCGCTTCGAGCCGATGGACGACGGCGGAACGATGGTCACATCGTTCTATGACTGGTCGCTCGTGCCCGACGACTGGAAAGAACGCTTCCCGATCATCCCCGACTCCGCGCTGCGCGCCACGCTCGGCATCTTGGAACGGACTGCGCGCAAGGGCTTGTAGTGGCCGAAGAGCAGATCCAAGCCGACAAGATCGACCTTGTCGCGCTTGGCGCGTGGATGGACACCCAGGATCTCGGGGTGGGACATCCGATCGAGAACCTGACACCGCTCGCCGGTGGCACCCAGAACGTGATGGTGAAGTTCGATCGCGGCGGGCGCAGCTTCGTGTTCCGCCGCGGCCCGTGGCATCTTCGCCCCCGCAGCAACGACCAGATCCGCCAAGAGATGCGCGTGCTCGGCGCGCTCGCCAGCACCGACGTTCCGCATCCGGGGCTCATCGCCGGGTGTCCCGAGGAGGGCGTGCTCGGCGACGGCGTGTTCTATTTGATGGAGCCCGTCGACGGGTTCAACCCGAGCGTCGAGTTGCCCGCGCTGCACGCGGGATCCGCTGAGGTTCGTCACGCGATGGGCTTGTCGGCGGCCGACGCCATCGCCGCGCTTGGCGCCGTCGACCACGTCGCTGTCGGGCTCGGCGATGTCGGTCACCCTGAGGGTTTCCTCGAGCGACAGGTGCCGCGCTGGCTGTCCGAGTTGGATGGTTACGCGAAGCACGAGGGCTATCCCGGTCCCGATATCCCCGGCCTCGACGACGTCGCGAAGTGGCTCGAGGCCAACCTGCCGGCGTCGTCGTACAAGCCGGGCATCTCGCATGGCGACTACCACTTGTCGAACCTGATGTTCCGGTTCGACTCGCCTGACGTCGCCGCCATCGTCGACTGGGAGATGTCGACCATCGGCGACCCGCTGCTCGACCTCGGTTGGTTGCTGGCGACGTGGCCTGCGCCCGGGCAGTTCGGCATCGGCGGGAACCTCGGCGAAGGGCTGCCGACGCCCGCGGAACTCGTGGCGCGTTACGGCGAACGTTCCGAACGCGACCTGTCGGCGGTCGGTTGGTACGAAGTGATGGCGTGCTTCAAGCTCGGCATCGTGCTCGAGGGCACGCACGCGCGCGCCTTCGCCGGCAAGGCGCCGCAGTCGATCGGCGACATGCTCCACGCGACGACGCTCGGCCTGTTCGCCCGCGCCGTGGAACGCATCAACGCCGCATGAACCTGCCCGTCGCCGACGGCCACGTCCTTCACTACGAAGAGCACGGCAATCCCGACGGCGTGCCCGCAGTCATCCTCCACGGCGGCCCGGGCTCTGGGATGTCGCCGACGTACCGGACGTTCTTCGACGAGTCGCGGTTTCGGATCGTCGAGTTCGACCAGCGCAACTGCGGCGGATCGACGCCGCATGCATCCGACCCGTCGGTCAGCCTGGAAACGAACACGACGGGAAACCTGCTGCAAGACATCGAGGCATTGCGCGCCCACCTCGGGATTGATCGCTGGGTCGTCTTCGGTGTGTCGTGGGGATCGACGCTCGGCATCGCGTATGCCGAGACGTGCCCCGAGCGCGTCATCGCTCTGGTCGTCGCCGGCATCGCACTCGGCCGCCAGAGCGAAATCACGTGGCTCTACGAGACCATCGCACCGCTGTTCCCGGTCGAATACGCGCGGTTGATCGAAGGCATCGACGGCGACGTCGTCGCCGCGTACCGCGACAAGGCGAACGACCCCGATCCCGCGGTGCGCGCCGAGTTCGCCCGTCGATGGACGGAGTGGGACTGGATGACGTCGTCGGTGACGCCGACGACGCTCAGCGGGCGATGGGCAGAGCCCGACTTTCAGTTGGCGCGCACGCGCATCTGCACCCACTACTTCAGCGGCGACTTCATGGGCGCCGGTGTGCAACTCGTCCGTCCGCACCATCTGGCGCGGCTCAACGAGTGCGACGGCGTCATCCTCAACGGTCGTCTCGACCTGCAGTGCCCACTCGCCGGTGCGGTCGAACTCAAGCAGCTATGGCCGCGCGCCGATCTCGTGATTGTCGACGGTGCCGGTCACTCGCCGGGCGACGGCGGCATGCCCGCGGCGATCACCGCGGCGCTCAACCGATGGAGTTGAGGCGCGGCATGACCTCGGCGCCGAGCCGCTCGACGTAGGCGACCGGGTCGCCGGTCGGCGCGAAGTCGACGAGCGACACGCCGAGCGCCGCCAGCTCCTCCACGTCAGACAGGAACTTGTCGCCGAAGGGGTCGCCGACGTACAGGGCCGTCTTCTTCACGGAAGCCGGGTCGCGGCCCTCGGCTTCGCAATGCGCGTGCAGCACGTCGATCTTGCGCGCCGTCTCGGCCACGTCGAACGCGAACAGGTTGCACGCGTCCGCGTAGCGAGCGACGAACTTCAGCGTCTTCTTCTCGCCGCCGCCGCCGATGAGGATGGGCGGACGCGGCGCGCTGATGGGTCGCGGCTCGCACAGCGTCTCTTCGAGTTGGTAGTGCTTGCCCGTGAACGGCCCGTTGTCGTCGCTCCACATCTGGATGCAGATTTGCAGTGCCTCTTCGAGTCGCTCGAAGCGTTCGGCGACGGGCGGGAACGGCACGCCGAGCGCCAGGTGCTCGCGCTCGTACCAGGCGGCGCCGATGCCGAGTTGTGCGCGGCCGCCCGACAGGACGTCGAGGGTGGCGACGGTTTTCGCCAGCAGCCCGGGGTGGCGATACGTGACGCCGGTGACGAGCAGGCTCAACCGCATCGTGTTCGTGATACCGGCGACGAAGCCCAGCGCGGTATAGCCCTCGAGCATCGGGTCAGTCCGCGGCGCGAGGTGCTCCATCTGGAACCAGTGGTCCATGAACGTGAAACTGGCGACGCCTACCGCTTCGGCCGTGCGCGCGGTGGCAGCGACCGTCGATGCGATCGACTGCGGCGCGTCGGGAAAGTCGAAGCGGATTTGATGGATACCTACTTGCATGTGTGCGAGCGTAAGCGCGTGACCAACGAATGGGATTCGGCGGCGTCGGTTTACGAGGATCAATTCGAGAAGATCACGAGCACGACCGTGAGTCGGCTCGTCGCTTGGTTGGCTCCCCGCGGCGGCCTGACGTTTGCCGATGTCGCGTGCGGTCCCGGGATCGTGACGATGGCGCTCGCGGCGCGCGGCGCTGCGGTGCGCGCGTCCGATTTCAGTGCCGAGATGGTGAAGCGCGCGCAGGCACGCGCCGAGGAGCTCGGGTTCGGCGCGCTCGTGCGCGCGGACGTGGCCGACGCCGCGGCGTTGCCGCTAGCGGACGGGTCCGTCGACGGGGCGGTGTCGAACTTCGGCGTGATCTTCTGCCCCGACATCGACGGCGCCCTCGCGGAGTTGGCGCGGGTGACGCGCGTCAATGGGCGCCTCGCCATCACGGCGTGGACGACCGAGGCGACGAACGGATGGACCACGTTGCTGGGCGACGACTACGCCGAGGAACTCGGATTCAGCGTTGCGCCGCGTCCGATGTACCGCTGGCCCACCGCGGATGAGCTGCGCGCCGCCCTCGCCCGGGCCGGATGGCGCGACGTCGACGTCGAGACGATCGACTGCGCGCCCAACGTGTACGCGCCCGACGACATCGCCGAGGCGCTCACCACCCCCGCCAGCCGGCTCGCGCTCTCGTCGCTCACCGCCGCCGAAGTCGACGCGTTGCGTGCCTATCTCGTCGCCCGCGCTCACGCGCTGTTCGGCGGCGACTCGGTGCCGCTGCCGCGCCAGGCCTGGTTCGCGCGCGGAATCTCGTCTCCTTGACGGTGTAGTTCTCAAGAAGTTGTGACCTGAGCCGATCGGACCCGGCGTGAACGCGCTTTTGAGCCTTGTTGCCGCCATGCTGCTCGTCCTCGTACTGACGTACGGGAGCGCGCTCTACTGGGTGCACGTCGTGCGCCCGGCTCCGTTGCGCCGCCGCTAGTTCGTTAGCGTCGGGCGCTGTGCCCGGCCGCCTCCAAGTCACGCGTGCCGCGGCGTCGAATGTGCGCGGACGCGCCGGCTTCGTCGCCCGTGAACTCCTCGGACGACCGACCACCCACGTCTACCGCCTGCGCGGAGCGCCGTACCGCGCCGCTATCCGACACCCCGTGTTCGACATGTGGGTGCTCGACGAGATCTTCCGCAACCGCGCCTACGCCATTCCCGACGTCGTAGCGACGCGCCTGCGCGCACTCGACGCGCCAGTGCGCGTGCTCGACTTGGGTGGCCACGTCGGTTTGTTCGGGCTGTGGTTTCGCGCCACCTTTCCCGACGCGCACATCACGTCGTACGAGCCCGATCCGGAGAACGCGGCGACGTTGCGTCTGTGCGTCGACGCGAACGGCCTTAGTGACAAGTGGCGCGTCGTCGAAGCCGCGGCGTCGACCGCCGACGGCGAAGCGAGCTTCATCAGCGACGGCGCGCTCTCGCAGCTGGGCGGCGGGGAGGAGTCGCTGCGCGAGGAGCACGCGGTGCTCGCCAAGATCTTTCCCTTTCTCGAAGGCAAGCGCCTGCTCACCCCCAAGGAAGTCACGGTCCGCACCGAAGACGTGCTGCCGGCGATGGCGCAATGCGACTTCCTCAAGCTCGACATTCAAGGAGGCGAGTGGCCGCTGCTCGCCGATGCGCGGTTCGACGCGGTGTCGGCGTGTGCGCTGGTGCTCGAGATGCACCCGCGGGCAGCGTCGATGGCCGACCCGTTGGCCTGGGTGTCGAAGCGCCTCACCCGTCTCGGCTACAACCTGATCGTGCTGCCGGCGCACGGTGGCGAACGAGTGATCTGGGGGTCTCGGTCATGAACATCGAACGCGTCGGCGACTTCACCACGACGTGGGGAGAAAGCCTCGTGTGGGACGAGCGGCGCGCGCGGCTGTACTTCGTCGACACGCTCGGCAACTCGATCCACTGGCTCGAAGACGGCGCGGGTGAACTGCACACGTTCACGACGCCGCAGATGCCGTCGGGCATGGTGGCTGCCGAAGACGGTCGCCTCGTCGTCACGTTCGACGACGGGCTGTACGTCGTCGACGTCGACGCCGGCACGTCCGAGCTGCTGTCGCCGTATCCCGAACGCATCGGCGGACGCTGCAACGACATGGTCGCGGACTTCGAAGGCAACCTGATCACCGGCAAGCTCAACCTCGGTCCGGCGGAGGGATCGTCGTGGTGGTACCAACCATCGAGCGACACGTGGAAGCTGGTCGACGACGACATCGCCAACACCAACGGACCGACCGTCGCGGTGCTCGACGGCACGATGACGCTGATCATCGGCGACAGCTCCGCGCAGTACTACGCCTACGACTACGAACCGTCGACCGGATCAGTGGGCCCGCGCCGCGTCTTCGGGGACGTGACGGGCATGGGTCCCGACGGCACCAACGGTGTGCCTGACGGCGCCACCCTCGACGCCGAAGGCGGGCTGTGGTGCGCGCTGCCGCGCAGCAGCCGACTCGTTCGCTTTACGACGAAGGGACTCGACGGTCGCATCGACCTGCCGTTCGAGAACCCGACCGACGTCACCTTCGCCGGCCCCGACCTCGACCGCCTTTACGTGACCGCCATCAACGAAGGGCTTTACGTCGTCGACGGGGTCGGTCGCGGCCGCGTCGAACCGCGCGCCAAGCTCACCTAACGGGTCGTCGTCACCGGCGCCAGAACAGCAAGTGCGTGACGCCGCTGACGCTCGGAACGGACTCCAGGTGGAACCGGTCGAGAAGCTCGTCCGGGGAGTCCCACAGTCGCTCTCCGCGCCCGATCTCGGTCGGCGACACGGCGACGTGCATGGTGTCGACGAGGTCGGCGTCGAGAAACTGCCGAACCGTGGCGACGCCGCCGCCAATGCGAACGTCGCGGCCCGCGGCGGCGGCCTTCGCTTGCTCCAACGCCTCTGCGGGTGTCGCATCGATGAAGTGGAACGTGGTGTCGCTCAGGGTGAAGCTCGGTCGGTGATGGTGGGTGAGGACGAACACCGGCGTGTGGAACGGCGGGTCGTCGCCCCACCAACCGGTCCAGTCGAGGTTCTCCCACGGGCCGCGCTGCGGGCCGAACTTGTTTCGCCCCATGATCTCGGCGCCGATGTTGCGCGCGAAGTCGCGCGTGAAGTAGTCGTCGAGGCCTCGGGTCCCACCGGGCTCGGTCCGTCCCGGCCAGTTCGCCGTGGCGAACGCCCACGACGCCAAGTCGGCCGGAAGGCTGGCGACGCGATCACCGCGCGCTTCGGCGTGCCCGAACGGCGCCTCGAGGCTCTGGCCCTCGCCAGCGCCGAACCCGTCGGACGACAAGAAGAAGTTCTGCACTCGTACCAGTTGCGACATTCCTCGATCCTGTCGCGAACTCCGCGCACCCCGGCAATCGCGGCGTTGTCAGGACTCCGCTTCTTCGGCGAGCGCGAGCCACTCTTCCTCCGTGGCGCGCACCTCCGCTTCGGCATTCGCCAGCGCCGTACCGATCCGCGCGTGCTCGGCGTGATCGGTGCCGGCCGACTCGAGCTCGGCGACGAGCCGGTCGCGCACGCGTTGCGCGGCGGCGATCGCCTTTTCGGCGTCGCGCATCAGGCGGTGCAGCGTGCTCGGCGACCGGCGCGCTGGCGCGTCCTTCACGCGTGAGTCGCCCTTGGGCGCGGCGGCGCCCGGGTTGACGCGCCGCCACGTCGCTTCCCACTCGGCGTAACCGCCGGGTACGCGCCCGATGTGACCGGCGCCGTCCATGACGAGCGCGTCTTCGACGGTGCGCTCCATGAAGGCGCGGTCGTGGCTCACGACGATCAGCGCACCGGGCCAGTCCTCGAGAAACTCCTCGAGGACGCGCAGCGTGTCGAGGTCGAGATCGTTCGTGGGTTCGTCGAGCAGCAGCACGTTCGGCTTCTGCGCCAAAACCAGCAGCAGCTGGAGACGTCGCCGCTCGCCGCCCGACAGCGTGCCGATGGGCGCCCACTGCGCGTCACCGTCGAACCAGAACCGCTCGAGCAGCGCGCCGTCGGTCCAGTCGGCGGCGCGCGTGGGACCGGCGACGGCGTCACGCACGCGCTGCGCCGGATCGAGTTCGACCCCGACCTGGTCGTAGTAGCCGAGCCGCACCGTCGGGCCCCGCCCGACGCTGCCGGCGGTGGGGGTGCGGCGACCCGCGATGATGTCGAGCAGCGTCGACTTTCCGGCGC
The DNA here is from genome assembly GCA_041166405.1 of Actinomycetota bacterium. GTDB lineage: Bacteria > Actinomycetota > Acidimicrobiia > Acidimicrobiales > JACCXE01 > JACCXE01. Next base: position 85,676 of record JBEEFV010000013.1, on the reverse strand, counting down.
CGTTCGGCCCGACCAGCCCGAGGCGCTCGCGCGGGTCGACCATGTAGTCGAGCCCCGAGAACAGCGGCGGCGCGTCGTCGTAGTGGTGACCGACTGCTTCGAGTTCGATCACCTTGTCACCGAGGCGCGGCGTGCCCATGTGCATGTTCAGTTCGTCGGCGCGCGCCGCGGCCTGCGCGCGCCCCTCGACGATGGCGGTGGCCGCCGCGATACGCGCCCGCGGCTTGCGCGTGCGCGCCGGCGCGCCACGGCGCAGCCACGCCAGCTCCTTGCGCGCCAGGTTGCGGCGCGTCGTCTCCGCCGTCGCCGCCTGGTCCTCGCGCAGCTGCTTGGCTTCGAGGTAACCGGCGTACCCGCCGTCGTGCACGAATCCGGCGCCGCGGTCGAGTTCGAGAATCCGCGTCGTGACCCGGTCGAGGACGTGGCGGTCGTGTGTGACCAGCAGCAGGCCGCCCCGATACGCAGCGAGCCGCTCCTCCAACCACGCGATCGCCGCAACGTCGAGATGGTTCGTCGGTTCGTCGAGCACGAGCAAGTCCGACTCGTCGACGAGCACGCGCGCCAGCGCCGTGCGCTTTGCCTGACCGCCCGACAGCTGCGACACCGGAGCGTCGAGCAGCGGGGTCATTCCCAGCCGATCGAGCACCGCTTCGCCTTCCCAGGCGCGCCCGACCGCCTGGCGGACAGTCCCTTCGGGCAGGATCGGCCGCTGGTCGAGGTAGGCGATCCGGACGTCGCGGCCGCGTCGGACCGCGCCCGCCTCGGGCTCGGCGGCACCCGTCAGGACGTTCAACAACGTTGACTTGCCGCATCCGTTCAATCCGACGACGCCGATGCGGTCGCCCGTCGCCACCGTCACCGATAGATCGCGGAACAACGGCCGCCCCGGACGGCTCATGGTGACACCGGCGGCGTCTACGAGAATCACCCGTGCACTTTGCACTACTAGCGCGATAACCGTGCACTCTCTACCGTTGGTCACCTAGTGACGGATTTGCAGCACGCACCCCCGCTGCCCGAGGGGCCGGTAACGATCATGTTCACCGATATCGAGGGGTCGACCGCGCTCCGCACCTCGTTGGGCGATAGCGGCGCCGACGACCTGTTCGCGTCGCACGACGAGCTGATCCGCAAGCAGATCGCCGATCATCAGGGCTACGACCAGCACGCGGCGCTGGGCGACGGATTCCTCGCAGTCTTCGTCTCGACGAAGCGCGCGCTGGCGTGTGCTGTCGCCATCCAAAAGGCGTTCGACGAGTTCAACCGGCAGCGTTCCGGCCCACCGCTGCGAGTCCGCATCGGTCTCAACACCGGCGAAGTGACGCAGGCCGTTGGGCAAGTGTCAGGCGAGACGGTTCACGCGGCGTCGCGCGTGTGCAGCGCTGCCGACGGCGGCCAGGTCTTCGTGTCGGACGTGACGCGCCAGCTCGCGGGAACGATGCCGGACGTCAGTTATCGCGACACCGGCGAGCACACACTCAAGGGCTTCCCCGACCCGTGGCGGCTGTGGGAAGTCCTGTGGGTGCGTGAGACGGCGCCGAAGGCGCCGCCGTTCGTCGGCCGCGACGATCAACTCCGCCTGCTGCGCGATCGCCTCAGCGCCGCGCTCGACGGCCGCGGATCCGTCGTGCTCGTCGGCGGCGAGCCCGGCGTCGGCAAGACGGCGCTCGTGAAGCAGATGATCTCCGAAGCGGAACGGCGGGGTGCGCTCAGCGTGTTCGGCCGCTGCTACGAGTCGGAGGGAACGGTCGCGTACGCGCCGTTCGTCGAGATGCTCGAACAAGCGCTGTCGGTGATGCCCGCCGACGTCGTCATGGAAGACATGGGCGACTCCGCGCCCGAAGTGGCGCGGATGGTCCCCGAACTCCGCCGCCGGTTCCCCGACATCGCCGAGCCACTCGACATCCCGCCCGATCAGCAGCGGCGCTACTTCTTCAACGCCGTGGCCGACTTCATCGCACGCGGCGCGAAGCGATTCCCGCTCGTCATGGTCATCGACGACGTGCACTGGGCTGACGAGTCCACGTTGTTGTTGATCGAGCACATCGCGGCGCGCATCCCGCAGGAACGCATCCTCGCCATCGGCACCTACCGCGACGTCGAGCTCGAAGTGTCGCGGCCGCTCGCCGCCAGCCTCGAACGCATGGTGCGAGCCCAGACAGTGGAGCGTCTCCACGTGTCGCGGTTCGACGCGTCGGGTGTGGCCAACGTGCTCGCGGCGCTCTCGGGCCGCACGCCGCCGCAGGCGATCGTCGACGCCGTGTATTCCGAAACCGAAGGCAACCCGTTCTTCGTCGGCGAGGTGTACCGGCATTTCGTCGAAGAGGGCCGCGTCTTCGACGCCAACGGTGAGTTCCGCACGGACCTGAAGATCTCGGAACTCGAAGTCCCCGAAAGCGTGCGTCTCGTCGTCGGCCGCCGACTCGAACGTCTCGGTCCGGACGCGCACAAGGCGCTGGCGGCCGCCGCCGTGATCGGCCGCGCCTTCTCGTTCCGCCTCCTCGAAGTCATCAGCGATCTCCAGGTCGACGACTTGGTCGACGTCGTCGACGAAGCGGAGAACGCGCAAGTGCTGGTGTCCGAAGAGCGCGACGGCGAGGTCGTCTTCTCCTTCGCCCACGAGTTGATCCGCCAGACACTGCTGTCGAGCCTTTCGGTCTTGCGGCGCCAGCGATTGCACCTGCGAGTCGCCGACGCCATCGAAAAGCTTGACGAGGACGCGGTTGTCACGCGCTCGCAGGAGATCGCCGATCACCTCATGAAAGCGGGGGCCTCGGCCGACCGCGGTCGTCTCATCGAGCGGCTTACGACCGCCTCCGAGCGCGCCATGGCGGGCGCGGCATTCGAGACTGTGTTGCGGCTCACCGACGACGCCCTGGCGCTGCTCGACGAGCACGACCACGCCAAGCTCGGCGCGCTCTGGGAACTGCGCGGCCAGGCGCTCCGCGCCCTCGGTCGCTTCGAGGCGTGCGTGGACGCGTGGAACCGGTCTGTCGACCATTACATCGCCGACGGCGAAGTGAACGACGCCGCGCGCGTGTTCTGGACGATGGGCGTGTCGCAGATCTGGCTCGGACAGCTGACCGAAGCGTTCGTGACGTGCAACCGCGCCCTCGAGGTCGTCGGCGACATCAAGACGCCGGAGCGACTCCTCGTCAGCTCTGGTTACGGCGGCTTGCTTTCGTTCCTCGACTACGACCAAGCCGTCGCCGGCATCGACGCCGCCATCGCCGCGGTCGGTGATGCGGCCGACGATCGCAGCCTGGGGATCGCGATGTGGTCGCGCTGCATCGCTCAATGGAACTGGGCGTACCTCCCCGAGGCGGAGGCCGACAGTAAGGCCGCCGTCGAGCACTTGCGCCGCACGACTGACGCGTGGGGCCTTGCCGACGCGCTGTGCTGGACGGCGTGGCCGCTCATCTGGAGCGGCAAGGTCGCCGAAGGGCTCGCCTACGCCGAGGAAGGCATCGAGTTGGCCGCGCGCGTCGGTCACATCGGGACCCAGGCGCTCGCGATGCGCTCGCGGGCACTTGCCCGCGCCACACAGCACCTCGACCTCGACGAGCTCGAACGCGTCGCGCTCGAGGAGAACGAGATGCTGACGGGGGTGAACTCACCGTGGGTGGCGTTGAGCCACGCGTGGTTGTCGACGATTTACACGTGGCGCGGCCGCATCGACGACGCGCTCGCCGAGGCGGCGAAGTGCCGAGAGCTCATTCCTCCGTCGGCGTGGACGGGCCTCGGTGAAGCCGCCGAGCTGCTCGTCCACATCGCCGCGGGGGACCTCGAAGAATGCCGCGCCGCCCTCCGCAGCGGGCTCTTCGATCCTCCGTCCGACACGGCGCCGTCGCCCGCCGGCGCGCACTTCAAGTTCTGGGCGGGGCTCCAAGCCGTGGCCGTCACCGAGGATCGAGAGCGCGCCCGCGAGTGGTACGCGGCAGCGCAGGCGGAAGGCTTGCGCTATCGCTACGGCGCGTTCGACCTCCTGATGGTGGACCGGCTCGCCGGCATGGTCGCGTTCACCGCGGGCGATGTCGACGCCGCCGAACGCCACTTCACCGCGGCGCGCTCGGGCGTCGAGAACGACCCCAACGCATTCGACGCGGGACACGTCGACTACTGGTTCGCCCGCTTGCGCGAGGCGCAAGGGCGCACGGATGAGGCGATCACGTTCGGCACGGCGGCGCGCGACGAGTTCACGCGCATCGGCGCGCCGCCGTTCGTCGCGTTGGCGGAAGAGTTGCTAGCGCGACTCGAGAAGGCGCTTTAGTTTCGCGAGGTCCTTGGTGTTGGCGCGCCGCATCGCGCGCGCCATGAGCGGAGAGAGCAAGGCCGGTCCGCCGCGGTTGCGCAGTGTCATGCGCGTCGTTCCGTATTGCGCCTCTTCCCACTCGTAGGTCGTCTCCATCGCCGGGCCAGCGGTGGTGCGCATGACGAGCCGGATCCGAGGTTCGTATTCCGCGACTTCGTACGTGTATCGCATCGTGCGTCCGAGGAACCGGGCCACGAAGCGCATGCGTGAGCCCAGCTGCAGCGGGGGATCGGTCTCCCATTCGATCGACGTGATGTTCTCGTACCACTCCGGCGCGTTGCCGGGATCGGTTACGTAGTCGGCGACGACCGTAAGCGGTTTCTCGATGAGCGTCGTCGTGGTGACGTCGGCCATCGCTATGCCGGGATTGGTTGCGCGCCCCGCACGAGCTTGCCCGGGAGCGCGCCGGTGGCTTCGCCGTCGCGGTAGGTCTCGACGCCGGCGACGACCGTGTGCTTGTAGCCGCGCACACCCTGCAGCAGACGACGCCCGCCCGCCGGAAGGTCGTGGTGGATCTCGGGGCGTTCGAGCCGCAGGTTGTCGAAGTCGATGACGTTGACGTCGGCTCGGTACCCGGGTGCGAGAACGCCGCGGTCGTACAGCCCGACGGTGCGCGCCGTGTCGCGGCAGTGTTGCTGCACGAGGTAGGGGAGCGCGAAGCGGCCGTCCTTACGGTCACGGCCCCAGTGCGTGAGCAGCGTCGTGATGAACGACGCGTCGCAGATCGTGCCCACGTGTGCGCCGCCGTCGCCGAGACCCGGCACTGTGTAGGGGTGGGCGAGCATCTCGCGCGCGGCGTCGAGGTTGCCGTCGGCGTAGTTCAGGAACGGTGTGTACAGCAACGCCTTGCCTTCGTCGGCGAGCATCATGTCGTACGCCAGTTCTTGCGCGGTCCGACCGGCGCGCGCCGCCTGCGCGGCGATCGACTCGTCGGCGGCGGGCTCGTAGTTCGGCGGGTCGCCGAGGTCGAAGATGCGGTCGAAACCGAAGATGCCGTTGTGGCCTTGCGCGGCGGCGAGAATCGCCTCACGTCGGCCCGGCTCGCGCATGGCGGCGACGCGATCGGCGAGCGGTAGCGACGCGATCTCCATGTACGCCGGGTTGCCGAGGAAGGGGTTCATCGACGCCTGCAGCCCGAGCAGCAGACCAACGGCGCGCGGCGCCACCTGCGCGCGCACGACGACACCGTCTTCGTTCGCTTGGGTGATGTTGTCGAGCAGCGTCTTGTACTGCTGCGGTGCGAACGGCACCTGCGTCAACGAAATCGAGATCGGGCGTCCCGATTGCTCGGCCATGGCGCGCACGGTGCCGAACTCGTCGTCGACGTCGAGGAAGTCGGACACGACTTGCAGCACGCCCTTGCCGAGGTGGCCGAGCGCCTGCGCGATGCCGACGAGTTCCTCCCGCGGCGCCTTCAGCGTCGGCGTCGGCTCGCCCTTCACCGTGCGGTGGTTGCGCGTGCGCGACGTCGTGAACCCGAGCGCGCCGGCGTCGACGGCCTCCGCCGCCAGCCGGCCCATCTCGGCGATCTCTTCGGGCGTCGCCGTGTCGCCGCGCCCGCCGCGATCGCCCATGACGTAGAGCCGCAGCGGTCCGTGTGGCACCTGCGTCGCGAAGTCGATGTCGTGGGCGCGGCGGTCGAGGGCGTCGAGGTACTCGCCGAAGCTCTCCCATTCCCAGGTGAGGCCTTCGTGGATGGCTGTGCCCGGGATGTCTTCGACGCCTTCCATCAGTTCGACGAGTCGCTGGCGATCCTCGGGGCGCACCGGCGCGAACCCGACACCGCAGTTGGTCATCACGACGGTCGTCACGCCGTGCAGCGACGACGGCTGGAGCCGCTCATCCCACACCGCTTGGCCGTCGTAGTGCGTGTGAATGTCGACGAAACCAGGCGTTACCAGCGCGCCGTCGGCGTCGATCTCCTGTGCGCCGCGGCCGACAACCTTGCCGACCTCGACGATGACGCCGTTGTCGACGCCGACATCCGCCGTGCGCGCATCGGCGCCCGTGCCGTCGATCACCGTGCCGTTGCGAATGACGAGGTCCATCACTTGACTCCCAGTTCGAGCGAACGCGCCGCACAACCATTGCATGCTCGCGTCGGCCGCGCGATCGCGTAATCCGCGTCGACAGGTACAACTTCTCGTGTTTCCGGGTATTTCGTGGTCATGGAGACGATGGAAGCGGTCGAAGAAAAGGTCGAAGCGGTCATGGACCAGGCCGTGGAGGCGATGCCTGCCAAGGCCCGCTCCTTCCTCGGCGGAGACTGGCTCGGTCACCCGCTGCATCCCGTCCTCACCGATCTGCCAATCGGGTTCTGGACCACATCGTTCCTGCTCGACTTTTTCGGCGGGCGCAAGTCGCGGCGCGCCAGCGCGGCCTTCGTCGGGCTCGGCGTCGCCGCGGCGGCGCCGACGGTCGCAGCCGGACTCGTCGAGTTCGAGAAGATCGGAACCGACGACGACAAGCGCAAGACCGCGGTCGTGCACACGGTCAGCAACACCATCGGCACGATCTTCTACTTGTGGTCGTTCCTTCTGCGTCTGCGCGGCAAGCGCGTTCGCGGCATTCTCGTCGGCCTGCTCGGTGCGTCGGCGGTGACCGTCGGCGGCTACATCGGCGGCGAACTGGCGTATGGCAAGGGCAACGACGACGAGGAGCAGCCGACGCCGCTGCGCGTCGCCGTTTAGGCGACCGCGCTAACCGCTCGCCGTCGCGAACGCGTCGGTGATGCGGCGCCGCCAGTCGGTGAGCTGCGCGCGTTGCTCCGAGGGGGTCTTGCCGAGTCGCACGACGACGAGGTCGAGCGCCGGTACGCACCAGATGTACTGACCCTCGTAGCCGATACAGGCGAACGTCCCGTGCGCGTCGCCGTAGAGCCACCAGTGGGCGCCGTAGTAGTTGCCGCCGTCGGGATCGAAGGATCTCACGCGGCGCGCGTGGTCGACCCATCCCGCAGGGAGCACCCGTTCGCCGTTCCACACTCCGTCGCGCATGTAGAGGTAGCCGAACCGCGCGAAGTCCTGGGCGCTGCAGTACACGTACGAACTGGCGATCCACGTTCCGGCGTCGTCGAACCGCGCCGTGGCGGTGCGCATGCCCAGGGGGCCGAACAAGCGATCGTCGAGCAGCCGTTCGTAGGCGTCGCGCGAGCCGACCACTCGCCGCACGATGGCTGACACGATGTTGGTCGTCCCGCTCGAGTAGTTGAACCGCTCGCCCGGCGCGGCGACGAGCGATCGATCCGCGGCGAAGTGCGCAACGTCGCGTGCGCCCGTTCCGAAAAGCATCTCGATCACGTCGGACCGCGTGTCGTCGACGTAGTCCTCGACGAAGTCGAGTCCGTCGCGCATCTCGAGCAGCTGCTGCAGCGTGATGGTCTCGCGGCCGTCGCCAGCGTCGCGCCACTCCGGCACGTCGGTGGGCGCGTCGAGAAGCACCCGCCCTTCCGCGACCAGCATGCCGACCACCGCGTGCAGCATCGACTTCGCCATCGACCAGCTCAACAGCGGAGTGGCGGCGGTGATGGTTTCCGGGTCGCGGTCGAAGTGTTCGATGGCGTGGGCGTAGCGCTGCGCGACCAGGCGTCCTCGGTGGATGACGACGGCGGCGAACGTCGTCGCCAGCGGACCGCCGTCGTCGAAGAGCTCGTCGAGCAACGCTTCGACCGCAACGCCTTCGGGCGCGGGACCGGTTGGCCACGCATCCGTCGGCCACGGCGTGCCGGCGGGCTGCGCCGGCAGCGGCACCAACGGGGCGGTGAACGGGTCTTCGGCGGTCAACTTCCGAGCGCCTCTCGCGCGAAGACGTGGGCACTGGGTTTCAGCTTGCGGTCGGCGTCGATGATGCCGAACTTCACGTCGTAGCCGTGGGTCCACTCGTAGTTGTCGACGCCGGTCCACGAGAAGAACCCGCGGACGTTCACGCCGCGGTCGATGGCGTCGTGCGCGATCTGCAACCCGCGCTCGACGTACGCGGCGCGCTGCGCGTCGTCGTCGGTGCCGATGCCGTACTCGCTGACGATCAACGGCGCGCCCGGAACCTCGTCGTGCAGGCGATCGAGGACGAGGCCGAGGCCGTCGGCCCAGATGCCGTAGCCGAGCGGCGAGCGTGCGGTGTCCTCCGGGTACACGCCGACGAACTCGCCCTGGCGAAACGCGAACGACGAGTAGTACGAGAAGCCGATGTAGTCGAAGCACCCTTGCAAATCCGCCCGCTCGACGACGTTCCCGTCGCGTGTGTTGAGCACCCCGTCGCGAAACAAGGTGAGGCCGCGGTCCCAGTTGTTCCGGTAGTACTTCTCACAACCGGCGAGCGTGCCCGGATGATCGTCGAGCGCGATCGCCGCGCTGAGGCCGAAGATCGAGCACACCGGCTTGTCGGTCTGTCGCAAGGTCGCGGCGGCTTCGGCGTTGGCGAGGTGGATCTGCGTGTCGACGACGCGTTGTTGTTCGCGCGTGAAACCCGACCCCATCGTCGGGCTGCCGCTGATGCCGCCGTAGTAGTTGACCTCGTTGACCGGCTTCCAGCCGCCGGCGAGGTCGCCGAATGTGTCGGCCATGAAGTCGACGTGGCGGCTCCAGAACTGCGTGCGGTTGGCGTCGACGGCGAAGCCGCCAGCGTCGGAGAACCAGCGCGGGAGCGTGAAGTGGTGCAGGCAGATCCAGGGGACGACGCCGGCGTCGTGCGCCGCCGCGAGCATGTCGCGGTAGTGAGCGATCGCCTCGGGATCGCGCTCGCCGTCGGCCGGTTCGATGCGCGCCCACTCGATCGACAGGCGGTGATGTGTCAGCCCGAGCGACGCGTACAGCGCGAAGTCTTCGGGGTAACGCGTGCCGAAGTCGTTGCCGGTTCCCGACACCGGCATGTGCCCGGCGCGTTCACGATCGATCGCATCCGACTCCGGCGCCGCGCCTTCCGTTTGCGACGACGACGCGCCGGTGCCCCAAATAAACCCGTCAGGCCAGTTCACGCACCGACGCTAACGCCGGGCCACTTGTCGGCCCAGGGCTGCGCCGTCTCGAGTTGCGACGCCAACCGGAGCACGGTCGCTTCGCCGCCGAACGGCGCCAGGAAGTGCGAGCCGATGGGCAGGCCTTCGCCGTTCCAGAACAGCGGCACCGACATCGCGGGGTTGCCGGTGATGTTGGCGATCACGCCGGCGTTGCGGATCATGGTGCCCGCCTCGGCCAGGCCCTTGAACGGTTCGTCCTCGGTGCCCGCGCTCATGAGACCGAGCGCGAGCGGCGGCGTCGTCACCGTCGGACACAGGAACACGTCGTAGTCGTCGAAGAAGCGCGCGCTTCGGCGTGTGAAGGCGTTGATGTCGTCCTGGGCGATCAGCCAATCGGCGGCGCTGGTGCGGCGGCCGGCGTCGATCATGGCCACCGTCGACGGTTCGAGTTCGCCGGGCTGCGGCTCGCGTCCAAGGCGGCGGATCCAGTACGCCGCGATCCACGCGGTCGATCCGTTGATCAGCGTCCCGATAGCCGAGCCGGTCCGTTCGTCGATCTGTGTGAACGGTGCTTCGGTGACGCGGTGCCCGAGCGATTCCAACAAGGCCAGCGTGGCATCGAGCGCGGCGAGGCAGTCAGGATGCAGGTCGGTGCCTTCCGCCGACGTACGGCTGTAAGCGACGCGCAACTGCCCCGGCTCGGCGCCGACTTCGTCGACGAACGGGCGCGGGTTCACGGGCGCGCAGTACGGATCGCCTTTGTCGGAACCCGAAGTCGCGTCGAGCGCGAACGCGCTGTCGCGCACCGTGCGCGTCAGCACGTGCTCGACCGCAGCACCACCGAGCGCGTCGCCGTACTCGGGACCCATGGGATTGCGCGCCCGCGTCGGCTTGAGCCCGAACAACGCGCAGCACGATGCCGGGTAGCGAATGGAGCCGCCAGCGTCGCTGGCGTGGCCGATCGGCACGATGCCCGACGCCACCGCCGCCGCCGAACCACCGCTCGAACCCGCAGTGGTATGGCCGAGACTCCACGGGTTGTGCGTCGCGCCGAACGCCGCCGGTTCACAGTGGGGCGCCATGCCGAACTCGGGCGTGTTCGTCTTGCCGATGGCGACGAGTCCGGCGCGCCGGTACCGCGCCACGAGTTCGGACTCGAACTCTGACACCGTTCCCTTCACGAAGCGGGACCCCTCGGCGAACGGCACGCCCGGCACCTCGACGACGAGGTCCTTCAGCACCATCGGAACGCCACCGTCGCCGGCCTCGTCCATGGGCGTGATGATGGCGTTCAGTTGCGGATTGAGCGCATCGGCGCGCTGGCGCGCCCACTCGACGAGTTCGGTCGCCTTGACCTCACCGCGCTCCACGAGCGCGCGTTGCGCGACCGCGTCGAGTCGGCCGACTTCGAACGCGGCGGTTTTCGTTTGTTCGGACCCGTACATGGTCTGCCGTCCTCCCCTGTGCGCGGCACGTTACGCGGCTATGCGCACCGGGGAGGACGGCGCGCGCGACGCGCGCCGAACAGCTAGTTGCTCTTGGTGCGGGACCGCGTCCAATCGCTGAAGTGGTCCCGCGTCTTGTCGAGCATTGAGGCGAACGGGCCGACGAGCATCAACACCACCGGGTTCTCGCCGGCGTGGGGATGCGGATGCGTCGGTGCGAGTTGCTCACCGGCGAGGATCGCGTCCGCGAGGTGCGCCAGGTCGTCCTGCCCGCAGTTCGAATCGACGATCGGGAACAGCTCCTGCTCTTCCTTTTCGGCGTGTTCGAGCACGGCGCGCTGGAACGTCGTGAGCTTCGTGGCGAACTGGTCGCCGTCGGGGCCGAGTTCCTCGAGCTCTGCGAGCGTGTGCTTCGCCTGGTTCTCCTCTGCGAGGCGCGACTCGACGATGCGCGTCGCGTCGTCGCCGTACGCGCGGGCAAGCGGGTGCAGGAACAGCTCTTCTGTTGTTTCGTGCACCGCGAGCGTTGCTCGCAGACAATCGAACAACTCGCGTCGTTCGTCGCCCGCAGCCGCCAACGTGCGGGTGAACAGATCTTCGATTTCCTTGTGCCGCTGCCGCAGCAGCTGCGTCGCCGAAAGTGTGGCGGGTGTTGCCATGGTGATGACCTCCCTGAAGTCGTGCGTCCTTTGGCGTACCCGTCGCCGCCGCGTGTAGTCGGTTCCGAGCGAGGGCATCACAACTTCATGGCGCTGCCGAAGGCACTCCGCGGGGTTGCGGCGCAAGCCGCCGGCTGTACGGCCTGCGACCTGTACGCCAACGCCACCCAGGTCGTGTTCGGCGAAGGCGCGGCGCACGCGCCGCTATTTCTGATCGGGGAACAACCCGGCGACCACGAGGACAAGGAAGGCCAGCCGTTTGTCGGTCCGGCCGGACGAATTCTCGATGCCGCGCTCGAAGCCGCGTCGATTCGTCGCGACGGCGTGTACCTCACGAACGCCGTGAAGCACTTCAAGTGGGAGCCGCGCGGGAAGCGCCGCATCCACCAGCGTCCGAACGGGACCGAGATCGTCGCCTGTCACCAATGGCTCGCGCGCGAGCTCGAGTTGGTGAAGCCCGGCGTGATCGTGGCGTTGGGCGCCGTCGCCGGCCAGTCGATGTTCGGCTCGTCGTTCCGCGTCGGCAAGTCGCACGGGCAGGTGCTCGAGTACGAGGGGCGACCCGTCGTCACGACGATCCACCCGTCGTCGGTGTTGCGCGAGCGCGACGGCGACGCGCGGCACGCGGCGATGGACGGCCTCGTCGCCGACCTGCGCAGCGCGGCGCGTCTCCAGAAGACGCTCGCCGCTTAGCTCGGCGGGAACTCCGCGTCGTTCGCTTCGCGAATTGCCTTGAGCATCTCGGCGCGCACGCGCGCCTTCGTGCCGCGGTGCGCTTCCATGTTCAGCGTCGACGCGAAGCGCGTCGCCACGTCGCGCGCCGTCGTCATCAGTTGATCCTCGGCGACGACGGCGTCGAGGACGCCCGCGGCGACGGCGTCGCTCACAGCGATCGGCTCAGCGAGGTCGAGCATGCGCTGGTAGGCGTTCTTCGTCAGGCGGTGGCGCGTGATCTCGATCGCTGCCCACGGCAGCGTCATGCCGATCGCGACTTCGTTGGCGACGAGCTTCACGGGCTTGTCGACGCCGATGCGATAGTCGCCCGACAGCAGCAGGAAGAAGCCCATGGCGATGGCGTGGCCCGACGCCGCGATGATCACGGGCGTCGGGAACGACAGCAGCCGCTCGCTGAGCAGGAACCCGCCGCGCAACATGGCGACCGACTCGGGCCCCGGCGTCGTGATGATCGACAGGTCGAAGCCCGCCGACAACGCCTTCTGGTTGCCCGTCAGGATGACGATGGCTTGGTCGGCCTCCGCCTTGTCGAGCGCGCCGTTGATCTCGGCCTGCATGTCGGGCGACAGCGCGTTGACCTTGCCGTCGTCCATCGTGATCGTGGCGATGCCGCCTTCGCATTCATAAGAAACCCGTGCCATGGCGTGGGAGACTATTGCCACTTGCGACTGGCGGGCAGAGGGTGGGTCTCACCGCCGGGAAGCGTCTAAGGATTGGCCGACCGCCTGGGCCTCTCTTCGGAGGAGCCATGTCGCACTTCTCGAACGTGGACGCCAGCGGTTCTGCGGTGGCGCTCGCTGATTACCTCGACGCCACGGACGGGAGCCTGTCGGCGTTGAAGGCGTACATCGTCGCCGCGGCGGCCCGGGCGGTTCCGGATGGCACCGTCCTCGACGTCGGCTGCGGTCTCGGGCACGACGTCCGCCGCCTCGCAGACGCCGGGTTGCGTCCGATCGGCCTCGACAGCAGTCGGGCGTTTCTCACCCGCGCCGCGGGCGCGGCCCCGCTCGTGCTTGGCGACGCGGCGCAGCTGCCATTCGCCGACAACATCATCGACGGGTGCCGCATCGAGCGCACGCTGCAACACGTATCGGACCCGTGCGCAGTCCTCGACGAGATCGCGCGTGTAGTGCGGCCGCGCGGCTTTCTCGCCGTATTGGAACCGGACAACACGACGCTGCGCGTCGACAGCGACATCGCGCCCGACGGATGCTTTCCCGCCCGGTTCCTGCGCGCCCGTCACGTCGGACTCGGCACGACGATGCCGTCGCTCCTCCAGGCGCGGGGTTTCCGGATCGACGACGTGGTCACGGAGTCGTCGCGGGGGTACGCCCTCGAGCGGCTCCCGTTCGACGCCCGCGGGATCCTCCGACGAGCCGTTGACGACGGCCGCATCGACGCCGCGGTCGGGGAGGCGTGGATCGCCGAACAACGTGCGCGCACGGCAGCCGGGGAGTTCCGCGCGCGGTGGGACAAGGTCCTGGTGGTCGCAACTAAGGCAGAATGAACGACGAAGTGCGTCGTCTGGGGATCTTCGTTGCGCTGCTGGTGTGCGTGTTCGGCGCGGGCATGCCCGCGACGCGCGCCGTCGCCACCGCCGAGTCGTGGCAGTTCGTCGGCGGGGGAGCGCGCGACTACTGGCTGTACGTCCCCGCGGGGACGCCTCCGCCGAGCGGGCGTCCGCTGGTCGTGTACCTGCACGGCTGCACGCAGAACAACGCCACCGATCCGCAGCTCGCGTTCGGGACCCGTTGGAACGAGCTCGCCGCCAAGGTCGGCGCCGTCGTGCTCTACCCCCTCGAGGCGCCATACGACATGGACCATCCCGAACGCGTCGACGGCAACGGCGCGTCGTGCTGGAACTGGTTCCTCGACCAGAACATGCACCGCGGCGCCGGCGAGCCCGCGCTGCTCGCCGCACTGACACAGCAGGTCGCCGCCGCCAACGGCGTCGACCCGTCTCGCATTTATGTGTCGGGCGCGTCGGCGGGCGCCGACATGGCCAACATCCTCGACATCACGTATCCCGACGTGTTCCGCGCCAGCGCACTGTTCGCTGGTTGCGCGTACGCCGCGTGCGGCGACGTCAACGGCGCGCTCGCCACCAAAGAGCTCGCAGGCCGAGCACCCGGCCCCGCGATGATCGTGCAGGGCGACGCCGACATGCTCAACAACGTCGCATTGGGCGAGACGTTGCTTCGCCAGCACGTCGGCATGCGCGGGTTGCCTCCGACGCCGACGTCGACGACGCAGCACGCCGCCGTCGGGTCACTCAATCCCGGCGGCGGGAACCCGTGCGTCGGTCCGCACGACAACTTCCCGTGCGCCGCCGGTGTGACCGGGTGGCAGAGCTACCCGTACACCGTGAAGCGCTGGAACGACGCCGGTGGCCGGGTCGCCGTCGAGTGGTGGGTCGTGCACGGCCTCAACCACGACTACCCCAACGGCGACTACGCCGCGACCTTCACCGACCCCGCGGGCCCCGACGTCACCGCCGCCGCCTGGGAGTTCTTCGAGCACTGACGAACTGGGCGCGTCAGGTCCCGGAAAACGTGATCTGACGCGCCCAGTTCGGAGGTATTGCCCGCTAGCGGCGCTTGCGGGGCGCAGGCTTGGTCGGCGGGCGCAGCGCGGCGTCGGTGACCGACACGATGCCCGGCGCATACGTCGCGATCGCGTCGCGGCCGATCTGGGTGACCGACATCAGCAGTGCGAGGAAGATCGACACGAGTCCGCTGCCGACTTCGTAGGGATCGATGTCGGCGCGCACCATGTCGCTGAGCTGTTCGCTGCGCAGGCGTTCGCCGACGACCTTGCGTAACTCTTGGAGCGTGGGGATGGCAAGAACGCGGTCGGTGACATCGGGCTCGAGGCCCCCGAGCAGCCGCTTGGCGAGCGGGTGGTCGTCGACGGCGTCGACGAGCGTGAGCAGCAGCGACGACCGCCAGTCGAAGTCGTTCACGTCGTGCAGGGAGTTGAGGTGGTCGACGGCGAGCTGGATGAGACCGGCGGCGTCTTCATCGACGGCCGCAAGAAACAGCGCCTCTTTGTTGGGGAAGTAGGCGTAGGCCAGCGTGCCCGACACGCCGGCGTCGCGAGCGATGTCGGCGACCGACGTGGCGCGGAACCCGTCACGCGCGAAACGGACGATGGCGGCGCGGAGGATTGCCTCGCGGGTCTTTGCTCCCTTCGTCACGCCGTCAAGATTACCAGAATTGAGGGATTGATTCAATCACTCAACTGATCTACTATTGCAAGCATGACGGATATCCCCGTACGCAGAATCAATTTCGAAGACGCCATCCAGACCGTGCCCAAGCACTTCGGCAAGGACGGCGACGTCGTGTCGAGCCACATTGCCGTTGCGCTGTCGTCGGTGTTCCCGGACGGCGAGGACTTCTTCGTGCGCTCGGTGCGTCACTACCGCGACCAACTCACCGATCCCGAACTCAAGCGCCAAGTCGGCGGCTTCATCGGGCAGGAGTCGATCCACGGTCGGGAGCACCGGGTGCTCAACGCGCACTTCCAGTCGATGGGCTACCCCACGCGCGTCGTCGAGAAGATGACGCGTAAGGGCCTCGAGCTGCGCACGAAGTTCGCGCCGGCGAGCATCAACCTGGCGACGACCGCGGCGCTCGAGCACTTCACGGCGACGCTCGCCGAGTTGATCCTCAGCGACCCCGAAGCGCGTGACATGTTCGGTGACGAGACCGTGAAGAACCTCTTCCTCTGGCACGCGCTCGAAGAGTCGGAGCACAAGGCGGTCGCCTTCGACGTCTACAAGGTGACGGGCGGCAAGGAACGCATGCGCGTGTTCACGATGAACGCGCTGCGCTTCGGCTTTCCGATCGCGATCGCCGGACAGGTGATCGTGTCGCTGCTGCTCGACAAGGACGCACGCCGTCAGCCGCGGAAGGTCCTGAAGAGCCTGCGCCGCGTCCGCAAGTCTCCGCTGCTGTCGAAGAAGCTGTGGAACCAGCTGAAGGACTACAACCGTCCCGACTTCCACCCGAACCAGTCGGAGCACACGGGCCTGGTCGCCGAATGGCGCGAGGAGTTGTTCGGTGCGAACGGCACCTTGAACGACAAGCTCGCCGGCGCGGCCGCGTAGTCCGATGGAGCATCTCGATGTATTGGTGGTCGGCGCCGGGCTTTCGGGCATCGGCGCCGGCGCCTACTTGCAGGACAAGTGTCCGTGGGCGACTTACGCGTTGTTCGAAGCGCGCGACGCCATCGGCGGGACGTGGGACCTCTTCCGCTATCCCGGCATTCGCTCTGACTCCGACATGTTCACGCTCGGCTACTCGTTCCGTCCGTGGGACGGCGAGAAGTCGATCGCCGATGGTCCGTCGATCTTGCGCTACATCGAAGACACAGCGCGCGAGACGGGCGTCGACAAGCACATCCGCTTCAACCACAAGATCGTGTCGACCGACTGGTCGTCCGACGACGGCCACTGGCGCGTCACGGCCCGTCGCTCCGACACCGGTGAGACGTTCCAGCTCACCGCCGGCTTCATCTTCAGCTGCACGGGTTACTACCGCTACGACGAGGGCTACACCCCGGAGTTCGCAGGGCGCGACGCGTTCGGCGGCACCGTCATCCACCCGCAGCACTGGCCCGAAGACCTCGACTACGCCGGCAAGAAAATTGTCGTGATCGGTAGCGGTGCGACCGCGGTCACGTTGATCCCGTCGCTCGCCGACAAGGCGGCGCAGGTCACGATGCTGCAGCGCTCGCCGACGTACATCGTCTCGATGCCCGAGTCGGATCCATTGGCCAATGCGCTGCGGCGCTACTTGCCGACGCGCGTCAGCGGACCGATCATCCGTTGGTTCAAGGCGCTGACGACACAGGCGTCGTACTTCTTGAGCAAGCGCCGCCCCGAGTTCGTGAAGTCGGTCCTCAAGCGTCAAGTCGCTCGCCAGCTTCCCGCCGGTTACGACGTCGACGCCCACTTCACGCCGCGGTACAACCCGTGGGATCAGCGGCTGTGCCTCGTGCCCAACGGCGACCTGTTCAAGGCGATCTCCGTCGGCAAGGCGTCGGTTGTCACCGACACGATCAAGACGTTCGACGAGACCGGCATCGCGCTCGACTCCGGTAAGCACCTCGACGCCGACATCATCGTGACCGCGACCGGACTCGACCTGCTGTTCCTCGGCGGCATCGAACTCTCCGTCGACGGTGAAGCAGTGGTCCCGCACGACAAGCTCACCTACAAGGGCATGATGCTCGACGGCGTGCCGAACTTGGCCTTCGCCATCGGATACACCAACGCGTCGTGGACGCTGAAGTGCGACCTCACGTGCGACTACGTGACGCGCATGCTCAACCACATGCACCACGAAGGCCTCCGCCAAGCGACGCCCGACGCGTCAAACGCCGAGGAGAGCGACGCCAGCGTCTTCGGGCTGAACTCCGGCTACATCAACCGCGCCGTCGATCGCTTGCCGCGCCAGGGCGCGTCGTTCCCGTGGCAGGTCAAGCAGAGCTACATCGCCGACTATCGCGCCATGAAGCTCAAGCCGATCACCGACGCCGAGATGGTCTTCGCGTGAACTCCTTCGCCGGCAAAGTGGCAGCGATCACCGGCGCAGGCAGTGGCATCGGTCGCGCCCTCGCCGTCAACCTCGCCGGCGCCGGTTGCGCGCTGGCGCTGAGCGATATCGACGAAGCGAGCCTCGCCGAGACCGTCGCGCTGTGCGAAGGCCACGGTGTCAAGGTGACGCAGCAACGCGTCGACGTCGCCGACCGTGACGCCGTGTTCGCGTGGGCCGAACAGGTCGTGGCGGAACACGGCAAGGTCAACCTCATCTTCAACAACGCGGGCGTCGCCCTTTCGGCGACGGTCGAGGCGATGAACATCGTCGACTTCGAGTGGCTGATGAACGTCAACTTCTGGGGCGTCGTCCACGGCACGCAGGCGTTCCTGCCGCATCTCAAGTCGACGGGTGACGGCCACGTCGTCAACGTCTCGAGCGTGTTCGGTCTGGCGTCGATTCCGTCGCAGTCGGCGTACAACGCCGCCAAGTTCGCGGTGCGCGGGTTCACCGACGCGCTGCGCATCGAACTCGACGTCGAACGCTGCGGTGTGTCGGCGACGACGGTGCACCCCGGCGGCATCAAGACGAACATCGCCAAGAACATGCGCGGCGAGCACGCGATGGCCGAGAACTTCGAGCGCATCGCCATGACGAAGCCCGATCGCGCGGCGCGCGAGATCCTCGCCGCGGTCAAGGCGGACCGCCGGCGCGCGCTCGTCGGTCCCGACGCCAACGTCATCGATTTCCTGGCGCGCCTGCCCGGCTCGGTCCTGCATCGCCTGATTGCATTCGGCGCGCGGCGTCGCGGCTTATAAGTTCCTCGGCCTATGGCCGGTGAACTGAGCAGACGCGTCGCGCTCGTCACCGGCGCGAACCAGGGGATCGGCGCCGCCGCAGCCATCGCGCTGGCGCGGCTCGGCGCCGACGTCGCCATCAGTTACTTCCAGACGGACGAACTGGCCGACGAGTATCCCGCCGCCTTCGCTGACGAGCGCCGCAAGGACGGCTCAGCGGTAGTCGACGCCATTGCGGATCTCGGATGCCGCGCCTTCGCCTTCGAGGCCGACTTTCGCCAAGTAGACGCCCCGCACGAGCTGTTCGCCGCCGCCCACGATTCGCTCGGGCCCATCGACATCCTCGTCAACAACGCCAGCGGCGTCGGTCACGACACGTTCCGCGTCGGCGCGTCCAATCCGGTCGGGCGTCCGTCGCCGATGGTCGACGCCGCGACACACGACGCGCAGTTCCTCATCAACGCGCGCGGCGGCGGGCTGCTCATCTCCGCGTACGCGCAGAGCCTCGCGGCGCGCGACGCGTCGTGGGGGCGCATCGTCAGCCTGACGTCGGGTGGCCCGATGGGCTTTCCCAGTGAAGCGAGCTACGGCGCGGCGAAGGCGGCGCTCGACAACTACACGATGACGGCGTCGATCGAACTCGCCGACTTCGGTGTCACCGCCAACGTCGTGTATCCGCCCGTCACCGACACCGGATGGGTCACCGACGACGTCCGCGCCTTCGTCGCACAGTCGAGCGACCACATCCACGTCGCCGCGCCGGCCGAGGTCGCCGAAGTGATCGCGTGGTTGTGCACCGACGCGGCGCGCCTCGTCACCGGTAACGTCATTCGACTTCGGTAGAGGGGGAACAGACGTGGAGTTCATCGACCGGGTTGATCCCGAGGTGCGCAAGGTGCTCGACGGCCTGCCGCCGCGCGTGCTCGACTTCTCGCTCGGCATCGACGTCGTGCGCAAGGCGTACACCGAGATGCAGCAAGCGATCGAGATGCCCGAAGTGCCGAACGTTTCGTTCCGCGACATCGAGGTTCCCGGCTACGCCGAGGGCGACGCCAATGTCCTCGTCCGCATCTACGAGCCCGACGCACGCACGACCGACGCCGTCATCTACTGGATCCACGGTGGCGGCATGGTGCTCGGCCACTACGACGGCGACGCCTACATGAACAAGGTGTGGGCGTCGCGCTTCGGTGCCGTCGTGCTCTCCGTCGAGTACCGCCTCGCGCCCGAGCATCCGTATCCCGCCCCGCTCGAGGATTGCTACGCCGGCCTGCGATGGCTGCACCGCAACGCCGCCGAGCTCGGCGTCGATCCGGCGCGGATCGTCGTCGCCGGCGGTAGCGCCGGTGGAGGGCTGGCCGCGGGTACCTGTTTGTTGGCGCGCGACCTCGGTGAGATCACGCCGAGCGCGCAGATCCTGTTCTTCCCGATGATCGACGACCGCGACGCGACGCCCTCGAACATCGAAGTCACGTGGCCACAGTTCTGGAGTCGCGACAAGAACCAGTACGGGTGGTCGTCGTATCTCGCAGGACGCGCGGGCGCCGACGATATCGACATCTACGCCGCGCCGGCGCGCGCCACTGCCGAACAATTGCGGGGTCTGCCGCCCACGTCGATCGACGTCGGCGAACTCGACGCCTTCCGCGATGAAGACATCGAATACGCCCAGAAGTTGTTGCAGGCGGGTGTGCCGACCGAACTACTCGTGACGCCCGGCGCGTTCCACGCGTCGGAGAACTACAACCCCGCCGCGCCGTCGTCCAAGCGGATCAACCGCTTCCGCAACGAAGCGTTCGCGCGCGCTACAGCTGCGCGCTGAGCGTCTGCGCGCCTTCGCCGGACAGGTCGCTCATCGCCGCGGCGCGGCCCGCCATCGCCATCAGCAGGGCCATCATCGGTCCGCGCACTTCGGGTCCGTCGCCGTGTGACCAGTCGGTGTCCGTGGCGACGAGTTTCACGCCGGCGATGCGCCTCTTCGACCCCATGACGAGGTTCGTCGCCTTGTAGGAATCCGCGACCGCGGCGGCGGCGTCAGCGGGATAGTCGTAGGTGATGCCGAGCGGCCGACGGATGTCGTCGCCGTGCACGAGGGTCTCGCCGAGCCACGTCATCGTCGGGCCGGGGGGCGATGTCGACTTGCCCATCGCGCCCTTGAACGCGCCGAGCACGTCGCCCGTTGCCTCGACGCGTTTGATGTCCTTGTTCTGGAGCTTCGACAGCGAAAAACCGTTGGCGACGAGACTTGGGAAGAAGTTGAGCGTCGTCTTTTCCGCTGTACCTGTCATGTGGGCGAGCACGTCTCGTACGGTCCAACCAGTGCACAACGACGGGGTCGCCCACTGCTGCTCGGTGAGGCCTTCGAGGTCGGCCGCGAGCGCCTTGCGTTCGGCGTGGATGGTGGCCCAGATCTGCGACTTGTCCATAACGCGCATCTTGCCTGCCCGCGTTGACCAGTGCCCGAACCTGAGAGTAGCGTCAGATTTCTGAATTACCGGTTGGGGGACCTGCAATAACGAGTGTTCGATCTGTGGGGCGCGGTCCGAAGCGCAGTGATCGGCTGGCGCCCGCGCTGGCCGGTGCGCTCGCGCTCATCCTCGGGTTGATGATCCTGCCGTCCGTGCTGCGGCCGCCGCAGGACCAGCCCCAGACGTCGAGCGCGTTCTCGCCCGATGCCCCGCCCGACAAGAACCAGCCGTCGGTGTTCTCGTCGTTCAACTCGGCGCGCAGCGGCACCGCCGCGGGCGTCGAGCCCGAACCGACCACGACGATCCCGCCGAAGAAGAACAAGAGGTCGTCGGCATGCCCGTACGGCTTCGGTGACCCGCCGCGCCAGATCGAGTCGATCTACTCGCCGCCGTGCGCGCCGGCCTTCACCGGCGACAACGGTGGGGCGACGGCGTTCGGCGTCACCGCGGACTCGATCAACGTCTGTTACCTCGCGGAGTTGACGGGCACCGTCAGCAGCGACGGCGAGATGAAGGGCCCGGTCGCGCCGAACGACTCGGCGAACATGCGCACCTACAAAGTGCTGCGCGACTACTTCAACTCGCGCTACCAGTTCTACGGGCGGCAGCTGCACTTCTTCTATCCGACGAACGACAACTCGAAGCAGGACGACGCGCAGGCGCGCGCGCGGGCCGACAAGGCGAAGGACACCGATCACTGCTTCGCCGCCGTGCAGGAGACGAACCCCGCGGCGTCGGACGAACTCGCCAAGCGCGGCATCCTGCACTTCACGCAGGCGCAGACCCCGGAGAAGTGGTTCGCCGATCACGACCCGTACCTCTGGAGTTTCACGCCGTCGGGCAGCCAGGACATCCGTCTCGGCGCCGAGTACTACTGCAAGAAGCTCGCCGGCAAGCCGCCGAAGTTCACCGACGATCCGACACTGTCGCTCAAGAAGGTGCGCAAGGTCGGCGCCATCGTCTACAACCTGCCGGCCTACGACAACCCGGGCCCGACCATCAAGGCGCTGCTCAAGTCCGAGTGCAACGTCGACATCGACCCCGTGGTGACGTACGACCTCGCCAAGGACAACGTCCAGGGGCTGGCGTCGGCCATCGGCACCATGCAGACCGCGCAGGTCACAACGATCTTCTATCTCGGCGACCTCATCAGCGCCGTGCCCTTCACGCAGATCGCAAAGTCCGACAACTACTTCCCCGAGTGGTTCATCCCCGGCTTCGGTGGCGTCGACACGGGGCACATCGCGCGTGACTACGACCAGGACGAGTGGAGCCACGCGTTCGGCTTCTCGCTCTACGAGATCCCGAAGCCCGACGAAGAGACCGAGTGCTACAAGGCGTACCACGAGATCGACCCGAGCAACGACCCCGATAGCGGCATGTGCACGTACATGTGGGGCGACATGGTGCAGCTGTTCGGCGCCATGCAGAACGCCGGACCGAAACTCAGTGCGGAATCGCTGAAGTCGGCGCTCGTCAAGCAGCCGAAGCTGTCGCCGAACCCGCCGTGGCACATGGCCGGTGGGTACGACATCAACGACCACACGTACCCCGACTGGGCCGCCGAGATCTGGTGGGACCGCAACGCCATGGGTTCGGACGGTCAGAAGGGCACGTACCGCTGGGTGCGCGGCGGGCAGCGCTACACGTACGACCAGTGGCCCTCCGAAGACCCTGACGTCTTCGACAACAAACCGTCGAGCATCTCGCTGGCGCCGGTATGACCCGCACGTGCATCGGCCTGGTGTTGGTGGTCGCCGTCGTGAGTGGCGCGTGCGGGCTCGGCGAGCGCGACGCGCAAGCGACGCGCATCGTCCACGCCGGCGAGCGTTTGCTGAAGGCACCGTCGGTCACCGGTGTCCTCGAAGCGCGCGTGCAAATCGTGAAGTCCGACAAGCCGATCGCTCCGGGCCCGGCGCGCATCGCGCCGGAGCATGTCAACGAGATCGGCGTCGTGATCAACGCTCCCGCGCGGACGGCAGAAGTCGGCACGAACACTCCCAGCGGGAAACCGGCGATCTTGTTCGCCGGTGGCGCGATCTACCAGCGCATCGCGGCGAAGTCGGTGCAGGTCGCCGGCAACCGTCTCACGGCGAGTGTGCCCAGCAACTTCAACGCACTCGCCGCGGAGTACAGCAGCCAGCTCGTGCCCGCGCCCGAGCCAGCGACGACCGGCGCCACGACGAGTTCGTCGATCGCATCACCGAACTTCACGCTGCCGACGACCACGACGACCAGCACCACGGCCGCACCGTCGTTGCTGCGCCGCCGCGTGCAGATCGTGCGCGAATGGGCGGCGTTCGACTACGCGGGCATCGCCGATCACGACAAGACCAAGCACGCCGGCAGCATCGCCGTCAATCCCGTCGACCTGTTGCGCCTCACCAAGGGTGTGCTGACCGGCAGCATCGAACGGCGCGGCGCCGAGCGCGAGAGCCTCGTGCGCTACGACGCCAATGTCAGCCGCGACAAAGCGGAGCGGGGCCTGAGCGAACACGCGCGCAAAGTGCTCGACAAAGAGTTCAAAGCCAATGCGGTCACCCGCCGCGTCTTCCCAGCCAAGTTCTGGCTCGACACGCACGGCGACTTGAAACGCTTCGAAGTGAAGCTGCGCCAGCAACTGACGAGCATCGATCGCGGCGACCTCACGCTCAGCCTCGACTTGGCGCCTGCGCCAAATGCTGTCGTTATCAAGAAGCCCGGCCGGCGCGGCACCGTGCGCGTGCACACGTTGGGCGAACTCGTGACGACGGTGACGGGCCAGTGAACTCGAACGCGCTCCGGCGCGGTGGGGCGGTCGCGCTCGCGCTGGTGCTGCTGGCGACGGTCGAGGCGCTCTCGATCATCCACCAGCACACGCCTATCGCGCGCGGCCGCATGTGGCCGCTCCTGTTCACGTCCGTAGCCGTCGGGCTGCTCGACGCGCTGTTCGCCGTCGGCCTGGTTCTCGTGTACCGCGCCAGTCGCGTCATCAACTTCGCGCACGGCGGATTCTTCGCCGTCGCCTACGTCCTGTTCTACGGGCTCGCCGCGTCGCTCGACGTCTCGTACTGGATCGCACTGCCGGCGGCGGTGCTGGCCGCGGGTGCAGCAGGCGCGTTGGTCGAGCTGATGTTCGTCCGCCGGTTCTTCCGCTCGGCGCGGTTGATCCTGGCGGTGGTCACGCTCGGCGTCGCGCAATTGCTCGGCGGCATCTCGGGCGCCTTCCCCGGTTGGATCGGCCACAAGGACGACCCGGTGGTGTTCTTCCGCTCGCCGCTGTTCAACTCCAAGTTCCACTGGGGCGGCTCGCTGTTCCGCGGTGACTGGGCGATGTTGCTCGTGTTGGCGTCCGCCGCGCTGCTCGGGCTCGGCGCGTTCTTGCGCTACACGAAGCTCGGCGTGGCGGTGCGCGGCGCGGCGCAGAACAGCGATCGTGCGAGCGAGCTCGGTGTGAACGTGCGGTCGCTGTCGACGATCGTGTGGACGATCGCGGGACTCCTGGCCGGCTTGGCCGCCGCGCTGCAGATCCCGATCTACGGCTACAGCCCCAATGCAGCGACGTCGACCATTGGCGTGTCGCTGCTGATCGCGTTGGCCGCCGGTGTCGTCGCCGGCATGGACAGCCTTCCGCTCACGATCGCGGCCTCGGTCGGCATCTCGTTCGTCGTCGACGCGTCGTCCTACCACTACCACGACAGCGCCGTCGTGAACGCGGTACTGCTCGGTGTCATCCTCGTCGGCTTCTTGGTGCAGCGGAAGCGACTGGGCCGCACCGACGAGTCGTCGAGTTCGACGTGGTCGGCGACCGAAGAGGTCAGGCCCATACCCACCGAGTTGGCCAACCTCAACATCGTGAAGACGGGTGTGCGCCGGTTCGTCGGGCTCCTCGTCGTCGTCGTCCTCGCGTTCCCGTTGGTGATGTCGCCGAGCCAGGTGAACCTCGGCAGCCTCGTGCTCATCGACGGGATCGTCGTGATCAGCCTCGTGATGCTGACGGGTTGGGGCGGTCAAGTGAGCCTTGGGCAGTACGCGCTCGTCGGTGTCGGTGCGCTCATCGGCGGTATCTGCATCGGGAAGCTGCACCTGCCGTTCCTGATCGCGCTGTTCGCCGGTGCGTCCGCCGGCGCCGTCGTGGCGATGATTCTCGGTCTCACGGCGCTGCGCATTCGAGGGCTGTACCTCGCGGTCACGACGCTGGCGTTCGCCATCGTCACGAACACGATCATCCTCGACCAGTCGCACCTCGGGAAGTACGCCCCGCGCAGCGTCAGCCGCCCAGTGATGCTCTTCATCAAGACCGACGACAACCGCGCGTACTACTACGTGTGTCTGGTCGGTTTAGCGCTTGCCGTGTTCGCGGCAACGGGTCTGCGCAAGTCGCGCACGGGCCGCGTGCTCATCGCCATGCGCGACAACGAACGCGCCGCGCAGTCCTACGGCGTCAACCTCGTGCGCACGCGCCTGCTCACGTTCGCGCTCTCGGGCTTCATGGCGTCGGCCGCCGGCGTCTTGTTCGTGGCGCACGAGCACGCGCTCGACGCCCAGTCGTTCGGCCCCGAAGCGAGCGTGCAGATCTTTCTCACCGCCGTCATCGGCGGGCTCGGTTCTGTGCAGGGCGCGCTGCTCGGCGCGCTGTATTTCGCCATCGTCAACTTCACGATCCACGGCGACATCGGGCGCCTGTTCGCGAGCGCCTTCGGCGTGCTGATCGTGCTGTACGCGTTCCCGGGCGGTCTCGGGTCGATGGCGTACGCGGCGCGTGATGCGGTGCTGCGTCGTATCGCCATCCGTCGCCGCATCTGGGTGCCGAGCCTGCTGACCGATTACGCCGCCGCCGCGGGCGTCGTCGACCGCGCGCCGCTCACGCCGAAAGCCGACCCGGAACCCGTCGGCGCCAACTACCGCCAGCCGTCTCGTATCCGCACGACCGGCGCCAGCCAGTCCGGCCCTGGGTGGAGGTACTGATGACCGACCTCCTCGAGCGAACTGGTCTCGATTCCGTACCGGAACCAGGCCAGAGCCGAAACCAGATGCGGCGGGCGCTGGCGCAATTCGCAGGCTTGCCGCTGTTGCCGATGGTCGTGCTGTTCGCCATCGTGCTCATCGACGAGATGGACAAGGGCGCGCTCGGCGTGCTCACGCCCGAGATCCGCGACTACTTCGGCCTCGACGTCACCCGCGTCACGTTCCTCGTCGCGCTGACCGGTGTCCTGACACTGGTCCTCGCGGTG
Organism: Actinomycetota bacterium; assembly: GCA_041166405.1. Classification (GTDB taxonomy): domain Bacteria; phylum Actinomycetota; class Acidimicrobiia; order Acidimicrobiales; family JACCXE01; genus JACCXE01. The sequence goes on along the minus strand of JBEEFV010000013.1, from coordinate 59,550 downwards.
CCGATGGGCATCGCGTCGGACCGCTGGTCGCGCACGCGCCTGACCGCCGTGGGCGCGCTTGCCATCGGCGTGTTCGGGATCTTCACGGGCTTGGCGCCGACGCTGCTGTTGTTCACCTTGATGCGCGTCGGCTCGGGCGCCGGCCAAGCATTCGCGCCTGCGCACTCGTCGCTACTCGCCGACTACTACCCGCCGGACGCCCGCGCCAGTGTGTTCGCGTACCGCCAGTTCGCGATGCTCGCCGGCGGCGCGCTCGGCCCGGTGCTGGCGGGGTTCATCGCGTCGTTCGCGCCGTGGCAACTCGTGTTCATCGTGCTCGCGGTCCCGGCGATCATCCTCGCTGTTGCCGCGGCGCGTCTGCGTGAGCCCGTACGCGGCGCGTGGGAGCGTCGCCTGCAAGGTGCGAGCGAAGAGGACGCGCTCGTGGAGGAGCGACCGCCGTCGGTGGGCGAGGCGTTCCGCGTCGCCTGGAACGTCCGCACGCTGCGGCGCATTCTGTACGCCCTCCCGTTCCTCGTCGGCCCCGGCCTGGCGATCCTGACGCTGTTCTCGCTGTTCTTCGACGACGTGTTCCACGTCGGGCCTGGCGGCCGCGGCGTCATCGTCGGGCTCAGCCAGGGCGCGGCCATGCTCGGCCTGCTCGTCAGTTCGTCGATCGCATCGCGCTTGATGTCGGAGCGACCGGGACGCGTCATCTCCTACGCCGGCGGCATGGCCGTGGTGTCGGGCCTGTCGTGCGCGCTCGTCGCTATCTCGCCGGTGCTGCCGATGGCGGTGTTGTTCGCTTGCGTCTTCTCGTTCACGGCCTACGTCCTCGGCCCCGCCACGCAGGCGCTGATCACCGTCGTGATCCCCGCGCGCGTGCGCGGCCTGGCGTTGGCGATCGGCGTACTGGCGATCGTGCCCGGCTACGTGATCTTCGCGATCGCCGGTGCAATCGGTGACCACTTCGGTTTGCGCGGCGGCATTCTCGTGCTCACACCGATCTTCCTGATCGGTGCCTTCATCCTCATGTCGGGTGGCGCCAGCGTCGAGGCCGACATCCGCGCCGCGCTCGCCGCCGCCATGGCGGCGCAGGTGTCGCGCGACGCCAAGGCGAGCGGCCAGGCGAAGTTGCTGGTGTGCCGTGACGTCGACGTGAAGTACGGGACCGGGCAGGTGCTGTTCAACGTCGACTTCGAAGTCGACGAGGGCGAGATCGTGGCGCTGCTCGGGACGAACGGCGCCGGCAAGTCGACGTTGCTGCGCGCCATCGGCGGGATCACCGCTCCAAGCAACGGCGCCATCTTCTACGACGGCGAGGACATCACGTATCTGCCGCCGCACGAACACGTCACGCGCGGCATCTCCGTCGTGCCCGGAGGCAAGGGCGTCTTCGGCGGCCTCACCGTTGCCGAGAACCTCAAGATGGCGTCGTTCGCGCGGCGCGACGGCGACGAGCCCGTGGACCACGAGGTCGTGTTCGGTTACTTCCCGATCCTGCGTGAGCGGTCCGGTGACGACGCGTCGAACCTGTCGGGCGGTGAGCAGCAGATGCTCACGCTCGCCCAAGCGTTCCTGGCGCGGCCTCGGCTGTTGATCATCGACGAGCTGTCGCTCGGTCTCGCGCCCGTCGTGGTCGAGCAACTTCTCGAGATCGTGCGCGCCATCGCCGCGCAGGGCACGACGATCATCCTGGTCGAGCAGTCGGTCAACGTCGCGCTGACGCTTGCCAAGCGTGCCGTGTTCATGGAGAAGGGCGAAGTGAAGTTCACGGGCTCGACCGCCGAGTTGCTGCGCCGGCCCGACATCCTGCGCTCGGTGTACCTCAAGGGATCCGGCGTGGGCCGAGGCCGTATCGCCGTGCGCACGTACGAGACCGCGGCGGTCGACGCGCACGCCGCGAAAGCGCTCGACGTGCGAAACGTGAGCGTGCACTTCGGCGGCATCCGCGCCGTCAACGACGTCAGCTTCACCCTCGACCAGGGCACGGCGCTCGGGATCATCGGTCCGAACGGGGCGGGCAAGACCACGCTCTTCGACATCATCTCGGGCTTCGTGCCGCCGACCGCAGGCACGATCGAATTGCTCGGCGAAGACATCACCGACCTGACGCCCGACCAGCGCGTCAACCACGGGCTGCTGCGCTCGTTCCAGGACGCGCGCCTGTTCCCGTCGCTGACGGTGAAGGAAAACATCGCCATCGCGCTCGAGCGTCACCTCGAAGTGCGCAGCGTCGCCGCCGGCGCGCTGCGCCTGCCGAACGTGCGCCGCGCCGAGGCGAAGGTCAGCGAACGCGTCGACCGTCTGATCGAGCTGTTCGCCCTCGGAGTCGCACGCGACAAGTTCGTCCGCGAGCTGTCGACCGGTCAACGCCGCATCGTCGACATGGCCTGCGTCATGGCGGCCGAGCCGCAGGTACTCCTGCTCGACGAACCGTCGTCCGGCATCGCGCAGAAGGAAGCCGAGGAGCTGGGCCCGCTGCTCAGCCGCATCCGCTACGAGACGGGCTGCTCGTTGCTCGTCATCGAGCACGACATGCCGCTGATCCAAGCCGTGTCGGACGAACTGCTCGCCCTCGAACTCGGCGCCGTCGTTACCCGCGGCGAAGCGAGCGCCGTACTCGAACACCCACAAGTCGTCGCGTCGTACCTCGGTACGAGCGAAGAAGCCATCAATCGTTCTGGAGGAATCTCATGAACGCCACACAATTCTCGACCGTCTTCAACAAGATCGTCGACAACATCAACACCGTCATCCACGGCAAGGACGACGTGGTGCGCATGTCGATGACCGCCATCTGCGCCGGTGGCCACATCCTGTTCGAGGACGTGCCCGGCGTCGGTAAGTCGATGCTCGCCCGTGCCATCAGCCAGTCGATCCGGGCCGACACGTCGCGTGTGCAGTGCACACCCGACATGCTGCCCGGCGACATCACCGGTAGCTCGATCATCGACACGAAGTCGATGAAGTTCGTGTTCCGCGAGGGGCCGGTGTTCGCCAACGTGTTGCTGGTCGACGAGATCAACCGCGCCACCCCAAAGACCCAGTCGGCGCTGCTCGAAGCCATGGCGGAAAAGAACGTCACCGTCGACGGCGTGACCCACCCGCTGCCCAAGCCGTTCATGGTGCTGGCAACGCAGAACCCCGTTGAGCTCGCGGGCACGTTCCCGCTGCCCGAAGCCCAGCTCGACCGCTTCCTGTTCAAGCTGACGATGGGCTACCCCGACCTCGAGGCCGAGCGCCAGGTCATTCGCGGCAACGCCAAGAACCTCGAAGTCGAAGGCCTCGAGCCCGTCATCGGCACCAAGGACATCCTCGAGATGATCAACTTCGCCGGCGACGTCGAAGTCAGCGATCCCGTCGAGACTTACATCCTCGAGATCACGCAGGCGACCCGCAAGGACCCGGCGCTGCTACTCGGTGCCGGCCCCCGTGCGTCGATCGCGTTGTTGAAGGCGTCGAAGGTCGCGGCCGCGGCCGACGGGCGCGCCCGCGTCTATCCCGAGGACGTCAAGGCGCTGCTGCGTCCCGTGCTCGCGCACCGCATGATGATGACGCCCGACGCCGTGCTGCGCGGCGAGGCCATCGACGACGTGCTCGACCGCGTCGTCGGCCAGATCAAGCCGCCGCTCGGCGTTACGTCGAGCAACGGCGCACCCGCCAAGACCACCCGAGCCCGCAAGGCACGCGCCTCGTAATGACGCGCTGGCGCGAGCTCGTCACGCAACGAACAGGCCTGACGTCGTCGGGCTTGATCGTCGCGGCCTTGGCCGTGGTGGCGTGGGGCATCGCGCGGTTCATCGGCGGACGCCCGCTGTACATCGTCAGCTACACGCTCGTGGTGTTGCTCGTCGCCAGTTACGTCATCGGCCGTCGCCCGATCCCGGTCGAGGCGCAGCGATCGGAAAGCCGGCCGCGCCTGCGCGTCGGTGAAACCCTGCCGATGGAAATCACGCTGCGGGCGCCGCGGCGCGTCTCGACGTTCGTCGTCGAGGAAATCGTGCCGCCGGCGCTCGGTGAAGCCGCGCCGCTGCCCGTCGCCGTGATCGAGCCGGACGAGAGCGTCGAGCACACGTACAACCTCACGTGCCGTCGCCGTGGTCTGTACGAACTCGGTCCGCTCGTGGCTCGCTACGGCGACCCGTTCGGTTTGACGCGACGCGAGATGACGCTCGTCGAACCCGTCGAGGTGCTGGTGCATCCGATGGTGGAAGAGGTGAGCGACCGCCCGCTCACGCGCATGTTCGAGGACCCGCCCTTCCGCCCGCCCGTCAGCCGGCCGTGGCCGAGCGGCTTCGAGTTCTACGGGATGCGTCAGTACTCGCCCGGCGACGACGTGCGCCGCATCGTGTGGCGCGCGTATGCCCGCACCGGCCAGTTGCTCGTCCGCGAAGCGGAGCAGGGCATCACCGACAAGGTCACGATCCTGCTCGACCAGGACGTCACCTTCCACAGTCGCGGCGAGGTGAGCGGATCGTTCGAAGCCGGCGTGAAGGTGGCGGCGTCGGTCGGCGTTCGCGACTTGCGCGACGGCTTCTCAGTGCTGCTCGAGGGTTCGACTGACCGCCTCGTGGTGCCGTTGCGCGGCCCGGCGGCGCAGATCCCGATGCTCGACGCGTTGGCGCGCGTCGAGCGCGTCAAGGCGCCGCTGGCCGACGCGTTGTCGCGCGTCATCAACAACGGCGGCGGCGCCAACACGCACTTGGTCGTGGTCACGCCCCGCCTCGACGCCGCCAGCGCGGCGCGCCTCGACCTCGTGTTGCAGCGCGGCACGTCCGTGCTGATCGCCGCGCTCATGTGGGGCGACGAGTCGGCCGAGACCCTGGCGCGCGCGTCCGCCCTCGGGGCACAGGTCGTCGAGATCCGCCCGAACGTGCCACTCGCCGTCGCGTTCCGTCATTCCGTCGGCGCGGGGATGGGCTGATGGCGACCACGCTCACACCACCGACCGAAGAGACCGACGTTCTCGACACGACGACGCTCCTCGGCGAACTGGGCGCGTCAGATCCCGGAAACCCGGATTCTGCGCGCCCAGAACCTGAGGACGAGGGGCCGATCGACGTCCCGCTGCGCCCGCTGATCGTGGCGGCGTTCTCGATGCTCGGGACCGCGCTCACCGTCGGCGGCATCTTCGGTTCGTGGGGCGCACGCCTGCTGTGCGTGGTGGCCGCACTCGTCGGCATCGGTTGGTCGTGGGTGTGCGCGCGGTCGCGGCGCCGCCAGTCGATGCAGCTGCTGCTGCCGGTCGTCGCCTTCGGCCTCGCCGTCCTCAGCGTGACGATCGGATCCGCCGCCGGCCCGTCGCATTTGCCGTCGCTCGTGCGCGACGCCATCGACGCGGGGCGTGCGCTGCGTCCGCCCATCCCCTTCGACGCCGGATGGCGGCCGATCCTCGTCGTCGTGATGGTGCTGCTCGGCTTCGCGGCCGGTACTGCGGGGACGACGCTCGAGCGACCACGCCTGGCGCTGGTCATCCCGCTGCCACTGCTCGGCCTCACCGCCATCAGCCAACCGAAGAGCGGCGAGGCGCTGGCGGGCGTTCTCGCCGTCGTTCCCGTCATCGCCGGGCTGACCGTGCTCTTCGGCGATCAAGGCGGCGTGAGCGGGCTCACGCGCGAGTTCGAGGTCCGACGCATCGTCAAGGCCGTCGTCTACTTGGCGGGCATCCTCGCGGTCATCGTGATGCTGAACAGCACCAACGTGCTGTTCCCGGCGCCGGCGTACGACCCGGCGCAAAAGGCGCAGAAGCCGAAGCCGATCCCGCTCAACGCCGCTGCCGATCGCGTGCTGTTCGAAGTCGACGGACCCATCACGGGCCCGTGGAAAGTCGGGTCGCTCGACGACTACGACGGCAAGACCTGGCGCCTGCCGCCGTTCAACCCGAAGTCGTTCGTGAAGGTGCCGCCCGACGGCGTGATCGACGCGGCGCGCAACGGCGACGTCACGGTCAAGTTCACGATCCGCGACTTCGGTGACAACACGAACCTGCCGGGCGTCACCGGGCCGACGAAGATCGTGCTCACCGGTGGGCAGAAACTTGTCTTCGACCCGCGCGCCGGAAGCTTCCGCGTGTCGTCAGGGCGCGTGCCGGGCGGGCTCGTCTACACCGAGTCGCTACCGAGCTACCCGACGCAGGATCAGTTGTTCGACGCCACGGCGGGCACGCACCTCGACCCCGTCTATCGCAAGATCCCGAAGGCGCCTCCGGCGGTGAAGGCGTTGCTCGAGCAGGCGCCGGAGGATCCGTTCCATCGCGTCGACTTTCTCCTGAAGAAACTGACGGCCGTCGAAGTGGCCGTGGGCAGCGGTACGCCGAAGGACGTCACGCCGCACAAGGTCGAGACGATCCTCGTCGGCAACCACGAGGGTTCGCCGTTCGAACTTGTCGCCGCCCAAGCAATGCTGGCTCGCTGGGCGGGCGTGCCGTCTCGCATCGGGTTCGGCTTCGACGGCTCGCAACAAGAGGGCGGCGTCAACACTGTGCGGCCGCGCAACGCGTCGCAGTGGCTCGAAGTGAACTTTGCGGGCCGCGGGTGGATCCCGATCATCACGCAGCCGCCGAAGGCGAAGGCCGAACTCAACAACGACGACGCCAAGTTCGACAAGAACATCGAAGCGGGCGACGCCGTCGCCGTGCAGATCTACGTACCGATCAAAGTGCGCAGCTATCGCGCCTTGTACCAGCAGATACGCGACATCCTCCGCACGATCCTGCCGCTGCTGCTGCTCGTGGCTGTCGGTCGGCTCTCTCTGCCCTACGGGCAGAAGTCGTTGCGACGGGCGCGCCGCCAGCGCTGGGCGCGCGAGCGCGGGCCATCCGCGGAGGTTGCCGTCGAGTACTGCGAATTGCGCGACCTTGCCACCGACCTCGGCGTCGGCGACCCGTATGCCACGCCCATCGAGTTCCTCGACTACGTCGTCGAGGACGACGAGCACGAGGAGTTCGCGTGGCTCGTCACCAAGGCGTTGTACGGCGAGTTGCGCGACGAGATGACGCCGACCGACGTCGCCGCGGCGCGCTCGCTCGCCGACTCGCTGCGGCGCCGCTTGTTCCGTGCCCAGCCGTTGCAGACCCGCGTCCTGTCGTACTTGACCCGACTGTCACTGCAGCAGCCGTATTCGAAGGAGGTGCCGTGATGCGTCGGCGTTCGCTCGGCGTCGTCCTCATCGCGCTGTCGCTCGTAGCGACGGCGTGCGGTGGGGGCCACGGTCCCGACTTCACCATCGGTTTCAAACGGCTGGCGCTCGACCTGTCGTACAAGGACGAAACCATTCCGCTGCCGACGACGCCGTCGCAGTTCGTCGTGCCCAACGAGGCGTTGTTCCTCGCGCCGGGCTTCGTCGCGCCGAAGCTCGCACCCACGCTGCCGAAGCTTCCCGGTTGCCCTGTCGCCGCGCCCGACGACACACCCGAGCAGCCCGCGACCGTGTTCATTCGCCACGCGCCGCCCGCGGGGACGTACACGACCCACGGCAAGGGGCAGATCACGATCGGCACGCCGCCGACGCAAGCGACCCTGCCGATGCCCGCGCACGGCCTGCTGCAGATCCAGAACCTCGCGCACACGACGACCGATGACCCAGTGAACGGCCTGACCGAGGTCGACACCTACGACATCTTCGTGCCCTCGCTCGACGGCGGGACGACGACGAGCTACAAGGTCACGTACTCGCCGGCGACGACCGTGGGGACGGTGACCCAGACGGCGACCGGCAACCGTGCGCCCGAAGGCGAGGTCGACATCACGCATCTCGTGATCAAGTCGGCGTCGGGCACGCTCGATTTCACGCCGGACCCGCCGGTCACGATCATGGCGCTGCGTCAGGGCGAGGGCACGACGTGGAACTCGGCTGGGACCGACGAGAAGACCGGTACGTCGATGGTCGTGAGCGGCAGCGTGAACCGCCGAGTGAACGTCGACGTCTGCGGCACCCTGTACGACACCTACGAAGTGATCTCCAACGAGCACATCGTCAACCTGCAGACGGGTTTCCGCTCCGACACCGACGCGCAGGACCCGAACGTCTACCGCGTCGACACGCTGCACGGCCTGTTCCTCCAGCAGCACATCCACACGTCGACCATGGCGGGCACGACGGCGATCGTGCTGAATTACGACAGCACCTACGACTCGATCAAGCCGCTCGAGGCGGCGACTCCGTGAGACGCCTCGTGATCGGCGTGCTCGCGCTGGCGTTTTTCGCCGGCGCGTGCGGCAACGGCAGCGCGCCGATCGCGGCACCGGCGCGCGTGTCGGCCGAACTCGCGCCGAAGATCCTCGGCGACGGCATCACGGTGGGGGAGTACGCGCCGGCGCGCGGTCGGTTTGCCAAAGCGGGAGCGTCGTCGCTCGTGGCCGACGGGCGCGTGTGGGCGATCCGCAAAGGCCAGACGCTCGTGGGCACCCTGCAGGCGAGCACGGTGAAGAACGATGTCGACCTCACACGCGCCGCGGACCGCAAGCAGATCATCGACGGCGTCATGACGGGCGCGCGTTTCGACACCATCTACGTCGGCAACTTGAAGGTGCTGTCGAGCAGCGCCGCTGACCACACGCTGTATCTCTGGTTCGGTCCGAAGTTGTTCGAGGTGTTGCAGGTCAAGGCGGGCAAGGTCGCTCCCGACGACATCGCCGGAGACGTGCTCGAGTACCAGCTGTCGGCTGGTCTGCTGAAGTGACGCGCGTCGCGTTGCTGATCGCGCTGGCCGTACTCGCCACCGGTGCGTTCCTCATCGTGCGCGGCGACAAGCCCTCGGCCGTCCACGACAGCATCGGCAAGCTGAACGACAACAAGCGGTTCGTCACGAGCGCCCGCGCCGGTCAAACCGTCGCCGACATCTCGACGAAGCTACGCCTGGCGGGCGCCGCGTGCCGCAAGCACCACGGTGCGTCGCCACGTTGCACGGTGATGCTTCAGGCGGCCGCGTACTCCGCCGTCACCGCGTACACGCTGACGGACTGCACGTCGCCCGGCGTGTACGACGGACGCAAAGCCATGCTCGGTTATCTGCGCGCCGTCGACAAGTTCCTCAAACACGACGCGGGCCGGCCTCCGTCGGTTCCAAAGGTGATCTCGTGTTGAACGGTGTCGTCGTCGACGCCGACTCGCACGTGCTCGAGCCCCGGGATCTGTGGACGACGTATCTCGAGGCCGAGTTCCGCGATCGCGCCATTCGCATCGAGACCAACGACGGCGTCGAGTCGCTCGTCATCGCCGACGTGCCGGTGCTCACCGGCAGCCTCGCCGGTCTCGGGGGTTCGCACCTCGACCCGATGGAGGCGTTCACCAGCGGCTACAAGTACGAGGACGGCAACCCTCCGGCGTCGTACGACCCCCACGCCCGCGTCGCCATGTACGACGCGCAGGGCATCACCGCCGGCGTCGTGTTCCCGACGATCGGCATTCTCCCGGTGCCGTCGGAAGACGAGGCGCTCAAGTCGGCGTACTGCCGCGCCTACAACCGCTGGCAGGCCGAGTTCGCGTCCGTGGCGCCGCAGCGCATCCTGCCGATCGCGTCGCTCAACTTCGGTGATCCCGCCGAGGCCGCGCGCGAGTTGGACGCCTGCATTGCGGCGGGTTTCCGCGGCGTCTTCCTCCCGCCCGAACCCGTCAACGGGATGCGCCCCGGCGACGCCGCCTTCGATCCGATCTGGGCGCGTTGCGCCGAGGCCGGCGTCCCGGTGTGCTTGCACGTCGTCGTGCGCTTCGGCGGCGGAGGCGTGCCCTATCCGGCGTGGTCCGAGACGATGCCCGGGCTCCTGTTCGGTTTCGCCCTCACCGCGCCGGGCCAGCTGATCCCCACGCTGTCGACGATGGTGCTCGACCGCGTCTTCGACCGTCACCCCACGCTCAAGGTGGTGTGCGTCGAAGCCGGCTGCGGGTGGGCGCCGTTCGTGATGGACCGTCTCGACGACAAGTTCCGTCGCCTCGGCGGCCTCGTCATGGAAGCGACCAAGCAGAAACCGTCGGACTACCTGCGCAACAACGTCTGGTACGTCGCCGAGCCGCACGAGAAGACGATTCCGTCAGTCGTTGAGCTCGTCGGCACCGATCACGTGCTGTGGGGCAGTGACTTCCCGCACATCGACGCCGACGTCAACGCCAACGACGCGATCGTCACCGCGCTGTCGCCGTTGTCCGTCGACGCGCGTACGCGCGTGCTCGGGACGAACGCCGCGTCACTCTTCGGTCTGTAAGCCCAGCGCCGTCGCCCACAACCGCGCGACCAACGCCGCCACCTCTGCTTCGGTCGGCGCCGGTTCCGGTGGGTCGAACGCGAACATGTCGAAGCACATGCGGTCGATCATCCCCGCAAGCGCGCGTGCGGTGAGGTGCGCTTCGCGTCGCGACATCGTGCGCATCTCACCGGCCTTGCCGGCGCGCAGCAGCTCGCGCGCGAATCCGTCCGTGATGCGACGACCTGCGGCGCGTCGTAGCTCGATCATGTCGGGCTCCGTCTGGCTGACCGACTCCCACACGCGCGACATGTCGATGGCGCGCGTGTACGCCTTCACGTACACGAGCAACACGCGTTCGAGTCCGGCGACGCCGTCGCGCACATGCCAACCGTCGCCTTGCCCGGTGCGGATCCACTCGAGTTGGGCGTTGACCATCGCCGTCAGCACCTCGTCGCGGTTGCGGAAGTACTGGTAGAAGGTGCCGAGGCTCACGCCGGCGCGCTCGGCGATCTGCGCCACCGCGGAGTTCTGAAAGCCTTGCTCCGCGAACACGGTGGTGGCGGCCTCGATCAGCTGCGCACGCGTGCGCCGGGCCTTCGGCCCAGCGGGCACGACGCGATCACCCTCCCGCCGAACTGCTTCCACGTACCGACGCTAGCAAAACCTGACACGACTCTCAGGTTTAGCGTCAGCCCCAGCCGCCTGAGAACGACACGAACTGGCCGGTCTGGAACCGGCTCGTTCCGTCCACGAACACCGCGGCGAAGTGTGCGAGCTCGTCGAGTTCGCCGAGACGCCCCATCGGAACCTGCGCCTCGACGCGGGCGCGCCCGTCGGCGTCTTCGGCGCGGTTCGCCTTCAAGAACTCGGGGAAGTCCATGAAGTTCGTGCCGACGGCGTTGACCTGCACGCCCTTGTCGGCGACCTCGGCGGCGACGTTGCGCACGAGCATGTTCGCAGCGGCGCGCGCCGACGAATACAGCGGCGCCCCCGGCGTCGGACGGGCGCCGGCGGCGCTCGTGAACACGAGCACCTGCCCGTCGCCCTGCTCGACCATCTGCGGCACGACGGCGCGCAAGAAGTTGTAGGGCGCGTCGACGCAGCCGCCGAGCACGGCGTGCAGGTCGTCGAGCGACGACTTCAGGAATCGCCCGACGACGATGCGGCCGGTGAACGCCGCGGCAGCGTCGACGCGGCCGAAGTGCTCGAGCGCGGCGGCGACCAATCGCTCGGACGCGTCGTGCTTCGACAAGTCGCGCGTGTTCCCCACCGAGGCCACGTGCGCGCCGCGTTGCTTGAGGTCGGCGACGAGTCCTTCGGCGGGATCGCCGACGACGAGGTCGTGGCCGCGGTCGGCGAGCACGCGGGCGAGGTTCGGGCCGACGTAGCTCGCGGCATCACTGACAATCGCAACCCGGCGAGAGCTCATGTTTCGTAGTCTGCCGTCCATGGGCGGCGACGTGAGGTTGATCGTGCAGGCCGACGACTGCGGCATGTGCCGCGCCGTCAACGAAGGGATTGCGTTGGCGAAGACCGACGGGATCCTCACGCAAACCTCCGTCATGGCGCCGACGCCGTGGTTCGCCGAAGGCGCGCTGATGACCAAACGACTCGGCATCGCGACGGGCCTGCACGTGACGCTCACGTGCGACTGGGAGTACTTGCGGTGGGGGCCGCTCACGGCGGCGACGTCACTGCGCGACACCGACGGTCTGTTCAAACGCACGGTGAAGGGCGCGGCAGAGGGGACTGATGAAGACGGCGTCGCCGAGGCGAACGCGCAGATCGATCGAGCCCTTTCGTTTGGTCTCTCGCTCGAATACGTCGACCCGCACATGGGCCTGTCGATCATCCCGGCCTACGAAGCGGCGTGCGCGCGCCTCGGGCTCAAGTTCATGTATCCCGGTGTGAACCCGCATCACACGTTCGACTCGATCACGGTGCTGAGCGTGCAGTCGCGCCGTGATCGCGGCGCGTGGTTCGCCGACTTTCTCGAACAGCTCGGTCCGGGCACGCACATGGTCCAGAGCCACCCCGCGGTGGCGAGTGAAGAGCTGCGCGCCGTCACGCCCGAAGACGCCGAGAACTATTTCTGGGTGGAGTCCACGCGCGTGCCCGATCTCGACGCGATCTGCGCGCCCGAAGTGCGCAAGGTCGTCGAAGCACGCGGCATCGAACTGATCTCGGTCGCCGACCTCTAAGCGAGCAAGCCCTCGATCACGAGGGCGAGGCCGTCGTCGACGTTGCTGGCGGTGTGCTCCTCGATCTCGGCGAGGACCGACGGGTGCGCGTTGCCCATGGCGATCCCGCGGCCGGCCCAGCGGAGCATCGGCAGGTCGTTCGTGTGATCGCCGACGGCGACGACGTCGGCGGCGTCGATGCCGCGTTCGTCACAGATCGCCGCGAGCGCGAGTGCCTTGGTCACCCCGGCGGCCATCACTTCGACGAACGGTCCTCCCGACACGGTGGTCGTCACCCCGTCGGCGAAGGGGGCGAGCGCCGCGAACAGTTCGTCCGGGCTGAGCGACGCGTGGCCGACGAGAACCTTCGTCACCTCGTGGTCGTCGCCGATATCTTCCGCGAACTCGATAGATGCGACGTACGCCGCGGGGAGGTGATCCGAGCCGCGCAGCTCGTGGTAGCGCTGCGTCCGGAACACGCGCCTCGCCGTCTCCCATGCGATGGCGACGTCGAGTTCTTCGGAAGCCCGTGCGAGAAACGCCCGCAGCGTCGCCGGCTCGATGTGATGCGTTCGCACGATCTCGTCGGTTGCGAGGTCGTAGACGACCGCGCCGTTCGAGCACACGGCGATGCCGCGCGGGATCGCGTCCTGCGCCAGCAACCGCAACGATCGCCAACTTCGTGCCGTGAGGATGACGACCTCGATGCCCGCATCCTCCGCCGCCGCGATCGCGGCAGCAACCCGCGGCGACACCGTCGCGTCCGGCAGCAGCAGCGTCCCGTCGAGATCCGTCGCCAGGAGCTTGACCACTACCCCAGACGCGACAGCACGTTGCGCGTGATCTGTTCGATGTTGGGGGAACGGCCGTCGAGGCCGTGGGCCCAGTCGGTCGAACCACTGGTGACGACCGTCGCGCCGGCGTCGTTCGTGTACGCGCCCAACATGGCGTGGCCGTAGCGGATCTTCTCGACGGCCCAGGCGTCGCGCGTGTCGAACACCCGTGACGCGATGTACTCCAACTCCGACGGCTCACCCGGACGCGGCGGGCGCGGCGCCGACTCGCGCGTGAAGTGCTGCACGGGCACCATGCCGAGGATCTCGAAGGTCTCGGGCGTCTCGTCTTCGAAGGTGGGGTACGGAAGGCCGTCGCGGAAGGTGAACGCCGCGCCGTCGCACTCGTAACCGACGACGGTCGACTCGTTGCCGAGCACGTCGCCGAAGCGCACGTCGGTCCCGTCGAACAGCCAGTGGTCAGGCCGGTAGACGGTGTAGCCGCCGAGGCCGTTCGTGACGTTGCGACCGATGCGGTGGTAGCCGCCGCGCACGAAGCTCACGCCCGTCATGTGGTTCTCGGGTCGGGCGACGATGTGGTCCGACCAGAACGTGGTGACTTCTCGCATGCGATCGGTGTCGTGCAGCGGATCGTTCTTGAAGAACCCCTTGTAACCGACCATCGCATTGTTCTCGAGACGCACTTGCCACAGCGACGTGTTGCCGCTGAAAAACGCGGCGTTGCCGCCGGCCGCGATGAACGCCTCGACGGTGTCGCGCATCCCCTTCGACCAGTACTCGTCGTGGCCGACCGACAGGTACAGCGACGCGCCCTCCAGGACTTCGGGATGCTCCTCGAGATCGGCGTTGAGGCACACGCCGATGTCGAATCCCTCGCGCTTCGCCCAGCGTAGGAACGGCTCCTCCCAGTCGGGCCATCCCGCCGAGCCGGCGTAGCCCGACAGGTGGTTGAGTTGCACGTAGCCGACGTGGGCGGCGTTCTGCGGGTCGGGCGCGCCCGTGCCCGTGACCCGCCGGCCCTTGCCCGGCGGCTTGAACAGGTACCCGGCGGCCATGGGCCGCTGAAACGACACGGTGGTGCCGCCGGTGTAGAGGTTCGGGCCGCCGAAGTCGTTGTAGGCAGCCCACGTGTTCGACGCCAGCGCCAACACGATCTTCGTGCCGGCGCGCGGGCGCACGACGAAGAACGCGTAGTCGCGCCGGACCTTGCCGTCGACGTCGATTTCGAGCACGACTTCGTAGAACCCCGACGGCCAGTCGGCGCCTGTCGCGATGGTGTGCGCGGAAGGCCAACCGCAGCCGCTGGCGGCCGCGTCGGCCGGCGTCGCGTGCTCGTCCGCTGCGACGGTGAACGTCTCGCCGTTGACGGTCACGCGGACAGGCCGACCGCCCGACGACGACAAGTGCAAATCGACCGGCTCTCCCGCGGTAACCGACTGCGGCCAGCAATATCCAGTGACGACCTCACGAGCGGGCATCGCCCGACGCTATTGCGAAAGAATGACCGCCGTGATTCACAAGAGCCCGCTTCCTGACGTTGTCATCCCCGACATGGCGCTGACGCCGTTCGTGTTCCAGAAAGCCGCGCAACGCGGTGACAAGGTCGCGTTCATCGACGGCACGACCGACCAACCGTTGTCGTACGCCGCTCTCTACGACCGCGTGAAACGCCTCGCCGGCGGCCTGCTCGAGCGCGGCCTCGCCAAGGGCGAGGTGATCGCGATCATGGCGCCGAACTGTCCCGATTACGCCGTGGTGTTCCACGGCGTGGCCATGGCCGGCGGCGTCGTCACCACGATCAACCCGACCTATACCGAGCGCGAGGTGCACCACCAGCTCAACGACGCCGGTGCCACCAAGCTCATCGTGTTCTCGATGTTCCAGGAGACGGCGACCGCGGCTGCGGCCGACAGCGGCGTGAAGGAGATCGTCCTCCTCGAAGACCTCGAGGATCTCTTCGGCGAACCACTCGAGGAGCAGGTGCCGGTCGACGTCGACGACGTCGTCGTGCTCCCGTACTCGTCGGGCACGACGGGCCTGTCCAAAGGCGTGATGCTCACCCACCGCAACTGCGTTGCCAACCTCGTGCAGTCGCTGGCCGCGATTCCCGTCGGCGAGGACGAAGCGTTCGTTGCGGTGTTGCCGTTCTTCCACATCTACGGCATGCAAGTGCTGATGAACCTCGGCCTTTCGGCCGGAGCGACCATCGTCACCATGCCGCGCTTCGACCTCGAGCAGTTCCTGGCCCTGCATCAGGAGCACAAGCTCACGCGCGCCTTCGTGGCACCGCCGATGGTCGTGGCGCTGGCGAAGCACCCGATCGTCGACAACTACGACCTGTCGTCGCTCAAGACGATTTTCTCGGGCGCGGCCCCGCTGTCGGCGGAGCTCGCCATCGAGTGCGGCGAACGGCTCGGTTGTGAGGTCGTGCAGGGGTACGGGATGACGGAGCTGTCGCCGGTTACGCACGCCACGCCACCGGGCAAGTTCAAAGCCGGCTCGGCGGGCATGACGGTGCCCAACACGTCGGTGCGCATCGTCGATCCCGGCACGGGCGAGGACCTCGATCTCGAACAGGACGGCGAGGTGTGGATCCTCGGCCCACAGGTGATGAAGGGCTACCTCAACAACGAAGCGGCGACGAAGTCCACGATCGACGACGAGGGGTGGTTGCACACCGGCGACATCGGCCACATGGATGCCGACGGGCACCTTTACGTCGTCGACCGCCTGAAGGAGCTCATCAAGTTCAAGGGCTTCCAGGTCCCGCCTGCGGAACTCGAAGCGTTGCTGCTGACCAACCCGAAGGTGGCCGATGCCGCCGTCATCGGCATCCCCGACGACGAAGCGGGCGAGATCCCGGCGGGCTATGTCGTCCTGAAGGAAGGCCAGCAGGCGACCGAGGACGAGATCAAGGAATTCATCTCCAGCCAAGTGGCGACCTACAAGCGACTCGGCAAGGTCATCTTCGTCGACGCCGTGCCGAAGTCGGCGTCCGGCAAGATTCTGCGGCGCGTACTTCGGGACCAGGCCAATGCTGGAGGTTGATGCACTCCGTCAGAAGTACCGCGAGGAGCGCGACAAGCGCCTCCGCGACGACGGCAACGACCAGTACATCGAAGTGGCGGGCGCGTTCGCGCACTACGTCGAGGACCCGTACATCGACACCCCACTCGAGCGTGAGCCGCTGACCGACGAAGTCGAAGTGCTCGTCATCGGCGGCGGCTTCGGCGGACTCCTCGCCGGCGCGCGTTTGCGCGAGGCCGGGCTCGACGCGATGGAAATTCGTCTCGTCGAGAAGGGCGGCGACTTCGGCGGGACGTGGTACTGGAACCGCTACCCGGGCGCCATGTGCGACATCGAGTCCTACATCTATCTCCCGCTGCTCGAAGAGATCGGCTACGTGCCCAAGGAGAAGTACACGCACGCGCCCGAGATCCTCGCCCACTCGCGCAACATCGGTAGGCACTTCGGTCTGTACGACAACGCGTGCTTCCAGACCGAGGTCACCGATCTCACGTGGGACGAAGAGGTCGAGCGCTGGATCGTCTCGACGAACCGCGGCGACGCGATGCGCGCGCGCTACGTCATCTCGTCGAGCGGTCCGCTACACCGCGCCAAGCTGCCTGGCATCCCGGGAATCACCGAGTTCAAGGGTCACTCGTTCCATACGTCACGTTGGGACTACGACTACACCGGCGGCGATCCCGACGGTGGCCTCGTCGGTCTGCAAGGCAAGCGCGTCGGGATCATCGGTACGGGCGCGACCGCAGTGCAGTGCGTCCCGCACCTCGGCGAATGGGCTGAGCACCTCTACGTGTTCCAGCGCACGCCGTCTTCCATCGACGTGCGCAACAACCGCGACACCGACCCGCAGTGGGCGCGCTCGCTCCAGCCGGGGTGGCAGAAGCACCGCATGGACAACTTCAACACGCTCGTGTCGGGTGGCTTCGCCGAAGAGGACCTCGTCGACGACGGCTGGACCGACATCATCGGCAAGCTGCTTGTGCGCCTGCGCGAAGCCCAGGGCGACGACCTCACGCCGGAGGGCTTGGCCCGCAACATGGAGCTGGCCGACTTCGAGAAGATGAACCAGATCCGGGAGCGGGTCGATTCGATCGTCGACAACAAGCAGACAGCGGAGGCGCTGAAGCCCTACTACCGCCAGTTCTGCAAGCGGCCGTGCTTCCACGACGAGTACCTCGACACGTTCAACCGCTACAACGTCGACCTCGTCGATACGAACGGCCGGGGCGTCGAGCGCATCACGGAGAACGGCGTCGTCGCCAACGGCGTCGAGTACCCGGTCGACTGCATCATCTTCGCGACGGGCTTCGAAGTCGGCACGTCGTATCAGCGACGCAGCGGCTACACGATCCACGGCGCTGACGGCGTCACGTTGGACGAGGCGTGGGCGACGGGGACGCGCACGCTGCACTCGATGCACGTCAACGGCTTCCCCAATCTGTTTCTCGTGCAGAACGCGCAGGGCGGGTTCACGCCGAACTTCCCGCACAACCTCGACGAGATGAGCCGTCACTTCGCCTACGTCATCGGCTCGTTGCGCGAGCGCGGGGCGACGCGCGTCGAGGCAACGCCGGAGGCGGTGGAGGAGTGGGTCGGCGTGATCCGCTCGTTGGCGCCGGCGCGCTCGTCGTTCTTCGAGGAGTGCACGCCCGGCTACTACAACAACGAAGGCAAGCCCGGCGACGGGTTCTTCGTCGGCGAGAACGGCCCCTACGGCGGCGGGCCGATCGCCTTCTACCAAATCCTCGAAAAGTGGCGCAGTTCCGGTGACCTCGCCGGACTCGAGATCAACTAGAAAGCAGTTCACTATGGCTACCAATGCAGAGACCGCGTACGAATCGGTAAAGGGCAACGTCGGGCTGTCCAACGGGACGGGCGACTGGTTCGAGGTCACCCAGGACCTCATCAACAAGTTCGCCGACGTCACGCTCGACCATCAGTTCATCCACGTCGATCCTGAGCGCGCTGCGCAAGGCCCGTTCGGCACGACGATCGCCCACGGCTTCTTGACCCTGTCGCTGCTCGTGCACCTCCAGGGGTCGCTCAAGGGCGGCGACGAGCGCCCGGCGCCGAACTTCACCGGCATGGTCGCCGGCGTCAACTACGGCTTCGACAAGATCCGCTTCATCAACCCGGTGAAGGTCAACTCGAAGATCCGCGCCACGTCGGTCACCAAGGACATCGAACTCAAGGGCAACGCCATCAACATGACGAACACCTTGACCGTCGAGATCGAAGGCGAAGACAAGCCCGCCCTCGTCGCCGACTGGATCACCCGGATGGTCTTCGCGTAACCCAACCACCAAAGTTGTGTTCTGTCGCACACGTTTCGTGTGCGACAAAACACAAGTTTGTTAGCGGCCGCAGTTAGCGGTCGCGCATGCGGCGGTAGGTGTGGAGCATCAGTTCGGCGTCGGCCCAGTTGGTGTCGACGGTGACCATCGTGTTGGCCGCCGCCGCGCACGCCGACTTCGTGAGCGACAGCGACAGCGGATCCATCGACAGCAGCTTCGCCGCCAGCGCTCGCGTTTCGCCGGCGAGCTGGTCGTCGGGGTAGACGTGGTTGACGAACCCCCATTCGTACGCCTGCTGTGCGGTGAAGCGATCGCACGCCATCACCAGTTCCTTCGTCCGGGCCGGGCCGAGCTCCCGCATTAGGCGCGGGATCGCCTGCCACGTCAACGGCATGCCGAGTTCCACTTCGGGAATCGACAACCACGCCGACTCTGCCGCGAGACGGATGTCGCATGCCGTCAAGAACACGACGGCGCCGCCGATCGCCAGCCCGTTGATCTGACCGATCACGACTTGAGGGAGACGGTCGAGCAACTCTGTCGTGCGACCGCCGATGTGGGCGCGTTGCATGCGATCGATGTCGTTCAGCGGCTTGCCGTCGCGCCGCGCCTTCAGATCGGCACCGGCGGAGAAGGCGCGCCCGGCGCCGGTCAACACCACGACCCGCGCCGATGCGTCCGTCTCCAGCTCGACAAGCACCGGTTGCAACGCGTCGTGCAACTCGATGTTGAGCGCGTTGAGTTTCTCCGGGCGATTGAGCGTGATCGTCACGAGCCCGTCGAGATCGGCGTCGCGTTCGACGGTGATCACGAGATCATCTCCGCGAGCACTTCGGGGACGTGACGCATGATGCTGAAGTGACCGTCGTCGGTGGTGATGTGCAGTTCGGCGTTGGGCACGATCTCCGCCGTGTTGTAGGCGTTGACGACGGGGCAGATCGTGTCGGCCTCGCCGTGCAGCACGACGACCGGACACCGCAGCGCGCTCACGTCGAAACCACCCCAGCCCGGGCCGTCGGCGAGACGATCGTCGGCATAGCCCTGCACGCCCCACGCGAACATCGCGGGCACGCCCTCGATCACTGCGGCGAGATACGCAGCATCGCTGAACATCGCAATGTCGGCGGGTGCGAGTTGGATGTTCTGCTCGCCCATGTCGGTCGGGTTCATCAACCGCGAGCCGTCTTCACCGAATTGCCCGGCGGCGAGCTCCATCGCCTCGGCCCGCGACGACGCGTCGAAGATCTTCGACCACTCGCTCATCGCCATGATCTGTTTCTTGATGTCGGCGTTGCGCAGGTCGGTCAGCGCGCAACAGGCGACGACGCCGAGCACGCGGTCGGGCGCGATCGCCGCCGTCGACAGCGCGTACGCGCCGCCCGTCGACACACCCACCGCGTAGAACTGCTCGATCCCGAGGTGATCGGCGAGCAACAGCGTGTCGGGCACGCACGACTCGATCGACCGACCGGGCCGTGGTGTGGACAGTCCATATCCCGGCCGATCGAATCCCACGAGTCGCTGACCGAGCTCCGACGCGGCCGCGGCGATCGCTTTCGGTTCGAACCGGCTACCCGGCCCGCCGTGACACCACAGCACGGGTACGCCGTCGTCAGGCCCGTAGTCCTGGTACCCGAGCGTCCGGCCGTCGGGGAGTTCGATCGTGGTGTCACTCATGCGGCGCAACGTAGCGTGGGCGAATGAAACCCGAAGTCACGGTTCCCGATGCTCCCGCGCCCGCCGAATTGCTCATCGAGGACATCACGGTCGGCGACGGCGACGAAGCCAAGCCCGGCGACTTCGTCGAGGTCCACTACGTCGGCGTCGCGTATGCCAACGGGAAACAGTTCGACGCGTCGTGGGATCGCGACGAGACCTTCGAGTTCCGCCTCGGTGCGGGACAGGTCATCTCGGGTTGGGATCGCGGCGTCGCCGGTATGAAGGTCGGTGGTCGCCGCCGCCTGACGATCCCGCCCGACCTCGCCTACGGCAAGCAGGGCGCGGGTGGCGTGATCGGTCCGAACGAAACGCTGGTGTTCGTCGTCGACCTCGTCTGGGTCAGACGGTAAACGTCACTCCGGTTAGTTCTTCGGACTTCTCCCACAGCGCTCGCGCGTCGGCGGCGTTGCGCGCCCGCTTCGACGGCTTCTCCCGTCGCGGCGGTCCCCACACCAGCGCGGCGGGCCCGTAGAACTCACCGCTCTTGGCCGACGGGTCGACGGCGGCGCGCACGAACGGCATCGCGCCGAGTCGCGCCGGCTGCAACACGAACTGTCCGAACTGCACGAACCGATTCGACGCGCCGCCTCCCTCGAACCCGAGGTCCGTGCGCGACCCGCCGGGGTGGGCCGCCAACGCCGTGGCGCCGCGCCGATCCAGTTCGGACGTGAACAACAGATTCGCCAGCTTCGACTGGAAATACGGAGGCCAGCGCTTGTAGCCGCGCTGTTCGAAGAACAGGTCGTCGACGCGGAACCGCCCGGCGGCGCGATGGCCCATCGACGCGTGGTTGACGATGCGGTACCCGGGGGTCGACGCCAGCAACGGATACAGCTTCGCCGTGAACGCGAAGTGCCCGAGGTGGTTGACGCCGATCTGCATCTCGAAGCCGTCCTCCGTGTGCGCATGATCGACAGCCATCAGCCCCGCGTTGTTCAGCAGCAGGTCAAGCGACTGTTCATCGCGCAACAACGCCGACGCGCAGGCGTCGACGGACGCCAGCGACGCGAGGTCCAACGACACCACTTCGACCGGCCCGGTTGCGGTGGCGCGCACGCGCTCCGCCGCCGCCTCGGCCTTCGCCGCGTTGCGACACGCCATGATCACGCGCGCGCCGTGCGCCGCCAGCAGTGTCGCGGCGGCGAGGCCGAGTCCGGAGTTGGCGCCGGTGATGACGGCGGTCTTGCCGTCGAGCGCCGGGATGTCTTTCTCAGTCCACGGCACGAAGCGTTAGATCTTCGACGTGTACCGCACCTGGATGTCGGTGAACGCGTCGAGACCCCACGGGCCGTTCTCCACGCCGAGGCCGCTCCACTTGAAGCCGCCGAACGGCTGGTGCGGCTGCAACACGAGGTGGGCGTTGACCCACGACGTCCCGCACTCGAGCTGATCGGCAACCTCGGACGCGCGCTCGATGTCGGTGCCCCACACCGAGCCCGACAGCCCGAAGTGCGTGGCGTTGGCACGGTCGATCGCTTCGTCGAGATGGCGGTAGGGGATGACGGGCAGCGCCGGGCCGAACTGCTCTTCGTCGACGATGCGCTGGCCGTCGTGCACGTTGTCGAGGATCGTCGGCTGGAAGAAGTAGCCGGGACGGTCCATGGCCGCGCCACCGGTGACGGCGGTCGCGCCACCGCTGATGGCATCGGCGACGAGTTCCTTGACGCGCTCGAACTGCGGCGCGTTGTTGATCGGTCCCATCTGGACGCCGTCCTCGGTACCTTCACCGACCTTCAGCGCCGCCGCCTTGGCCGCCAGTACCTCGACGACCTCGGCGTGCATGGCCTCGGGCACGTACACGCGCTTGATGGCGGAACAGATCTGCCCGCAGTTCTCGAAGGCACCGGCAAAGATCTTCTCGGCTACCTCGGAGGCGTTGGCGTCGTCGAGGATGATCGCCGGGTCGTTGCCGCCGAGCTCGAGCGTCACGCGCTTGAGGTCGGGCGCGCACGCCGCGGCGACGTGCTTACCGGCCGCGACGGAACCGGTGAAGGACACCTTGCGGGGCGTGGGGTGCGAAGTCATCCACTTGCCGAGCTCGTCGCCGCCTGTCACGACGTTGAGCACGCCCGCCGGCAGCACTTCGTTGAGCAGCTCGACCATCTTGATCGTGGCGAGCGGCGTGTAGGGCGACGGCTTCAGCACCATCGTGTTGCCGGCGCGCAGCGCGGGCGCGATCTTCCACGACGCCAGGATCAGCGGGAAGTTCCACGGCGTGATGGCGGCGACGACGCCGAGCGGGCGACGGTGCACGTGGGCGACGGCGAAATCGTCGCTCTGGATCTGCAGCGGTTCGACCTCGAGGTCGGCGTAGTAGTTGAACCAGATTCCTGCCCCGAAGACCTCTTCGCCGGCTTTGGCGAGCGGCTTGCCCTGCTCGGTTGTCAGCAGCGGGGCGATCTCACCGGCGCTGGCGAACAGCTTGTTGGCGGCGTCACGCAACAGCTGGCGACGGGTCTCCTCGTCGCGACGCCAGTCGAGCTGCGCCTTCTTGGCGGCGTCGAACGCGGCGTCGAGTTGCTCCTTCGAGCAGTCGGGCGCCTGTGCGAAGACTTCGCCGGTCGCCGGGTTGATGACGTCGAACGTCTTCTCGGTGGGGTGACGCTCGCCACCAATGATCATGGACAGGTCTGACATACACGTAGTTTTACTCGGTGCACGCCGCTGCCGTCGTCGCCGTCGGTGCGGCGATCGGGGTTTTGATCGGACTGTTCGGAGTGGGCGGATCGTCCGTTGCCACACCGGTGCTGTCGCTGGTCGGTGTGCGCGCCCTCGCGGCGGTCGCGTCGCCGCTGCCGGCGACGATCCCGGGTGCGATCCTCGCGGTGCGGCCGTATTACAAGTCGGGCGAAGCGCGACCGAAAGCCGCTGGCTGGTCGCTGCTCGGCGCGGTGCCGGCGACGGTGGTGGGCGCGTACGCCTCACGCGCCGTCGGCGGCGACGGACTGCTCGTGCTCTCGGGTGTGATGCTCGTCGTCGTCGGCGTACGCGTGGTGATGCCGATCACCGACGAAGCGCGCGACGTCGGCACGGCGCGCCGCCAGAACCGGCCGCTGCTGGTCGCCGCGACCGCGGGCGTTGGGTTCATGACCGGCTTGCTCGCCAACGGCGGCGGCTTTCTCCTAATGCCGCTGTACCTGTTGGTGTTCGGCTTGCGCATGCGCCAGGCGGTGGGCACGTCGCTGTTGGTAGTCGCCGCGTTGTCGGTGCCGACATTGATCACGCACGCTGCGCTCGGTCACGTCGACTGGGCGGTCGCGGCATTGTTCGCGGCGGGGGTCATCCCCACGAGCGTGATCGGGGGTCATTACTCGTCCGGATTCGGCGCGGGCGTGCAACGCCGAATCTTCGGCGTGTTCCTGGTCGTGTTCGGCGTCGTCTTCACGCTCTACCGACTAGTACTTCGCTAATGGACTTCGACCTCCCGCAGGATCTCGTCGACTACCTCGCCGAACTCGACGACTTCATCGAGACCGTCATCAAACCGCTCGAGAACAAGGACGACAACATCCGGTTCTTCGACCACCGGCGAGAAGACGCTCGCACCGACTGGGAGCGCGGCGGCCTGCCCAACGAGGAGTGGGAGGCGTTGCTGCACCAGATGCGCGACCTCGCGGACGAGGCCGGTCACTACCGCTACGCGTTCCCGAAGGAGTACGGCGGCAAGGACGGCACCAACCTCGGCATGGCCGTCATCCGTGAGCACCTCGCGCACAAGGGCCTCGGACTGCACAACGACCTGCAGAACGAGAACTCGATCGTCGGCAACAACGTCGGTCTGCTGCTGATGCTCGAGCACGGCACGGAAGAGCAGAAGGCGGAGTGGGTCCCGAAACTGCTCGAGGGCACCGGCGGGTTCGCGTTCGGTATTACCGAGCCGAACCACGGGTCCGACGCGACGTGGATGGAAACCACCGCGGTGCGCGACGGCGACGAGTGGATCATCAACGGCGAGAAGACGTGGAACACCGGGATCCACCGCGCGCAGTACGACATGATCATGGCGCGCACGTCCGGCAACGACGGCGACGGCGAAGGCATCACTGCGTTCCTCGTGCCGACGAACTCGCCGGGCTTCGAAGTCCTCGAGTACCTCTGGACGTTCAACATGCCGACGGATCACGGCCACATCCGTCTCACGGACGTGCGCGTGCCGCACTCGTCGATCTTCGGTGGCGAAGGGCGCGGGCTCGGCGTCACGCAGTTGTTCTTCAACGAGAACCGCATCCGCCAGGCGGCGTCGTCGCTCGGCGCCGCGCAGTTCTGCATCGACATGGCGGTGCAGTACGCGCAGGAGCGCAAACCGTTCGGCAAGCCGCTCGCACACAACCAAGGCGTGCAGTTCCCGCTCGTCGAACTCAACACGCAAGCGACGATGCTGCGCTCCCTGATTCGCGAGACGGCGTGGAAGATGGACAAGTACGGCGCCTTCAGCCAGTCCGAGCAAGTGTCGATGTGCAACTACTTCTCGAACCGCCTGTGTTGCGAAGCCGCCGACCGCGCCATGCAGACCTACGGCGGTCTCGGCTACTCACGCCACATGCCCTTCGAGCACATCTACCGTCACCATCGCCGGTACCGCATCACCGAAGGCGCCGAGGAGATCCAGATGCGCCGCGTCGCCGGGTACATGTTCGGCTTCATGAAGCAGCGCTCCCCGAAGGGCGTCAAGGAGAGCTAGCTGGCGAGGCCGGGGCCATCACGTTGCGGCTTCATGAAGCAGCGCTCCCCGAAAGGCGTGACGGAAAAGGCGTAAGCTGGGACCGTGCGGGTCGCACGGTGGCTGGTAGTCACCGTTCTAGCGGGGATGTTGTGGAGCGTCGGTACGCCGGCGCGCGCCGCCGCGCCGGTCAACGACACCTTCGGCCACGCCACGCCGATCACCACGCTGCCGTTCGTGGGCCAGCAAGAGACGGCCGGCGCGACCAACGACGCACGCGCGCCCTCGAGCTTCTGCGACGGCGGCGGCGCCGGGGTGTGGTTCAAGTTCCGGCCGAACGCCGGCGGTCCGGTCGTCCTCCACACACGCGGCTCCTCCTACGACACCGTCCTCACGATCTTCGAATCGGAAGCCGGCAGACCCGAGTATCCGTTGCAGTGCAACGACGACGCGGCGCGCCAGCGATCGGTCCTCACGTTCTATCCGGAGGCGGGCCAGACCTACTTGATTCAGGTCGCCGGTTTCCTGGGCGCCACCGGCCACCTCCGGCTGACGGTGGACCGCGGCGGTTCGCTGTCGGGCGTCGTCCGCAGAGCCGCGACCGGTTCGCCGGTCGCGGGCGCGTGCGTCTCGTTCGTCTCCGGCACCAGCACGTACGCGCCCTTCTACGCGTACTCGTCCGCGACCGGCTTCTACTCGCTCGATGGGCTACCGGCGGCCGAGTACCTCCCGACTGGCTGTTACGGCAGCACCGTCAGGAACACCGCGCCCTTCTACGTCGCCGAAGGGCGCGTCACCCGGCACGCCGACATCTCCCTTCTCAGCGGCTTCGTCGAGGGCCACACCACCGACTGGTTCACCCATCGCGCCGTCGGCTCGATCTGTGTCCAGGCGCTCGACCACAACGGCAACTTCTTGGCGGGCGCACTGTCGACAGTCACGGGCTTCTACCGTATGGAGGTCGCGCCAGGCGCGGTCGACGTCGCGTTCAACGACTGCGGTCCCAATCGGTACGCACCCGAGTTCTTCAACGGCGTGTTCGATCGCGCCGACGCGACGCATGTCACCGTCACCGACGGCGCGACGACGTCGAACATCAACGCCAGCCTGCGGTGGGCGTCGACCATCGTCGGCACCGTCCGCGACACGTTCGGCCGCGGAGTCAACCCTGCGTGCGTCGCCGCGTTCAGCGCGAAGTCAGGTGACTTCGCCGGTTTCGGTTTCGCGGACCAAGTGCCCGCCGGGTCGTATCGCATCCCGGGCTTGGCGCCACAGAGTGTCGTCGTGCGCGCCGATAATTGCGGCTACGGGTCGAGCGGGCTCGCGCCAGCGTGGTACGTCAACGGTTCGACCAAAGCCGACGCCCAGCCCGTGGCGCTGTACCCCGGCATTACTCGCAACGTCAGCTTCAACCTCGCGCCGGCGAGTGAGATCGCCGGCGTCCTGCGCCGCGATGGCGGCGGCGTCGCTGCTGGCGAGTGTGTGTTTGCTCTCGACGGCGACGGCAACTACCACTTCGGCCAGGCCAGCGAGACGGGGCTCTACGTGATCGGTGGGCTCGCGTCCGGCGTGGATCACGTGCGCTTCGGCGGATGCAGCGCGCTGGCGCCGGAGTGGTACCGCGACAAGGCCGAGCGTTCCGACGCCGACGCGGTGACCGTGCCGTGGGGCGGGCGCATCACGGTCAACGCCAGCCTGGCTCGCGAAGGACGCGTGCGTGCAACGCTGGTCGATCCGTCGACCGGCAAGCGCCCCGAGGTGTGCGCGATCACCGCACCCACGCAGGACCCGGACGGCGTGCAGTACGGGTTCCCCTCACCGACGGGCTTCGTGTCCTTCGGCCAGATTGGTGGCGCCCAGTACTCGCTGCAAGCGTATGGCTGCGGCTCCGGCATCCAGCCGGATCCGCAGACGCTGGCGACGTTCCGGGGCGCGCCGGGCTCGACGCTCAACCTCGGTACGCTCAAGGTCACGCCGCGGGACGCCGACGGTGACGGCATCGCCGATCGTGCGGACAACTGTCCGTTGACGCCAAACCCGTCGCAGGCCGACTCCAACAACGACGATCTTGGCAACGCCTGCGACGCCGCGACGCAGCACGCGTAGCGCTCAGTCGGCGATCGCCCGCAGTTCGTCGACGACGCCGCCGTCGGGATGCAGCGCCAAGGCGTGACGCGCCGCATCGCGCGCGGTGTCGCGGTCGCCGAGCGCGATGGATAGTCGTGCGAGGTTGATCCACGCCGACATGTAGTCAGGCTTCACCGCGACCACGGCGCGCAGTTCGGTCGCGGCCTGCCGTCGGTACGTGGGGCTGTTGAGCGCGTTCGCCCACGTATTGAGCGCGAGCGCATGCGCGTTGCGTAACTGCCAGTCGTCGCGGTCGCGGGCGATCGTGACGCGCCATGTGTGCGCCGCCGCGAGGAAGTCCTCTTCGTTGGCGGTGGCGAGTGCGTAGTTCGTTTGTGCTTGCGCCAATCCGAGGGCGAAGACGACGTTGCCCGGCTCGGCGTCGACCGCCTGCTGATAGCGCGCCACCGCGACGCGCAGCGCGCTGCGGCGACCCTGCGACTGCACCGTGTCGGCCCAGCGCATGGCGAGGTCGCCAGCTTCGGCGCGATACGTGCTCGCCCACGGATTGCGGGCGATGGCGACGTCGAAGCGACGAGTGGCCTTCGCCAGCGACGCGGCGGTCGATCCCTCGGCGCGCTGCGCTTGCGCCGCAGCCAGGTCGGCGCGGAGTGGCGCAACGGCGAACGTGACGACTACGGCGACGACGACCGCCGCGCCGACGCGGGTGAACCACGGGCTGTTGTCGACGCGGGCCAAAACCCGATTCGTGCTGCGCAGCCGCAGCGGTGCGGGTGCAGGGTTGCCCGGCGTTGCCGCCGCGGCCATCAGCAGCGCGGCGGCGACGAAGGCGACAGGAGTCGTGGCCGGCGTGTCGAAGCTGAACGTCGCCGCCACGAGGTAAGAAGTCACCACCGCCAACAGCGCGATGGAATCGGCGTCGGGCAATGACCGTCGTGCGGTTCGTCCGACCGCGACGATGAAGCCGACGAACGCCAGCAAGCCGATGACGCCGGTCGCCGCGAGGTACTCGAGGAAGAGGTTGTGCGGCTTGTCGGCGATGCGCAGCCCGAATCGGCGCGCGTCATCCGGTGACCGATAGCGGGGCGACGAGTTGGCGAACGTGTCGGGACCCGTGCCGACCAGCGGGCGGTGCTGCCACACGCGCACCGCGGCCGACCATTCGCCGCCTCGGATCGTCAGGCTCTCGGTACGCAGGACTTGGCGCTGCGCCAGCGCCCCGGGCGCGCGGTCAAACCCAGGGTGCCAGACGACGATGACGCCGAATACGGCGACGATGACGACGGCCGCGGCCGCAGCGCGTCGCAGGAGCCGCTGCCACCGGTTCGGTGTGAGCAGAACGACCACGGCGAGTCCGGCGAGCGCGCCCAACATGCCGCTGCGACTCGACGTCGCCCACAGCCCCGCGCCCAGCACGACGACAGCCGCACCGTCCAGTAGCCGCGCCCATCCACGGTTGTGCGTCGCGGCGACGGCCGCGACCGGCAGCGCCATGCCGCAGACGCTCCCCGCGAACAGCGAGTTGCCGACTGTGCTTCCGGGAAAGTCGGGCTTGAGGCCGGTGACGTCGCGGAAGTCGAAGGCGTCGATGCCGAGGCGCTGCAAGATGGCGTAGACGGCGACGACGACCGCGGCGGCGACGATGACGAACAACACCCGTCGTCGTGCCTGCGGGTCGAACGCGAACGCCACGGCAGTCGCCGCGCTCAGCAAGCCGAGGAAGACAAACGTGGCCAACCCGTCGTAGCGCGTGTACGACCCGACGAGCGAAAGGGTGCGCACCGTGGACGTCGCGGTGGCGAGGCCGACCGCGGCCACGAGACCCGCAAGCCACGCGAGCGCCGGCGTCCGCGGGAACGGCTGACCCGACTCGACCTTCCACAGGACAACACAGGCGACGGCGACCGTCGCGCCCATTGCCAGTACCAGCGTCTTGGTGAGTCCGAACGCGTCCGCCGCCCGCGGATGAAAGGCCAGGACAGTCGCCGAGATGGTTGCCATGACGCTCCACTGCGCGGCGCGAAGCCATCGGAGACCGGGCGACATATGTTCAGCATTGTCCAGCGGACCCTGTACTCTGCGCGATCGCTTCCGAAAGGAAGCTCGGGGCAAGCACTCTGGAGTATCTGAAATGAGAATTGCGCGCTGGCTCGCGCTCGTCGTACTAGCTGGCGCGCTGTTCAGCGTCGCTTCACCGGCCAACGCAACCGCGCCGGCGAACGACAGCTCGAGTTCGCCAACCACGATCGCTTCGTTGCCGTTCAGCGCGACGGAAAGCACCGTGGGGGCAACGGACGATTCCGGCGTTGCCCCCTCAGGATGCGGTTTGGAGAACTCGGTGTGGTTCAAATACACCGCGCCAGCGGCGGGCCACCTCGTTGTTCAGACGCGCGGCAGCTCCTTCGACACCGTGCTCGCCATGCACTGGGATTCGGCGAGCGGCCCGGCGAACTGCGTTGACGACGGGGCTCGTCAACGCTCAGTGCTGACGTTCGACACGGAGGCCGGGCGGACGTATTTCATTGAAGCCGGCGGATTCCTCGGGCAGACGGGCACCCTGATTCTCACGGCAAATGCCGGTGGTTCGCTGACTGGCGTCGTGCGGCACGCACAGTCCGGGCAGTCGTTCGCGAACGCGTGCGTATCCGTGCTGTCCGCGGTTGGTCAGCGGTATTCCGCGGTTGCCGGTCCGGACGGCGTATATCGATTCGATGGCCTGCCGAGCGGCGAGTACCAAACGGCCACCTGCGACTTTCGTCAAGGCCGCGCCCGTCCGTGGAGCACCGTCGCCTACGCCGTGGAGGGCAGAAGCACAGCGGGGCCTGACATTCTGCTGGACACATCCGCGCTCACAGGTGTCGTCACCGACCGCGCCACGGGTGCGCCGCTACGAGGTGCCTGCGTGAACGTCGATTCGACGACGTCTGATCCAATTTTTTCTTCTACCTCGACCTCCGTTACGGGCTACTACGCCGTGCAACTGCCGCCGGGTTCGTATTCCGTGAAGTTCAGTGGCTGCGCGAATGATGGCTACGCCGCCGAGTACTACGACGGCGCCTTCGCCGCGGCGAGCGAGACGGTGGTGAATCTGTCCGCGGGGATAACGACGAACGGCATCGATGCCGGGTTGGCGCGAAACGCGACGATCGTCGGGACGCTGCGGGAGGCCGGGACGAACGGCACGATCTTCGCGTCATGCGTGCACATCCTCGACAGCGCGACCGATGCGCCACTTGCGAATGCGAGCGTTTCGACCACGGGCTACTACCACGTCGCCGTGCCGCCCGTCCCTGTGGTGATCCAGGGCGGTGAGTGCAACACCGTGCCCGGGCCCCACATCGCGCAGTGGTACGACGGGAACGAGACTCGCTCGGGTGCAACCGTCGTCGCGCTCGCCAGTGGGGGAACATTCACCGCGAATCTCCGCTTGCCCGTCGGCGGGAAGATAAGCGGCGCCGAGATGAGCGACGAGACGGGCAACGGGGTCTCGCCCTCGTGCGTACGTGCGGAGCGCACCGACGGCCTCGTTTTTCGCAACATTGGCGTGAACGAGTCCAACGGGAACTACACAATCCAGGGGCTTCCGACCGGCATGTACCGAGTGAGTTTTTGCGGCAACGGCAACGACCTGGCTCCGGAATGGTTCGACAACGCAAACGATCGCGCGTCCGCTCAACTCGTCAGCATCGGCGTAACTTCGAACGCGACTGTGAGCGCACGCCTTGGCCGAGGCGGAGCCGCGCACGGCTCGATCGTCGACAATGCGACTGGGAAGCGCGCGCCGCTGCCTCCGTGTTTCAAGGTGGTGCGCGACGCGGGCGACTTTGTGGGGTACATCCGGCAGGACCTCCCGCCCGCGGCGGATCTCTCGTTCTACGGGCTCGCCACCGGTCACTACTTGATGCAATCCGGATGCGGGATGACTAACACCACTCTGGGTTCGTTTGATGCCGTCGCCGGCGACGACGTTCCGTTCTCGACGGTTCGAATCCCGTCGGCCGACACCGACCAGGACGGTGTTTCAGATGCCCTGGACAACTGCCCGCTGACGCCGAACGCGAATCAGGCCGATGCGAACCATGACGACCTCGGCGATCTTTGCGACTTGTCGACGCCGACTTCGTCGGGATCACCGAAGCTGAGCGTCTTCGACAAATCGGTTCCCGAAGGCAACCTGACCCACGCAATTCAACTGCGCGTGAAGCTCAGCGCGCCTTCGTCCAGCGATGTGACGTTCGTAGTCAAGACGGCGAACATGTCGGCGACCGCCGGGTTCGATTACGTCGCGGTGAACCGGACGGTCACGATCCCGGCCGGTTCGACCGTCGTCTACGTCCCGATCTCGATCAAGGGCGACCACGTCGTCGAGCCTGACGAAGCATTCAGGGTGCGCCTGTCGTCGCCGGCGGGCGGCGCGGTGCTCGGTCGCTCCGCGGCGACGATCACGCTGACGAACGACGACTGAGCGCTACAGGATCGTCGTCGCGTCGACGTACTCGAGGTCGAGCACTTCTACCTCGGGGCAGCGCGCCTTGATCGCCGCGTGGATCGGGGCGACGTCGGTGTCGACGGAGAAGCCGGGCAGCCAGTTGTCGTGATGGCTGAGCACGACTCGCCGCGGCTGTACGCGGGCGACGTGGTCGGCGACGAACTCCGCCAGCGCGCCTTGGATCGGCTCGCCGTCGACGTTGGCGCGCCCGGCGGCCGCCACGATGGCGACATCGGCGTGCAGGCCGTCGACGATGCCGGTCCAGTGTCCGCTCGTGTCCTGATACAGCAGCGTTCCCTCCGGCAGCTCGAAGAGGTACAGCAGCGCGCCGCCGTCGCCGCGGTTGCTGTGCGCGGTCATCGAGCCCAGTAGGTGCTCGATGGCGCCGGCGTCCATGGCGTTCTGCATGCCGCGACCGAACTGCGCCATGCGCTCCTTCTGTTCTTGCAATGACAAGCCGACGTCGCCGAGGCACACTTCGTCGGGCTGGGTCTTGCCCGACGCCCACACGCAGCTGTGCACGCTCGGGTGGACGCTGACGCGAGCGCCGTTGCCAAGATCGACCGTCTCTCCGCCGGAAACGCACAGCATCCGATCCACGGGCACGCCCGCGGCCTCGAGTACGCGCACCGTCTCGTAACTCCCGATGAGGGTGGCGTTGGTGTTCGCCATGATCACCTCGGCACCAGACAGATGATCGAAGTGCGAGTGACCGATCACGATCCAGTCGCACTCGGTGACATCGGCCGCCGAGAGGCCCGAGCCCGGTGCGCCCGGCGCACGGTCGATGTACGCGTCGAGGAAGATCGTGAGGCCGGCAGCCTTCAGGCGGAAGGTCGCACAGCCGTACCAGTCGAGAGTGGCCATGGCCACAGTGTGTCGAAAAACGCGAACTGGTCCTCCCCATCACCGTCTGGCGGTGCTGGGGAGGACCAGTTCGAAGGAAGAGAAGTGGTTTACGCCGGGGCGGCGCAGGACTGCTTGTAGGCGCAGTCGTTGAAGCGGTCGCCCGTCGAGTTGAGCGCCGACGGCGTTGCTTCGTTCAGCAGACCGGGGCTGAGCAGGATGCGCACCGAGTTGCCCTGCTTGATGTTCTTGGTCACGCCGTTGACGACGTAGTTGTTGACGCCGGTGAACAGCTGCGTGCCGACGTTGGCGAGCACGGTCTGCGCGCCCACCGTCGGTGCTTCGAGGATCCACTCGGCCGACGAGAACGTCGACGGGTAGTTCAGGTTCAGCGACCACGTCCAGCGGCCGATGTTCTTCATCGAGATGTTCCAGCCGGTGCCGCCGGTGCTGTGAATGGTGACGGTCATCTTGTCGCCGGGGCGGACGGTGCAGGCGTTGTCGCCGACGCAACCCGACGTGATCGGCGTTTCGCTCGCGGGGAGGATCTCGTACCAGGCGTATGGCGTCTGCGCGGTGTCGGACTCGGTGCCGGCTTGGATCAGGTCCTGCGTGTTGTAACCACCGATGCCGGCCCACGTCGACGAGAACCCGGCGGGCGCGTTCTTGACCGTCGGCACCGTCCAGTTTTGCGTGACGTCGGTGATCTTCTGACCCGCCGGCGCGATGGCGGCGTAGCCGGACCAGTTGAGGCTCTGCACGTCGGCGTGGCGCGTCGGCAGCACGGCGTGCGGGTCGACGGGCAGCAGGCGGCCGCCGGAGGCGACGGGCAGAGGTGCGCTCCCGGCGGCGGGGACGGCGCCGATGAAGGCTCCTACCAGGGCAAGCGCCGGCAGAACGCGGCGCGCGGTGGTCAGAACAGAACGCATGAAAGCTCCCTCAGCTATTGAACGTTGCAGCACGAGAACGCAGCGGATCGCCCATTCTTGCGAACAATTGACGCGTTTAGTGCGCGGATTGGCCGGGTAATTACGCGGTCCACATCCCGTAGGCGCGTGACGGGCGCAGCCGCGCCACGAGCCGCTGGTCGTCGACCATGTTCTGGCGGTACTCGTCCCAGTTTTCGTGCTCGCCGCGCACCGCCCGGTAGTAGGCGACCAATTCCTCGGCGGTGGCGTCGTTCGGATCGGTCGCGACCGGTGACAGTTCGCACTCCGCGTCGAGCACGAGGTACTTCCAGAAGTTGTCTCCCACGACGTACAGCTCACAGCGCGGGTCGCGCCGCAGGTTCTTCGTCTTGGCCCGCGTTTCCGTCACCGAAATGCGGATGAGCCCGTCGTCGCCGACCACGTGCACGATGTTGGACGGTTGCGCCCGCCCGTCCTTGCGATGGGTGATCAACACGCCCTGGTTGTGCGCGCGGGCGTGTTCGAGAGCATCGGCGAGTTCCATCAGTCCGAACGTAACAATGCGGCGATGTCCTCGTGACCGAAGTGCTCCGCCCACCCCAGCGGCGTCGCATGGAACCGCGCGTCTTCGATCGACCGATCGGCTCCGAGCTCCAGCAGCAAACGCACCATCGCAGCGTCATTGCGCTCGACCGCGGTGTGCAGCGCCGTTTGCCAGGGTTGCTCGACGGGTGCGTCGGCGCGGCCGAGCGCGTTGACGTCGAAGCCCTGCTCGACGGCGACGCGGACGGCGTCCGAGCGGCTGGTCGCCGCGGCTTGCACCACGAGCGACGGGCGCGCCGCGCGCGCCGCCGTCGCGTCGCCGCTCGGCGTGCGCCCCGCCATCACGTCGGCGACGAACCTGTCGACGGGCGCGAGTTCGCTCCCGACCGCGCCACTCGCCGCCAGCAACTCAACGATCTCGGTGTGCCCGCACAACGTCGCCCATTCGAGCGGCGTTTTGCCCGCGGCCTGATGCGCCCACGCCGGCGTGCCGTCGAAGGGCGTGGTGAGGTCGACACCTCGGTCGACGAACAGCTGCACGCGGTCGAGGTGGTTGTGATGGATCGCCCAGCGCAGTTGGTGCTGCACCATCTCGGACGGCGACTCCATCTGGTCGCCCAGGCGCCGCTTCCAGGGGCCGCCGTCGCCCTCCCCAAGGCCGAACTCGAACAGCAACTCGAAGTGCGCGGTGCCACGGCGGAACTGGCGGTTGTACAGGCCTTGCGCGTCGTTGGCGTTCGCACCGCGTTCGAGCAGTAGCCGCGCCAGCGGTTCCCACCACTCGTGCGCCGGGTCGTCGGACTCGCCCTCGCCGAGCACGCCGGTCAACGCGGTGAACGGCGGGACCAATCCGTGCCACAGGTAGCCGGCGTTGGGATCGGCGCCGGCGTCGAGCAACTTCGTCGCCGTCGCCAGCACGTCTGACTCCGACGCCGCGATGCGCGAGTAGCAGAGGTACAGCAAAGGCGCCCACGCGAACGGGCCGCCGAGGGCGTTCTCTTCGCCAGCGATGCCGTCGGCGTTGGCGCACGCGGCGGCGTGCCAGATGTCGCGCGCGCGCAACGACGGGTCGTCGGCAAGCATGGCGGCCGCGCGCTCGGTGCGTTCGCGTACGCCGTCGGGATAGCACGCCAGCGCGAGGAAGCTGTCGCCTTCGGGCACGCGGGTGAGTTCCATCACGAGCTCGACGTGGTGCTTCAGCTTGGGCCACGACGCGAAGCCGTAGCCCTGCGCCATGTGGAACTGCGCCTCGCTCAGCGGCACCTTCAACTCAGCGGCAATCTCCTTGGCGCGCTTCTTGAGCTGCTCGAGATTGGCTCGCTCGGGGAGCGGAATGGTTTGGACGGTCGACAACGCGACTCCTTTCGGCGCCGGTGGTCCGCATCACCGAGCAGAAAGGAGGCGTTGGACTCTGTCTGCACTGCACATCTCAGGTGGGCTCTGCCCTGTCCGCGGACCGGAGGCGACCTGCTCGCCGCCGCCACGATAAACGAACTGGGCGCGCCAGGTCGTGGAAACCACGATCTAACGCGCCCAGTTCGGCGAGGGTTCGGGCTTTAGATCGCGTCGTCACCTTGTTCGTTGGTGCGGATGCGCATGAGACGGCTCAGGTCGACGGCCCAGATCTTGCCGTCGCCGACCTTGCCCGTGTGCGCCGACGATGCGATGAGGTCGACGACTTTGTCGACTTCAGTGCTCGACACCAAGACTTCGATCTTGACCTTGGGCACGAACTCCATCTTGTATTCGGTGCCGCGGAACTGTTCGGTCTTGCCGCCTTGGCGGCCGTAGCCGCTCACTTCGCTCACGGTGAGACCGAGCATGCCGGCGGCCCGCAGGTTCTCTTTGACCTCTTCGAGCTTGAACGGCTTGATGATGGCGGTCACGAGATAGGGCATCGCTTACACCTCGACTTTCTGCGGCGCCGGCACGGAGGTCGGTGCGCGAGGTGGCAGTCCGGTCGGCGTCGTGTACGTCATACCTTGGCCGAACTCGACGTGGTACGCCGGCGTGCCGTGCTCGGTGATGTCGATGCCTTCGAGCTCGAGGTCTTCTTCGAGTCGCAGGTTCCACGAACCGGGCAGCGTCGCGATGATCCGGAACACGATGTAGGAGAGCCCGCCGATGATCACGAGACACGCGGCGCTACCGATGGCCTGCGCCATCAGCTGCTGCGTGCCGCCGCCGTTGAAGAGGCCCTTCACCCCGCTGAGATACTGCTCGTCGGCAAACAACCCGATGCTCAGCGTGCCCCAGACGCCGCAGCACATGTGCACGGCGACGGCACCGATCGGGTCGTCGATCCGCAAATGCTCCATGGCGTCGACGGCAAGCGGCACGACGATGCCGGCGATCGCACCGATCAGCACCGCGTAGCCCGGACTCACGAAGTAGCACGGGGCGGTGATGGCGACGAGGCCGCCGAGGAACCCGTTGACCGACATGCCGAGGTCCCACTTCTTCGACCGTGGATAGACGAAGAACACAGCGACCATGCCGCCGGCAGCTGCGGCGAGCGTGGTGTTGGCCGCGACCCGCGCGATGCCGGTGAAGTCGGTCGCCGCCAACGTCGAGCCGGGGTTGAACCCGTACCAGCCGAACCACAGGATCACGCCGCCGATGGCGCCCCACACGAGGTCGCTCGGTGGCGTGGGGCCACCTCCGTCGCGCTTGAACTTCCGCCCGAGACGGGGCCCGAGCACCATGGCGCCGGTAAGGGCGATCACCCCGCCGACGGTGTGCACCACCGTTGAGCCGGCGAAGTCACGGAAGAAGATGCCCTTGTGGATGAAGGAGAAGGCGCTGGTGTGCAGGTTCTGCAACCACCCACCCGGACCCCATGCCCAGTGGCCGAAGATCGGATAGAAGAAGCCCGAGACGCACGCCGAATACAGGATGTCGCCCTTGAAGCTCGTGCGTCCGAGCATGGCCCCTGACGTGATCGTCGACGCCGTGTCCGCGAAGGCGAACTGGAAGAGGAAGAACGCGAGGAACGCGACGCCGGTGTTGTACGACACACCGCCGCCCACACCGCCGTAGTTGTAGACGTTCGGCGCGCCGTGCAGGAAGAAGTAGTTGTGGCCGATGAACGCGTTGCCGGCGCCGAACTGGAACGCGAAGCCGAACGCCCAGTAGAGGATCCCGCACAGGCACGTGTCGAACACGCACTCCATGAGGATGTTCACGGTTTCCTTCGACCGGGCGAAGCCGATTTCGAGTCCCATGAAGCCCGCTTGCATGAAGAACACGAGGAACGCGGTCACCAGCACCCACGCGGTGTTGATCGCGCTGATGGAGGTGTGAATCTGCGCGGTCGTTTCGTGCAGTGTCTTGAGGTCGGCAGCGCCGGCCGCGGTGGGTAGGAACCAGGCGATGCCCTTGATCGCCGCGAACATGGCGGCGACGCCGAGCATCTTTCCTGTGGCGTAGATCAGGATCAGCTTGCGCGTGTCCTTCTCTTTGAGTCGCGATATGCGTGTTCGGATCATGCACGGGCAACGTACGGAGGTCGCATTTCGCTTTCGTTTGCTTTCCGTTTCGGCAATGTGAACTGACGCGTCCGTGGCCTTTTTTCCGCGGATAGCTCCATACGCTGGGTCGGTGGAACTCGATCGGGCGCCGCTGTTGGCCGACACGTCGCGCACCGGCGCGGCGTGGTGCGCGGCCTACAGCGAGTTGGTCGACGGGTGGTTGGAGCGGTTGCTCAAGGCGGCGACCGACGACGAGAAGGGCGTCGCGCTCGTCGCCGTCGGTGGTTACGGGCGAGCCGAACTCGCCCCCGGCAGCGACATCGACGTGATGCTCGTCCACACCGGGCGCTCCGACATCGACGACATCGCCAACCGCATCTGGTATCCGATCTGGGACGCCAAGCTGCACCTGGGCCACAGCGTTCAAACACCACGCCAGGCGCTGGGGTTGGCCAACGACGACCTCGACACCGCCACGGCGCTGTTGAGCACGCGGGCTGTCGCCGGCGACGCCGCCCTCGCTGCCGAACTCGGCGCCGGCGCACACGCGCAGTGGAGCAAGAAGGCGAAACGGTGGTTGCAGGCGCTCGGCGATCGCGTCGAGGAACGCCACGCGACGGCCGGCGAGGTCGCGTTCCGTCTCGAACCCGATCTCAAGGACGGACGCGGCGGCTTGCGCGACGTGCACGCGTTGCGCTGGGCCGAAGCCGCGCAGCCCGTCATCGCCCATCACGACGACGACGCGTTGGTGGCGGCGTACGAGGTGTTGCTGGCGGCGCGCGTCGAGTTGCAACGGCTCACCGGTCGCAACGCCAACCTGTTGACGTTGCAGGACCAGCGCGGCGTCGCCGAGCAGCTCGGTCGCGGCAACGCCGACGTACTGATGAAGGGGATCGCCGAGGCGGCGCGCACCATCGCGTGGACGAGCGACGACACGTGGCGCCGCATCCGTTACAGCGCCCGCACGACGCTCGGCCGTCTCGGCGCACGTCGGTCGCGCGAACTTTTTCCCGGCATCGTGTTGCGCGACGAGGAGCTCCACGTCGAACGCGACACGGCGGAGCGTGATCCGCTCACGGCGTTGAAGACCGCGCTCGCCGCGGCGCGCGAAGACGTCGCCATCGAGCGCGAGTCGCTCGAGTTGCTGGCGACAACGCCGACGCTGGAAGGGGAGTGGCCCGCGGAGGCACGCGAGCTGCTCGTCGAGCTGTTCCTCACGGGACGGCCCGCGATCCGCGTCGTCGAAGCGCTCGACCAGCGCGGTGTCTGGACGCGGTTGTTCCCGGAGTGGCTGCCCGTGCGCGCCAAACCGCAGCACAACGCCTATCACCGCTTCACCGTCGACCGTCACCTCCTCGAGGCGACGGCGAACGCCGCGGCGATCGTCAGCCGCGTGCAGCGCCCCGACCTGTTGGTGATGGGCGCGCTCATGCACGACCTCGGCAAGGGGCTCGAAGGCGACCACACCAAAGTCGGGATGGAACTCGTGCGCTCGCTGGCGCCGCGCATGGGCTTCGACGCCCCCGACACCGACACCCTCGTGTTTCTCGTCGAGCAGCACCTCTTGTTGCCCGACGAAGCGACGCGGCGCGACCTCGACGACCCCGCGACCATTGAGCGCGTCGCCCAGATCGTCGGCTCGATCGACCGGCTCGAACTGCTGGCGGCGCTCACGGAGGCCGACTCGATCGCGACGGGGCCCGCCGCATGGAGCCCGTGGAAGGCGCAACTGCTGGCGCAGCTCGTCGAGCGCACCGAGACTGTGCTCGCCGGTGGCGACATGCTGATCGTCCCGGCGCGCACGTTCCCGTCGCCCGAACAACTCGCCGAGCTCGCCGAGCCGGGTCAGCGCATCATCGGCAACGGCGACGTGCTTACCGTGATGACGCAGGACCGCCCCGGGTTGTTCAGCCGCGTCACCGGCGTGCTGGCGATGCACGGCCTCGACGTGCTCACGGCCGGCGTGCATTCCACTGACGAGGGGCGCGCCCTCGAAGAATTCCGCGTCAACGATCCGTACCGCGACGAAACGCCGTGGCCGCGCATCGTCGCCGACATCGAACGCGCCCTCGACGGACGGCTCGCGGTGCACGCCCGCGTCGCCGAGCGCGCCCGCACGTACGGCCGCCAGGTGTACAGCCCGCTGGCGCGCGGCAGCTCCGTGACCATCGACAACAACGCGTCACCGCACGCGACCGTGATCGACGTCGAGACCGGCGACCGCATCGGCGTGCTGTACGCCATCGCC
This sequence comes from Actinomycetota bacterium, assembly GCA_041166405.1. Taxonomy (GTDB): domain Bacteria; phylum Actinomycetota; class Acidimicrobiia; order Acidimicrobiales; family JACCXE01; genus JACCXE01. Next base: position 20,121 of record JBEEFV010000013.1, on the reverse strand, counting down.
CGTGCCCTCGCCGAACTCGACCTCGACGTACGGTCGGCGAAGGTGCAGACGCTCGGTGTGAGAGTGGTCGACGCGTTCTACGTGTGCGACCGCGGTGGCAACAGGATCGACGACGCCGACATGCTCCAGGAGATCGAGCGCGCCATCCTGCACAACCTGTCCGGCTAGTCGGCGAGACCGCGCCGCATGAACACGACGCCGACGCCGGCGGCGCCCAGCGCGATCGCCAGCGCGGCGACGGGGTCGACCCACCACAGTCCTGCACGCGTCCCGACTGTGGCGCCGACGACGGCGACGGCGCCCAGCAACGCGCCTGACGCCGAGAGGTAGCCGTCACCGAGCAGCGCCGCGCTGTCAACGGCACGAGCGACGCGTCGCTTGATCCACGACAGCACGCCGAGCACGACGATGGCGGCGCCCGCTATCGCCACGCCGAGCCCCGTCGACGTGCCGACGTGGCCCGACGCCACACGCCGCGCACTCTCGACGACGGTCACGCCGCCGAGCGTCATGAGCCCGACGCTGACGATGACCGTGGCGCGCCGTTCGTGATGCTCGGCGAGCGCGTCATGGCGCATGGCGTGACGGAAGTGCACGACCAGCGCGGCGGAACCGACGGCGTCGAGCGTGCCGGCGAGCCCGAACACGACGAGGGTGAGGACGTGATGCTGCACGCCGAGAACGATCTCGACGGTGCTGGCGATCGTCGTCCACACGATGGACGCAACGGATACGAGCAGGCCCTGGCGAATGTGGCCTCGCATGACGGGATCGATGCGCGGTGGCTTATCACTTGCGCGCGTAATCCGACACCGTTACAGTCTTGAAAAGCGCCAATTGAGGCGCCCGCAGGATAAACGTAACTAGAAAAATTGAGGCTTATTTAGCGCGCCTCTTTTTCTTGAAATCCTGCCGTTGGCGAGGTATGTTCCGGGCGATGGGGCCCGCAAACACTGATCCGATCGCTCGCCATCCTGAGCTTGCCGCCGAGCAGGAATTCCTCGATTTTGCGGAAATGAATCTCGTGCGCATGCGCGAGCGGGCGGTATATCTCAAGTCGCTCGGCTATCAGGGCGGCAACGTGACCGAGGGCGGCGTCGATCCCGACATCGCCGCCGCATGGGACGCCGACAAGCAACGCCGCATCGACTCGCTGGCCGATTTGCCGACGGCGTTGTGCTTCGGGCGTCTCGACGGGCGCGACGACGCGCGCCACTACATCGGGCGGCGCCACGTCGAGGACGAAGACGGCGAACCCGTCGTGACGGATTGGCGCGCGCCGGTGGCGACCGGCTTTTACCGCGCCACCGTCGCCGACCCGCTGGGGTTGCGCTTGCGCCGCCGCTTCATCCTCGAGGACCGCGCGCTCCTCGACATCTTCGACGAAGACTTCACGGCGGCCAACGCGACCGATGCCGGCGCCGGCGCGTACGTGCCGGACCCGCTGCTGGCCGAGATCGAGAAGTCGCGGACCGGTGAGATGCGCGACATCGTCGCCACCATCGCTGCGGAACAGGACGTGATCATCCGCGCGCCGATCGAGCAGTGCGTGGTCGTGCAAGGCGGCCCCGGCACCGGCAAGACCGCGGTGGGTCTTCACCGCGCCGCTTTCCTGCTGTACGAACACCGCGAGTTGTTGCGGGGCGAGCGCCTGCTCATCCTCGGACCCAACCCGCTGTTCCTGCGCTACATCTCCCAGGTGCTGCCGTCGCTCGGAGAAACCGCGGCGGTGCAACTCACGCTCCCGGGGCTCGTGGCGGCGCGGTACCGCGTCCGCGCCGAAGAGTCGCCGCGCGTGGCGCGCATCAAGGGCGACGCGCGGATGGTGAGCGTCGTGCGGCGCGCCGTGTTCCACCGCGTGAACGTGCCGAAAGAGGACGTCGTGTTTCCGAGCGGGTTCGGCGCGGTCACGCTGCCAGCCGACGACGTCGCCGCGCTCGTGGAGACCTCGCTGGCCAGCGCGCGCCCGTCAAACCGCAGCCGCGAGGTACTGCGCAACCAGTTCGTAGACCTGGCGTGGCAGGTGCACTCCGCGAAGGCGACCACCAAGCTGGCCGACTGGGGGCCGTTCACCGACGACGTCCGCGCCAGCCAGGGCCTCAAGTCGGCGCTCGACAAGATCTGGCCGACGGTGAGCGCGTCCGACGTCGTGCGTCGCTTGTACGGCAACCGGCGTGTGCTGCTGCACGCCACCGACGGCGTGTTGTCCGACGACGAGCGCGACGCGCTGGCGCGCAAACCGGCGGCGCGTGTGAGCGAGGAGCAGTGGACGCGCGCCGACCTCGCCGTCCTCGACGAGGCTGAGTCGCTCACGTCGGGCGACCGGCGGCTGTACGAGCACGTCGTGGTCGACGAAGCGCAAGACCTCACGGCGATGGAACTGCGGATGGTGGCGCGGCGCGCCCGCGGCGGCTCGATGACGATCCTCGGCGACCTCGCGCAGGCGACCGCGCCCGGCGCGCAGACGAGTTGGGCCGACGCGCTGGCAGTGATGGGACCACCTCAGCCGCGCCTCGACGAACTGACCGTCGGCTACCGCGTGCCCGCACCGATCATCGACTTCGCCAACCGCCTCCTGCCGCTGGCGGCGCCCGGCGTCACGCCGACGGCTTCGGTGCGACTGCGGGGCGAGCAACCACGACTGACCGAAGTCGCCGAGGATGACCTCCCGATCGCCACCGCGTTGGCGACCCAGGAACTCACGAGCGAGTGGAACACGATCGGCGTCGTGGCGCCGGTGTCGCTGCTCGACGACGTCGCTGGCGCGCTGGCGGGCATGGGCGTGTCGTTCACCGACGGACGCCGCGCCGCGGCGCTCGACGATCACGTGACGCTGTTGGCGCCCGTCGCCGTCAAAGGTCTCGAGTTCGACGCCGTTGTCGTGGTCGAACCGGCCGCCGTCGTCGACGAGGACGGCGTGCGCGCGTTGTACGTCGCGCTCACGCGCGCCGTGCAAGTGCTGTCAGTGGTCTCCGCCCGCCCGCTCCCGGGCGCGCTACAAGGCGTCTGAGCCGGCTTCGCCTGTGCGCACGCGGTAGACGGCGTCGAGCGGGAGAACCCACACCTTGCCGTCGCCGATCTGGCCGGTGCGCGCGTGTTCCATCAGCGTGTCGACGACGCGCGGAACGTCGGGGTCGTCGACGAGGACTTCGATACGCGACTTCGGCACGAAGTCGATGGTGTACTCCTTCCCGCGGTACACCTCGCTGTGACCGCGCTGGCGTCCGAAACCTTGCGCCTCGGAGACGGTCATGCCCTGGAGCCCAAGCTCCAGCAGCGCCGTTTTGACCTCGTCGACCTTGAACGGCTTCACGATGGCAACGATGAGTTTCACGATGTCTCCTCTCAGGCCCGGTCGAAGGCGTACGCGGACTCGGCGTGTTGTGTCAGGTCGAGGCCGGTGTGTTCCTCTTCCTCGGTGACGCGGATGCCCTTCGGCAGGACCGCTTTCAGTGCGAGGCCGATGACGCCCGACACGATGAAAGAAAATGCGAAGACAACGGCGACCGCGAGCACCTGCTCGCCGAAGAGTCCCCACCCGCCGCCGAAGAACACGCCGTCCTTGCCGGCGGCGTTGACGCTGGCGTCGGCGAACAGCCCGAGCAAGATCGAGCCGAGGATGCCGCCCACGAGGTGCACTGCGACCACGTCGAGCGCGTCGTCGTAGCCGAAGCGGAACTTGAGACCGATCGCGAGATAACACACGGCGCCGGTGACGGCCCCTATTACGACGGCCGCGAGGCTGCCGACGAAGCCCGCGCACGGAGTGATGGCGACGAGTCCTGCGACCGCACCCGACGCCGCGCCGAGAGTGGTGGCGTGACCGTCCTTGAGGCGTTCGACGATGAGCCACCCGAGCATTGCCGCCGCCGGCGCGACGAACGTGTTCATGAACGCTTGCGCGGCCACGCCGTTCGCGGCGAGCGCGGAGCCGGCGTTGAAACCGAACCACCCGAACCACAGGATGCCGGTACCCATGAGCGTCCACGCCAGCGAGTGCGGGGGCATCGGTTCCTTCGGCCACCCGCGCCGCTTGCCCAAGAGGAACACCAGCGCCAGCCCGCCCGCGCCCGCGTTGACGTGCACGACGGTCCCGCCGGCGAAGTCGAGCGCGCCGCGCTCCGCGAGCCACCCGCCGGCGAATACCCAGTGCGCCACCGGGAGGTAGACGAGGATCGACCACAAGGTGATGAAGCCGACCCACGCCGCCCATCGCATCCGGTCGGCGATCGCGCCGGTGATGAGCGCGGGAGTGATCACGGCAAAGGTGAGCTGGAAGGCGACGAACGCGAGCGACGGCACCGATCCCGACACCGCGTGCGCGAGATCCTTCAAACCGACGAAGTCGAAGTTGCCGATCAGCCCGGCGTTGCCGGCGCCGCCGAACGCCAGCGAGTAGCCGAAGAGCACCCACAACACAGTGACGATGCCCATGGCGAAGAAGTTCTGCATGAGCATCGCCAGCATGTTCTTGCTGCGGACCATGCCGCCGTAGAACATCGCGAGGCCGGGTGTCATGAAGAGGACGAGTGCCGAGGCGACGAGCACCCAGGCGGTGTCACCCGTGTCGATTTTCGGCACGAGGAGGACCTCCAGAACTGTGAGGGGGCGCGAGCGCGCCGCGTTGATCTGACGAGCCCGTTGAGCAGGCGAGTGAACCGCCGGAGAAGGTACAGGTTCTCGTCAGATGCGCGGCGGAGCGCGTAGCGTTCGCCGCTATGCGATTCAGTATCTGGCCGTCACCCATGCGGCCGTGGGGAGAGGTTCTCGAACTCGTGCAGCACTGCGAGGCGACGGGCTGGGACGGCGTGTACTTCGCCGACCACTTCATGCCGAACAGCGGAACCCTCGAGCCGATGGACGGACCAACGCTCGAGTGCTGGTCGGTTCTCGCCGGCCTCGCGGCGGCGACGACGCGGCTGCGGCTGGCGCCGCTCGTGACGTCGGTTACCTACCGGCACCCGACGGTGATCGCCAACATCGCGGCAGCCGTCGACAACATCTCGAACGGCCGCCTCCTGCTCGGCCTTGGCGCCGGCTGGCAGGAGAACGAGCACACCGCGTACGGCCTCGAACTGGGCACGATCAAGGAGCGCCTCAACCGGTTCGAAGAAGCGGTGCAGGTGATCCGGTCGATGGTGAGCGTCGGCGAGAAGCGCACGAACTTCACGGGCGCGTATTACACGGTGACCGACGCGCCGAATCAGCCCGAGCCCGTGCAACTCGCCATACCGATCCTCATCGGTGGTGGCGGTGAGAAGCGCACGCTGAAGATCGCCGCGCAGTACGCCGACGAGTGGAACGCGTGGACCGACCCCGAAGTGTTGCGCCACAAGGTGGGCGTGCTGCGCCAGCACTGTGACGCCGTCGGACGTGACCCGTCGGAGATCAAGGTGTCGACCCAAGCGATGCTGTTCCTGTCCGACGACGAAGCGTGGCTGAAGGACAAACGCGGGCAGTCCGCCCTTGCGGGCAACGCCAAGGAAGTGACCGAAGTCGTCGCCGCCTACAAGGACGCGGGCGCCGATGAGATCATCATCCCCGACTTCACGATGGGTTCGATGTCTCGCCGCAAGGGCACGTGCGATCTGTTCATCAACGAAGTCGCTAGCAACTTTCGTTGATCTGAGTCGTTGACTCTCGACGCGAACGCGCTTCGCAACATCATTCAAACGCTGGCGCAGTTGTCGCCGAAGGCGGCAACTCCCGCGGGCGTCCCGACGGCGATTTCCACCGAGTGGTTTCGCTGGGTGGACGTCAACGCCGTGAACACGTTCATGGCGACCGGGGTAACCGCGGCCAACACTCCGGGATCACGGCTACCGCTGCCGCCGGTGCACATCGAACGTGCCTACGCCGAAGAGTTGGCGAAGTTGAGTCAGCTGCGCGGGTCGGTGCGGTTGGGGTGGCTCTTCGCTGCGGGCCAATTCGTCGGCGCCAACGGTCGCAAGCAGAAGGTGTTCGAGCCGCTGGTGTCGGCGCGCGTGCGAGTCGTGCGCCAACCGATCGTCCCGCCGGCGATCGAGCGGATCGGCGACCCACATCTCACGGAACTCGTTCGCGACGTCGACGCCCGCCACGATCTGGAGGCGCGGATGGTCTACGGCGGCGGGGGCCTGACGACGCCGTCGATCGAAGCCCCGAAGGCGCTTTTGGAGCGGATGCCGCGGCTGCAGGCGTTCGCGCGCGACCTCGCGCGCGCCGCGGGATTCGGCGAGACCGAACTCGTTCCCGCGACCGCCGGGCCCGAAGAGTTCATGAAGCTGGATCATGTCGTGGTCGTTGCCGGCGTCGGTTTGTACACGTCGCGTGCGGAAGCCCCGGAGATGAGCCGCGCCAGCTCGCTGCGGCGGTGGTCAGAGGTCGATCTCGGCACCGCGACGGCACTCCACGCGCTCTACGGCGAATCCGGGGAGACCGATTACGGGGAGCCTGCGGAAGCGGCGGCCGTCGTGCAGTCGCCGATTCGGTTGACGCCGACGCAATCCGCGGCCGTTGTCGCCAGTCGCACGATGCCGGTGTCGGTGATCCAGGGAGCGCCGGGGACGGGCAAGTCGCAGACGCTGGTGGCGATCGCGCTCGACGCAGTCGAACGCGGCGACAGCGTCCTCGTTGTGGCGAAATCCGACTCCACGGTCGACGCGCTCGCCGAGTTGTTGCAGCAGAGCCCTGGCCCAGAGCCGGTGATCTTCGGTTCGAGCGAGCGCCGAGAGGCGCTGGCACAACGGCTTAGCGCGGGCGCGTTGAAGCCGTTGAGCGGCGACCGTGTCGCGGCGGCGCGACAACAGTTCGACAGCGCAACGGCGCGACTGTCGGCCGTCAGGGCCGAGCTCACGCAGTTGCTGGAAGTCGAGTCCGTGGTCGATCGTGGCGGCGCGTTGGCCTCGGGGGCTCTGAGCCTGAACGACGCCCGCGCCCGGCGCGAGCGCCTGGCCGCGCTCGTGACGCACGCACGTACAGCCGACGGGTTCCTTGCGGGGCGCCGTCGGCGTCAGGCCGTCGGTGAACTGCGCGGCCTGCTCCCGTGCGACGTCGACGCACCCGCGGACGTTGCGCTCGAACTCGCTCAGCGTGAGATCGCCCAACTGGCAGCGCGCGATGTGCTCGCCGCTGGCGGTGTCGTCACCACGCCGCTGTGGGACGAACTACTCGACGCGGTGCGCGCCGCCCGCGAGGCGCACGGAGAGTGGCTCTCGTTCGTGTGCCGGTCGCGTGATCGGTTGGACGGCAAGGCGCGCGCCGCGGTGAACGCGCTCGCCACCGCGCTGCGCAGTGGGCGAGCCGCGCGGCGCGAGCAGCTGCGCCACCTCGGGCGCACCGCGGTCACGAACGCCTTGCCGCTGTGGATCGGCACGTTGGTCGACGTCGACGATCTACTCCCGATGCAGCCGGCGTTCTTCGACCTCGTGATCCTCGACGAGGCGGCGTCGATCGACCAATCCCTTGCCGCGCCCGGCTTGCTCCGCGGCAAACGCGTGGTGGTCGCCGGCGACCCGCGTCAGCTGCGACCCGTCTCGTTTCTCTCCGATGACGACATCGGCGGCGCGCTCGACCGGTACGGCATTGCCGACCCGGTGACGCGCGCCAAGCTCGACCTTCGGCGCAACAGCGTGCTCGACATCGCGGTTGGCGTCGCCGAACCGCTCGTCCTCGACGAGCAGTTTCGCTCCGATCCGCACTTGATCGAGTTCGTGGCGCACCGTTTCTACGGAGGTCGGCTCAAGGTCGCGGCGCGCAAGCCGTCGACGCACTCGTGCGACTGCATCGACGTACGGAACGTCGACGGGAAGCGGACGCGCGACGGCGTCGTCAAGTCGGAGGTCGACGCCGTTCTCTCAGAGATTCGGCGGTGTCGTGCGGCGGGTGGGTCGGTCGGCGTCCTGAGTCCGTTTCGCGCGCAGGCGAACGCGCTCGAGGACGCCACCCGCGCCGCGCACAGCGCCGACGAGCTCGAGGCGATGGACCTGCGCGTCGGCACCGTCCACGGGTTCCAGGGCATCGAGCGCGACGTCGTCATCGCGTCGCTGGGCGTCGGCGACGGCGCGTCGTGGGCGTTCGTCGAAGACGAGGCGCTGGCGGCTGTGCTGTTCACGCGCGCTCGGCGGCGCTTCGTGCTCGTCTACAGCGGCGATCCTCCACCCGGCGGCCTGATCGCCGCGTACCTCGCGCAGGCGGACGCGCCGCCCGGTCCGCCGACGCCGTCGCACCCGCCGTCGTCGTGGGCACGCGCGATCGCGGACGGCGCGCAGCTCGCTGGGCTACCGCTGCTCTCGTCGTATCCCGCCGGGAGACACACCGTCGACTTGGTGGTGGCGGACACGAGTCGCGATGTCGCCATCGAGACCGACATTCATCCGCACGGCGTGGCGTCGCACATCCGCCGGCGGCTCGAGCTGATCGAACGCGGGTGGGTGGTCAAGGAGGCCTACCGGTCGCGGTGGGAGAACGACCGTGCCCAACTCGTCGTCGACCTCGTCAACGACTTGAAGCAGTAGCTGACACCGGCGGCGAGTCCGGCTGGCGCCGACCGAGCGCGGCGAGGATCGACTCGGCGCCGATGAGCGGGCGTGACGCCAAATTGCCGTCGCCGTCGACCAGGACCGCGATCGGCGTGCCCGCGACTCCGTAGGCACGCGTCACCGTTCCGTCGCTGTCGAGCAGCACCGGCGACGAGAACCCGAACGCCGCGTTGGCGTCGCGATCGCCGGCGGCTACGAGCACCAGCGCCGGGCTGGCGTCGGTACGGTCGCGCTCCCACGTGCGCAGCGCATCGGCCATCGACTGACAGAAGCCGCAGCCCGGGTCCCAGAACACCAACACGACGGGGGCGTTTGCGAGGTCGGCGAGCCGAACTTCGTTGCCGGCGAGGTCGCGGAGCGCGAACGCCGGTGCCGGTTTCGGTGACGCCGATTCGTCCAACAACGTTTCGACGGCGGGCGCGCCGGCGGCGACGGGCGACGCGACGCGTTGCGCGCCGTCGATGAGCAACGCGCCGGGAGTACCGCCATAGCGGAACAACTTGCCGGCGGTGCCGGAGCCGTCGACGAACACGTCGCCGAGGCCGTGCTGGTCGGCGAACCGGCGCACCTTGTCGGGATCTCCGGCGCTCACGAACACGATCGGCAGGCGCTGACTCTTGTCGCGCTGGCGCGCCGCGAGTGTCGGAGCGAGCGTTTCGCAGGGCACGCAACCCGGGTCGCTGAAGACCAGGAGGAGTCGTCCCTTCTGTCGCGCAATGTCGAGCAGGCGATGGTCGGTACCGTCGAGACCCGACAACGCGGCGTCGGGCGCGGGCGTGCCGACGGGCAAGCCAGACCACGTCGGTGCCGGCGCAGGCGCGGGCGTTGGGTCCAACATTGCGAGGCCGGCGGCGTCTTCGAGAGCGGAGAGCCGCAGGAGGACCTCGCCGTGGCGCCGCACGAGGTCCACGAGCAGCCGCGTCTCGACGGCCAGGACGACGACGAGCGCCACGCCGACGCACGCGGCGGCGCCGACGCCGATGACCGTCCAGCCAACGGGCCGGGCGCCGATCACGATCACCAACACCGCGACGGCGAGAAGCGCGCCGTTGCGGAGAATGGTTCGCGCGCTCACCGGCGCATCCGACACCTGCCCGAAGCAGTGGCAGTTCGGCCGCACACCGCGTCGCAGCGCGCGCGCCGTGGCGAGGCTGAACGCCAGCAGCATTCCCGCAGCCGCGACGGCGCCGGCGCGGCGCAGCGACGGAACGGCCAGCGCCGCCACTACCGCCAACTCCGCGATCGGCAAGGCGACGGCAAACCCGGGCGCAACCCGTGACGGCACACCGAAGTCGACGGCCGCCTGTCGGGTCCCGTCGTGGTCGCGCAACTTGGCGACGCCGGCGATCGCGAAGGTAATTACCAGGATGATCGCGCCCACGAGTGAAGCTGCGCTCACGGGAGTACTCTAGGGCTCGATGCGCGCTTTCGATCTCGACGCCGTGGCTGTCGAAGCGGCGAGCGGATCGGTTTCTCGACGTGGCGTGCTCCGCAAGCTGTTCGGGGGCTCGATTGTCGCCGCTGGCGCCATCGCACTCGGCGAGCGGCCGGCCGCCGCGGCAGTGACGTGTCCTCCGGGAATGTTGGCCTGCACGGTGACGGTCTCCGGGACGACGAAGACGGTGTGCCGCGACGTCAACGCCGACGCCGACAACTGCGGCCGGTGCGGGCACAAGTGCGCCGACTGGCAGCAATGCCGTAGCGGCGTGTGCAAGAACATCTGCCCGATCGGCAAGCACCTTTGCGGATCGACGTGCGTGCGGCTCACGAGTGATCCGAACAACTGTGGTGCCTGCGGGACGGTGTGCTCGCCCGATCAAGCGTGTGTCAACGGCACGTGCGTGTCGTGCCCGAGCGGCGACACCCTGTGCAACGGCACGACGTGCACGAACCTCCAAGTCGACGACGACAACTGCGGCGCCTGCGGCACCGTCTGTAACGCGGACACCGTCTGCACCAACGGCGTCTGCGTTCCCGTCTAGCAATCGGGCAGAATTCGTCGATGGGCGGACTCAAGGTCAGGCAACTCACCGGCAACATCGGCGCGGAGATTGGCGGGATCCAAATCGCCGACGAGCACAGCGACGACACGATCGCCGAGATCCGCGCCGCGCTGCTGGCGCACAAGGTGATCTGCTTCCGCGGTCAGACCAACCTGACGCCCGAGCGTCACATCGCGTTCGGTCGGCGGTTCGGCGAACTCGAAGTGCACCCGTTGACGCCGCCGGATCAACCGAATCCCGAACTGTTCCGCATCCCGACGGGCGGCAAGTACGGCGGCCCCGACATTTGGCACAGCGACGTGACGTGGCGGCCGGAGCCGTCACTCGGGTCGATCCTCGCGATGCGCAAGCTCCCCAAACTCGGCGGCGACACGATCTGGGCCGACATGGGCCTGGCGTTCGACATGCTCCCCGACGACATCAAGGAGCGCATCCGCGGCCTGGAAGCGGTGCACGACTTCACGCGCGCGTTCGGGCGCGGACAGACCGAAGAGGTCAAGGCGCGCATGCGCGAGGAGAACCCGCCGCAGCTGCACCCGGTGGTGCGCACGCACCCCGAGACGGGACGCGACACGTTGTACGTGAACCCGTCGTTCACGTCGCACATCGAAGGGATGGACGCTGCGGACTCGGCGGCGTTGCTGGACCGCCTCTACGGGCAGATGGGGATTCCCGACGTGCAAGTGCGCTTCCGTTGGACGCGCACATCCGTCGCCTTCTGGGACAACCGCGCCACGCAGCACTACGCGGTCAACGACTACCTACCCAGCAAGCGCACCGTCGAGCGCGTCACCATCGTCGGCGACAAGCCGTTCTACCGGGCTTAGAAGCCCGGCAAAACGGCAGCGCTTTTTTCCCCGGGCGGGGTGCCCCCGCCCTCCTCCGTCAGCATGGGGCCCCTCGCTTCGCTCGCCCCATGCACGGCCGTGTCTACCGAGCTGTGTGAGCGGCGGAGAACGCCGATCGTGCCGGCGATGAAGCACCCGAGCGCGCCGAGGCCGAGCGCGTAACGGGCGCCGAAGTGTTGCGAGATGAGCCCGACGATCGGCCCGCCGATCGGCGTGCTGCCGAGGAAGACGATCGCCTGCAGTGCGAGCACGCGTCCGCGCATCGACGGGTTCGCCCGCGTCTGCACGATCGCGGTGGACGACGTCATGAACGCGATGCTCGTCAGACCGAGACCGACGCCAACGACGAAGGCCAACGGCGTGTTCGGCGCCAGCGCCAACAGCGTCATGGCCACGCCGAAGCCGATCGCCGCTTGGCTCACGTGGTTGAGGTTCACGTACTTGCGCCGCGCCGTGAAGAGCGCGCCGATCAGCGAACCCGTGCTCACGACGCTGAACAACAGCGTGAACGTGAGCGTCCCGCCGTGGAGATCGCGCTTGACGAACACCGGCAGCACGGTCTGGAAGTTGAACGCCAGAGTCCCGATCACCGTCATCATCGTCAGCGGGATCCACAGCTCCGGGATACTGCGCACGTAGCGCACGCCTTCGGCGATCTGGCCGCGTCCCTTCTCGGTGACGGGCGCCGGCCGCAGTTCGGCGGGGTTCATGCGGTACAGCGCCACGAGGACGGCGATGTAGCTCAACCCGTCGAGCAGGAACGCCCAGCCGAAGCCGACCGTCGCGATGAGGAAGCCCGCGAGCGCGGGACCGAAGATGCGCGAGCCCGTCATCAACGCGGAGTTCAGCGAGACGGCGTTGTTGATGTCCTCGTCGGGAACCATCTCGACGACGAAGCTGCGCCGCGCCGGGTTGTCGAACGCGGTGGCGCAGCCGCCGGCGATGGCGATGGCGAAAATGGCCGCTACCGGCGGGTGGTGCATGAACGCCACCGACGCAAGGGCGAAGGACTGCAGCATCGCCAACGTCTGCACGATCAGCAGCAGCTTGCGCTTGTCGGAGCGATCGGCGACGAGGCCGGAGTAGGCGCCCATCAGCAGCACGGGACCGAACTGCGCGGCCGCGAGGAGTCCGAGCATCGTGCCCGAGTGCGTGAGCTTGAACACCAACAGCGTCTGGGCCACGAGGGTCAGCCAGTTGCCGACCTGCGAGATCAGCTGGCCGGTGAAGAAGAGACGGAAGTTGCGCGTCTTGAGGGAATGGAAGGTGGCGCTCATACGAGGGTGTCTTTCTTGACGAGTTCGTCGATGACGTCGAGGGCGTCGGCGAGGCGCTGGCGTTGGTCGGCGCTGAGTTCGCGGATGCGGCTCGTCAGCCACGCCGTCTTGCGCAGCCGCGACTCGGCCACGAGTTCGGTGCCTTTGGGCGTCGTCGCCACGAAGATCACGCGGCGATCGTTGGGGTCAGGCGTGCGGGTGACGTAACCGTCTTCCTCGAGCACGGCGATCACCTTCGTGATCGACGGGGGAGCGACGCCTTCGTGTTCCGCCAGCGCGCCGAGGGCGATGGGACCGTGGGTGTCGATAGCGGCGAGCGCCGACATCTGGCTGGGCGACAACAACACGCCCGATTCGCGCCGCAGCGCACGGTGCAATCGGGTGCTGCTTAGTCGCAGCCTCGCTGCCATCTCCTCCACGCGGTACACGGAGATACTTTACCAGACTAATTAGCTTGGTGAAACATCGGCGTGTGTGCGTAGTTAATCGGGCTCAGCCCGATTAACTACGCACACGCCCTCAGCTGGCGAGCTCCTCGACGGCCGGCGCCACGAACTGCGAGTTGTAGAGGCGGTAGTAAGCGCCGTCGCGGCTGAGCAGTTCGTGGTGCGTGCCCTGCTCGACGATGCGACCGTGCTCCATCACGACGATGAGATCGGCGCCGCGGATCGTCGACAAGCGGTGGGCGATGACGAACGACGTGCGACCGCGCCGCAGCGCGTTCATCGCCTCTTGCACCTGCACCTCGGTACGCGTGTCGACCGACGACGTGGCCTCGTCGAGGATGAGGATCGCGGGATCCGCCAGGAAGGCGCGGGCGATCGTCAGCAGCTGCTTCTGACCGGCCGAGATGTTGTCGCCTTCTTCGTTGATCCGCGTGTTGTAACCCTCGGGCAGGTTGTGCACGAACCGGTCGACGTAAGTGGCCTTCGCCGCCGCCAGCACTTCGTCGTCGGTGGAGCCGGGCTTGCCGTAGGCGATGTTGTCGTGGATCGAACCGCCGAACAGCCACGTGTCCTGCAGCACCATGCCGATCTGGCTGCGCAGCTCCTGGCGCGACATCTCCGCGATGTTCCGGCCGTCGAGAACGATCCGTCCTCCGTCGAGTTCGTAGAACCGCATGATGAGGTTGACCAGCGTCGTCTTGCCGGCACCCGTCGGCCCGACGATGGCGATCGTCTGGCCGGGTTCGGCGACGAGCGACAGGTGCTCGATGAGCGGCGACTCCGGGTTGTAGGAGAACGACACGTCGTCGAACTCGATGCGGCCGCGCGTCGCTTCGGTGATGACGCCGTAGGGCTGCTCGGGTGTCATCTCCTCGGCGTCGAGGAACTCGAAGACGCGCTCGAGCGACGCGATGCCCGACTGGAACACGTTGGCGTTCGAGGCCAACTGCGTCAGCGGCATCGAGAACTGGCGCGAGTACTGGATGAACGCCTGGACGTCGCCGATGCTGATGGCGCCCGACGCCACGCGCAGGCCGCCGACGACGGCGACGAGCACGTACTGCAGGTTGCCCATGAACATCGACGCCGGCTGCATGAGGCTCGACCGGAACTGCGCGCCGAACGCCGCTTCGTACAGCTTGTCGTTGGTCTCGCGGAAGCGCTCTTCGGTCGCCTCCTGCTGGCCGAAAGCCTTCACGATGGCGTGACCCGTGAACGTCTCTTCAACCTGCGCGTTGAGTGAGCCGGTGTTCATCCACTGGCCGATGAACTTCGGACGCGCCGTGCGGCCGATGCGCTGCATCACGTAGATCGACGTCGGCACCGTGGTGAACGCCACCAGCGCGAGCAGCCACGAGATCGAGAACATCATGTAGAGCGTCCCGATGAGCAGGAACACCGAGGTGATCGACTGGCTCAGGGTCTGCTGGAGGCTCTGGGCGACGTTGTCGAGGTCGTTGGTGACGCGGCTGAGTAGGTCACCGCGCGCCTGCTTGTCGATGTAACTAAGCGGCAGCGAATTGATCTTGTCCTCGGCGTCTTCGCGCAGGCGGAACATCAGGCTCTGCACGAGGCCCGCGATCAGGTACGCCGAGACGAGCAGCAGCAGCCACGACGTGACGTACACCGTGACCGCCTGGAACAGGAAGTGGTGCAGTCGGCCGAAGTCGATCTTGATCGGGCCGCGGCCGAAGAACGCCGGCGCCGCGCCCTTGACGATGACGTCGGTGGCGTGACCGAGGATCTTCGGACCCATCACGTTGAGTACCGTCGCGGTGACGGAGCACACGGCGACGACGATGAGCGTGGGCCAGCGTTCGGCGACGAGGCGAAGCAGTCGCTTGACGGACTTGCCGAAGTTGCTCGACCGCTCGAGCGGCATGCCGATCGAGCCCCAGCGGCCGCCGGGACCGGTCTGCAGTGCGCCGGGGGGAAGTGTCTTCGGCTTGTCCTCGGTCTCGGTGTCTGTGTCTGTGTTCTTGCCGTTGCCGTTGCCGTTCATCGGAGCACTCATGCTGCGGCCCCTTCCTTCTCGCCGATCTGCGACTGCACGATCTCGGCGTAGGTCTCGTTGCTCGCCAACAACTCGTCGTGCGTGCCCTTGCCGACGATCTCGCCGTCGTCGAGCACGATGATCTGATCCGCGGTCGAGATCGTCGACACCCGTTGCGCCACGATCAGCACCGCCGAGTCCGACGTGAACGCCGGCAGCGCGGCGCGCAACCGCGCGTCGGTCGTGAGGTCGAGCGCCGAGAACGAGTCGTCGAAGATGAACACCTCGGGACGACGGATGAGCGCACGTGCGATCGAGAGGCGCTGCCGCTGGCCGCCCGACACGTTGGTGCCGCCCTGCTCGATGCGAGCCTCGAGGCCGCCCGGCATGTTGCGCACGAAGTCCTCGGCCTGGGCGACGCGCAGCGCCTCCCACATCTCTTCTTCGGTGGCGTCGGGTTTGCCGTAGCGCAGGTTCGACGCCACGGTGCCGCCGAACAGGAACGGCTTCTGCGGCACGAAACCGATGCGGTCGGTGAGCGCGTGCGGTTCGATCTCTCGCACGTCGACGCCGTCGAGCAGCACTTCGCCCGACGTCACGTCGAACAGGCGCGCCACGAGACCGATCAGCGTCGTCTTACCGGCGCCGCTCGAGCCGACGATGGCGGTGGTCTGCCCGCGTTCGGTGAGGAACGAAATGTCGTGGAGCACCGAGTGGTCGGCGCCCGGGTAGTGGAAGCCGGCGCCGCGGAACTCGACTTGTCCGCGCGTCCGCAGTTCGGCGCCCACTTTGGGGGGCACGACCGACGAGTTCGTGTCGAGCACCTCTTGCACGCGGGCGCCGGAAACGGCGGCGCGGGGGATCATCGAGACCATGAACGTCGCCATCACGACGGACATCAGGATCTGTACGAGGTAGCTGAGGTAGGCGACGATCGTGCCGACCTGGATCGCACCCGTCTGCACGCGGTGCGCGCCCAGAACCAGCACGCCGACGCTGGACAGGTTCACGAGGATGTTGACCGTCGGGAACATCGAGGACTGCAGGCGCCCGGCGCGCAGCGATACGTCGGTGAGTTCCCTGTTCGCCTTGGTGAAGCGGCGGTCCTCTTCCTTCTCGCGCACGAAGGCGCGCACGACGCGAATGCCGGTGATCTGCTCGCGCAGCACGCGGTTGATCTCGTCGATGCGTTCCTGCATGACGCGGAATGACGGCACCATGCTGCCAACGATCACGCCGAGCACGATCGCCGCCGCTGGCATCGACACCAGGAGGATGGCGGACAGCCCCACGTCTTGGCGCAGCGCCATCACGACGCCCACGACCATCGTGATGGGCGCCGAGACCGCCATCGTGCACGCCATCACGACGAGCATCTGGACCTGCTGCACGTCGTTGGTGACGCGGGTGATGAGCGACGGCGCGCCGAACGCGCCTACTTCACGCGCCGAGTAGCTCGTTACCTGATGGAACAGGTTGCTGCGGATGTCGCGGCCGACGTTCATCGCCACCTTGGCGCCGAAGTACATGGCCCAGACCGCGAACACGATCTGGATCAGCGAGAAGCCGAGCATCATTGCGCCGGCGCGCCAGATGTAGTGGATGTTGTGCGGGAAGATGCCCTTGTCGATGATGCGGGCGTTGAGCGTCGGCAGCGTGAGCGCCGCGGTCGTCTGCACCGTTTGCAGGGCGACGATCCACCACAGCGTCTTCTTGTACGGGCGCAGGTGATTGCGCAGGAGCTTGATCAGCACTTGCTCGGCTTCCTTTCCTCTGGCCTTGTGTGGACGCCGTAGAGGAACAACTTGGCGACGTCGCGTGACGACATCGGCGCGTCGTTGAGCATCGGGTGCGTGACCGACATCGTCAGGGCGCGCAGGAACTTGGCGGCTTCGGTCGGCTTCACGCCGAGCCGGTCGCGGTGGGCTTCGAACAACTTCGTGAGCGCGGGGCTGATCGGTGTCGGCCCTGACTTCTCGGGGTGGAATCGCGGTCCGACCGCCGACATCAACTTCCAGATGTCGACGACGCGGCGCTGGATGGCGGTGATGGCGGCGTCGAGGCACTTCTCGAACGGCTGGTCGAGCTTGATCTTTTCCAGCGCGTCTTCGAGGGCCGTCGTGTCGAGCGCCTTCTCGAGCACCGCGGCGATCACTTCGTCTTTGTCGCCGAAGGCGCGGAAGATCGTGCCTTCGGCGATGCCGGCGGCGTCGGCGATCTGGCGCGTCGTCACCGCTTCGCCGTGTTGGAGCAGCAGCGGGAGGGTGGCGTCGACGATCATCGCCCGCCGCTCCTCAGGGGGCAGGGCGCTGGCCCGCTTGGGGCGCGCGGAAAGGGCTTGCGTCACCGCGCTAGTATAAGTGAGTGCGCACTCACTCACAAAACGGGGCCGTCGAGATCTACTACGAGACCTTCGGCAACGCCGCTGATCCCACGTTGCTGCTGGTCAACGGGCTCGGCAGCCAGTGCATCAACTTCAAAGAAGCGTTCTGCGAGAAGTTCGTGGCTCAAGGCTTCCACGTCGTGCGCTTCGACAACCGCGACGTAGGGCTGTCGTCCCACTTGGCCGACGCGCCCGACTACACGCTGGCCGACATGGCCGACGACGGCTTCGCCGTGCTCGACGCCGTCGGCGCCGAGCGCGCCCACATCGCCGGTTGGTCGATGGGCGGGATGATCGTGCAGACCATGGCGCTGGCGCACCCCGAGCGCGTGCTGTCGATGACATCGGTGATGTCGTCGCCCGGTGGTGTCGCGCTGGCCGTGGACCCGGAAGTGTCGCAGCGGTTCAACGCGCGTGCGCCGAAGTCGCGCGACGAGTTCATCGCCCAGTACATCGACGGGCTCAGCGTGTGGGGGAGTCCGGCGTACCAAGAGGTCGACCGACTGACCGCCGACGCCGGCGCCGCCTACGACCGCTGCTTCGACCCGAAGGGCAAGGCGCGCCAGATGGCGGCCATCGTGAAGTCGGGGTCACGCCAAGAAGCGTTGGCTTCACTCAAGGTGCCGGCGCTCATCGTCCACGGCGACGCCGACCGTCTCGTGCCCATCGAGGCCGGTCGCCTCACGCACGAGTGCATCCCCGGCTCGCGCTTCGAAGTCGTCGCCGGCATGGGCCACGACTACCCACCCCAAATCTGGGACACCATCGTCGGACTCATCGTGTCGCAAGCAAATCATGCGACACGAACCAAAGCCCCACGCTTACGTCTCGGAGCCTCCGGGCCGATCAAGTCGGCCCTGCGGCCGCTCGTCACCACGTATCAATGTTGGGGCGCTTCTTGCCGGTGCGCGGTGGCGTCGGCGGGACGGCGTCGAGGGCGCTGGTGATCCAGCGGCGCGAGTCGGCGGGGTCGATGACGTCGTCGATCTCGAAGTAGCTCGCCGAGTTGATGGCTTTGCCGTGTTCGTACATGCGGGCGACCATCTCTTCGAAGACGCGCTCGCGCTCGGCGTCGTCTTCGATCGCTTCGAGCTCGCGGCGGTAGCCGAGGCGGACGGCGCCTTCGAGTCCCATGCCCCCGAACTCACCCGTCGGCCACGCGATGGTGAACAGCGGCGACTTGAAGCACCCGGCGGCCATCGTCATGGCGCCGAGGCCGTAGCCCTTGCGCAGCACGATCGTCATCGTCGGGATCGACAGGTTGGCGCCGACGACGAACATCCGGCTGACGTGGCGCACGAGCGCCGTCTTCTCGACTTCGGGCCCGACCATGATCCCGGGCGTGTCGCACAGCATCAGCAGCGGTATGTCGAAGGCGTCGCACAGCTGCATGAAGCGCGCCGCCTTGTCGGCGCCGTCGGCGTCGATGGCGCCGGCGAGGTGGACGGGGTTGTTGGCGATCACGCCCATCGGGCGTCCCTCGACGCGGATGAACGCCGTCACCATGCCGAGGCCGAAGTGTTCCCGCAGTTCGAGAACGGAGTCGTCGTCGGCGATGGCGTGTACGGCGGCGTGCGAGTCGTACACGCGCAGGCGGTTCTCGGGCACGACGGCGCGCATGCGCGCCGGGTCGCCGTACGTCCAGCCGTCGCGCACGCCGCCGAAGTACGACAGGTACTGCCGCGCCACGGCGACGGCTTCGGCCTCGTCCTCGACCGCGATGTCGACGACGCCGTTGGGCACCTGCACGCTCATCGGCCCGATCTCCTCGGGCTTGAACACGCCGAGCCCGCCGCCTTCGACCATCGCCGGACCACCCATGCCGATGTTCGAGTTGCGCGTCGCGATGACGACGTCGCAACAACCGAGGATGGCGGCGTTGCCGGCGAAACACCGCCCGCTGTTGATGCCGACGAGCGGCACGAGTCCCGACAGCTCCGCGAAGAGACGGAACGCCAGCACGTCGAGGCCGGAGCCCCCGATGCCGTCGGTGTCGCCGGGGCGGCCGCCGCCGCCTTCGGTGAAGAACACCACCGGCGCGCGCAATTCCGCCGCCAGCTCGAACAGGCGGTCCTTCTTGCGGTGGTTCTGCGCGCCCTGCGTACCGGCGAGCACCGTGTAGTCGTAGGAGACGACGACGGTGGAGCGCCCGTCGACCTTGGCGAGGCCGCCGATCATCCCGTCGGCGGGCGTCTGCGTGATCAGTTCGTCGATCGAGCGGCGGCGGCGCTGCGCGGCGACGACGATCGGTCCGTACTCGACGAGCGTGTCGGGGTCGATGAGGTCGGCGACGTTCTCCCGCGCCGTGCGTTGCCCGGTCTTGCGACGCCGCGCCACGGCGTCGGGCCGGCTCTCGTCGAGTCCGATTTCGTGCCGCGCCACCACCTCGGCGAGGTCCGGGCGCATCCCCTCATGCGGTGCTGCGTGCCCGTCACCGGGCTCCGCGGCGGCCACCTCAAGCGTCCCGGGTTCGATGCTGACGATCGATGCGCCGGGCGACAGGTTGTCGCCGACGTTGACGTTGATCGACGACACGACTCCGTCTTCAGTCGCTTCGACGACGTGTTCCATCTTCATCGACTCGAGCACGGCGACGGTCTGGCCGGCGCGCACGTGCGCACCCACCGCCACGTTCACGGACACGACGACGCC
>JBEEFV010000012.1:0-17870 GCA_041166405.1 Actinomycetota bacterium | reverse complement strand
GCGGTCGTCGCCCGGCGCAGCTCCTCCATGCGGACCTCGTGGAGGTTGTCGCGAATCTCGGGACGATCCATCGCCGGGTTCAGGATGTCACCGGCCTCACCGCCGGTGCAGCAGACGAGGACGGTGTGGATGCCCTCGGCGTGGTACTTGGCGATCGTGCCCGCACCCTTCGACGCTTCGTCGTCAGGATGCGCATGCACGGTGAGAATGCAGCGACGCTCTTCCATATCGTCATCCACGCTAGTGGGCGCATAGATCAGCGCTCGCGCCCGGTTCTCATTGGCAATTTGGCGGTCGGCCATCGCTCGTTTCAGCCCGGTGCGCTTGCGCGCCGCGGTGACAATGTCGCGCGCCTCGCGGGCGGCGTAGCCGATGTGCAACATGGCCGCGAGCGCCGCCACGTTGTCCACCGACGGCAGCTGTGCCTTCGTGGGCGGCGCGCCGGCGTACTGCTCGAGGCGCGCGATCTCGTCGTGAATTTCCTCGACGCGCATCGCCAGCTGTTCGAGCAGCGGGTCGACGTCCGCGGGGTCGTAACCGCGATAGCGCTCGCGGAACCCGACGGCGCGAACGACATCGGGCGTCACCTCGTCGTACTCGTAGTTCACGCGCTCACCGCAAGACGGTCGTCGGAGGTCAGCAGGGCGTCGAGTTCCGCGGCGACGGGCGCGTCGGCGGCCGCCGTGCAGGCGAAGTACGTGCGCACGATCACGGTGCGGTGCCGTTCGAGTAGGTGATCGAGCAGGCGGCTGAGGTCCTCCGCGCTGGGCAGGTTGAAGGTCTCTTCGCCGAGGAATTCCGAGGCCTCGTGATCGAGGCCCGCCGTCAGCTCGGCTGCCATCTCGACCTGCTTCGTGGGCGACAGGCTCCGGAGCCGCGTGCGGATGAGCTTGCCCACGCCGCCCTTCACGAACTTCGGGTCGAGCCGGACGTTGAGTCGCTGCGTGAGCGCGTTGCGCACCTGCGCCGGGGCCGACTTGAGGTGTTCGTTCAGGTCGTCGAGCGTGATCGCCTCGAGCGTCGCCGACAGCCGGTCGCGGCGTTCTGCGAGCACTTCCGGAGACGAGGGGACGTAGTCGTCGTCATCGTGCTGGTCGTGCTCGCATTCGTCGGAATGAACGTGATCCTCCACCGGCGAAAGATTACGGGTTAGACGCCGCGCGGAATTTCGGACCACGGGATGTCGCGGTCGTTCGCGGGTTCCTTCGGGAGCCCGAGCACACGCTCACCGAGGATGTTCCGCATGATCTCCGACGTGCCGCCCTCGATCGTGTTGGCGCGGCTGCGCAGAAAGCCGCGCACGGCCGACGCGTTGCCGGAGTCGTCCGCGCCCCAGGCGGTGGCCGACGCGCCCAGCAGTTCCATCGCCGTCGATTGCAGGCGCTTGTTGTATTCGGCCTGGAACAACTTCGTAATCGAACCCTCGGGCCCGGGGCGTTTGCCGCCTTTGCGCGCCGCCGCGGCGCGCAGGTTGGTGATCTTGTTCACGCGTCCTTCGATCGCGAGCTGCACGAGCTTGGTGCGCAGCACAGGCTCCGAGTCCCATTTCCCGGAATCCTTGGCGCGCCGGATCAGTTCGTCGACGGGACCGCCGCCGGTGTTGCCGCCGCCGATCGAGCCTTCGCCCGAGAGCGCCACGCGCTCGTTCATCAAGGTCTCGGTGGCGACGGCCCAGCCGTTGCCGACCTCGCTGACGCGCATCGAGTCGGGGATGCGCACGTCGGTGAAGAACACCTCGTTGAACTCCGCGTCGCCGGTGATCTGCTTGAGCGGGCGGACTTCGACGCCCGGCGCCTTCATGTCGACGATGAAGTACGTCAGGCCCTTGTGCTTCGGCGCATCGGGATCCGTGCGCGCCACGAGCATTCCCCACCGCGCGATGTGGGCCAGCGTCGTCCACACCTTCTGCCCGTTGACGACCCACTCGTCACCGTCGCGCACGGCGCGCGTTGCCAGCGTCGCCACGTCGGACCCGGCCGAGGGTTCGGAGAACAGCTGGCACCAGATCTCGCGGTGTTGCGCCATCGGCGGCAGCAACGTGCGCTTGAGCTCTTCGCTCCCCCATTGCATCAGGGTCGGCCCGCCCATTCCGATGCCGATCACGTTGAAGCTGCGCGGGACCTTGTACCGGCTGAGTTCCTCCATCACGGCGCGGGCGCCCTCGGGGTCGAGGCCCGCGCCTCCGTACTCCTTCGGCCACGTTGGCGTCGCGTAACCGGCTTTGCCGAGCCGCTCGCACCAGTCGTTGTAGTCGACGCTCTTACGCGCCTCCGCCACCTTCGCGGGGTCGTTGTTCTCGATGCCTTCGACCCATTCCGCCGGAAGGTTGTCGTGCAACCAACTGATCACTTCTTCACGAACACTCATGGTGCGCGGACCTTACGCGAAACTGCGCCGGTGACGGAGTTCGACACCGACACCGCGCTCGAGGCGCGGGGCGACGGCGTATTCGCCGGAAACGTGACCGATCGTTGGATGATCGGCGGCGGACCGAACGGCGGGTACATCGCCTCGTTGCTCATGCGCGGTCTCACAGCGGTGTCGCCGCAGCCGCAGGCCTTGTCACTCACGACCCATTACGTCGGCCGACCAGAGCCGGGACCGTGCGAGGTACGCGTCGGGATCACGACCGCCACGCGAAGCCACGCGTTTGTCGACGCGTCGCTGTCGCAAGCGGGAACCGTGCGGGCGCACTGCATCGCCGTGTTCGGGCGCCGTCGCGACGACCAACTCGTCGACGTGTTGCGCACGACGCCGGCGACGAGTGATCCCGGAGCGGGCGAGCCGCGCGAGAAGAACTTCGTCAGCGCGTTCCCGATGACGTTTCTGGACCGCTTCGACTACCGCGATCCGTCGGGTACCGACATGTTCGCGTCCGGCGACGGTCCCGCCCGGGTCGGAGGCTGGACGCGACTGGTCGACCGCGAACTCGACGAACTGGCGGTGCCGTTGTTCTGCGACTGCTGGCCTCCGCCGATGTTTCGCCGGCACGGACCGGGTATGGCGCCGACCATCGAATTGACGGTGCACTTCCGCAACAACCCCGAACCCGGCTGGGCGTGGTGTTCCTTCGAGAGCCGCGTGCTGTCCGGCGGCTACGTCGAGGAGGACGGCGAGGTCTGGAGCGAGTCGGGCGTACTCGTGGCGCAAAGCCGTCAGCTGTCGCGATTTACGGTGTTGTAGTGCCGGTCGCCGAGGTCCTCGAAGAACCAAAGGTGCGGTGGATCGACGTCGTCGATCCGACGCCCGACGAAATCGCCACGCTGGCGAGCACATACGGCCTCGACGCCATGGCGGTCGAAGACATAACCGAGGCGGGCCAGCGGCCGAAACTCGAGCTGTATCCGAACCACGCCTTTCTGGTCGCGTACGGCGCCAACCTCGCCGAGGTCGACGTCTTCATCGGCGACGACTGGGTCATCACGGTGCGCGAACGCAACCGCGACGGCGAGGTGTGGGAACCGACGCTGGCGCACGCACGCTGCGAGCGCGTCGCGCCCCACGAACGCACGGTGGCCATCGTCGTGCACGCCATCCTCGACGAAATCGTCGACGGGTACTTCGACGCACTCGACGCCGTCGAGGACCGCATCGAAGAGCTAGAGAACTACGTCTTCGAACCCCCGAAGGGCGTGACCGAAACGCAAGTTCAGCAGCGGCTGTTCGGCATCCGCCACGACCTGATCGCGTTCCGCCGCAAGGTCATCCCGTTGCGCGAGGTCCTGGCGGCGCTGCTGCGCGGGGAGGTCGGCACCGTCGAAGGACCGGTGCTGGTGCTGCTGCAGGACGTGTACGACCACTTGCTGCGCGCCGTCGACACCATCGACAGTCACCGCGAACTCATGGGCAACGCGGTGGACGCGCACTTGGCGATCATCTCGAACCGGATGAACGAGGTGATGAAGCTGATGACGAGCTGGGGCGCGATCCTGCTCGGGTCGACGTTGGTCGCGGGTATCTACGGCATGAACTTCGTGCACATGCCGGAACTGCAATGGCGCTACGGCTACTACTACGCGCTCGGCCTGATGGCGGCGATCACCGTGGTCGGCTACTGGTACTTCCGCCGTCGCGACTGGTTGTGACCCGCAGCATTCGATCGGCCAACGCCGAGTTCCAGGTCCTGGCCGCGTTGGTGACCAACCGGCAAACGCGCAACCGTGAGAACGCGTTTGTCGTCCACGGCGTGCGCAACATCGAGGCCGCGCTCGCCGGCGGATGGGCGGTGCGATCCGCGCTCGTCCCGATAGGGGCGAAACCGTCGGCTTGGGCGACGGGAGTTCTCGACCGCGTCAACGATCGCGTCGAGCTCGCAACGTCGCTGTTCGACGAACTCGCCGACCGCGAGGAGAGACCGGAGATCCTGCTCGTCGTCGAGAAGCGTCGCCTCGATCTCGCCGACCTCGTCGTCGGACCGCGGTTCGTCGCCACCGTGCTCGATCGCCCGTCGAGCCCCGGCAACATCGGCACGATCATTCGCACGACCGACGCGCTGGGGGGCGCCGCGGTGATGATCACGGGCCACGGCGCTGACCCCTACGACCCGCGCTGCATACGCGCCTCGACGGGTTCGTTCTTCGCGGTCCCGCTCGTCGAACTGGAACACGCGGACGCGTTGCGCGCCATGGGCGTGACGCTCGTGGCGACCGACGAGGACGGCGACGTCGGGCTCGAAGCACTCCCCGAGCCGCCCGTCGCCTACTTGTTCGGCAACGAGGCGAAGGGGCTCAGCCGCGCGTTGCGCGAACGCGCCGACCGCACGGTCGCGATCCCGATGCAGGGCTCGGCGTCGTCACTCAACGTCGCGGCGGCGCACGCCATCGTGCTGTTCGCGGCGACGACTACTGCGCGACGGGGATGAGTTCGTCGGCGCCGGTCTCGTCGTCGGCGATCAGCTCGTACCCGCACAATTGCGCCAGCAGCGCGTGGCCTTCGTCAGGACCGGTCGCGATGAGCTCGTCGCCTTGTTGCACGACGACTTCTTTGCGCGGCCGGTAGAGGTAGCGGCTGTCGCGCCGGATCGCCAAGAGGTAGAAACCGGTTTCCGTCTCGAGCCGAAGTGCGCCCAGCGTCTTGCCCTCCGCCGGTGAACCCGGAGCGACGGGCACGCGCACCACGACCTCGTCGGCGTCGCCGAACGCGACGGCGAGGATCGGGTGCAGTTCTTCGCCTTCGGTGACGAGGCGCACCATGCTCTGCGCGGCGTCGGTGATGACCTCGGACGCCTGCGCGAGATGGAGCAAGCCGCGCAAGGGCGACGGGTCGATCTGACCGTCGGCGGAACGCAGCACCCACAACTCCAAGCGCTCTTTCATGTCGTCGACGCGGTCTTCGAGGTGCTCGACCTCCGCGGCGAGGCCGCGGTCGCGCAACACCAGCGCCGAGTACGCAAGACCCACGGCGACCTCGGAGAGGTTTTTCATCTCGACGAGCACGTCGATGGCACGGTCCAGGTCGGAAGGCACTTCCTCAGCGGTGGCCTGCGGCGGTTCGTAGGTCGGTGCGCCCGCCATGGCGCGCAGCCGGGGGATTCCGGCCGACGCGCCTTGCGTGAACACCACGTCGCCAGGGACGAGGACGACGTCGCCGTGAATGTCGGTCATCCAGTCGCGCACGCGGCGAATCGCTACGACGCGCATGCCGCACACCGTCGGCAGTTCCAGATCGCTGAGTGGACGGTGCGCCATGTGCGAGCCGTCGCGCACGCGCACTCGATGTGACACCTCTTCGGCGGCTGACAGGTCGGCCACCAGGGCACGCGGGATGCCCAGGCGACGGGTCACGATGGCGCCGATGTCGAGCGCAGCGCCGCCGACCGCTTCGATGGCGCTGACGACCGAGAGCACCGACGCCATGCCTTCGGCGTCGCGCGGCGAGCGCGCCGCCAGCACCGCGGTTTCGCGCAGGTCCTGCGCCAGCTCGGCGAGTCGCTCCTCGAGTTCGTCGACCTCGTCGGCCATTCCGGGATCGCCGAAGTAGAGCGCGGCGTACGCCATGTCGACCATCAACTCCGAGGTGTCTTTCGCCTCGGACAACATGGTCCGCAGATTGCGGGGTTTCTCTGAGTCCATATGGGGCCTTACGGCGTGCTGCCAATGTACGTCATTGGTCAAGTGATCCCGAGAGCGACGATGACCGACACGAGCACGAGCGCTCCCACGAAGTCGACCGACGAGGTGATGGTGGGCACTCCGTAGGTGTCGGGATCGAGGCGGAGGCGGAACGCGGTGATGCTCCCGTAGTAGGCGACGACGAACACAAAGGCCACCGCGCCGAGCGCGCCGAGAAGCGACGCCGCCAGCATCGCGCCCGCGCCGGGGCTCCCCTTGCCGAGCAGGTGGGCGACGAAGTGCGCGCCGAGACCGTTGAAGACGTAGATCGGGACCGCCAGCACTGCCAGCAACAGTGCGTCGCGACGCGCCGAGCGCGGCGGCACGCCCGTCGGCGTGATCATGCCGAGGTTGAGGCCGCTGCTGAGCCGGCTCGACAGGATCCCGCCCAAGGCGCCGGCGGAGCTGACGAACGCCGGCACCAAGATCAGCAGCGCCGGATACTTCGACAACGTGTCGAGACGCTTCTCGATGACGACGCCGGCGAGGGTGCTGAGGACCAGCCCGGCGAACAGGATCGGCCACGACTGGCGGACGATCTCGCGCAATAGGCGCTGGCGCGTGCGCCATCCGTAGACGACGCCGATCGCGGTCAGGATCGCCAGGCTCCACCCGAGCAGCAACGAACCCCAGCCGTGGTGGACGAGCATCGCGGCAGCCCACAGCGCCGGCACCGTCAGCACGTCGCCCAACGTGGAGACGATGGGGGCGACGAGGTTGTCGAGGTCCCAACCGAAACGAACCGCGCCGAGCGCCAGCCCCACGGTTGCCAGGAGCACAACCGCGGAACCGAGGATTCCGCCGGCGATCGAAATGGTCGCGAGGTCGAGGATCCCGATCGAGTGGTGGACGCCGACGGCAACGGCGACGACCTTGGTAACGACCGCCAGCGCCAAGGACAGGCCCGACGTGAGCAGCAGCGCAGCGACGACGTTGTCGCCGAGGACGGTGCCGCGACGCAGCGTCGCGCGGAACTGACCGGAGTGAATCGCCGTGCTGATACGGCTGCCCAGCGACGAGAACACGTTGCCGCGCAGCCCGATCGCGGGCGGCACGAGGATCAGCAAACCGGGAAGCCGTTCGAAGGTTCCCGTGATCGCGCCGAGCATGGCGCCGGCGACGAGGCTGGTCGAACTATTGAGTACGAGCGCGACGAGGCTCTGGCCCGCGACCGAAAGGTCGGGGCCGAGAATCGCGACGACGCGGCGTCGATCGAAGACGCGCGCCACGACTCGGAGGCTCCCCGTGGATCCGCATGGGCGCAAGGTTACCCTCGCGCCCATGTCTTCTTTCGACGCGCTGGTGGACGAGTGGATCGCGAACGAACTCGAAGAGTCGCCGGTGCGCGCGACGCAACTCGGTATCGACGGGCACGACGAAGCGCTCGGCGACTACTCCGCGGAGGGATTCGAACGACGCGAACGCGCTGACGCCGAGTGGCTGAAGCGGTTGCGCGACCTGGACGCGGCAACGCTGACGTTCGACCAGAGCATCGACCTCGGGTTGTTGGAGTCGACGCTCACGGGACGCGCGATCGCACGCGACTGGCTCGGATGGCGGCGCGATCCGGGCCTGTATCCCGGTGTCGGCATGAACGGCGTGTTCACGCTCTTCCTTCACCGCGTCCACCCCGAGCCCGACCTTGCGCGGTTCGCCATCAGCCGGATGCAGGAACTGCCGGCTGTGCTCGACGCGGGTCGCGCCAACGTCGACGCCGATCTGGCGTGCCCGCTCTTCGTCGAGCGCGCTGCGGGCCCCTGCCGCGCCGGTATCGGCTACTTCCGCAACTTCGTGCCGGGCGAGATCGCCGACGACAAGCTGCGAGCGCAGGTGGCGGAGGCCGGCGACGCCGCAGCAACCGCACTGGAGTCGTATCTGGCGTGGCTCGAGGAACTCGCGCCGAAGGCGAAGGGCGACTGGGTGTACGGCGAGGCGCGTTACTCGGCGCTGCTGAAGGACAAGGAACGCTTGCGCTTCGACACCGCCGGGTTGCATCGGTACGGGCGCGACGCGTTCGACACCGTCGAGCAGGAACTCGTCGAGGTCGCGGCGCGCATCGACGCGTCGTCTGACTGGCGCAGCATCAACAATCGCCTGACCGAACACCACCCGTCGACGCCCGACGCCATGCGCGCGGCGTACGAGGAGTGCACCGCGAAGGCGCGTCAGTTCCTCGTCGACCGCGCGCTCGTGACGCTGGCGTCGGGCGAGGAATGTGTCGTCGAGCCGTCGCCGCCGTTCCAGCGACCAGTGCTGGCGGTGGCCTCGTACGCGACGCCGCCGGCGTTCAAGCCGACGCTCACCGGTCACTTCTTCGTGCCGTTCCCGCCCGACGGCACCAGCGACGCCGAAGTGCAACAACGACTGGCGTCGAACAGCTACCACTCGATCCCGACGATCACCGCGCACGAGGCGTACCCCGGGCACCACTGGCACCTGACGTGGATGCAGGGCAACGACCGCAAGCTGCGCAAGATGCTGACGACGCCGTACTTCTCCGAAGGATGGGGGCTCTACGCCGAGCGCGTGATGTACGAGCACGGCTTCTTCGCCACCGACCACGAGGTGCTCGGCCACCTCGATGCCCGCATCTTCCGCGCGGCGCGCATCATCGTCGACACGGCGTTGCACACCGGCGAGATGTCGGCCGATGACGCGGTGAAGTTCATGACGGCGAACACCGCGCTGTCCGATGCAACGGCGACCGCCGAAGTCAAGCGCTACTGCGCGTGGCCGACGCAGGCGGCGTCGTATCTGACCGGATGCCTCGAGATCGAACGCATCCGCAGTCAGTTCCTCGACGCGGGGCGCGGCGACCTGCGCGCCTTCCACGATCGGCTCGCCGGTGCCGGCGCGCTCCCGATCGGGCTCGCCGAACAGGCGGTTATGGAAGACGCGTAAGCCGCCGTGCTCGACGCGCTGACGTTCCTCGTGCTGGCGTTCGTCGGGTTCCGGATCTTCAGCGGGACGCGCCTTCTCGGGCGCCGCGACGTGCGCGCCCACGTCGTCGACATTCTGCGCGGTCTGCGCTTCCGGCACTTCGTCTTCGTGCTACCGGTGTTGGCGGGCGTCGTCGTCGTGGCGACGTTGCTGGTGCAGATCCCGGGGCTGTCGTGGGGCTGGTGGAGCGCCATCGGCGGCGTCGGCACGCCGGCGCTCGGCGTATCGCAGAACTCGCACGGTCCGCTCGAGTGGATCATTCCCGCGGTGTTCGTCGCGATGCTCGTTCCCGCACTCCCCTTGTTCGCGGAGTCGGAGGAGCGGATGTTCCGCCGAGGCGCGCAACGCTGGTCGCGGTGGCGGCGCGTCCGGCGCGCCGTCGAGTTCGGGCTCGTGCACGCGCTGATCGGCATCCCAATCGGCGTCGCGCTGGCGTTGTCCGTGGGCGGTGGCTACTTTACGTGGGCGTACCTGCGCGGCTACCGCAAAGGCGACGACGTGCTGCTCGATCCGACGGCTGACGAACGCCGGCGCGAAGTGCACGGCGTTATGGAAAGCACGCGTGCTCACCTGGCCTACAACCTGACGATCGTGGTGCTCGTAGGTCTGGCGTTCCTCCTCGGCGCTTAGTCGACTTCGACGACCGCGGGCACGGCCTCGCCGTCGACCATCGTCATGATGTTCGCCGGCACGCGTAACCGGCCGTCGTCGCGGTATCGACTCCGGATGGCGTCGAAGTCGTCGGTGGCCATGAGCGCCGCGAGCTCGTCGATCATCGGCGCGGTCGCGCCCACGTCGCGCCACGGCCCGCCTTCAGTCAACGGACTCCAGAAGTCCCATGGCAGCATCTCCATGCGGTTCATGCACGCGAAGTCGCTGACGACGTTGCCGGCGATGAACCCGGCGCCCCACATGTCGAAGATGCCGAAGTTCTGCGGATCCAACTCACCGGCGCGTGTCAGCGCCCACGCCTCGTTGGCGCTGAGGAACTTGCCTGCCGGCTGATCGTTGACGTCGAAGTCGATGCCGGCAATCTTGCGTTCGACAGCGTCGACTTGCGGGTCGTCGCGCACCCACCGATCGCCATCCCACCGCTCGGTGATCCAGTGGTCGTACCACTTCTCGCTGCCGTCGAAATAGCCGGCGAAGCCGCAGCGCATCCGCGCCGGCATCGCATGGGCGCGCAGGAAGGCGACGTGCAAGAGCGCGAAGTGGCGACAGATCCCTTGCACGCGCGCCGCAGGTGGCCGCGCGACGCCCAGCGGCTCGCGCGACAACTCGGACGCTCGCGTCAGTAGGCCGTCGATGGTGCGGATGTTCTGCTCGTCGAGACGCACGTCGGCATCGGTCAGCCCGTACGCCTTGACCCAGTCGCGGTGCACGAGCAGCCCCTGCACGGCGGCGCGCATCGCCGCGAGGTCCTCGGGAATGTCGTCGGCCTTCGTGCCCTGCGGAAGACGGGACGTCGGCCCGTGGGCGGCGTAGAAGGCGAGCGCGTCAGGGTTCGTCGTCATGGCGGGAACGTACAGGAGGGGTGTAATACGGCACCTATGAGCGTGCTTCTGAACCCCTACATCAGCTTCCGCGACAACGCCCGCGAGGCGCTCGAGTTCTACCGGTCGGTATTCGGCGGCGAGCTCAACGTGATGTCGTTCGCCGACATGCCGGGCGTGCCGACGGAACCCGCCGAGAAAGACAAGGTCATGCACGGCCAGCTCAACGGCGACAACGGCCTGGTCCTCATGGCCGCGGACACGCCGGACTCGATGGACTACGCGCCCTTCAACGGTTCGATCTCGCTCAGTGGTGACGACGAGACGACGTTGACGGGCTACTTCGACAAGCTCGGTGCCGGCGGCGAGATCGGTGAGCCACTGACCAAGGCACCCTGGGGTGACACGTTCGGCATGTGCAAGGACCGCTTTGGCGTGCACTGGATGGTGAACATCGCCGGTCAGCAGGGCTAGCCGAGCTCGGCGACGATGCGTGCGATCGCGGCGGTGTTCGTGACCGCGCCGACATGGCCGGTGCGCAAATCGAGTGCGTTGTCGGCGGCGCGCGGCGGCCGCGCGTCGTCGCCGCCGAATCGGTCGGTGCTCGACCACAGCGCCGACCAGCGCGCCGCGGGAGTGGCGACGACGTCGCGTCGGTAGTCGGCACAACACATTCCCGACGCGCAGTCGATCGAACCCATCACGTTCAGCCCGCGCCGTCGCAGCGTGCGCACGAGCGCGGATACCGCGCCGACTCCTGGCCGGTCCGGTGGGCCGAGGGACCACGGCGTCGCCACGGTCACGAGGTGCGTGACGGTGTCGGGCCTGCGCACCGCGACGACGCGACCGAGTTGGCCGCCGCGGCTATGGCCGACGATCGCCACAGGGCCGTCACCGAAGACGTCGGTGATCCACGCGTCGAGTCGCTGAACCGTCGCCTCACCACAATTGAGGTTGAGGCCGAGCGGTGCGACGCGCACGGTGTGTCCCGCGGCGCGCAGCGCGGCGCGCAACGGCCGCAACAACACCGGCGGCGCGCCGAAGCCGCCGACAAGTGCGACGTTCACGCGTCGCGGACTACGCGCCTGCGAAGTACTGCCGTGGCGGCGGCGGCTCCGGCAACCGCGGCGAGTGGCAGCGTCGGACCGCCGGTCCGCGCGAGGATCTCCCCGCGCACGGGATCGGGCGCCGACGTCGCCGCGGCGACGCACGCCGCCGGATGCGGACGTGTGCCGGCCTCTTGCACCGGCATGTGCTGGTCCGTCCAGCCTGAGATCTTCGGCAGCGTCGCGCACTGGTCGCGCGCCGCGTGGAACAACTCGACGGCATCGGGCAACTTCGGCAACGACAGGTCTGACGCGCAGCCGAAGTTGAACGCGGACGTGAGATCGCCGACCGTCTGGCGACGCCACGCGCTCAGGTTCGGCACCTCGACGCCGAACCGCTTTTCCAGCAGGCGCAACGTCGACGTGTGGTCGAAGGTCTCCGTGCACACGTAGCCACCACGGCTGAACGGCGAGATCACGAGCGTCGGCACGCGGAAGCCGAGACCGATAGGACCGGGGAACGGCAGCGCCTCCGGAGCGGCCGCCACGCCGCTCGGCGTGAGGTACTCGCCCGGCGTGTTCGGTGGCGGCGTCGGCGGCACGACGTGGTCGAAGAAGCCGCCGTTCTCGTCGTACGTGATGATGAACGCCGTCTTTGCCCACACCGCCGGGTTCGACGTCAGCGCCTCGAGGATGCCCTGCATGAACACCGCGCCCTGCGCCGGCATCGCTTCGGGGTGCTCGGAGTTCGCCTTGTTCTGGATGATCCACGAGACCTGCGGCAGGTTGCCCGACTGCACGTCGGCGCGGATCTTCGCCGCCGTCTGCCCCGTCGGAATGACCGAGCGCCCGCGGCGGTACAGCTCGGTGTGCGTGTCCTGGTACTGCACGAAGTAATCGAGGACGTTGTCCTCATAGTCGTCCGCTTCGCGGTAGACCCACCAGTCGACGCCCGCGGCTTGCAGCCGTTCGGGATACGTCATCCAACTGAAGTTGGCGTTCGGGTACTTCAGGTTGTTGATTTCCGGGCCCCCGTGCGCGCCCTCGTGGTCCAGCGTCGCGCTCATGAGGTACAGGCGGTTCGCAGTCGTCGGCCCGAGCACCGAGCAGAAGTAGCGATCGCAGATCGTGAACGCGTCGGCCAGGCCGTAGTGGAACGGCAACTCGGCGCGCGTGAAGTAGCTCATCGTTCGGGCGCCGCCGACGGTCGGGTCCTGATCGGACACCAGGTCGGCGCCGGTGTGCGTCGTCACGAACGCTGCGTTCGTTCCCTGGGCGAGCGAGACGTGCTGGCCCTGCCACGAATGATCGACGTCGGCCATGCACTGCGCCGCCGACGCCGACGGATGCACGCGCCACGGCAGCATCGTGGCGCCGACCTGATTCAACGGGTTGGGATCGAACTGCTCGAACACGGTGCGACCCGTCACCGGGTCAGGCTTCACCGCGGGGTCCGAGAACCCGGCGACGCCCGAGAGCGTGCCGAAATAGTGGTCGAAGCTGCGGTTCTCCTGACACAGGATGACGATGTGTTCGATGTCGCGCAGGGTGGACCCCGGCGCAGCGACGGCGGCTAGCGCGGCGCGCGTCGACGCCGACATGCCGGCGAACGCCGCGGCGCCGCCGACGAGTCCTGCGCCGCGGAGGAAGCGGCGGCGGCTGATCGTCATGCGCCGAACGCCGTGCGGATCGCGACGCGTACCGGCACGATCGCATCCCAGTAGCCGTATGTGCCGGTTGCCTTGAGTTCGTTCAGTGCCGCGATGACCGCAGCGTAGGCCGCGTACATCAGCGAACCCCCGACGGAGATGCGCGCCGCGCCGGCTTCGGCAATCTCGGCGACGGTTGGGCACCCGGCGAGCACCAGCACGTTCACGGGTCGGTCGACCGACGACACCACGGCGCGTACCTGTTCGATCGTCCGCAGGCCGGGCACGAAGATCACGTCCGCACCCGCCTCCTGGAACGCCTGCGCGCGGGCGATGGAATCGGCGAGGTCGTCGACGCCGTGGATCAGGTTTTCGGCACGCGCCGTCAGCACGAGGTCACGCTCGCCGTTGTGCGCGGCCTCGGCGGCGGCGCGCACGCGCTCGACCGCCAATCTGCGTTCGTAGATCGCGCTCCCCGACCAGTCCTCGATCGACACTCCGGCGAGGCCCGTCTCGCTCGCCAGGCGCACCGCGTCGGCCACGGCCGACGGGTCGTCGGCGAAGCCGTTCTCGTAGTCCGCCGCGACCGGGATGTCGACAGCGGCGCTCACCTGCGCGCAGTGCGTCAGCACTTCGTCGCGCGTGAGTTGGCCGTCGAGCTTGCCGAGCACACCCGCGGCGCCGCTGCTCGTCGTCGCCGTCGCCTTGAACCCCAGCGACTCGATGATCTTCGCCGAGCCGATGTCGAAGGCGTTCGGTTGCAGCAGCGGATCGCCCGGCGTGTGCAGTGCGAGGAACTCGGCGGCCTTACCCGTCAGCGTCGTCATTCCTTGACGTTAGAGACCCAGCGACGCCGCGATGGTGGCGATTTGTGCCGGCGCGACGCTTCGCCAATAGGGCGCGTCGTGGTTTCCGTTGGTGAACGACCCCGGGTTCGGGTGCGGCAACCGCGCCGCGAACTGCTTCGCGGCCGGCAAGAACGGATCGTGCGTGCCGCAGTCGATGCGCACGTCGAGGGGTGCGAGCGCGGCTTCGTTCGCGTAGACGTCGTTTCGGCGGTAGTCAGCGGCGTCGTCGAATGCACCCGGCGAGGTCGCGCCCGCCGACGGAAACAACGCCGGGCTCGATCCGACAACCGCCTTGTACAGATCGGGATGCCGCTCGGCCGCCAGCAGCGCGCCGTAGCCGCCCATCGACCAACCCATGATCGCCCTTGGCAGTCCCGCGCCAACTTCAGCGTCGATGCGCGGCAGCAACTCGTCGTGCAGCATCGCCTGCGGGTCGATCCCGCTGGCGCGCTTGTGCCAGTACGACGACGGCCCGCCGTCGACACCGACGACGACGATCGGCTTCTTGGCGGCGGCGACGACGTGATGGACGTGGACCGTGTCGAACGCCATCCGGTAACCGAGCGAGCCGCGCGCGTGCAAGCAGACCAATACAGCCTTCGGCTCGTCAGGCGCCGAGATGCCGACGCGGACGTCGCCCTTCATCGCCGCACTCGTCATGCGCAATCGCCGAACGGGCGCACCGTTGGCCGGCACGACGAGGTCGGAACTCTTCGACCATCCGAGGCGATGCGCGACCTTGTCCCATTTGGCGGCGCCCGCAATCGCCGCACCCCCGCCGATGGCGAGCGCGCCGCCGCCGAGGAGGATCGTCCGTCGCGAGATCTGACCGTCGTCGTGCATGCGGCGGCGATTCTGGCGGAATTTCAGCTGACACCGTCGTGTCGACCGGCGACGCTTGTGGTGTGGCCCGCCAACTGCACACCGACGAAGACTGGCCCGAGCGTCTGAACTGCGACGACGAGACCGTCGTGATTTCCGCGCTCCGTGCGGCGTGCCCCTGCGGCGGCTCCTCGGAACGCTACGAGGAGTACAAGCAATTGCTGACCAGGTTCCAAAAAGATCCGCGCCCGCACGTGCGCAAGGTCGCGCTCCATCTGCAACAAGACGCCTTCGAAGAGTTGGCGAAGGACGACGAAGTCGCCGTGGGGTGGATGCGCAACCGTCCCGGCGGCAACGGCAAGCGCGGCGAACGGCGCCCGTAGGCTTGCACGATGGCCGCCGGACTAACCGAGATCGTCATCGACTGCAACGACCCCGAGCGCATCGCCACGTTCTGGTGTGACGTCCTCGGCTGGCCGTTGCAACGCACGGAGCGCGGCGAGTTGTGGACGTCTGCGACCGGCGGGTACGACGCGCGCCCGTTCATCGTGTTCGAGCCCGTCGACGAAGGAAAGACGGTGAAGAACCGCGTGCATCTCGATGTGTCGCCGGCCGGCGCGGACCAGGCCGACGAACTCGAGCGACTCCTCGGTCTCGGCGCCACGCGCGTCGACGTCGGACAAGGTGACGTCCCCTGGATCGTCCTCGCCGACCCCGAGGGCAACGAGTTCTGCCTTCTCCGGCGACGGATCGACTGAGAAACCACCGAACTGGTCCTCCCCACGACCGTCCCACGGTCGTGGGGAGGACCAGTTCGGAAAATGCGGGTTCGGAAATGGGGGTTGTCAGCGGAAGTCGCGTGACTGGGGGACTGTGGCGATCGCCAGCGACAGCGTCTCGATCTTCTCGGCGCGCAGGTTGATGACATTCGACGCCGACTCGACGACGCCCTTGATCAACAACGCCGAAGAGCCACGCGCCGCGCGGCGATAGCGCGTCCACACGCCGAGCGAACACACGACGTTGATGAGACCGGTCTCGTCTTCGAGGTTGAGGAACACCGTCCCGCCCGCCGTCGCCGGGCGCTGGCGGTGCGTCACCACTCCCCCGACGAGCACCTTTGTGCGGTCCTCGACGTTGCGCAGCGCACTCGCAGGGAGCGCGCCCATCTTCACCAGTGCAGGCCGCAGGTGCGCCATCGCGTGACTGTTCGGCGACACGCCCGTCGCCCAGAGATCAGCTGCGGTCGTCTCGACGGGTGTCATCCCCGGCAACTGCGGCGCCCCGACACCGACGACCACACCGGGAATCGTGTTGGGCCGCGCCGCTTCGGCGACCGCGCCCGCGGACCACAACGCTTCGCGCCGGTCGACCCCGAAGCAGTCGAACGCACCAGCGGTCGCGAGTGCCTCCAATTGCGTCACGTTCAGTTGCGCGGCGCGCGCCACGTCGTCAATGGATGCGTAGGGCCGCGCCTCGGCGATGCGTGCGGCGACGTCGTCACCGATCGAGCGCACCGAACCGATGCCCATGCGAATGGCGAAGCCGCCGGTCGACTGGTCGTCGGCTTCGAGACAGGCGCCGGCGCGCGACGCGTTGACGTCGGGACCGAACACGCGCACGCCGTGGCGGCGGGCGTCGGCGGTCAACGTGGCCGGCGACCAGAACCCCATCGGCTGCGCGTTCAACAACGCCGCGCAGAACGCTGCCGGGTAGTGGTACTTGAGCCAGCAGGACGAGTACACGAGGTAGGCGAACGACACCGAGTGCGATTCGGGGAAGCCGTAGTTGGCGAAGGCGGCGAGCTTGTCCCAGATGACGTCGCCCGTCGCCTCGTCGATGCCGTTGCGCGCCATGCCTGCGAAGAACCGCGCCCGTAGCTGTTCCATGCGGGCGTGCGAGCGCTTGGATCCCATCGCCTGGCGCAACTGGTCGGCGTCGGCCGCCGTGAAACCCGCCACGTCGATCGCCATCTGCATCAACTGCTCCTGGAACAGCGGCACGCCGAGCGTCTTCTTGAGCGACTTTTCCAGCAGCGGGTGCAAGTAGGTGACGGGCTCCTCGCCGTTGCGCCGCCGGATGTACGGGTGCACCGAGCCGCCTTGGATCGGGCCGGGACGGATCAGCGCGATCTCGACGACGAGGTCGTAGAAGTTGCGTGGCCGCAGCCGCGGCAGCGTCGCCATCTGCGCGCGTGACTCGATCTGGAACACACCCACGGTGTCGGCCTCGCACACCATGTCGTAGATGCAGTCCTCCTGCGGGATGGTCGCCAAGTCGACTTCCACGCCGTGGAACTCGCGCACCAAGTCGACAGAGCCGTGCAGTGCTTCGAGCATGCCGAGGCCGAGCAGGTCGAACTTCACGAGGCCGACGGCGGCGCAGTCGTCCTTGTCCCACTGCAACACGGTGCGCCCCGGCATGCGTCCCCACTCAACCGGCACGACTTCGAGCACTGGCCGGTCGCAGATCACCATGCCGCCGGAGTGGATGCCGAGATGGCGCGGGTAGTGCTCGACCTGCACCGCCAGATCGATGACCGCCGGCGGGATCGTGATGTCGGCCATCGCCGCGGTCTTGGACACGTTGCCCCACGCGTCGACTTCCTTCGCCCACGCGTCGAGCTGACCGGGCGCGGCCCCGAGGGCGCGGCCCATGTCGCGCACCGCCGACTTGGCGCGGTACGTGATGACGTTGGCGACCTGCGCGGCGTTCTGGCGGCCGTGTTTCTCGTACACGTACTGGATCACTTCTTCGCGCCGGCCCGACTCGAGGTCGATGTCGATGTCGGGCGGGCCGTCGCGCTCGGGCGACAGGAAGCGCTCGAACAACAAGCCGAGCGACACCGCGTCGGCGTTGGTGATGCCGAGGGCGTAACACACCGCACTATTGGCGGCGCTGCCGCGTCCTTGGCAGAAGATGTTGTTGCGGCGCGCGAAGTCGCACAGGTCCCACACGACGA
>JBEEFV010000011.1:0-29721 GCA_041166405.1 Actinomycetota bacterium | reverse complement strand
CGATCGCGTCCTGCAGGCCCTGCGTGTTCTTCTCCAACGCCGCGGCAGCCGGCTTCAGATCGCCACCACCGAGCGCAGTGCCCGTCGCGATACCAGCCAGATACACATGCTCCTGCAACAACGACGTCAACGCCGACTGCAGGCTCGATGCACCGGTGTCGATGCCGCCGCCGGCGCCGGCTGCGGCCGTCGTGGCGGAGTGGTTGCCGTGGCTGTCAGCCGCGGCGTTGTCGGTTTTGCTGTTGCCGCCGCAGGCGCCGGCGGTGAGGCCGAGCGCAAGCATGACGGCCGCCAGCTTGAGGGGTTTGCGTGTCACGAGGGGATGCTCCTTGTAGGGGTTGTGAGGACTACGGCGCGGGGACTCGCACCGGATGACGGGTTCGACGAAGTCACGAGACTTCGACGTCGGCTTCCATGCCGGGATGGCGGTCGCAGAAGTAATGGAAGGTGCCGGCTTCTTTGAAGGTGAAGCTCGCTTTGGCGCCCTTGCCGTCGAGCGGCATGTCGAACGCGCCGCTCTTGTGGGTGGCCGTCACTTTCCCGCTGTCGGACGGGTCGTATTCGCGCGTTCCTGACGTAACGGTGTGAAGGATGTTGTCGTGGTTCGTCCAGTTCACCGTGTCGCCCACGTGGACGCGCACGAGCTTCGGCGAGAACGCGAACGTCTCGATCACGACGGCGTCGCCGCGGGCGGCGGATGCTGTGGTCGAAGACGGCTTGTCCGCTGTCTTGTCGCCCCCGCTGCTGCCGGCGCACGCGGCTCCCGCGAACGCGAGCAGAAGCAGCGGCGTCGCGACGACCAGCCGTAGGCGTTTGTTGGTGGTGCTGTTAGCCACGGGGTCTCCTAGCTGTGGACGCGGGCGAGAACGGGCGCCGTCCGGGGCCGCGCCGCGAGGCGGATGAATACGACGGCGGCAAGCGCCTCGAGAACGGTGGCGAAGACGTCGGGCGCGGCGATCGCTTCGGGGCTGAACGCTTCGGGACCGATCGGCAGGCCGACCGTCCGCGAGGCCATCCAGAGTGCAGCCGATGCGACGCTGATGGCGCCGCCGACGAGAAACGTCGTGCGGCTCTTGCCTCGCACGACCGCGGCGGCGAGTCCGAGCTCGACGACCGACAGCACGACGAAGAACACGCCGGCCGCGGGCCACTCGTGGAGGTGTTCGGGTACCACCGCGAGGTGGATTACCGCGGTCACGACGAGCGCGAGCGCGCAAAGCCAACGGTTCAGCATGTGTTCGAGTCCTTTCGGGGTCGAGTAGCTGGTCTACGGAGACCTGGCCGGAACGGATGACGCGGATACGCAAACCGCGGTCATCCGCCGGCGCGCGTGGCGTCGTAGAGAACGCGATGAAGAACACGTGGAGTGACTCGAGCGACGCGGCGCTCGTCATTGCCATCGGCCGATGGAGCGAAGAGGCCCTCGCGGAGGCGTATCGCCGCCACGGTGGCGCGGTCTTCGCCTTGGCGCGCCGCGTGTGTCGCGACGCAGGGATCTCCGAAGAAGTCGTCCAAGAAGTCTTCGTGAAGCTCTGGACGACGCCGGACCGGTTCGACCCTGAACGCGGTTCGCTGCGATCGTGGCTTCTCGCCCAGACGCACAGCCGCGCCATCGATCGCCTGCGCTCCGACTCGTCACGGCGCACGCGCGAGGAACGCGACGTGTCGCGGACCGCGAACGCCGGTTACGACGTCGAGCGTGAGGTGTGGGATCTCGCCGTTGCCGACCGCGTGAACGATGTGATGGGCGACCTGCCCGACCTCGAACGGCGCGCCATCGAACTCGCCTACTTCGACGGATACACGTACCGCGAGGTGGCGCAGTTGCTCGACACGCCGGAAGGCACCGTCAAGAGCCGGATTCGCTCAGGGCTCAAACGCATGCGCGCCGACCTCGTCGACGCTGAGACAGGACAACCGTGGCACCACAGCTGACACACCCCGACATCCAATCGCTGCTCGGTGCGTTCGCACTCGACGCTGTCGATGACGATGAAGCCAGCATCATCGAAATCCATCTGACCGAGTGCCCGCGGTGTCGCGCCGAGGTCGTCGAACATCGCGAAGCGGCGAGCCTGCTGTCGTTCACTGGTACCGCCGCTCCCGAAGGAGTGTGGTCGCGCATCGCAGCCGGCCTCGAGGAAACGCCGCCGCCGTTCCAGCTGGCTCGCCCTTCAGCGCCCGTCCGCCCGCTGGCGTTCCGCGTCATGGCCGCCGGCGCCGCGGTCGCCGCCGGGGTCATCGGCGTCTTGGCGACGCAGGTCGTCAGGGACAATTCGCGCATCGACCGGTTGGCCTCGATCGCCAGCCGGCACGGAGTCGACCAAGCCGCCGCGGCCGCCGCTATCGCGCCCGGCGCACGCAAAGTCCATCTCTCGTCGAACGACGGTGCGCAGGCGGTTGACGCGGTCGTGCTGCGGGACGGCCGCGGCTACCTGATCCAGTCGCATCTCGCGTCACTCGGCCGTGACCAGACCTACCAACTGTGGGGCGTGATCGGCGCGCAGACGATCTCGCTCGGAGTGCTCGGCGACCAGCCCGCGATCACGCCGTTCAAGGCAGCCGGGCCCCTCAAAGCGCTGGCCATCACCGTCGAACACACAGGCGGAGCAGTCGCACCGACAACGTCGCCGGTAGTGCAGGGATTCGTCTCGACCTGATCCATCCGCGGTGCGTTCGAGCGCCGTAGTCGTTGCATGACTAGCCCGATGCGGACAATGAACGAACG
The DNA here is from genome assembly GCA_041166405.1 of Actinomycetota bacterium. Classification (GTDB taxonomy): domain Bacteria; phylum Actinomycetota; class Acidimicrobiia; order Acidimicrobiales; family JACCXE01; genus JACCXE01. Next base: position 26,993 of record JBEEFV010000011.1, on the reverse strand, counting down.
TCGTTGCGACGACCTGTTGCGCCGTTCGGAATTGCTCGACACCACGGATCTCGACTGGGACGCCGTCGGCAACGCGCCGATCGACGCCGACGCCATCGCCACCCTCGTCTACATGCGCGACGTCGAGGCGTTCACCAACCGCTACCTGACGGGGCTCGTGGCGCATCCCGCGACGTTGCGCGACGAGCGTGTCGCGCAATTCCTCCCGATCTGGCAGCGCGAAGAGATGGAACACGCACGCGCGCTCGACCGGTACCTCCAGCTCGTGTCGCAGCGCTGTGGGGTCGACGTGCCCGACACGCAGCCGGCGCCGCCGGCCACCGACGAGAAGTGGCAGGTGCTCGTCACGCGTCCGATCGGCCACGTGGTGACCGCCGCGCACATGACGTGGGGCGCTGCGAACGAGTTGCTCACGATGACCGGCTATCGACTCCTGGCTCGTCGCAGCACCGACCCGGTGTTACGCGAACTGTTGCTGCGCATCGCGGCACAGGAGTCGCGGCACTACAGCTTCTACTTCCTCCAGGCGCAGTTCCGGCTCGGGGAGAGCGGCCTGGCGCGCTACCTGCTCGCGAAGGTGATGAAGCGTGCGTGGACGCCCGTCGGCGTGGGCGAAGGCTTCAAGTCTCGCGGCGAGTTCGACCGGGTGCTGGCGTACCTCAGCGCGGACGAGCGCGGCCGCCGCGCCGTGACGAAGATGGACGGCACCTTCAGCCGCTTGCCTGGCCTCGCCGGCGTGCGCATCTTCGCCCAAACCGCACAGACCGCGGCATGACCGCCTCGGTTTGCTTTACCGCGTGCTCGCGGCGGTGTAGACCATATGGGCACGGGGAGACACACCCCGGGGTCCAGCAGCGGGCTGCTTTTACCGATCGGTTGACGCCGTCGGTGTGTGGGAGGAGGCCCTCTCTTGCTGGAATCGAAAGTACCGCCCCTGGGGGTTGACCACCCCGCGAACGTCATGGCGCACACCCTGGAGGACCGCAGCTTGCGCGTTCTCGTCCGCGGCGAGATCGACGCCGCCAGCGTCGATTTGTTGCGCTATCCGCTCGAACACCTGATGATCTCCAACAGTTGCGTCGAGATCGACATGCACGAGGTGTCGTTCTTGGACTCATCCGGCATTCGCGTGCTCATGGCGGCGCTGAAGAACGGCGACGCGCTCGGTACGACGGTGCGAGTCGTCAATCCGTCGCCCGTCGTGTCGCGCGTGCTGTCGGTGACGGGGTTGCTCGAGCGCTTCGTAGAAACCGGGTAGTCCCCTCAGATGCCAACCCGCGATGTGGTTGTGATAGCCGCATCGGCGGGGGGCCTCGATGCGCTCCAGAAAACGCTCGGCGGACTGCCGGCGACTTACCCCGGCGTCGTATTCGTCGTGTCGCACATACCGCCGAGCGCGAGCAGCGCTCTGGCGTCGATTCTCGACCGCGCAACGGTGTTGCCGGTCGCGGTCCCGACCGACGGCGAGGCGATGGTGGGTGGGAGCGTGTACGTGTGCCGCCCCGACCATCACCTGCTGCTCGGTGACGGCGTCGTTTTGGTCCGACGCGGGCCGAAGGAGAACGGGCACCGGCCCGCCGCCGATCCCTTGTTCCGCAGCGCGGCGCGGTACTACGGCCGCCGTGCGGTCGGCGTGATCCTGTCGGGGACCTTGAGCGACGGGACCGCGGGCTTGCAGGCGATCCGCCAACAAGGCGGCACGGCGGTTGTGCAGGATCCGGAAGACGCGGCGTACGACGGTATGCCGCGCAGCGCGCTCGAAGAGGTGGGCGCTGATTTCGTCGTACCGGCCGATGAGATCGGTGCGCTGCTGCACCACCTGGCGCATCAGTCGCTCGACGAGGTTCCCGCGGCGGTCGACGACACCGTTGCGCGCGAGGTTGCTTTGAACGAATCCGACGATCGGGTCATCGCCGACGACGACCACCCGGGCCACCCGTCGTCGTGGCCGTGCCCGGACTGCAACGGCGTGCTGTGGGAGGTCAACGACGGACCGGTGTTGCGCTTCCGGTGTCGCGTGGGCCACGCGTGGATCGCCGCAAACTTGTTCGACGAGCAGGCCGTCGCCGTCGAAGGCGCGCTATGGGTGGCGCTGCGTGCCCTCGAAGACCGCGCCGCGTTGTGCCACCGCACCGCCGAACGCGCCGCGAGAAACCACAACCGCTACACGGCGGCGCGCCTCGAAGACGAGGGTCGCGAGCTCGACGGAAGCGTCGAGATCCTGCGAAGGATGGTCCAACCTGACGCAGAAGCGCTAGACCAAGCCCTACATGACTGAGGCATCGGCGACCGACGACCTGGACGTCGAAGTCGTCCTAGAGCATCTGCGCGACGCCCGCGCCTTCGACTTCACCGGGTACAAGCGCGCCACGCTCGCGCGCCGCATCGCGAAACGCATGGAGACCGTGGGTATCAGCGACCCCGAGGCGTACGTCGACTACCTCGAAGTGCATCCCGACGAGTTCGAACCCCTCTTCAACACGATCCTCATCAACGTCACGGCGTTCTTCCGCGACGCCGGGGCGTGGGCGGTTCTGCGCGACCGCGTCATCCCGCACATCCTCGAGGCGAACCCGGAAGGGCCGATCCGAGCGTGGAGCGCCGGCTGCTCGAGCGGCCAGGAGGCGTACTCGGCGGTCATGCTCTTCGCCGACGCGATCGGCGTCGAGGGCGTCCGCGATCGGCTGAAGGTGTACGCCACCGACGTCGACGAAGAGGCGCTCGACCAGGCGCGCCAGGCGACGTACACGGGTCGTGAACTCGACAGTCTCCCTGCCGAGATGGCCGACAAGTACTTCGAGGACACCTCGACGGGGAAAGTCCTGATTCCCGAGTTGCGGCGCGCGGTGATCTTCGGGCGCCACGACCTGTTGCTGGACGCACCGATCTCGCGCGTCGACCTGTTGCTGTGCCGCAACACGCTGATGTACTTCAACGTCGACGCCCAACAGCGCGTCGTGAGTCGCCTGCACTACTCGCTCGCACCGAACGGATTCGCGTTGCTCGGCAAGGTCGAGATGCTCCTCGGCCAAAGCGACCTGTTCGAACCCGTCGACGTCAAGAGCCGCGTCTTCCGCAAAGTCACTGAGCCCACGATGCGCGGGCGGCTGCTGGCGATGGCGGGAGTCCCCGCGCCAACGATCGATCTCGAGGCCCTCGAGCAACTCGTCGTGGAGGCGTTCGAGCACGGTCCCGACGCGCGTCTCGTGCTGGCCGCCGACGGCTGTTTGCTCGCCATCAACGCCCGCGCCCGGCGGATGTTCGGCATCCCGGCGGAGTCTGTCGGTCGGCCATTCCAGGATCTCGAGCTCTCGTACCGCCCGGTCGAGCTTCGTCCCGCTATCGCGCAAGCGCGTGACGAAGACCGAACGGTCGAGCTGGCCGATGTCGGGCGGTGGACGTCTACCGGCGATCTGTCGTTCCTCGACATCGCGGTCTCGCCGCTCGCTCTCGACGGCAAGCACAGCGGTGTTGCCATCTCGTTCGTCGACGTCACGCAGCACCATCGGCTGCAAGAAGAACTCGAATCCACGAACCACGAGCTCGAGGTCGCCTACGAGGAGTTGCAGTCGGCGAACGAAGAGCTCGAAACGACGAACGAAGAGCTGCAGTCCACCATCGAGGAACTGGAGACGACCAACGAGGAACTCCAGTCCACGAACGAAGAGCTCGAAACGATGAACGAGGAACTCTCGTCGACGAACGAAGAATTGCACGCGATCAACGACGAGTTGCGTGAGCGCACGCTCGAAGTCGACCAGGTCAACGCCTACCTCGAGTCGGTGCTGATCGGATTGGAGGCGTCGGTGATCGTGGTCGACACCGAACTGGTCGTGCGGGTCTGGAACGGCCGATCGTTCGAGATGTGGGGCCTGCGCGCCGACGAAGCCGAGGGACGATCGCTGCTGGCGCTCGACGTCGGATTCCCTCTCGAAAGATTGCGGACGCCGTTAGCCAAAGTAATCGCGGGTGACGCGTCAGAGGAACCGGTTGTCGTGCAGGCGACGTCGCGCCGCGGGCACGCCATGACGTGCTCCGCGCGGGTGACTCGACTGGCAGGAGCAAAGGGCGCAGTCGAGGGCGCGATCGTCCTGATCGAAGAGGTGCGCTAGGGCGAACCCGGCGCCGGGCGGTGACGGCGCGCTTTTTGCGCCACCAACTCTTCGGCGACCTCGCGCAGCTTGCGGTTCGTGTACTGCGACTGCTTGCTGAGCACGCCGAAGGCGGCGTCGGCGTCGCAACCCGTCGAGCCCATGATGATGCCCTTGGCCTGCTCGATGACGGCTCGGGACTCCATCGCCTTGCGCAGGCCCTCCACCTCCCGGGTCAGCGCTGCCACGCGGTCCGAGCCGACGCCCTCCAGCCCGATTTCGGCGATCGTGCGTTCCGCGCGCGCAAGGACCTCCAGGCTCTGCTCGCGCAACTCCATCGAGCGCCTTTGCGCCTCCGCTACTGCATCTCGGAGTGCTACATGCGATTCCACATCCCGGATAGTGCCCATATTCCCTCCGCATACTCAACCGAGAATGAAACGCCTGCGACAGGGTAATTCATGGTCGACGGCTCAAGCAGTGGGCTGACGATCGACAAACGAGTCAGTCATGAGCCTTTGTTTGCAGTTGCAGGCCGCGTTGGACGCGGACCTCGAAGCGTTGGCGGGCGCGCCCGCCGTAGACGAGCGCGACGTCCTGGAAACTCTGTTGTTCGTCTACGACCTTCACTTGGCACCGCTCGATCGCTTGGGTGGCTGCGAGCACCTTGCGAACCATCCCGTGGTCGCCGAGATCAAATGGCGTTTCGATCGTTGGTTGATCGACGCGCTCGACGTGCGCCTCGCGGGACGCGCCGCGCTCCCGGCCGACACCGTCGAGGCCGTGCGCCATATCGCCATGCAGCACGACGACGCCGTGTACGACTGGTTGGCGACGACCGCCGACTGGTACCAGCTGCGGATGTTCCTGGCGGTCGAAGGCGGCCCCGACGCCGGCTTCGACGACCTCGTCGCGTTGTGCCAAGTGGGCATTCGTGGCGGCGCCAAGGTCGTCCTCGGCGAGAACTATTGGGACGAGATGGGCCGTGGCGATGCGGCGCGCGTCCACACGACGCTGCACGACAAGCTCGTCGACGCCATCGGAATGCCAACGCTGTCTCGTCCGGAGCTTCCGCTGAGCGCGCTGTTCCGCAGCGCGCTCAGCGGCCTCCTCGCCACGAACCACTGGCTGCAGCCCGAGATGCTGGGCGCGCTCGGCGTCATCGAGCAATCGGCCGGACCGCGGTGTCGGCGCGTCGTGCGCGCCATGGAACGCCTGGGCGCACCCGAGGACGCAATGGCGTTTTACCGCGAGCACGCGACGACTGATCCCCGCCATGGCAAGGAGTGGTTGGACCGCGTCATCGGACCGCTCGTCGCCGAACACCCCGAGTGGGGCGAGCGGATCGTGCGCGGCGCGTTGTGGCGTCGTGACGTCGACTGCCGCTTGCTGCGCGACCTGCACGAGGTCGTCGCCACGCGAGAACTCGAACTCGCGTAACCATGACGGAGGCTCGCGCACACGGCACCCTCGTCGCCATCGGCGGCAGCGAAGACCGGCGCGATGAGCGCACGATCCTGCGCAAGTTCGCGGAACTCGCCGGGGGCGCTGACGCCGTGATCGTCGCCATCGGCACGGCGACGACAATGCCGGACGAGACCGAGGTCGACTACAAGAAGGCGTTCGCCGACCTCGTCGGCAGCTTCGAGTTGTTGGCCATCGGAACGCGCGAGGAAGCGAACGCTCCGGAGACCATCGCGCGCCTCGAGAAGGCGACCGGGATCTTGTTCACCGGCGGTCACCAGTTACGCATCGCCACGATCCTCGGCGGGTCGGCCACCGACATGTTCGTGCACCGCGCGTTCCTCGACGGCGTTGTGGTCGCGGGAACGAGCGCCGGCGCGGCGGTGATGTCGAGCACGATGATCATCGGAGGGTCTGACACGGTCCCTACGACCGACGCGGTGCGGCTCGGACCAGGCCTCGAGCTGGTCTCGGGGCTGCTGATCGACATGCACTTCGCCGAACGCGGCCGGCTGGCGCGGCTGCTGGCGGCGGTTGCGCAGTTCCCGCACGAGCTCGGCGTCGGCATCGACGAGAACACCGCGCTCGTCATTCAAGGCAACTACTGCGAGGTGATCGGCAACGGCGCGGCGACGATCGTCGACGCCGGCCGCGCGACGTCCGCGACGACGCGCGACGGCGCCATCGGACTCACCGACGTGCGGCTGCACGTATTGCCTGCGGGCTTTTGCTTCGACCTGTCGACGCGCCAGCCGGCAATCCTCGACTCAGGAGAGGGCTCATGACGACACCGCGCGCCGACCTTCGCATCCTGGACCGCCGCGTCTACCGCGGACCCAACATCTGGTCGTACCGGCCCGCGATCAAGTTGGAAGTCGACCTCGGAAGTCTCGAGGACTGGCCGAGCGATCGCATCCCGGGATTCGCCGACAGGATCGTCGAGCTGTTGCCGAACCTGATGGACCACAAGTGTTCCCGCAGGCATCGCGGAGGCTTCGTCGAACGCTTGCACGAGGGCACCTGGCTCGGCCACGTCGCCGAACACGTGGCGCTCGCCCTCCAGGCGCTCAGTGGTGCGGACACCCGTCGCGGGAAGACCCGCTCGACCGGTGAGCACGGCCGCTACTTCGTGATTTACGACTACGAGGACGAACGCGTCGGGCTCGAAGCCGGGGAGGTGGCGGTGCGCATCGTCAACCACCTCGTTGCCGCCGAGGAGGGCTTCGATCCCTGTGCCGCCGTTACCGAGTTCCTGACGTTCGCGAAGCGCGTCGGCTTCGGTCCGACAACGCGGGCGCTGCTCGACGAAGCGCAGAGTCGCAACATCCCGTGGTTGCGGCTGGACAACAACTCGTCGCTCGTGCAGCTCGGTTGGGGCGTCCACCAGCGCCGCGTGCAAGCCGCGGTGACGTCGGCGACATCGTCACTGGCGGTCGGCATCGCGCAGAACAAGGAACTGACGCAGCGGCTGCTGCGTGAGGCGGGTGTGCCCGTGCCGGCGCAACGACTCGCGCGCGACGCAACAGAAGCCGTGCGCGCCGCGACGAGCGTCGGCTACCCGGTCGTGCTGAAACCGCTCGACGGCAACCACGGCCGCGGCGTAACCGTCAACGTCACGACTGACGACGACGTGCGCATCGCCTACGAGGCGGCCGCTCGACAGGCTCGGCGCGGCGAGGTCGTGATCGAGAAGTTCGTCGAAGGCACCGACTACCGCATCCTCGTCGTCGACGGCACTGTCGTCGCCGCCGCTCGCCGGACGCCGGCGCACGTCGTCGGCGACGGCGAGTCGACCGTCGCGCAGTTGGTCGACGTCGAGAACCGTGATTCGCGCCGCGGGGTCGGGCACGAGTCGGTTCTGACGCGCATCCTTCTCGACGAGAACGCCGACGCGGTCCTTGCGGCGCAGGGCTTGACACGCGACTCCGTGCCGGACCGCAATCAGGAGATCTATCTCGCCGAGACCGCCAACCTGTCGACGGGTGGAACCGCAACCGACTGCACCGCTGAGGTGCATCCCGACAACATGGAGATCGCGCGCACCGCCGCGCTCGTCATTGGTCTCGACGTCGCCGGTATCGACATTGTCGCTCCGAGCTTGAGCGAACCGTTGGCGGAGAACGGCGGCGCCGTCATCGAGGTCAACGCCGGACCTGGCTTCCGCATGCACACCGACCCCAGCAGTGGCGACGCGCAATACGTCGCCAAGGCGGTGATCGATTCGCTGTTCGATCCGGGCGCCGAGGCGCGCATCCCGCTCGTGGCCGTCACGGGCACGAACGGCAAGACCACCACCGTGCGCATGATCTCGACGATCGCCCAGTCGATGGGCCGCACCGTCGGCACGACCTCGACCGACGGCATCTACGTCAACGACCGGCGCATCGCCACGGGCGACTCGTCGGGGCCGAAGTCGGCGCGGATGCTGTTGCGGAATCCGACGGTTGAAGCCGCGGTGCTCGAGGTGGCGCGCGGGGGGATCCTGCGTGAGGGCCTCGGCTACGACTACAGCGACGTCGCGGTCGTGTTGAACATCGCGGCGGACCACCTCGGTATGGGTGGCGTCGAGACCATCAAGGACCTCGCCAACGTGAAGCAGGTCGTCGTCGAGGCCGTGCCCCGCAACGGCGGCGTCGCTGTACTCAACGCCGACGACCCGTTGGTCGTGCGCATGAAGCGCGCGTGCCGCGGTGAGGTGATCTGGTTCTCGACCGGCGCGAACACCGCGTTGGTCGACGATCACTGCGCGCGCGGCGGACGCGCCGTCGTGCTCGAGGAGATGCGCGGTCGCGAAACCATCGTCGTGCGCGACGGCCCGCGACGCCATCAAGTAACCGAGATCAAGAGCGTGCCCGCGACCTTCGGCGGCACCGCCCGCATGAACGTCGCCAACGCGCTGGCAGCGACGGGCGCCGCCATCGGGCTCGGCATTCACGCCCAGTACATCCGCCACGGTCTGCGCACGTTCGCCACGTCCTTCGAGTTGGCGCCGGGACGGCTCAACGTCGTCGACGTCGACGGTGTGCGCGTCGTCTACGACTACGGCCACAACGCCGCCGCGGTGCGCGCCGTCGGTGAGTTCGTGCAGAACATGGCGCGCCAAACCCACGAGTCCGAAGGCGGCTCGCCGCGCACCATCGGGGTGATCGGCACCGCCGGTGACCGCCGCGACGAAGACCTACGCGAGCTCGGACGCGTCGCGGCCTCGCTCTTCGACGCCGTCATCGTCAAGGAGGACCGCAGCTTGCGTGGGCGCGCTCCCGGCGAAGGCGTCGAGATCATGAGCGCGGCGGTCCGCGACGCGATGCGTGACGGCGTCGCGCAGTGCAGCCATCTCGAGTCGATCCGCAGCGAGCGGGAAGCTGTCGAGACGGCGATCGCCAAGGCGCACCCCGGCGACATCGTCGTGGCGTTCGTCGAGCACGTCGAGGACTACTGGCCGCAATAGTTACGCGGCGCGGGCGTCGGCGTATTCATCGGAGCCGATCACCCAGATGAACGACTGAACGTCGATCAAGTCACGCGGGCCGAGGTCCGCGAGGTCGTCACGCACCGTGCGGGCGAAGTCGAGCACTGCGCCGTACGTGCTCCAGCCCGGCTTCGACGAATACGCCAAGTCGTAGCCGTAGGCGGCCGCGGCGCGCTTGGTCGTCAGCGGCTTCACGAACATGTGGGTGCGCGGGCGCGCCATCGGACCGAACACCGTGATGACGGGCCACGTCGCGACGCGCGTGCCGCGCCGCGGCAAGGCGGCGACGGTCGCCGCCCAGCGGTCGAAGCGCACCGCCTCGGTCCCAGGGCCGTACAGCCAGTCGTACAAACCCTCACTGAACCGTCGCGCGCCGTCGGGCGATCGCAGGACCGCGTCGCGCAGCGCCATCTTCTCGAACGAGAACAGCAACGGCCGTCCGCTCTCGATGCGCACCGCGGCCGCCGCGACCTGTTCGTGGCCGTCGGCGTCGAGCGCGGCGCGCAGTGCGTCCTTGCCGCCGATGTTGCGTCGCCACTGCGCCGCGGCGTCGACCTTGTAGTCGCGCTCCCACGCGAGGTAGAGCTCATCGTCGAACCCTTCGGGGAACACACGCGCAGGAACGCGTCTCTCGCTTGCCGGCGCTTTCTGTCCACGTGTCAGGGGTACCCACCTGACTGCTTAAAGTCGTCGCAATGCCAGAGCGGTCCGTTGGCGAAGCATTCGATCTCAACATCGAACGGGTGCTGGAGCACTGGCCCGTCGCCTACGCCGTGCGCGAGTTCATCGCCAACGCCCTCGACGAGCATCTGCTCTCGGGCACCACCGCACCGCACATCACCCGATTAGGCGAGGCCTGCTGGGCCATCGACGACTTCGGGCGCGGGCTGCGTTACGAACACCTGACGCAGCGCGAGAACCCCGAGAAGCTCGACCACGCGGCGGTGATCGGGCAATTCGGGATCGGGCTCAAGGACGCGCTCGCGGTGTGCGACCGGCGCGGCGTCGCGGTACGGATCCTGTCGCCGCACGGCGACATCACGTCCGCTCGCCTACCCAAAGCGGGCTTCCCCGACGTGGTCACGCTGCACGCGGTCGTCGCGCCGGCGAGCGAGCCGTCGCGGACCGGCACGCGCGTCGAGCTCAGCGGCGTCAGCGCCGAAGACATCGCAGCCGCCAAGAGCTTCTTCTTGCGCTACAGCGCCGACGTGCTGCTCGAATCGACGCAGTACGGCGACGTGTACGCGAAGGCGGCACCAGAAGCCGCAGGCCGCATCTACGTCAAAGGACTCCTCGTTGCCGAAGAGCCGAATTTTCTGTTCTCGTACAACGTCACGAAGTTGAACGCGTCGTTGCGACGGGCGCTGAACCGGGAGCGTACGAACGTCGGTCGCAGCGCGTACAGCGACCGCGTGAAGGACATGTTGCAGGAGTGCCGCGCGCCCGAAGTCGCGCGTGCGCTCGCCGACGACCTCGGCGCGTTCGCGGGTGGGCGCATGCACGACGAACTCAGCTGGAAAGACGTCGCCGTGCACGCATGCCGCGTCCTGCACGCCGCCGAAGACGTCATCTTCGTGACCCCGCTGCAAGTGGGCATGGTCGCGGTGCAGTACGCCCTCGACGACGGCTACCGCATGGTGATCGTGCCCGAGGACATCGCCCGCAAGCTGCACGACACCGACGACCTCGACGGCAACCCGATCCTCGACCTCGACCGCTATCAGCGGCAGTGGAACGAAAGCTTCACGTTCAGCTTCGTCGACCCCGAGCAGCTGAACGCCAACGAGCGGGCGACCTATGCGCTCGTCGATCAACTCGCCGACCTCGCCGGGCTCAAGGTGCCGTCATCGCGCGTGAAGGAAGTGAAGATCTCCGAGACGATGCGGCTCAACGAACGCGGCGACCAAGTCCTCGGGTTGTGGGATGCGAAAGCGCGTCACATCGTGATCCGCCGCGACCAACTCGCCAGCGTCGCGAGCTTTGCCGGCACGCTTCTCCACGAGTTCGTGCACGCCGCGACGCGCACAGTCGACGGCACGCTGGCGTTCGAGGACGCGCTCACGACGCGTCTGGGCGAGGTCGCCCGCGGCGCACTGTCGCGCTGAGACCCAACCCCCCAACCCCCCGACCCCTCCGAACTGGTCCTCCCCACAACCGTCCCACGGTTGTGGGGAGGACCAGTTCGGGGAAGGGGCGGGGGTTGCGGCGACCAAGTCATCTAGCGGGTACGCCTGAGCATGTTCTCGGACGTTGTCGAAGCGGTCGGAAAAGCGGCGGACGGTCTCGGCGTCGCCATTACCGCTGTTGGCGTCCTCGGCGCGTTGGTGGCGTTCGTGTTCCGCGCCGTACGCCCCGCTGAGCCGCCGATCGACGCCTACCGCGAGTTGCGGCGCAACGTCGGCCGGTCGATCCTGCTCGGGCTCGAACTCTTGGTGGCCGGCGACATCATTCGCACAGTCGCCATCTCGCCGAGCTTCACGTCCGTCGGCGTGCTCGCGGTCATCGTCCTTGTACGGACGTTCCTCTCGTTCACGCTCGAGGTCGAGCTGACGTCGCGCTGGCCGTGGCAGCAAGCCTCGGGGTAACCGTTCCTCTTACGGGCCGTTGGTCGTGGTGGTTGACGCACTTGCGCCCTTCTTGCCGCCCGGGGCGCTGGTCGTCGACGTCGTGGACCTGGTTGTCGACGACGTCGTCGTGTTCCGCGGTCGACTCGTCGTCGACGTCGTCGTCTCACGCGGCCTGCGCGTCGTCGACGTGGTCGTCTCACCGGGGAGCGTGACCGACGTCGGCACGAGCGACGTCGCCGTGGGGGCGGACGTCTTCGTCTCGGGTGACACCATGTGCAACCCGAGCGCGTCCGGCGACGTCGTGTGCAGCTGCTTGACCGGCATCCCCTTCTCGGCGGCGCGCATCACGTCGCTGAAAATCTGCGCGGGGAACGATCCGCCGGTCACGGCGCGCCCGTGCACGTTGCGCATCGGTTTCGGCTTGGCGTGGCCGACCCACACACCGGTCGCCAGGTCGGGCGTGTACCCGACGAACCACGCGTCGACGTTGTCCTGAGTCGTACCGGTCTTGCCGGCGACGGGCCGACCGATGTTGGCGGCGGTGCCGGTCCCCTCCTTGACGACCTTTTGCAGCGGCGTGTTGAGCACGCCGACTTCGTCGGCGCTGAAGGCGCGGTGCGCCGACACCTTGTGCTGGTACACGACCTTGCCCTTGCGGTCGACGATGCGCGTGATGGCGTAGGGCTGCGTGTACACGCCGTCGGCGGCGAAGGTGGCAAAGGCGCTCGCCATCTCCAGCGCGTTGACGCCGTCACGGTCGAGACCACCGAGGAAGATGGCGCCCTGCGCCGTCGTGGCGCCGTCGGGAATGCCGGCGTCGTTGGCGGCGTTCAGCACGGCCTTCGGACCCACCTTGCAGCCGAGGTCCACGAACACCACGTTGACGGAGTGCGCCAGCGCGTCGTCGAGGTTGATGGCGCCACTCGCGTCTTCACCGGCGTAGTTGTTGACCGGCTTCGTGCCGTAACACGGGATGACGCGGCCGGAGGTGCCGTCGAACGTCGAGCGGGGGTCGATCTTGTCGCGCAACGCCGCGAGGTAGACGAACGGCTTGAACGACGATCCCGCCTGCCGGCCGCCGCGGCTCGACATGTCGAACTGTGTGCTGGCGAAGTCGAGTCCGCCGAAGAGGCTGCGGATCGCGCCATCGCCGGGCTTGACGGTGGCCACCGCGGTAGTCGGGTCGCCGCCCGCGCCCAGCCGCGCCTGCACCGAGGCAACCGTGGCGTTGAACGTCTTCGGGTCGAGCGTCGTCTCGATGCGGTAGCCGCCGGTGAACAGCTGGGAGGCGCGGGTTGCGGGTGAGCCGCCGAGGGCGTCGAGCGTCTTCGCTTCGCGCTCGACGTACGAAACGAAGTGCGGCGCAAGCCCGGCCGACGCCAGCGGACGCGGCTGCGCGACCATCGGCTCGGCGAGGGCGACGGTCAGCGCCGGCTTGTCGAGCCACCCCTGCTTCTGCATGTTGCGCAGCACTTGATCGCGCCGCGCCTTCATGGGCTGCGGGTTCGTACGCGGGTCGAGGATCTCTGGGGCGCGGATCTTGCCGGCGAGCACTGCCGCCTGGCTCACCGACAGCTTCGCCGGCGGCACCCCGAAGTAGTTGACCGACGCCGCGGCGATCCCGTAAGCGCCGTCGCCGAAGTACACCTGGTTCAAGTAGCGCTCGAGGAGTTGATCCTTGGTGTACTTGCGCTCGAGACGGCTGGCGTACAGCAACTCTTTGATCTTGCGGAACACCGTGTGCTCGCCCGCGGTGTAGTTGATCTTCGCAACCTGTTGCGTGATCGTGCTGCCGCCTTCGCTGTGACCGCGCAGCGTTTCGAACGCGGCGCGTGTGACCGCCGCGGGGTCGACGCCGCCGTGGTGGTAGAAGTCCTTGTCCTCCGCCGCCATCACGGCGTTGCGGACGCGCGGCGGAACGTCGCGCAGCGCGATGGGTTTGGTGTCCTTGAGGCCGCCGCTGCCGATGTCGCCGATGACGGAGCCATCCGCCGCCGTCAGGCGCGTCGAGGTCGGAAGCTGGCTGAAGTCGGCGATCTTCGGCGCGAACGGCGCAGCGGCGAACAGCACGACGTCGCCGATCGCCAGCGACACGGCGCGTCGCAACGGCGGCACGATGGCGATCGCCAAGATCGTCGCGACCGTGGCTGCGAAGATCCGCCGCCACGGCCAGTCGTGGATTCGGTGTCGGATGGCGCCAGTCATTCCGGAGAAGGATGGTCGCGACTGAGCGGCTCGGGTGGCCATGGTCCAGTGGGGATACCCGTTTGCGCGCGCAAACGAGCACGCTCAGTCACCGAACGCGCCCGACTTGCGAACTGTGTCGGCTATGTCTCTTCGGAGCCCGTTGTGACTTCGGCGGGTGGCGCGGCGGCGTGGCCGTTCCCGTTTCCTTTGGCGTGACCGTTCGTCTCGACTTGCGAGTTGAGCAAGCCGCGCACCGCGGAGATACCGGCGCCCGCGTTGCCGATCAGCGTCGACAGCGCGGCGGTCACGCCGTCGGCGCCGTTGAGCACCGTCATGTTGTTGATGCCGTGGAACGCCCCCGCGGCCGCTTCGACGATCGCCGGGTAGTTCTCGGCCAACTGCTGGCCGATCACCGCCTCCTGGTTCTCCGCGAGCGCTTGGGCGCGCGCGTCGATCGCCTTGGCCTCGGCGAGGCCCTTCGCTTCGATCGCCTCGCCTTCGGCGACGCCCTTCGCTTTGGTCGCGTTGGCCTCGGCGACGCCGACCTGCTCGATCGCGGTCGCTTCCGCGGACGCGGTGACGGATCGGCGTTCGGCCTCGGCGGCCGCGGTAAGGCGAACCTTCTCGGCTTCGGCGGCGGCGGCGAGCTTGACGCGCTGCGCCTCGGCGGCGGCTTCGAGTTCGACGGTCTGCTTTCGCGCCTGGGCCTTGGCGATGTCGGCTTCACGCTGCGCGTTGGCGACGGTGACCGTTTGGTACGCCTGCGCGTCGGCGGGTTTGCGCACGGTTGCCTGGAGTTCCTTCTCGGCGAGGTCGGCGCTGAGCTCGGCGGCCCGCGTCTTTTGCACAACGACCTCCTGCATCGCCGCGGCTTCGGCGAGGGGCCCGGACTGCTTGGACTCGGCCGTGGCCTTGTCGACGTCAGCCTGATACGCCGCCTGCTTGATCTGCGTGTCGCGGCGCGCCTCGGCCTTGAGCGCTTCGGCCTCCTGCTCGCGCTGGGTCGCCTCGCGGTCGGCGGCAGCCTGCGCAATGCGCGCCTGACTGGCGACCGCTGCCGTGTGCGGGAGCGCGAGGTTCTCGATGTAGCCGGTGGGGTCGTCGATCTCGTGGATCTGGAGCGAGTCGATGATGAGACCGAGCTTCTCCATCTCGGTGGCCGATGACTCGCGCGTCTCGGACGTGAGACGGGCGCGGTCGCGGATCATCTCTTCCACGGTGAGTCCGCCGACGATGCTGCGGAGGTGGCCGGCGAACACGTTGTGGACGCGCGTCTCCATCTGGTCTTCCTGGTCGAGGAAACGACGCGCCGCGTTCGCGGTCGACGTGTAGTCGTCGCCCACCTTGAAGATCACCACGCCGCGAATGCCCACCGGGATGCCTTGCGTCGTGACGCAGTCGACTTGCAGCTCGGCCTCCTTGAGGTCGAGGTTGAGGCGGCGCACGACCTGCACGCCGGGGATCAGAAGCACGCCGCGGCCCACCACGATGCGGAAGCCGAAGTCGACGCCGCCTTCGTTGCGATGACGACGACCCGAGACGATGAGCGCCTGGTTCGGCTCCGGCACTTTCCACATCGCCTTGAACAAGCCGATGGCGCAGAGAATGAGGACGACGGGAATGGCGGCCAGAACAGCGATCATGTGACGCTCCTTACATAGGGGTGACGACGACAGTGCGTGGTGGGTAGTGCTCGACAACCACGACACGCGTGCCCCGCGGAATGACGACGTCCTGATCGGCGCCGGTGGCGTAATACGCCTGCCCGTCGATCATCACTTCGCCCCTACGTTGGCCCCCAGCCGGGATCTCGTCGGTCACGCGACCGAGCTTGCCCTCCAAATGCTCATGCACGCCAAGGAGTATGCCTCTCAATCGCCGAGGAAATCGGCGGCGACGGACTTGGGGACGACCATCCGCCACGCGTCTTCCAGCAGTTCGCGCAATTCGGCTTCGTCGATGCTGTCGAGGTCGACGACGATCCAGTTGTAGCGAAGGTCGCTCTTGCGCGGGAGGCGGAACTTGTCGGGTTCGCCGTTGACGATCCCGTCGCGCATCTCCTTCGGGAACGCCACGCCCATCATGCGGTCCTCGCGGTTGTCGAACGCGGCGTAGACGATGCGCCCTACGCGGAAGCGGACGCCACCCCGGACTTCGGCCTCGTAGCTGCGCGGGAACGGCGACGTGATGCGGCGCACGTCGTCGATCGTCAGCACGGCTACTTCGTCGGTGCGCCCATCAGCCGTTGTTGCTTGCGCATGCCGCGGATCCAGCGGTTGCGGTCGTTGGCGCGGCGCCGCTCGTACTCCTCCACGATCGGGTGCGGAAGGATCAGGAACGTCTCGGCGCGCAGGCCTTCGATCACGACGCGGGCGACGTCTTCGGGCTCGAGCACTCCGTCGTTCGACGCGTGCGACACGTCGCCCGCACCGGGCGACGGGCCTTGCAGGAAGGAGGCGATCTCGGTGCGCACCGCTTGCGGGCACAGACAACTCACCTTCACGCCCGTGTCGCCGTACGTAATGGCGATCCACTCGGCGATGCCGACCGCCGCGTGTTTCGACATCGAATACGGCGCAGCTCCGAGCTGGGTCAGCAGGCCCGCGGCGGACGCGGTGTGCAGCAGATAGCCCTCGCCGCGGGCGACCATGCCGGGCAACACGGCACGCGCCGCGTACACGTGGCTCATCACGTTGATGTCGAAGGCGCGGCGCCACTCGTCGTCGGACGCGTGGACGCCACCGAGCACGAGCACGCCGGCGTTGGCACAGAACAGGTCGATGGGGCCGAACGCTTGCTCCGTCTGCTGGACGAGTGCGTGGACGCTCTCCTGGTCCGACACGTCGGTCGTCACCGCCAGCGCGGTACCGCCTTCGGCGGTGATGGCGTCGGCGGCGGTCTGTGCGCGCTCGCCGTTGATGTCGGCCACGACCACGGCACGCGCGCCTTCCGCGGCGAACGCGTTGGCGAGTCCCCTACCGATCCCCGTCGCCCCGCCCGTGACGACGGCGACCTTGTCCTTGAGCTCCATGGCTCGAACCTAGGCGAACTGGTTCGGATCAGGACGGGCTGAACTGGTTCTTCAAGAGCATGAGGCAGTCGTATTCGAGTTCACCGACGCGGCGGCCGCTGCCGGCCATCACGATCGAACTGAACGTGCCGTCGAGGTGTGCGCGGGCTTGGCCCGCGAGGCCAAGGCCCCAGCGCAACGTCGAGTACAGCTTCCACCAGAAGAACGACGGCTCGTCCCACGCGCCGCCCGCCGCTTCGTAACCGGCGCGCAGGTCGTCACGCGCCGCGAAGCCGCCGACTTCGAGTTCGTCGTTGCGAAACCGCCACATGCGCACGCACATCCACGCCAAGTCCTCCATCGGTTCGCCGAGGTGCGCTACCTCCCAGTCGAGGATGGCGCGGAGACCGTCGGGTCCCACGATGATGTTGCCGTTGCGGCAGTCGCGGTGCACGACCGTGAGCCGTTGCCGCGCCTGCGGGCGGTGCGAATCGAGCCAGGCGTAGGCCAGCTCGAAAACCGGTGACGGCTGTAGCAGCACGTCGAGCTGCGCGCGGACGTGGGCCAGCGCGGCGTCGATGGCCGTGGTGCCCAACGCCGGGCGTTCGAGCGCCGGATGCGCCAACGCGGGGTCGACGGCGTGCAGCTTGGCGAGCGACTCGCCGATGCCGTGGGCGATCGTGGGCCCAAGGCCGGCGTTCGCCTCGACGAGACGCAGGATCTGGCGGCCGACGGTCTCACCGGCGATCTGGTTCGTGACGAAGAACGGGCCGCCGACGTACGCGGGATCCATGCACACCGCCTGCACGTGCGCGACGGCCACGCCCGCATCTTCGGCAAGCCGCAGGGTCGCCGCTTCGGTCTCGACCGTCATGATTTGCAGGCCGGCGTGGTGAATGATCGTGGCGACCAACCGCATCGGCTCGCCGTCGCGGTAGGCGGTGAACAACACGTTGCGGCGCCGCGCACCGGCCGACGCAGGCGCGACCTCGCTGATCTCGACCGGCGTCTGCCACGCGTCCGACAAGAACGCCGCGATCCCCTTGACCGTGATGTCGATGCTCACGCCAGCTGCTCTCGCGAAAAGTCGTAGGCGTCGTGGCCGGGCTTGTCGATCGACAGCTTGTCGAGCGTGATCGCCAACAACACGGGCCACGCGGCGCGCGCAAACGCCTCGTCGTCGTTGGCGCGCAAGAGCGCCGCGACCTCGGCGTTCAACTCGGCGGTCGAGCCTTCGGCGCCCAGCAAGTCGCCGAGCAGCGCGCGTTCGCGGAAGTTTGCTTCGCGCCCGACCTCGAGTTCGCGCTGCACGATGCGCGCCAGGTTGGCGGCGACGCGCACGTGATGCTTGACGGGCGCCGGCGCTCCCATGAGGACGTCGCCTTCGAGCAGATCCGCGATCTCGCGCAGCAGCTCAGCGGCCGTCGGTCGATCCTGCATCCACTACTCGCCCGTGAAGACGGGGGCGCGCTTCTCCAGGAACGACTGGACGCCTTCGCGGTGGTCCTTCGTCTGGAACAGCTCGATGAGGCTGCTCGTCACCCACGCGCCCAGCTCGTGCCAGTCGGGGTCGAGCGTACGCCTCAAGCCTTCCTTCAAACGCTGCACCGCCAGCGGCGGGTTATCGGCGATCTCGTGTGCCAGTTCCATCGCGGTGTGCATGAGTTCGCCGTGCGGCACGACGCGCGACACGAGGCGCAACCGCGCCGCCTCTTCTCCGGTGATGACGCGCCCGGTGAACAGCAGCTCCGCCGCGGCCTCGCGGCCGACGAGCTGCGCCAGCCGACCGAGACCGGGCACGTCGCAGTTGATGCCGCGCTTGACGAAGAGCTCGCCGAACTTGGCGTTCTCGGACGCGATCCGAATGTCAGCCATCAGCGCCAGTTCCATCCCCCACCCCACGGCCGCGCCGTTGACCGCGGCGATGATCGGCACGTTCGTGTGCAGCAACGCGTCGGCCGCCGGCGTCAGACGCGGTTTGAGTGGCTCGCGGTCAGCGGGCGCGGCGTCGCCCGTCTTCGAGAGGATCTGCTTCACGTCGTCACCCGAGCAGAACGCGGGATCAGCGCCGGTGATGATCAGACAGCGCGCCGTCGTCGTGCGTACTGCGTCCTCGAGCTCGGCATACGTGGTGTAGGTCAGCGCGTTGCGCGCCTCGGGACGGTTGATGGTGATGAGCCCGACGTGGCCGTGCTCGTCGTAGGTGATCTCGGAGTAAGGCATCTACCGTCCTGTGAACTTGGCGGGGCGTCGTTCGAGGAACGCGGCGACGCCTTCGGCGTGGTCTCTGGAACCGAAGCACTCCTTGAGCAGTTCGGCGGTCTGGATGACGTGCTGTTCGAGCGAGTTGTGCATCCCGCTGTACACGAGCTGCTTGGTACGCCGCAGCGCGAACGGCGACGCGTTGGCGTAACGCTTCGCTTCGGCCTCGGCGGCCGCCGGCAGTTCGTCGGGTTCGACCACGGCGCTCACGAACCCGATGTCGAGAGCGCGCTGCGCATCGATGGTCTCGCCCGAGTACAGCAAGCGCATCGCTTCGGTCGGGCCGATGATGCGCGGCAACAAGAACGTGCCGGCGCCCGTGTCGGACACGAGGCCACGCAGCACGAACACCCAGCCGAACTTCGCGCGCGTCGACGCAATACGCACGTCGCACTGCGTCGCGAACTCGGCGCCCATCCCCATCGCCGGGCCGTCGACCGCGGCGATGACCGGCTTGGGGCAGGCGACAATCTGGAATACGCGCGGCCCTTGCGGGTTGGCGCCGCGCACGCCGCGTTCTTCGGTCGGCGTGTTGTCGAGGTCCGAGAGGTCGGTGCCGGCGCAGAACGCGCCGCCGGTGCCTTCGATGATCACGGCGCTCACGGCGTCGTCCTGACCGGCGTGATGGATCGCGGCAAAGAAGTCGGCGTTCATGGCGTACGTCATGGCGTTGCGCTTCTCGGGACGATCGATGATGACGTGCGCAATCCCGTCACGCGTTTCGGTTCGGATCATGCGTCGATCTTGAACAGCTGACGGCAGTTGTCGCCGAGGAAGGCGCGCCGGTGCTCGTCGGGGAACATCCCGCCGAGCTCGTCGAGGTCGAGGATGTACTCGGGCGTGTGATCGGCGTGCGGGAAGTCCGACGCCCACATGAACCGGTCGTATCCGTACCGCTCGGCGAGCGCCGGGATCATTCGCTCGTCGGGGTCGCAGCTGATCCAGCACTGCGAGCGGAAGTAGTCCGACGGCTTGTGCTTCAGCGGGGCGTTCTGGGCCATCACCGTGTGGCTGTAGACGCCGTCCATGCGGTCGAGCCAGTAACCGATCCAGCCGCCACCCGACTCGAGCACCAACACCTTGAGGTTCGGGAACTTGTCGAACACCGCGTAGTCGAACAGCGTGGCGAACTGCGTGCGCACACCGTCGCTTGCCTGGACCGAGGCGCTGAGCCGAAGTTCGCGCGCGTGTTCCCACGTGCCGTTGCGTTCGCCCTTGGTCCACTGCGGCTCGAACGTCGGGTGGATGGCGAAGGGAACGTCGAGCGCTTGCGCGGCGGCGAACACGGGATCGTTGTCGGGATGGCCGAGCGGCTTGCGGTCATGCGTGAACGGCGCGACGTAGCAGCCGCGCGCGCCTTCACCGACGGCGCGCTCGAGTTCTTTCGCGGCGGCTGCGGGATCGCCGAGCGACAAATGGGCTGTGGGGATCAGCCGCCCGCCGCTGTCCGAGCACCACTCGCAGATCCAGCGGTTGTACGCCTTCGTGTACGCCTGCGACACCTCGGCGTCCTCGAGTTCGGCCTCCCACAGCAGCCCGGTCGTCGTGTAGATCACGGCGGCGTCGATGTGTTCCTGGTCGAGGTACTTGAGTCGTTCCTTCGCGTCGGTGGCCGCCGCCGGCGCGTGATTGTCGTAGGTGACTTCGGGGTCGAACATCATCTTGCCGAGGTCGGGGCGGCCCATCGCCGCCAGCGTCGACGGAAAGCCCTTGCGCGACATGCGCGAACGCTGCCCGTTGATCTGCAACTCGTCGAGCCCGTTCTCGTCCTTGACGACACGCAGCGCGACGTCGCGGAACTTCGGGTCGATGTAGTTCTCCCACAGGTTCGACGGTTCGAGGATGTGCCCGTCGGCGTCGACGGCACCGTCCCACTTCAGCCGGTGCGTCTCGTAGAAATCGCGCATTGGTCCCCCCTCTGCAACAGCACCCCCGAATGGGAGGTTGTCTAGCAGGGACCCGTGACGTCGATCGTGTGTTGCGCGCTGCGCGTCCCTCCGCCGAACAGGCTGTCCGATACCCACCACGTCCAGGTGCCGGCGGAGTCGAGCGAACTCGTCGCCCCGCTCCACGAGTTGCCGGACCCCGACATGTTGTTCGAGCCGCCGGACCCCGTCGGATCGCGCCAGTGCAGGTAAAGCGCGGACGGCGAACCGCCGGACGTGTTGGCGCTGACGTGCGCGGAGCCGTGACAGGCCACGCTCGCCTCCCGCGCCGAGGCCGAGATGCTGAACGACGGCGCGGCGGTCGCCGGCGGCGCCGGCGGACTCGTCGTCGCGGTGACACCGCCGGGCGCGCGGCGAGTCGTCGTCGACGTCGTGCGTTTCGCTGTCGTGGTCGTCTGTTTGCGCGACGTGGTGGTGCTGCCGTGTGGCGGGTCAGTCGGCCACGGAGCGAAGTCCTCGCCGAGGGTCGTGGTCGAGTGGCCGACCCGTGGCGCGGCGAGCGTGGGCGCGTCGTCCTTGCTCGACACGAGCCACAACCCCGCGGCGATGAGGACCGCGATGAGGGCGGCGGCGAACCCGCCGACGATGCGACGCCGCGACTCGTCGGGCTCGTGCGGCGGGAAGCCGTCGCGCTGCCACCCGCCGCCGCCGAGTGGCGTGGAGAACGAAATGAGCTGCGGATCGTTGAGGACGTGATGGCGCAGCGTCACGGGAGCCCCGACGACTGGCGCAACCGCGAGCGCGCCCAGCGCCTCCGGAGTCTTGTTCCACGTCGTCGCGCACACGGGACAAGTGGCTGCGTGACGGGCAACGCGCTTGCGCGCCAGCCCGTCGAGCGCGGCGTGCTTGCGCGGCGCGACGCGCGCCAACTCCGCGCAATCGTCGCGGCCGCTGCGCAACAGCAGCGCGCAGCGCACGGCGGTGGCCAGCTGCGTCTTGGCGCGGCTCAACAACACCGACGTCGTCGCGCTCGGCAGCCCCGCCGCCGCGGCGAGTTCGGCGCCTTCGAGCCCTTGGCGGACGTTGAGCACGAGCACGGCGCGCTCGCGTTCGGTGAGAGCGTCGGCGGCTTCCCACACGAGTGACGCCGCGTCTCCGGCGATAAGCCGGCGCGCCGACTCGTCGGCTACGGGCACTTCGAGGACCTCGTCGATCGACGGGCGGTTGCGAGCGCGCTTGGTCGAACGGCGGATCGACTCGTGCCGTGCGATCGCGCACAGCCATGGCTTGAGCCGCGCCGGGTCGCGCAACCCGGCGAGGTGCGTCGCCGCGATGACGAACGTGTCGTGCACGGCGTCGGACGCTTCGTGGGCATCGCCGAGCACAGCGCGACACAGCTCGTACAACCCGTTGGCGTAGCGGTCGTAGATGTCCGCGAACGCGCCGCGGTCGCCGTTGGCAGCGGCGATTGCAAGCTCGGCGTCGGTCAGCACGCCATCACGGTAAACACGCGCACTCCGCCGCGTCCGGCATCCCCGCCGTTGCGCACAACGACAACGCGGAACTCTTTCAGCGCAGGGGCGGCGGCTTGCCGACGCGCGTCAGCGTCGACAGGCGACGGCGCGGCGCGCCGGTGCCGGCGCCGCCGTCATAGAGCGTGCGGTACGGCCGCCCCGCCTGCGGGGTGCCGGGCAGCGGGTCGCGGTTCGACGCCCACCACGCCCACAAGCACAAATCGAAGAACACGACCGCGGCCAGCGTCCGCGTGCGCGTCGCGCCCGCAGTGTGCACGACGGCCGTCGTCGCCTGCGCCAGTTGCCGCGGCACGGCCGCAACCCCGGTGCTGCGCCGCGGCGTCGGCGCGACGGTGTTGGCCGTGGGCGCGGCATAGCTCGGCGACGGCTCGGGATCGATGCGCGACGTCTCGTCGGGCTGCACGGCAGCCTCATCGTCACTCGCGGGCGACGTCAGCACTTCGACGGCGCTCGTCGTCACCGGCTTGAACGTCACGTCGAACGTCGACGGCATGAGGAGGTTCGGGATCGGGATCGGCAGCGGCACCGGTGCCGCGGGAATCGGGGCGGCGACGTTGGTCGGCGTCAGCACCACCGAGAGGACCTTGTTCGTCTCGGTGACGAACTGCCCCAGTTCGAACACCATCGTCTTGCCGTCGAGTGAGAGCGCGCCGAGGACCTGGCCCTTGCCGCAGTCGGCTTTCGGCGCAGCGCTGAGTGCGCCGAAGGTGCCTTTCGCCGGCGGCTGCCAATTGCTCGCAGCCGGGCAGGCGACGATGTGCACGGCAAAGTCGGCCGGTACTTCCGCCGGCAGCGTGGTCACCATCTCGACCGGCAGGTCGAGGATCGGCTGGCGGTCGTTCGCGCCCACCGCGAAACGCACCGCCGAGACGGCGACGGTGCCCGCGGGCGTCGACGACACCCACAGCCCGTTGGCGGGCACTTGCTGCGGTGGCGGGAGCGCCGGGCCGACCTTGGGCTGGCCGATCCACCACACACCGCTTTCGAGGTTGGTGACGGATTCCGGGCGCGCCGTCGGCTTGGGCGTCCACGCGTGCGGCGACAACAACATGACGGCCAGGCCGACCGCAGCGCCCAACCCCTTCAGCATCAGTTCGCCGACACCTTCGCGGGCCGCTTCCGGGGCTTCTTCGACGCCGGTCCCGACAGCGCGCCCGAGCGCGCGATCGTCGCGTCGTCGGTGCCGAGATACGACGCGACAACCTCGGGATGGTTCACGACGTCGTTCGGCGAGCCGATCGTGATGACGCGGCCGAGCTCGAGCGCCAGCATCGTGTCGGAGATCGACGTCACCAGCGGCATGTCGTGTTCGATCACCAACATTGCGCAGCCCGCCTCGGTCTGGATCCGCTTGAGCAACGGTCCGAGCGCCTCGGTCTCGCGTTGGGCGATGCCGGAACTGGGCTCGTCGAGGATGAGGATCGACGGCCGGTGCGCCATCGTCATCGCCAGGTCGACGACGCGGCGTGAACCCGTCGACAGCTCGCTCACGAACTTGTTGCGGAAGGCGCCGAGGCCGAGGAGCTCGATGAGCTCGTGGACTTCCCACGCCACTTCGACCTCGGCCTCGCCGACCGCGGGCAGCCCCATCGCGCACGCCAACGGGTCGCGGAATTCGAGGTGGCGTTCGAGGGCGACGGCGATGCACTCCGCGACCGTGAGCGACGGGAAGAGGCGGGCGTCCTGGAAGCTGCGGCCCAATCCGACGCGGGCGCGCCGGTCCGCCGACCATGCGCCGATCTCGTTCGACTCCATACGGATGACGCCGCCGTCGGGGATCAAGAACCCCGAGATGAGGTCGAACACGGTGGTCTTGCCGGCGCCGTTCGGCCCGATGAGTCCGAGGATCTCACCGGCGCGCAACTCGAACGAGACCTGGTCGACGGCGCGGATGCCGCCGAAGGCCTTCGACACCTCGACGAGCTCGAGCACGGTCGGCGCGTCGTCGGCGATGACGCGTCGCGCTACCGCCGGCGTCTTCTTCGCTTTGCCGTTGCCGTTCCCGTTCGCGGTGTGCGCCTGCGCGCCCTCGAGGAACACCGAGCGCAAGATGTCGCCGCGCTCGAGCAGTTCCGCTGTCGGACCGGTGAAGCGCACCTCGCCCTTTTCCATGAACACGGCGCGATCGGCGACCGTGAGCGCGACGTTGACCGACTGCTCGACGAGGATCAGCGTCGTGCCGTCCTGGTGCATCTGCTTCACGATGTCGATGAGCTGGCTCACGATCGCCGGCGCCAGCCCGAGCGACAACTCGTCGATCATGAGCAGGCGCGGCTTGGCGATGAACGCCATTGCGAGGCCGAGCATTTGCTGCTCGCCACCGGAGAGGTTGCCGGCGAGCTGATCGCCGCGCTCGCGCAGGATCGGGAAGTACTTGAGCACCTGTTCGGTTGCGGCGGCGACGTGCTTGGGCTCGCGCCGCTTGTACATCCAGCCGGCGAGCCGCAGCGACTCGTTGACCGTCAGCGTCGGGAAAATGCTGCGGCCGCCCGGCATCTGCACGATGCCCAGCTGCGCGGCGCCGCGCGCGTCGAGCTGCGTGATGTCGTTGCCGTCGAAGAACACCGCGCCGCCGGCGACGGGTTGGAGGCCCGAGATCGCTTTCAGCAACGTCGACTTGCCGGCGCCGTTCGTCCCGAGCAGCGCGACGGCTTCGCCTTCCTTCACTTCGAAGTCGACACCGAACAGCACCTGCACCGAGTCGTAAGCGACATCGACGCCGGCGCACAACAGCAGCGAACGTTCCCCCGCGTTCAGCCGTTGGTGCCGCAGGTCGACCAAGGCGTTGAGGCTGCGCAGCGCGCGGGCGGCGTCGTCTTTCACGTATCGACCCGCCGACGCCAGCACGGCGCCGCCGATCAGCCAGTACGGCGCGAGCACGAACACGCCCCACCGCAAACCGTCGTTGTCTGCGATCTTCGCCAGTGGCGTCGCCCCGAAGAGGAACACCACGCCGACGACGAGGAACAGCGACCCGAATCCGAACGACAGCGTGCGCGCTCGCGCCGGGCTGACCAGCGCCTGGGTGGCGAGGTGCGGACCGGTGTAGGTCCCGATGGCGAAGCTGGTGGCGGCGCCGAAGGCCAAGGCCAGCGGGAGCCACGGCGCGGCTGCGACCAACGCGAGCCCGACGCCCGTGAGTGCCAGCGCGAGGCCGGCGCGCCGCAACGGCTCGCCCATGCCTTTGGCGAACCAGCCTGCGGTCCACGCCGCGCCCTTGCGCACACCCCAGAACGTGAAGGCGGCGTCGACGGCGCCGATGAGTCCGCGCCATCCGGGACCGAGGTGGTACACCTCGTCGAGGTAGTTCGGCAGGTAGCTGGCGAGCGGGATGAGCCCGGCGCCGAGGAAGATCGAGGCGACGTACTGGCGCCGCAGCGTCTTCACCGACCACAGCAGGCGCGCCGACTCGCGGAAGCGCACCCGCTCCTTGCTCGCCTCGATCGCCGCCGTCGGGTCGTCGGTGGCGCCGCGCACCGGCTCCTTGAGTTTCGACGCGAAGTACGTCGTGACGAGGATCGGCACGATCAACACCAGGAACGCCCAGCGCCAACCGAACAGCGCACCGAGCACGCCCGCGAACGCGGGCCCGATGACCGCGCCGAAGTTGAGGCCGTTCGCGTGGTCGGCGAAGACCAACGCGCGGTTTTCGGGCTCGTAGTAGTCCGACAACAGCGAGTTGTGGATCGGACCGTTCGCCAGCAGTCCCAGGCCGTTGCCGAAGCGCACCGCGACGAGCAGCCCGAGCGACATCACGATGCCGGTGCCGAACGAGAAGACGCCCGCGAGCACACCCGACACCACCACGAGCGGCACGCGCTTGATGCGGTCGCCGAGTTGGCTGACGGGGATCGCCAACAGCAACAGCAGCGACACGTTGAGGATCACCAGGTTGGTGAAGTCGTGCAGCGAGAGATGGAACGAGTGACGGATGTCGGGTGCGAGCGTGCCGAACGCGGCGGTGTCGAACTCGTCGAAGAAGTACAGCAGCGTGAGGACGATGAGCGCGGTGGCCGCGACCTTGCCCGTGTCGCGGTCGAGCACGTCGCGCAGTTTCTTGATTGGGTTCACGCCGGCACCTCCTCGTGCTCGAGGACGGGCATCGGCTCGGGGTGTTCCTCCGCGGAATGTGCGGCCGCGCTGAGCACGTCGCGGTCGGCGGTCTCGTCGTCCGTGCGCACGTCGGCGAGCAGGCTCGGCACGACGATGCCTTGGCGTTCGGCGACCCAACGCAGCGCCGAGTCGCGAATCCCGTAGAAGATCTGCGCCAAGCCGGCGCGGAAGACGAGCAGCAACAGCAACGCGCCGAAGCCCGTCGCCAACAGCTGACCGCTCGGGCTGATGTCGCCGTATTTCAAGATGCCGATGTAGATCGTGCCGAGCAACGCCCCGGGCAGCGACGTGACGCCGCCGATGACGACGATGATGAGCAGCGTCAGGCTGAGCTCCGGCGAGAACGCCGCGGCGTTGACCTGCCCCTGCTGGTACGCAAACAACGCACCGGCGATCGACGCCCAGAAAC
>JBEEFV010000010.1:0-22409 GCA_041166405.1 Actinomycetota bacterium | reverse complement strand
ACGGCGGCCGTCGGGTCGATCACGTGCTCGCAGTTGTCGACGACCAGGAGAACGTTTTGGTCACGGAGGTGCTCCGCTATCGAGTCGAGCAACCCGCGGTCAGGCTCTTCGCGCACACCAAGCGCGTGCGCGAACGCGGCGACGACGCCGGCCTCGTCGACGGCACCGGCCAGTTCGACGAACCACACGCCGTCGGGATGGCGGTGTAGCCGCTCGCCGGCGAGGCGCAGCGCGATGCGCGTCTTGCCGGTGCCGCCGGTGCCCACGATCGTGACGAGGCGGTCGTCGTCGACGAGGTGATGGAGCCGCGTGAGAACTTCGGTGCGCCCGACGAAGCTCGACGGAGGCACGGGCACGTTGTTGCGCACCACGTCGATGCCGCGCACCGGCGGGAATTCGCGTTCGAGCCCGGCGGCTGCGAGTTGGTACAGCCGCATCTCTGCCGGCAGATCCTTCAGCCGGTGGAACCCGAGGTCGATCGTCTCGACGCCCTCGGGCCACGCGGACTGCGCTTCGTCGAGGGTCGCCTGCGTGATGAGCACTTGCGCTCCCGCCGCGGCGGACTCGACCCGCGACGCGGCGTGGACCGTCAGCCCGGCGTAGTCGTTGTCGTCGCTGCGGAACCGTGCGAAGCCGGTATGCAGGCCCATGCGCACCTTCACCGGCGGTTGCGGCGACCAGTCGTGATCGACCATGGCGCGCTGCATGGCGATCGTCGCCGCGACGGCCTGTGCGGCGTCTGCGAACACGACGAAGAACGAGTCGCCCGCCGTGGACACTTCGACGCCGCCGTGCGCGGCGAACACCGGACGCAACAGCGCGTGGTGCGTTTCGAGCACCGCGAACCAGTCGTCGCCCAGTTCGTGGGCCTTGCGGGTCGAGCCTTCGATGTCGGTGAAGAGGAACGTCAGGGCGCCGGAGGTCGGCAGCTTCACCTCACCGTGGTCGGACACAACCCCGATTCTGCTAGTCGCTCGTCTGTGACAGCGTGAGTCCGCTCAGCGGCGGGAGCTTCAGCGGGTCGCAGCTGGTGAAGCCGAGCTGGATGTCCTGCGTCGTCGACCCGTCGACGAGCACCAATGGCTCGTTGAGGTGGATGCGTGCGCCGACGACGTACAGCGTTTCCCTGAACAGGTACCAGCCGTTGCCGTCGGGGATGTAGTAGCCGTTGGCGTCCTTCAGGTAGATCTGGTCCGTGTACTGCTCGTTGAACACGATGTAGCCGGCGTCACCGAGCTCGTGCGTCTCGGCGACGGCAGGCTGGGTCTTGTTGCCGTTGACGTCGACAACCGTCGTCTCGCCGCTGGCGCCATTGGTGTCCCAGCGGCAGTGCGTCGTCAGCGCGCTGATGGCGACACCGGCCAAGGCGCCGGTCGTGCCGCGGATGTCGGCCAACGTCGAGCTCGCCTCGGCGTACGGGGTGCCGCGGCGGTTGCCCTTGACGGTCTCGGATACGGCGCGCACCGACAGGCCGGCGACGACCTTGGTGAGTGCGCCCGCGGACGCGTTGCCGCCGTTCTCGCCCATGACCACGCGCGGCGTCGACACGACGAGTTTCGCGGTGTCCTTGTTCTGCAGCAGCGGGCTCAGGTCGTAGGACTGCAAGCCCAGCGTCGCCACGACGCCGGCGGCGCCGCCCCCGACGTCAGCATCGACGGGCAGGTCGGCGCCGTGCGCCGCCGAAACGAATGCCCCAGTCGTCAGTAGTGCCAGCGCGCTTGACGCGGCGAGTAAGAAACGGATTTTCACGTGAGCCCCCTTTGCCCCCAAGGTCAACGGAGTTTGGCACGAGACCTTGCGCGCCATGTGTGTGACGTTTGGCACACCACCGGCGACCGGTTATCGGTAGCCCGCCGCCTGGATGCCGTAAAGCTCGGCGTACAGGCCGCGTTTGGCCATCAACGACTCGTGGTCGCCGAACTCTGCGACGCGGGCGCCGTCGAGCACGATGATCAGGTCGGCCATCTTCACCGTCGAGAAGCGGTGCGACACGAGCACTGTGATGCGGCCGTCGTCGGCGGCGGTCCGTGAGGCGGCGGCGAATTTCTCGAACAGCATGTGCTCGGTTTCGGCGTCGAGCGCCGCGGTGGGCTCGTCGAGGATGCACAGCAGCGGTCGGTCGCGCATGAAACCGCGCGCCACCGCCAGCTTTTGCCACTGCCCGAAGCTGAGGTCGCGCCCGTTGCGCCACGAGGGGCCGAGTTGGGTCTCGAGCCCTTCGGGCAGCTTCTCGATCACGTCGACGGCGCCGCCGCGCTCGACAGCCGTAGTCACCGCCGGACGCTGTTCGATGCGCGGCAGGTCGCCCAGGCCGACCGAGTTCGTCGCCAGGAACTCGAACTTGAAGAAGTCTTGGAATGCGCCGGCGAGCCGCTCGCGCCACGACGTCGGGTCGATGGTGGCGAGATCGGTGTCGTCGATGAGAATCCGTCCGCTCGTCGGGTCGTACAGCCGTGCGAGCAGTTTGGTGAGCGTTGACTTGCCGGCGCCGTTCTCGCCCACGATGGCGACCACCGAACCCGCCGGCAACGTCAGATCGACGTCGTCGAGCACCAGGGTGTCGGTGCCCGGGTAGGCGAACGAGACGTGGTCGAAGCGCACCGCTTCCGCGATGCGTTCAGGCGCCGGACCCTGGTCGACCCCGGTGCGCGTCGACACGTAGCGCTCGAGCCACAGCAGGCGCTGCGCCGCTTCGATGTTCCAGCGCAAGAACTCGGTCTGGCCCACCGTTTGGCCCAAGAAGCGCGACAGCGCCGCGCCCGCCGCCAACGCCAGCAGCACGTTGCCGGGCTTGGCGTTGTTCCGACTCGCCACGAACGACACCGACGCGATGTAGGCGAGGCTGAACAGCAGCCAGGCGCCCCCGGACTGCAGCGCCGTCACCCAACGCTGCCGCGACACCTCGGCGTACCCCGCGCGGAACGCCGCGCTCCGGCGCTCGACCGTGGCCGTCTCGGCGCGCGAGACGCGCAACTCCTTGGCGGTGGCCGGCGTCGTGCCCAGCTCGAAGAAGTGGCGCGCCAACCGCACTTGCGGAGCGGCGCGTTCTTCGGCGGCCCGCTCGAGCCCGGCGCGCCGCGCCGAGACCGTGATCGGCGGGATGGCGAAGAACAGGAGCAGGACCAGCACCGGGTGGATCGACATCAGCAGGCCGACGGTGATCAGCAGCCGGATGGAAGAGCCGACGTACTGCATGAGCGACGGATAGATGTGGTCGAGCAGGAACGAGTGGTCGTGGAGGATCTGCAGGCGGTCGAGGTACTCGGGCCGTTCGTGATGCTCGATGGTCGAGACCCGCGCCTGCAGTTGCGCGACGTGCGTGTTGACGGCCAGCGCGATGCGGTCGCTGAAGATGGCGATGAAGCGCGACCCGACCGTGCGCATGAGCCACCCCGCGCCCCCCGTGAGCGCAAGACCCATCGCCGCCCGGAAAATGGTCGTCGAGTTCCCGCTCGTCACGCCGTTGATGAGCAGCTTCAACCACAGCGCCGACAGTGCCTCGGGGATGAGGCCGCCGATCGTGAGCACGAACGAGACCACGAGCAGCATCGGCTGCGCGTTGTACGCGAATTTCAGCGAGTGCAGCAGCGACGGGACCATTGGCGGGATCTCCGCGTCGTTGGCGTCGGCGCGGTTCACGCCGAGTGTGGCCATCAGGCGCTCACCTCCTCTTCGGCGGCTTCGTCTTCGGGGTCGCCGGTGAAGCCCTCCTCCTCGAAGCGCGCCGCCTGCAAGTCGAACATCGTGCGGTAGCGCCCGCCGAGCGCGATCAGTTCGTCGTGCGTGCCGAGCTCGATGACCCTGCCGTGTTCGAGCACGCAGATGAGATCGGCGTGGCGCACGGTGGCGAAGCGGTGCGAGATCAGGATCGTCGTCTTGCCCTTCGTCGCCTGGAGGATGCGGTCGAAGATCTCCGCCTCGCCGCGCACGTCGAGTTGCGCGGTCGGTTCGTCGAGCAGCACGACGCCCGCGCCCATATGCACCGCGTACAACGCGCGCGCCAACGCGACGCGTTGCCACTGGCCGCCCGACAGGTCGGTGCCGTCGGCGTAACCGCGGTTGAGAATCGTGTCGAGGTCGGCGAGTTGATCTGCCCCGGCGTCGCGCAACGCGCGTTCGATGACGTCGCGTTGGCCGTCGACGGGAGCGACGTTGTCGGCGAGCGGCAGTTCGTACTTGATGTAGTCCTGGAACACCGCAGCCAGCTGCCGCCGCCAGGCGTCGAGGTCGAGATCTCGCAAGTCGGTGTCGTCGATGCGGATGCTGCCCTCGACGGGGTCGTACAGGCGGCACAACAGCTTCGCCAGCGTGGTCTTGCCCGCGCCGTTCTGGCCGACGACCGCGATCGACTTGCCCGCAGGAATGCGCAGCGACAGACCATCGAAGATCTTCGGCCCGTCGCGATACGCGAACGTCACGTTGTCGAACACGATCGCGTCGCGCGGCGCGCTGGCCGGTGTGGTGCCGTCGCGCGGCACGGTCGCCGTGGCGCGCAGGTCGTCGACGAGGTCGAGCACGACCGGCACCGGCTGGCTGCCCTGCCGGAACCACCAGTCGAACTCGCCGAAGGCCAACGCGCTCGTGCCGAGTGCCGCCTGGGCGAACATCGTGATGGCGCGGATGCCGATGTGGCCGTTCGAGGCGTCGTGGGCTAACGACCAGAACACGACGACGTTGCCGCCGGCGATCGCGGCGATGGCAACCGCGATCGGCGTCTTGTTGAGCGACCGCGCCTTGATGATCAGCTCGACCATCTTCTTGCGACGGGAGAAGTACCGGTCGACGGTCCAGTCGGCGAGGCCGAACATCCGGACCTCTTTCGCTGCCGGCGCGCGCACTGCGAGGTTGTACGCGTAGTTCACGTGGCGCATCTCGTCGACGACGGTCGGGTCTTCCCACGCCTTCCACACCGACGACTTGCGCAGCAGCCGGTGACTCCACACCCAACCGAAACCGGCGAGGATCGGCGCCCACCATCGGTAGCCGAAGAGCACGACGGCGAGGCCGACGCCCCCGCCGATCTCGACGAACCCGTCGGCGACCCTTGGCAGGCACGCGCTCATGGGCGGACCGGTGACGCCGAGGTCGAAGTCGCGCGCCTGCACGAGCAGGTCGTTGATCTCGGGGCGTTCCAAGTGCGCGATCCCGGCGGGCGCCAGCGACGCGTCGAGCAGGGCGTCGTGCAGATACGTCGTCGTCTTCTGCGCGAGGTTTGTCGACACTGCGGCGTTGATCGGAGGCAGCACTTCCATCAGCGCGAACCACACCCCGACCGTCCACAAGGGCCCAGTCAGCGCGCGGCCGTCTTGCACCGCGCCGACCAAATTGCCCATCGCGACGGCAAAGAGAGCCGGTAAAGCTGCACGAAGAGCTACAAAGAACCACCAAACCGCGCCGAGCGACGGGTCAACGCGTGTAAGCAGCGTCAAGAAACGGTATTCAGCCGATTTGCGCACTTGCGCGATGCGCTCACGGACCCCAATCACGCCTGCAGAACTTACGCTAGCGGTGTAACACTCTGGCTAGGTGGCGCGTCCGATTTATGAAGTCAAGGCGGAGTTTTTTAAGACGCTCGCGCATCCAGCCCGGATTCGGCTCCTGGAAGTGCTGAGCGATGGGGAACTACCGGTGAACGAATTGCTCCCGCTCGTCGGGATCGAACCGTCCCACCTGTCCCAACAGCTGGCGGTTTTGCGACGTGCGGGCCTGGTGCGTTCCCGTCGCCACGGCAGTTCGGTCATCTACGACGTCGTGGACCGGCGGTTGTTCGGGCTGCTCGACGCCGCCAAGCGAATCCTCACCACGTCGCTCACGGAATCGCAGGACTTGCTGCGCGACCTTGAGCAGCTGGAGTTCGCCGACAAGAAACCGAAGCGGCGCAAGTAGGGCGCTACGGCGCGCCGAAGATCAGCGCGAGCTCGTCGACGAGTTCTGCGCCGCCGACTCGCTCGAGCAACACCCGCACGTTGCGCAGCGAAGGATGCCGGAACGCGCCGCGCGGCAACGGGTCGACGTGGTGCGTCGTCGGTACGAGCCAACGACCGGTGGACGCGTCGCCCGCGAACGCGAACTCGCACCCGGTGAAACGTCGGCCGTCGCTCCCGAGCCCCGCGACTTCGGTGATGCCGACGCGCATGGCGCCGACGAAAGCGGCAGCGGCGTCCGTCCGCGCACCGTCGGCGATGAGAGTTGCGCGCGCCCGCCGCTCGTCACCGCCGCGTAGCAGTTCTTGCATACGGCGGTACGCCGCGAGCGCGACGTCGACGTAGGCAATCGGCGCGTCGTCGTCAGCGTCGGCGAGTCCGCAGCGTTCGATCAACAACGCGGGCGCGTCTTCGACCGCGGCGGCGCGTACGTGGTGCGCGTCGCCCTCGATGACGTGCTCAGCCAGCCAGCCGTCGCGCGTGGCGATGACGTGTTGCGCGCCGTGGCGCGTCACTACTGCGATCGCTTCGGGCGCTGCGAGCACGCCGAGCGCCGTGACCTGGTCGTCGGTGAGCGCGTCGAGGGTCGGACGGGCGACGGGATACGACGTCCGCAATCCCAGCGTGTGACACAACTCGTCGATAGTCGATGTCTGTAGCAAGGTCATTGCTTGTCCTCCCCAGGACTGTGCAGACGCGCCAGCAGCGCGTGGTCGTTGCCATGTAGATCACCGAGCGCATCGGCCGCCGCGCCGCGTTGGCCGAACGTCTGTACCGCGAGCGCGTCGGCGTCGAGTTCGTTCGCGGCGTGATGGAGTTGGTGCACCGCGGCGTGCACCGCCGCCTCGACGCGCGCCGCATCGGCTGGCGCGCCCTCCGCGTGCAGCAGATGTACGACGTGATCGACGCGCACGCGCACTTCGGTCGCGATGCCGGCGGCGTCGTACGACGCGTTGCGACACAGCGCGCTCAGTGCAACGAGCTCATTTGGATCGATGACGATGCGCGTCACTGCACCGCTCGCATCGTCATCGCGGCGTCGCGCAGCGCAGCCGCGGCCGCGCGCAACTGGTTGCGGCGCTCGACCATCAGCAGACGGAAGCGGTCGGCGGC
Organism: Actinomycetota bacterium; assembly: GCA_041166405.1. Taxonomy (GTDB): domain Bacteria; phylum Actinomycetota; class Acidimicrobiia; order Acidimicrobiales; family JACCXE01; genus JACCXE01. The sequence goes on along the minus strand of JBEEFV010000010.1, from coordinate 15,372 downwards.
GGGACCGGCCCACGTCGCGGTGACGGCGCGCGTGGCGAGCACGTCAGCGGACGCTTCGAGGCGCGCCGCACGGTCGTCGCACAGCGCGGCCGTCGCGTGCAGCTCCTGTGCGACCGTCGCGTTCATGCGCCCGCAGCCTCGATCGCGGCGCGTCGGCGGCTGACTTCGATCGCGGCGTCGCGCAGCGCTGCCTCGAGCCGGCGCAGCGAAGGTTCGTGCTCTTCCCGCCAGGCGCCGCGGAACCGGTCCGCGGCGCGGCCCTGCCATTCGGTGGCTTCGATCTCCGCGCTCAAGGCGGCGCGCGCCTGTTCGAGCGCGGCACCGTGGCGCGCCACGGACGCCTCGAGACGGGTCAGCGATGCGAGTTCTGCTCCGACGATTCCCACGCCGCAGAGGCTACGGAAGCACGTCGATGCGATCTATGGCGCGAACGCGCCCGTGGTGATCGAGGTGTGGGCGTCTCCAGGGCGGCTGTGCCTGCGCCGAGACGCCCACACCCTTCAACCGAACGTGCCCGTGGCGATCGTTTCGTAGCGCGCCGGGCCGGCGCCGAGGTGGCTGCGGACGAGGGCGATCTCGCGCGCCTCGAAGGTGGCCGCGAACGGGACGCCGGCGAGCTTGCGCGTCGCGTGGCGCGACAGCGTGAGGTGGCCGCGGAACTTCTCAGCGCCGAACGCCGCGGCGACGTCGTCGAGACCCGCCGCCGGGATGACGAGGTTCTCACGCCCGAGCAACGCCGTCTTCGGTCCGAGCGTCACCGTGCGCGCCGAGAACTCGGACGCGATCTGCGAGACGCGCCGAATCCATGGCGCGGGATCGTCGACTTCGCCGAGGAAGCGCAGCGTGACGTGCCATTGCTGGCGCGTCGTCCACCGGACGCCGGCGGCGCGCGGCAGCGCCTCGATCGCGTCGCGTACCTCCTCGCTTGGCCACACCCCGACGAACAACCGCATCGGCGCGCGAATCTACGAAGCGATGGGGGACCGCGTGATCGTCGTACTGCCTGACGACGCGTCCGACGACGACCGCCGTGCGGCGCGGGAACTCGGCGCCACCGAGGTCATGGCGATGTCGGAATTCCTCGCTCGGGAACCGGCCGAAACCGCCCCGATCCCCTCCTTTACGCCGGCGGAATCAGGGGTACTCCGAGAGCTTGCGGAGAACCCGGACACTCGCAGCCGCCTTGCCGCACGCCTCGGCGTCAGCACCTCGACCCTCGACAACCACGTCGCCGCGATCAAACGCAAGGTGCTCGACCACCTCGCTACCAGCGGAAACGCGCCGATCGACGGGTATTTGTCGATGGAAGCGCTGATCGGGTGGGCGATGCGTCACAGGTCCGCGCAAAAAAGTTGACACAAGCGCCATCAACTTTGGTATAGTCGTTCTCCCAAGAGTTTTCGCAGCAAGCAAGGAGACCGTTCATGCCCAAGGCCGTCGGAATCGACCTCGGTACCACCAATAGCGTCGTCAGCGTCCTCGAGGCTGGCGAGCCCACTGTCATCCCCAACGCCGAGGGCGCCCGCACGACCCCTTCGGTAGTCGGCTTCTCCAAGTCCGGCGAGGTGCTCGTCGGTGAGGTGGCCAAGCGCCAGGCCATCACGAACCCTGACCGCACGATCCGTTCCGTCAAGCGCCACATGGGCACGAGCTGGAACGTCGACATCGACGGCAAGAAGTACAACTCGCAGGAGATCTCGGCGCGCATCCTGCAGAAGCTGAAGCGCGACGCCGAGGCCTACCTGGGCGACACCGTGACGCAGGCCGTCATCACCGTGCCCGCGTACTTCGACGACGCGCAGCGCACCGCCACCAAGGAGGCGGGCCAGATCGCGGGCCTCGAAGTCCTGCGCATCATCAACGAGCCCACCGCGGCGGCGCTGGCGTACGGCCTCGACAAGGAAGGCACGGAGGACCACACCGTGCTCGTGTTCGACCTCGGCGGTGGCACGTTCGACGTGTCGGTGCTCGAGATCGGCGAAGGCGTGTTCGAAGTGAAGTCGACGCACGGCGACACGAACCTCGGCGGCGACGACTGGGACCAGCGCGTCATCGACTGGCTCGTCACCGAGTTCAAGAACACCGAGGGAGTCGACCTCGCCGTCGACAAGATGGCGGTGCAGCGCCTGAAGGAAGCGGCCGAGAAGGCCAAGATCGAACTGAGCTCCGTGCAGGAGACCACGATCAACCTGCCGTTCATCACGGCGACCAGCGACGGCCCCAAGCACCTCGACCTCAAGCTCACGCGGGCGAAGTTCCAAGAGCTCACCGCCGACCTCGTCGAGAAGTGTCGCGGCCCGTTCGAGCAGGCGATCAAGGACGCGGGCCTGACGCTCGGCGAGATCGACCACGTCGTGCTCGTCGGTGGGTCGACGCGCATGCCGGCCGTGCAGGAACTCGTGCACAGCCTGACGGGCAGCGAGCCGCACAAGGGCGTGAACCCCGACGAAGTCGTCGCCGTCGGCGCCGCCATCCAGGCCGGCGTGCTCAAGGGCGACGTCAAGGACGTGCTGCTGCTCGACGTGACCCCGCTGTCGCTTGGCATCGAGACCAAGGGCGGGATCATGACCAAGCTGATCGAGCGCAACACCACGATCCCGACGCGGCGCACCGAGACCTTCACCACCGCGGAAGACATGCAGCCGTCGGTCGAGATCCACGTGCTGCAGGGCGAGCGCGAGATGGCGAGCTACAACAAGACGCTCGGCAAGTTCCAGCTCGTCGATCTGCCGCCCGCCCCTCGCGGCGTGCCCCAGATCGAGGTCACGTTCGACATCGACGCCAACGGCATCGTCCACGTGTCGGCGAAGGACCGCGCCACCAACAAGGAACAGTCGATGACCATCACGGGTCAGTCGTCGCTCAACAAGGACGACATCAACCAGATGATCAAGGACGCCGAGGCGCACGCCGACGAAGACCGTCGTCGCAAGGAAGAGGCCGAGGTTCGCAACAACGCCGACACGCTCGTGTACCAGACCGAGAAGATGCTGGCCGAGAACGGCGACAAGGTCGAAGGCGCCGAGAAGGACACAATCGAGTCGAACCTCGCCGGGCTGAAAGAAGCGCTCGGTGGCACCGACCTCGAAGCGATCAAGTCGGCGACCGAGAAGCTCGTCACGTCGTCCCAGTCGTTCGCGCAGAAGCTGTACGACCAGGCGTCGGCACAGCAGCCGGCTGGCGGCGCCAGCACCGACGGCGCGGCGCAGGACTCGGCGAACGACGACGAGGTCATCGACGCCGAAATCGTCGATGAATAACGACGACGCTCTGCCGGAGCAGGAATCCCCCCAGCCTGCTCCGGCGGACGCGTCCGAATGGGTGCCCGAAGACGAACCGACACCGCCGTCCGACGAACCGGCCTCGGGTGACGAGGTTGCGGCGGACCTGAACGCGTTCGTCGACTTGGCGAAGGAGCGCGACGAGTACCTCGACGCGCTCCGGCGCACGCAGGCCGACTTCGAGAACTACCGCAAGCGGGTGCAGCGCGAGCTGAGCGAAGCGCGTGACGCCGGTGCGGCGTCGCTCGCCGGGAAATTGATCGACGTCTTGGACACGGTCGATCTGGCGCTGGCGCACGATCCGTCGGACGCAATTGCGCAAGTCGCCGGTGCTCTTTTCGATGCCCTGGGCAAAGCCGGCCTCGAGCGCATCGATGCGCTGGGTGCGCCCTTCGATCCCGAGGTCCACGACGCCGTCGTGCACGAAGATGGCGACGGGCCCGCTGAGGTGATCGAAGTGCTGCGGAGCGGTTGGAAGTGGAACGGGCGCGTCGTGCGTCCCGCGATGGTGAAGACGAAAGGGTCTTAAGGCAGCAGATTGGCGCCGCGTAACGACTGGTTGGAGAAGGACTTCTACAAAGTCCTCGGTGTGTCCGACACGGCCACCGAGAAGGAAGTCACGCGCGCGTACCGCAAGCTGGCGAAGCAGTTCCATCCCGACGCCAACCCGGGCGACACCGCGGCCGAGACGCGCTTCAAGCAGATCTCGGAGGCCTACGACGTCGTCGGCGACGAGCAACGGCGCAAGGAGTACGACGAGTTCCGTCGCCTCGGTCCCGTCGGCGGGATATTCGGCGGCGGCGGCGGCGCCGGCGGCTTCAACAGCAACTTCCACGTCGACGACCTGAGCGATCTGCTCGGGGGCCTGTTCAATCGCGGGCGCGGACGCAGCGGGCCGGGCCCGGCTACCGGACCCCAGCGCGGCAGCGACCTCGCGGCCGAACTGCACTTGTCGTTCGTCGACGCCGTGCAGGGCATCACGACGCAGGTCCACGTCAACAGCGACGCCAGCTGTCACGTGTGCAGCGGCACCGGCGCCGCGCCCGGCACGTCGCCGGTGATCTGCCCGACGTGTGGCGGCCGCGGCGTGATCTCCGACGACCAAGGCATGTTCAGCTTCAGCCAGACGTGTCGCACCTGCGGCGGCAGCGGGATGAAGATCGAGACGCCGTGCGGCAACTGCCACGGATCGGGTGTCGAGCAGCGCGCCCGCCAAGTGAAGGTGCGCATCCCCGCCGGCGTTACCAACGGCCAGCGCATTCGGCTGAAGGGCCGGGGCGCGGCCGGGCGCAACGGCGGGCCCGCGGGTGACCTGTACGTAACGGTGCGCGTGGGGCGTCACCCACTGTTCGGCCGGACCGACCGCAACCTGACGGTGAACGTGCCGGTCACCTTCACCGAAGCGGCGCTCGGTACGACGGTGAAGGTGCCAACGCTCACCGATCCGGTGACCGTGCGCATTCCTTCGGGCACGCAGCCTGGCGCGGTGCTGCGCGTGCGCGGGCGCGGCGTGCCTGCCGAGAACAGCAAGTCGGCAGGCGACCTGCTGGTCACCGTGCAGGTGTCGACCCCGAAAGATCTGACCGACGACACGAAGGCGGCGATCGAAGCACTCGCCGCCGCCGACCCCGACGAGGGCGCGCGCCTTCGTTCCCATCTAGGCGTGTAGGAGGCAACGATGACGTTTGGCGAGATGAGCGACGAGCGGCGACGGGCCGTGTACGTCATTTCGGTGGCGGCCGAATTGGCCGGCGTCCACCCCCAAACCCTGCGGATCTACGAGCGCCGTGGGCTGGTGGGTCCGGCGCGCACCGGCGGCGGTTCCCGCCGTTACAGCGACGAGGACATCGCGCTGCTGCGCCGCATCCAGCAGCTGACCGCCGAGGGCCACAACCTCGAAGGCGTCCGCCGCATCCTCGAACTCGAATCGGAGAACGAGCGGCTTCGCACCGAGCTGTCGCGCCTGCAACAGCAGTACCGCCGTGACCTCGTGCCGTTCAAGGACTCCCCCACACACTTCCGCCCGCCGCGCAGCTGACCGTCTCACCTCCGTCGGTGGTTGACGACCCATGAGGACGGGGTATTTCCTCGCGTGTCAGTAACGCATGGGGTTTGGCTGCTCGACGATCGCTACGAAGTGGGCGAGGTCATCGGACGCGGCGGCATGGGCCAGGTGCACAAGGCCCACGACCTGCGACTGCGCCGTGACGTCGCCATCAAGTTCCTGCGCGCCGACCTCGCGGCGCAACCCGACGCGCGCAAGCGCTTCGACGACGAGGCGCGCAACGCGGCGCGCCTGACGCACCCGAACGTCGTGCTGGTGCTCGACACCGGGGAGCACGACGGCACGCCGTACCTCGTGATGGAGTGCTTGCCCGGTCGCACCCTGAAAGACGAACTCGCCGAAGGACCGCTGGCGCCGGCTCGGGCGACGTGGGTTGCCCGCGACGTTCTCGCCGGTCTCGCAGCGGCGCACGAGATCGGCATCGTGCACGCGACGTCGCACCGCGGAACATCCTGATGACCGAGACCGGCCGCGCCAAGATCGCCGATTTCGGTATCGCCAAGGCCGCGGAATCGCAGTCGGTCACCGTGGTCGGCCAAGTCCTCGGTACTCCCGCCTACGTCGCTCCGGAGCGCCTCCGCGGTGAGCCGGCGACTCCCGCGGCCGACGTGTACGGCTTGGGGGCCACGCTCTACGAAGCCGTCAGCGGCAAGCCGCCGTTCACCGGCGACTCCGCGGTCGCGATCGCGCAGCAGGCCGTTTCGACCCGGCCCGAGCGCCTCGAACAGTTGCGTCCGGATCTGCCGCTCGACCTCGTCGCCACCATCGACCACGCCATGGATCCCGATCCCGCAAAGCGACCGACCGCCGAAGAACTCGGCGCCAGCCTCGCCGGAGAAGAGGAACTGTCGGCGGAGACGACCACTATCCCCGTTGCGGGGCCGCTCGCCGACACGGGTGCGGCGACGGTCGCGTCGCCCGTCGTGACGCCCGCGGCTCGCACCGCGCGCAGCTGGGACGAGCGACGCGTCGTTCTCGCGACCGTTGTCATCGCGGTCGCGATCGGGTTGTTCCTGCTGGCGCTGTCAGACCACGCGGGCTCGGGCGGGACGCCGGACCGCGCCGAGCAGACGACCGTGCTCACCACCGCGCCACCGCCGCCGACGACGGCCGCAACACGCGTCACCTCCGGAGTCCGGGCAGTCGTGACGAACGCGCCGCAAGTCGTCGTCCGTCACGAAAGCCCCAAAGGCGGCGGCGGAAAGCATCGCAAGCGCTAAACGCGTACCGGACAACGCCGATCGGCCTAAGTCGCGCGGAATTTGATCACCGGATACGCGACTTCTTGATCTTCCTGCCGATCAAAACTGCGTGACCTTCCGGCTGGTGTCCGATTCTGAAGTCCGGCAAGGCACGATCCGCGTCGTCATCGCGGAGGACCACGCCCTGGTGCTCGAAGCAATCAAGGGACGGTTGGCGCTCGACCAAACCATCCAAATCGTCGCAACGGTGACGACCGGCGAGGAATTGGTCGAGCGCTATGACGACCTGAAACCCGACGTCGTGCTGACCGACATCGGCATGCCGGGAATGTCGGGGATCGAGGCGACGGAGAAGATCCGCGCGCTGAACCCGACGGCGCGCGTCTTGTGCTTGTCGGGATACGACGACCGCGAGACGATCGCGCACGCCGTCGCCGCTGGCGCGTCGGGCTTCGTCGTGAAGACGATCCGCCCGCAGGAACTGTGCGAGGTGGTGCGCAAGGTCCACCGCGGTGAACTCGTCTTCGACCAGGCCGCGACCGAGGCGCTCATGGCCGAGGTGCGTTCGCCGTCGGTGGGCAAGCAGGACACGACGAGCCCGCTGTCCGCGCGCGAACTCGAGATCCTCGACCTCGTCGCCCAGGACCTCACCAACGCCGAGATCGCCGAGGCGCTGTTCATCTCGCCGCTCACCGTCAAGACCCACGTCGAGCGCATCCTCGCCAAGCTCGGTGTGCGCGGGCGAGTCGGCGCCGTGCGGCAAGGAATTGCGCTCGGGGTTTTGCACTAGTCCTCAAATCGGCCTCCCCCGATCCGACTAGTTACTTGGGAGGTTGAAACGATGGAAGAACTGGCAACGATTCTGCGGCGTGAGCGCTGGCTGCTCTCAACTCTGGTGTTCCGGCTCACCGAGCTGCAACACCTGTTGGAAGCCGACGACTCGCGCTTTTTGGGTTGGGCTTCGGCTGAGGTCGAAGACGCCGCAGCCCGTGTCCGCGAAGCCGACTTGATGCGCGCCGCGCTCAGCAGCGGCACGGTCGAGGTGCGCGAGCCCTACGGCGAGATCATCGCCGAGCACGAACGCGTCATCGGAGAACTGGTGGCGGAGGTGCGCTCGCTGAGTAATGGCAACGCGCGCCTCGCGTCCGACGCCATCGCGGCGTTCGGCGACACCGCCGACCTCGACGCCGAACTCGCGCAGTTCGGCTACCGGACCGCGCTCGCGGCCACGGACCAGCTGCGACTGCAGATGCTGACCGATTTCGTCCGCTAGGACGAGCAAACCGTCAAAAAGACGCAGGGCAGTCCGATGAGACAGCGTGATCTGTGTCACTCGCCCCAACGGAACTGAAGTAGTCGTCAACGCCGACTTGATCGAGACGGTCGAGGCGACGCCCGAGACCGTCATCACGCTCGTCGACGGCAAGAAGTACGTCGTGATCGACACGACCGAACAGGTCGTCGAACGCATTCGCTTGTTCCGGGCCGCGGTGATCCGCGACGTCGACGAGCCGCGGGTCGCGTCGCCGACGCCGCTGTACGTGCTGCCGAGGACTAGCGACCAGTAGCCCGCTACGCCGTCCGGCGTAGTTCCAAAGTCCCGCGCCAAAGGACCTTTGGTCAGCTGTTGCCAATTCGTTGGGACGTCGATGGGTCCTCTGTCGAGCCCCCACCACCGGGGGCTCCCACGAGGAGATCGAAAACCAATGCCGGACAAAGCAGAAGCAGATCGTTTGATTGAGGAGTACCTGCCGCTGGTAGGCCACGTCGTCACCCAGGTGGCGGTGCAGTTCCCCCGCCACGTCGACCTCGGCGAGCTCAACTCGGCAGGCACGATGGGCCTTGTCGAAGCGGCGTACCGCTACGAGGCCGACCGCGGCGTTCCGTTCCGTCACTTCGCCGGCCACCGCATCCGCGGCGCCATCCTCGACTTCGTCCGCAAGATGGATTGGGCGCCGCGCTCCGTGCGCGAAGACGCCCGCCGCGTCGACAAGGCACGCACCGAGATCGCAGGCGCGACGGGCTCGAACCCGTCGCGGGAAGCACTGTCGGAAGCGCTCGGCATGAGCAGCGCCGAGGTGCACAACATCGAAGCTCGCGCGTCCCGCGCGCTGCTGCTGTCGCTCGACGCCCCGGTGGGCGACGCGCAGGGCGACGAGAGCGGCATGTCGGAGTCGCTCTGCGACAACACGCTCGTCGAACCGTCCGAGGTGCTCGAGATCCGCGAGATGCACGGCTACCTCCGCGACGCCGTCGCATCACTGCCGGCGAAGCACAGCCTCGTCGTGCAAAAGACCTACCTCGAAGACGTCCCGGCGCAAGACGTCGCCGCCGAACTCGGCATCTCGGTGTCGCGGGTGTCGCAGCTGCGCACCGAAGCGCTGGAGATGTTGCGCGACGGCATCACCGCGCAGTTCACCGACGACGAAGACGCCGCAGTCGAGGCCGCTGCCAGCAAGGGCCGGGTCGCCCGTCGCAAGGCTTCGTACGCCGCGGCGATCGCCACCCGCTCCGCGTGGCGTGACCGAGTCGCCGCCTCGGCCGCCGACCAGGCGACGGCTCGCAACGCGAACTTCGCCTGACGCTTTTCAGGACCGCGCGCGCGGGCGATTAAGAATCCCGCATGCCTCGACGACCGGTGCCCGGCATCTTCTGCCTCGAAGGGCTCTGGTCACCGCGCCTGACTGACCAGGCGAACGTCAAGCCACTGCTCGAGTTGCTCGAGCAGCACAAGAAGGTGCGCTTCCTCCACTGGCGGATCTCGTCGATCCCCGAGTTGGAGGCGACGGTGTCGAAGTGGCCCCAGCGCCAGTACGAACGCTTCTCGCTGGGTTACTTCGGATTCCACGGAGTCCCTGGGCGTCTGCTCATCGGGCGGCGCTACATCACGCTCGACCAGATGGGCGAGGTGCTCGCGGGCCAGTGCACCGGCAAAACGCTGTACTTCGGCTCGTGCGGCGTGCTCGGCATCAAGCCCGCCGAAGTCGAGCAGTTCCGTCGCCGCACGAAGGCGCGCTGCGTCATCGGCTTCAAGGAACAAGACGTCGACTGGATGGTCTCGGCCGCGTTCGACCTGATGCTGTTCGACGCGCTGACGCATTACCAGCGCATGGACGCCGTCGACCGGTACATGAAGCGCAACCAGCCGGCATTGGTGAAGCAACTCGGATTCCGGATGTATTACGGCTAGGGGGTGTCCTCTGGGCGTTGCCCCGTTCGTAGGAATAGAAACGAACCCAGGAGGACACCAAAATGCCGCAGTACCTACTTTCCGTGTGGGGCCCCGAGATGACCGCAGAGCAGCAGGCGGAATACATGAAGTCGGGCGCGTTCGAAGCCACCGGCAAGCTCAACGACGAGCTGGTCGCGTCGGGCAACTTCGTGTTCGCCAACGGCCTCGAGCCGCTCCACAGCGCGACGGTCGTGCGCGCCAACGACAGCGGCGACGTCGTCATGACCGACGGCCCGTACGTCGAGACCAAGGAGTATATGGGCGGCTTCTGGGTCCTCGAGTGCGCCGACCTCGACGAAGCGCTGGCGATCGCCAAGCGCGCCACCGTCGCCTGCCAGGGGCCCGTCGAGGTCCGCCCGTTCCAGTCCGAACCCCCGGTCAGCGGTTGATCGAAGAAGTCTTCCGGACCGAGTTCGGATCCGCCGTTGCGACGCTGGTCCGCCTCTTCGGCGACATCGACGTCGCGGAGGAGGCGGTCCAGGACGCGTTCGTCATCGCCATGGACAAGTGGGCGAGCGACGGCGTGCCTCCGAACCCCGGCGGCTGGATCGTGACCACGGCGAAGCGCAAGGCGCTCGACAAGTTGCGCCGCGAGTCGACCCGTGGACAACGCGAGACCCGCGCCGTCGTCGAGGCAACCGTGCCCGAAGACACCGAGCCCGACATGGACGACGACTCCGCTCTCCCCGACGATCGGCTGCGACTGATCTTCACGTGCTGTCACCCGGCGCTGGCGCCGGCGTCACAAGTCGCGCTGACGCTGCGGCTGCTTGGCGGATTGGAGTGTCCCGAGATCGCGCGGGCGTTCCTCGTCCCCGAAGAGACGATGGCCAAGCGTTTGGTGCGCGCCAAGGCGAAGATCCGCGACGCGCACATCCCGTACCGCGTGCCGTCCGACGAGGAGCTGCCCGACCGGCTGCGGTACGTCCTCCAGGTCATCTATCTCGTGTTCAACGAGGGCTACAGCGCGTCGTCGGGTGCGCTGCAACGTACTGACCTGTGCGACGAAGCGATTCGGTTGGCGCGCGTGTGCAGCGAGCTGATGCCCGACGAGCCCGAGGTGTTCGGGTTGCTGGCGCTCATGCTGTTGATCAGCGCGCGCCGCGACGCGCGTGTCGACGCCAACGGCGATCTCGTGCTGCTGCCCGACCAGGATCGGTCGCTGTGGTCGCGCGATCGCATCGACGAAGGCCTGGCGTTGGTGCGCGCCTTGCTGCGGCGCAACCAGCCCGGTCCGTACCAAATCCAGGCGGCGATCAACGCCGTGCATTCCTCGGCGCCCACCGCGGCCGACACCGACTGGTCGCAGATCGTCGCGTTGTACGACCAGTTGACCGTGTTCACGCCAACCCCGGTCGTCGCGCTGAACCGTGCCGCGGCGATCGCCGAACGTGACGGCGCCGAGGCCGGGCTGGCTGCGCTCGAACCGCTGGCCGACGCCCTCGACGCGTACCACCCGTTCCACGTGGCGCGCGCCGAACTGTTGTCGCGCGTCGGTCGCGTGAAAACCGCCGCCGGCGCGTACCACCGCGCCCTGGAACTCGTCGGCAACGACGACGAACGTCTCTTCCTCGAACGCCGCCTGCGCGCGCTGTAGCGCGAACGCCCGTTCTTAGGGAACGAGGTCGTCCGGGGTGTCGACGTCGTTCGACCACTTGCCGTCGCCGAGCGCGACGGCGACAACTCGCAGACGCGCCAACGCGCGCTTCGGGCTGCGTTCGCCGTCCGCGAACGCAGCTTCGAGCGGCGCCAGCGACGACGGCGCGAAGGCGGCGAACAGGTGCTGTTCCGAAACGGCGGCGTCGGCATCGTCGCGGAGCGCGGCGACCAGCGCGGCGACGTGCGGCGCCTCGATCCAGGGCATGTCGCACGGCGCGACGACGAGGCGTTCGGCGCCCGCCCATCGCAGCGCGGTGATGATGCCGCCGAGCGGTCCCTCGCCGGGATAGAGGTCGGGCACGTCGCCGCCGACGCGCACGACCGTGCGCGCACCGCCGGCGCGGAGTACCGCCGCGACTCGCTCGGCCATGGCGACGCCGTCGACCTCAACCAACGCCTTGTCGCGGCCCATGCGCGTGCTGGCGCCACCGGTGAGAACAGCGCCGAGCACGCGCGTGACGCTAGGCGTACCTTCGGGGCATGACGTTCCCGCATCAGCCCGAAGAGATCACGGCGGAGTGGCTGGCCGACAAGATCGGCGCGCCCGTCACCAGTTTTGAGATGGAACAGATCGGCGTCGGCGTCGGCTTGCTCGGACGGCTTTACCGCATCACGTTGCACGGCGACGACGCGACGCCGAAGACCGTCGTCGCCAAGTTCCCGACGCTCGACGAAGGCGCGCGCGCAAACGTCGCCCACCCGCTCGGCTTCTACGCCAACGAGATCAACTTCTATACCGAAGGCGCCGCGCTGGCGCCCGTGGCGACGGCGAAGGTGTACGCGGCGGACTTCGACGACGCGACGCACGACTTCGTCCTGCTCGTCGAGGACATCGGGGACCGCCGCAGCGCGGACCAGAACATCGGCTGCAGCGTCGCCGACGCGGAAGTCGCGGTCGAGCATCTTGCCAACCTGCACGCGCGGTGGTGGGACTCCGACTTCGCCGACATCCCGTGGGTGAAGTCGTATCTGCTGCCGCCGTACCCGCAGGTCATCCAAGCGATCTTCGCCAACGCGTGGCCGACGGCGCGCGACATCCTCGCCGAAGCGATGCCCGATCACGTGCGCGAGTTCGGCGATCGGTTCCCGGCGCTCGTCGACTGGTTCCTCGCCGAAGCGAGCGTGCCGCCCTACACGTTCTGTCACGGCGACTACCGGCTCGACAACCTGTTCTTCGCGGCGTCAGCGGACCACGCGCCGTTGACCGTGCTCGACTGGCAGATCGCGTTCAAGGGCAACGGCGCGTACGACTTGGCGTACTTCATCACCCAGAGCCTTTCGACGGAGGACCGCCGCGCCAACGAGAAGGCGCTCATCGAGCGCTACCTCGGCGTGCTGAAGGACAACGGCATCGAGGTCGACCGCGACGCGTTCGACCGCGCGTATGCGCGCACGGTGGCCTACTGCTTCATCTATCCGATCGCGGCGACGGGCCAGATCGAGATTACGAACGAGCGTCACCTCGAACTGCTGCACATGCTCTACGACCGCTCGGTCGCGGCGATCGAGGACTGGAACGCGCTGGCGGACCTGCCGGCTCAGTAGTCGAGCGTGAAGGTTTGCGGCGCGCAGACGCCGCCCGCGGGAAACACCGCGCTGATGGCGATCGTCCAGTCGCGCTTGTCTTCGCTGACGGTGAACTTCGTCGTCGCCTGACCGGCGCCGTCGGTTATCGTCGTATGCGCGGCGGTCGGCGAGTCGGGGCCGGCAAAGTCGGCGAGGATCGTCACGGTCTCGTTCGGGCGGCGCGCGACGTCGAGGTACATCGTCACTTCGTTCGACGACCCGTCGTCGACGCGAATCGCGTCCCACTGCCACCCGCACGATTCGGACTTGCCGGTCGGTCGGGGCGTTGTGGTCGCGGGGCGGGGCGCGGCGGGCGTGGAGGGCGCGGTCAGAGGTGGCGCGGTCACGTGCGGCGCAGTGACGCGCGGCGCGACGGGCGTCGTCACTCGGGGCGCCGCCGTCGTCGGAGAAGGCGGCGATGTGGTGGTGGTAGTCGACGGAGCGGCGGTGGTAGGCGCGGCCGCGGGGGCGCCGACGGCGAGCACCGGCTGCGACGGCGCGGTGTTGACCGCTGCGAGCGCCACGATGCTCATGGAGCTCAATGCGAGTGCGGCCGGCAACAGACCACGCGGGATGCGCATTTGGACCTATCGGTCAACCGTGCCCGCCCGTTAGGTGAATCGCGCGCGCAACGTACGCTTTCGGTTCTTATGAATGCCGAAGACAGGCCCCTCGCCGCCCGCACCGAGAGCATGTACGACGCGTTCAACAAAGCGGGCGCGCGGACGACCGAATTCGACCCGAGCACCAGCCCGCTGTTCGAGCGCGTCGGGTTCGTCGTCGGGGCGCCGCGCAGCGGCACGACGTGGCTGCAGCAGTTGCTGTTCACCCACCCCCTGATCTCGACCGCGGGCGAGAGCCATCTGTTCTGCGAAGTGCTCGGCCCCGTGTTCGAAAATTTCCGGCTGCCGCGCGCCATCGCCCACCTCGGTACGTGGGTGAGCGAGGGCGAGCTGCTGTCGATCAGCCGCGCCTTCGCCGACTCCGTGTTCTTGAAGCAGCTCCAGGGCGCTCGGCCCGATGCGACCTTCGTCCTCGAGAAGACGCCGAACCACCGGATGCAGTCCGAACTCCAAGCGAAGTTGTATCCCGACGGGCGCTACGTGCACATCATTCGCGATGGACGTGACGCGACGGCGTCGCAACGCCGCAACTGGGCCGGTGCGCGGGCGACCAAAGAGTTCAACGACCCGGGAGAGATGGCGGCGGCGTGGGCCGCAGAGATCCGGGATATCCGGACGCACTTCGGGTCACTGGCCTACATCGAGCTGCGCTACGAGGACGTGGTGAACGACACGCCGAGCGCGCTGGCGCAGATCTTCGAACACTTCGGTCTTCCGCACGACCGCGCGCTGTGCGAGGCGGGCGCGTCGTTCGGCAAGGCGCCCGTGAACACGTACCCCGACTCGAGTCACGTCGGCATCCGCAAGCACAAAGGCGACGCCCTGGCGGAACGCAGCGTGGCGCGCGCTGCCGGCGATCTCCTCACGGAACTCGGCTACGCCGACGCCGCGGAAGTGGCACGGCTGCGCCGGCTGCGCACGCCGGAGACGATCGCCGCCGACGCCCGGGCCGTGCCCGCACGCGAACTGCGCCGGGCCGTCGCGAAGGGCAACGACCTCTGGGATCGTTGGCGCACGCGCGCGGAGCGGCGCGAGCGGGTCGCAACGCGGGCGGTGTCGACGGCGTTCAGCAACGCCGTCGAGGCCAACGACACCGCGGCGCTGGCGGCGGTGCTCGCAGCCGACATCAAGCTGAACGGGGCGAGCCTGCCGGTGGCCGACGCCGCCGCGGAACTTGCCCGAGCGCTGGGAGGCAGTCACAGCGCCCTCGGCGCCGTCTCGGGCGGACTGACGCTGATCACCTTCGTCTCGCCCGCGGGCGAGCGGGTTGTCGTGCGGGTAAAGCCGAAGGACGGCCTCGTAAGTGAAATCGAGTTCGTTTAGGGTATACTTGAGTGTCAACTACTCAACTTCTCTCACAGAAGAACACTAAAGAATGCCTCTCGATCCGAACCGCTGGACCCTCAAAACGCAAGAAGCGCTCCAGGAAGCGATTGCGCGCGCCAAGTCGTCCAATCACCCCGAGGTAACGCCCGACCACCTGCTGGCGGCGCTGCTCGGGCAGGCCGACACCGTCGTGTTGCCCGTTCTGCAGCGCGTCGGCGTCACCCCGCTGGCGGCGCGCAACGCCGTCGAGAACGCGCTCGACAAGCTGCCCAAGCAGTACGGCGGCAACGAGCCCACGCTGTCTCGCGCCCTCACCGCGCTCATCGACGCCGCCGTGGAAGAGCAGCGCAATCTCGGCGACGAGTACCTGTCGACCGAGCACCTCCTGCTCCAGTACGCGGCGCAGCTCAAGGTGGAC
>JBEEFV010000009.1:0-38769 GCA_041166405.1 Actinomycetota bacterium | reverse complement strand
ATTCTGCGCGCCCAGAACGGTGTTGTGCAGCGGGGTTTAGGGTTTGCGGGCTGCGAGGGCGGCGTTGACGGCTTTGCCGTCGGCTTTGCCTTGGGTGGCCTTCATGACTTGGCCGACGAAGAAGCCGGTGACCTTCTGGTCGCCCTCGCAGTAGCGCTGCCATTCGGCGGGGTTGGCGGCGATGATCTCGTCGACGACGGCGTCGAGCGCGCCGGTGTCCATCGCCTCGAAACCGAGGCCGGCCGCGATCGCTTCGGGGTCGCCCCCGTCGGTGAGCAGCACGTCGAGCACCTTCTTCGACTGCGTCGCCGTGATCTTGCCGCCGGACTCCATGTCGACGAGTTTCGTGAACGCTTCGACGGCGAGCGAGCGACCGCCCTCGGCGTTGGCGGCAACTTCGTTGGCGGCACGCGCCAGCGCAATGCGCGGGTCTGCGCCCGAACTGATGGCGCCGACCACCAAACCGTCGAGGTCGAGATCCACGACGGTGCGGACGGGTTCGGCCGCGGGCTCGACGCCCGTCGCCTGCGCCACTGCGGCGCGTCGCTCGGCGGGCAAGACCGCGAGCGTCGTGCGCACCTTGTCGATCCACTCGTCGGACGGAGCGAGCGGGACGAGGTCGGGCTCGAGGAAGTAGCGGTAGTCGTCGGCGTCTTCCTTGACGCGGCCGGTGATCGTGCGGCCTTCTTGTTCGTTCCAATGGCGCGTCTGCTGGATGACGCGCTCGCCCGCTTCGATCAGGTCGATCTGACGCAGCGCTTCGTATTCGATGGCGCGACCGAGGGAGCGGATGCTGTTGACGTTCTTGATCTCACAGCGCGTGCCGAACTCGTCGTCGGGACCGCGGCGGACCGACACGTTGGCGTCGACGCGCATCGAGCCCTCTTCCATCCGTCCGTCCGACGCGCCCGTCGCCACCACGATCCCGCGCAGTTCGGTGACGTACGACCGCGCCTGCTCGACGGTACGGATGTCAGGCTCGCTCACGATCTCGAGCAGCGGCACGCCGGCGCGGTTGTAGTCGACGAGCGAATGCGACGCGCCGTGGATGCGCCCCGCGCCGCCGACGTGGGTCGACTTGCCGGTGTCCTCTTCGATGTGCGCGCGCGTGATGCCGACGCGAAAACCATCAGGCAGTTCGAGCACACCGTTCGTGTTGATCGGCTCGTCGTACTGACTGACCTGATAATCCTTCGGCATGTCCGGATAGAAGTAGTTCTTTCGGTGAAACGTCGACGGCGTGATCGCGCAGTTGAGGGCGGCACCGATGCGCATGGCGAGTTCGACCGCGTGCTCGTTGAGCACGGGCAGCGAACCGGGAAGACCGAGGCACGTCGGGCACACGTTGGTGTTCGGTTCGTCGCCGAACATGTTCGGGCATCCGCAGAACAATTTCGTCTGCGTCTTGAGCTCGCAGTGGACCTCGAGCCCGATCACCATCTCCCAGCCGTCGGGCAACGTCACGCCAGGCTCCTTTCGAGCGCCGCTGCGGTTCGGAACAGCACGGGCTCGCCGAGCGCGGGCGCGAGCACCTGCACGCCGACGGGCAAGCCGTCGTCACCGACTCCGTACGGGACGGTGATCGCGGGATCGCCGCACAGATTCGACGGAATCGTGCACACGTCGGACAGGTACATCGCCAACGGGTTGTCGGTCTTGGCACCGAAACCGAACGCCGTCGTCGGCGCCGTCGGCGACAACAACACGTCGTACTTCTCGTACGCGGCGGCGAAGTCGCGGGCGATCAGCGACCGGACCTTCAGTGCTTTGCCGTAGTACGCGTCGTAGTAGCCCGCCGACAGCGCGTACGTGCCGAGCATGATGCGCCGCTTCACTTCGGCGCCGAAGCCGGCCGTGCGCGTCGCCTTGTACATCTCGTTGATGTTCTCGCCGTCGACGCGCAGGCCGTAGCGCACGCCGTCGTAACGCGCCAGGTTCGACGACGCCTCCGCCGGCGCGATCAGGTAGTACGCCGAGAGGCCGTAGATGCACGCGGGCACTGAGGTCTCTTCGACCTTGGCGCCCGCCGCGCTCAGCGCGTCGGCGGCCGCCGCCACGCGCCGCTTCACGTCGTCGTCGATGCCCTCGCCGAGCAGTTCGGTGACGAGCCCCACGCGCAGGCCGCTGACGTCGCCCTCGAGTTCGGCTTGGCCGATCGCCGGCAACGCCTCGGCGTACGACGTCGAGTCGCGCGGGTCGTGACCGGAGATCACGTTGTAAGTGATCGCCGCGTCCTCGACCGTTCGGGCGAACGGGCCGATCTGGTCGAGCGACGACGCGAACGCCACGAGGCCGTAGCGCGACACCGCGCCGTACGTCGGCTTCAGTCCGACGACGCCGCACAGGGCCGCCGGCTGACGAATCGAGCCGCCAGTGTCGGAGCCGAGCGAGATCGGCGCGTACCCGGCGGCGACAGCCACCGCGCTGCCGCCACTCGAGCCGCCCGGGACCTTCGACGGGTCGTGCGGGTTGCGGGTCGGGCCGAACGCGCTGTTCTCCGTCGACGAACCCATCGCGAATTCGTCGAGGTTCGTCTTGGCGATCACGACGGCGCCGGCAGCGCGCAGCCGCTCGACGACCGTCGCGTCGTACGGCGGGCGCCATCCCTCGAGGATTTTCGACGAGCACGTCGTCGGCACGCCGCGGGTGCACATGTTGTCCTTCAGGGCGACGGGGACGCCGGCGAGGGGGCCGGTCACCTCGCCCGCATCAACGGCAGCCGCAGCGGCGCGTGCTTCGTCGGCCATCACGTAGTTGCAGGCGTGCAGTTCGGCGTCGCGTTCGGCGATGACCTCGAGGTGGCTTTCCAATACCGCCGACGCCGTCGTCTCACCCGACTGCACGGCGCGCGCGATGGCCGCAGCGGTCGTTGCCATCCATGGGCTCACGGCTCTTCTCCGAGGATCTGCGGGACGCGGAACCGACCGTCCTCGGCCGCCGGCGCCTGCGACAGGACCTCATCGCGGTCGAGCGAAGGCACGACTTCGTCGGAGCGGAACACATTCGTGAGCCGCAGCGGGTGCGCCATCGCCGGCACACCGGACACGTCCAGCGCCTCGATGTCGTCGGCGTGCCCGAGGATGTCGGCGAGCTGGCCGGTGAACATGTCGAGCTCGTCGTCAGTCAGTTCGAGACGCGCCAACAACGCGACGTGCGCCACCTCGTCTCGGGTCAATCGCTTGCTCATAGGGGGCGCAATCGTAGGTGAGCGGCGGGCTATCTCCTGTAGTGATCGCGCAGGAGCGGTTCTTCCCACCAGTCTTCGGGCGGCGGCTGCCAGTCGGGCGCTGGGTGAATGCAGTTGACGGGGCACGGATCGAGGCACTTGTCGCAGCCCGAGCACAGTTCCGGGATGATGATCACGTCGACGCCGTGATTGAAGATGGCGCCGAACTGCGGAGGGCAGTGCCGCAGGCAGGCGTCGCAGTTGATGCAGATCGACATGTCGATGTACAGCGGCGCTTGTTTCCACTTCGGGTTCCGTTCGCGGAACTCGATCCGCTCGGTGCGATTCGCTGCAGGCACGACAGAAAGTTACGCCGTGGCTGCAGCAGCCGTCGTACGCCCGGCGACGCGCACGAGCGCGGACGTGATGATGCCGATGATCGCTGCGCCGACGAGACCGCCGAGCCACAGCGACACCGGAGCCGAAGACGGCGGCGGCCCGCCGTCCGACGGCAGCTTCGGGAGTCCAGTCGCGGTTGTGCCGGCGTCCACGGCCAACACGCGCCAATGGTCGTTCCGACGCAACATGATCAGCGCGCCCGTCAGTTCGATCTTCTTGTCGTTCGGCCGCAGCGCGTGTACTCGGAACCTGACGCCGACGTACTCCCCTGGGGTCGTGAATCCCTGCGCCACGACATTGAGTCGCTTTGCCTTCCCGACCTCAAGGTCGGAGAATGCCGTCTTGCGTTTGATCGCCGCGGGATCGGCTGGGAGTAACTCCTTCGCCAGCGACACCGCGCCGATCTTCTCGGCGCGACTCCGTGCGTCCGCCTCAACGCCTTTGCGGGTCGTGTCGCCGACGGCGGTCAGCCAGTTCTCGGCCACGCCTTCGGGACGGCTGCGCCCGTGGTTGAGCAGGCCGAGCACTCCACCCATGGCGATCATCGCCGCAACGGCGATGACGAGTCCCTTGACGAAGGTCGACGTTTTCACGGCGCGATCACCTCGGCGGGGCTGAGCGCGTATGCGTCCTCGAGTTCCACGCCGCGCGTCTCCGGCATGTACCGCCACACGAGGTAGATGGCGGGCAACTGCAGGATCATCAGGAACGTCGCGGCGTCGCCGATGTTGCCGATGGCACCGGTGGCGTGGTCGCCGAGCACGCCGACGAGCGCGGGCCCGAACACGTAACCGGCGATCTCGAACCAGTTGCGGATCCATCCCGCCGCGGCGCCGCGAATCTCTGTCGGGAACAACTCCGTCGCAAAGCTCGACATCACGGGACTCACTCCGAGGCCGAAGAACACCGCCATCATCAGCGCGAAGAAGCTGACGAGCTTGCCGTCGACCTGGAACAGGATGACCGTGAACACCACGCCACCGGCGAAGTACACCATCGCCGTCGGCCGCCGACCGATGCGCTCCATCAAGCGGCCGCACACGTAGTAGCCGAGGCAGCCGAGTCCGTACGACACGATGATGTAGATCGACACCTGGATGGCGGTGAACCCGCGTTCGCGTTCGGCAAAGTACGCCCACCACGCGGTTGCGCCGAACACGGGGATCGACCGCATGGTGTGCACGATGCCGACGAGCACGAGGTTGCGCCGGTACTGCGGCTTCCACGGCTCGAGGAACGGAACCTCGTCGTGCACTTCACCGCGCTTGCGCTCCTCGCGCATGTCGATGAAGCGCTGCGTCTCGCGCAGGCGTCGCCGCGCCGGGATCAGCAGCACGAGCGGAATGAGCCCGACGAGGTAGAAGGCGCGCCAGCCGAGTCCGCTGTCTTGCAGACCGATCCCGATCAGCAGGCCCACCGCGATCGTGCCCAGCGCGCTGAAGGTCAGCAGCGTGCCGAGGGCGCGGCCGCGCCGACCCGCCGGGTACTCCTCGACGATCATCGTCACGCCGACGGCGTACTCGGCGCCCAGGAAGATGCGCGACCCGAACTGGAAGAACGAGAAGCTCCAGATGTTCCACGAGAACGCCGTCGCCGCGGTGAACGCGGTGTACCCGATGACGGACCACAGCAGCAACGGCCGACGGCCCAGCCGGTCGGACAGGCGAGTGACGAAGAAGGCGACGAACAACCCGAGTTCGATCGGGATGCGGGTCACGCCGAGGGTCGCTTCGCTGACGCGGAACGTGCTCTGAATGTTCGGCAACAGCAACGACAGAATCGACCCGTCGTAGCCCTCGAAGAACGCGGCGGACACGAGCAGGATGAGCAGCAGCCGCAGGTACTTCCGGTCTTGGGACTCGCTCGCTACCGCCACCGTGCCGAAGATATAGCTTCGCGGCGCACAGTTATCGCCTACCCCCCCAAGGAGCAACGCGTGGCCAAGTACCCCTTCTTGTCCGACGAGTGGATGGACGCCGCCAAGGCGATCCGCGAGGAATACAAGGGCAAGGGCGCTCCCGTCGCACACGTCGTGAAGATGAACCAGATCATCACCGACGTCCCGTTCGGCGAGGGCACCATCAACGCGCACATGGACACCACCTCCGGCGAGATGGAGATGGACACGGGCCACATCGAGAACCCCGATGTCACCGTCACCCTCGACTACGGCACCGCCAAGGCGATCTTCGTCGACGGCAACCCGCAGGCCGGGATGCAGGCGTTCATGTCGGGCAAGATCAAGGTCCAGGGCGACATGACCAAGCTCATGGCGATGCAGAGCGGCGCCGCCGACCCCGTCGCCGACGAACTCGCCAAGAAGATCGCCGAAATCACCGAGTAGCCCCCCAACCCACCGAACTGGTCCTCCAGATCACCGTGCGGCGGTTGTGGGGAGGACCAGTTCGCTGGGTTTCTTGGGTTAGAAGCTCTCGTACAGCTCGGGGTGCGGTTCGGGGCGGCGGTGTTCGTTCTTGACGCCCGTCGCCAGCAGCACCCCGATGACACACACGGCGCCGCCGACGAGGTAGGCGACGTGGAAGCTGTGCAGCGCCGCCGGGCCTTCCGCGCCGTGGCCGAGTGACGTCTGCACCGACGTCATGATCTGGATCCCACTGACGACGCCGACGTTCTGCATCAACTGTTGCGCGGCGCTGGCGACGCCGAGGTCGTGATCGGCGACGGCGTTGGCGACACCCGCGGAGATCGACGGTTGCGACACGCCGAGCCCGACGCCCGACAGCGACAACGCGAAGATGATCAGCAGGTTCGGCGAGTTCGCGCCCAGCAACGCGAACACCCCCATCGACGCGACCACGAACAGCGTGCCGGTCACCGCAGAGGTGCGTTGTCCGATGCGCACCGCGAGGTAGCCGGCGATCGGCGACAGGATCGAGAACGACAGCGGCCGCGCGATCACGAGCAGCCCGATCTTCTCGTCGGTGTAGTGGTACACGACCTGCAACAGCGACGGCGTGAGGATGAACCCGCCCATGTAGGCGCTGTTGGCGAATGCGTTGCTGGCGACGGGGAACGCGAAGGACGGCTTGCGTAGGTAGTCGAGCGAAATCAGCGGCGCATCGCTTCGTCGCTCGACGCGCACGAACGCGTAGAGCAGGACGGGGCACAGGACGAAGCCGGCGCGCACGACATTGCTGTCCCACCCGAGCTC
Source organism: Actinomycetota bacterium (assembly GCA_041166405.1). Classification (GTDB taxonomy): domain Bacteria; phylum Actinomycetota; class Acidimicrobiia; order Acidimicrobiales; family JACCXE01; genus JACCXE01. The sequence continues at coordinate 32,032 of JBEEFV010000009.1, read as the reverse complement.
GGGCCCGCGGTTGATGGCGAACAGCAACGCAGTGATACCGCCCGACAGCGTGAGCGCGCCGGCGACGTCGAATTTCTGTGGCGGCAGGGTTTCGGTCTCGGGCAGCACGATCGACCCGACCACGAACGCGATGGCGATCAGCGGCATTTGGCAGGCGAAGATCAACCGCCAGCCGAACGTCTCGAGCAGGAATCCGCCGAGGACCACGCCGATCACCGGCCCGCCGGCGCCGACGAGCGACCACCACCCCATCGCCTTCACGCGGTCCTCGCGGTCGAACGTGCGCATGACGATCGCCATCGACGCGGCGCCCGTCGCCGCGCCTTCGAGCGAACCGATCGTGCGGATGACGATGAGGGGCAGCGCGCCCCACGCCAGCGTCGACAACCCGGCCGCCGTGAACGACAGCATCAGCCCGAGTTGGTAGATGCGCTTGTGCCCGTACTGGTCAGCCGCCTTACCGAGCGACGGAGCGGCGACGCCGAACGCCAGCAGCGGCCCCGTGATGACCCACGTCATCGTGTTGCGCGTCGTGTGGAAGTCGTGGGCGATGCGCGGCAACGCCACGGCGAGGATCGTGAACGTCACGTTGACGGAGAACAAGCCGCCCATAACCGTCCACAGCACCAACCACCGATACCGCGGCCGCGCCTGGAGACGTTCCCAGCGGCGAGTGGCAGTCACAACGAGGCGAACCTACCGAACCCCGCCGGGCATTCCGGCATCCGGACGCGACAGAGCCCGAGAGGGTGATGGCACCGGCAACGGCTGGGGAACGTTGCCTCGACTCATCACCCTCTCGGGCCCTGTCAGGAGGTCAACGCTCGCCGACCACGATTTCTCGCGAGGAAATTTCCCAAATATTTCTGGTGGTCAGGCCAACGATTTGAGCTGGCTGGCCAGGCCGTCGACCGTCCAGCGGTCGTTGTTGTCGAAGGTTTCGCCCATCGCCCACGGCGTCATCAGCGACACCCGCGAACCCTGCACGAAGAACGTCTTGCCGGTCAGCGGGCAGTCCGCCGTCGACAGATACGCCACCAGCGGGCTGACGTTCGCCGGGTCCCACGCGTCGAACTTCGCCGCGTCCTCCGGAGCCTTGACCATGTCGCCGAGCCCGGGCGTGGCTTCGGTGAGTCGCGTACGGGCCGCCGGGGCGATCGTGTTGGAACGCACGCCGTAGCGGGCGAGCTCCTGGGCGCAGATGTTGGAGAACGACGCGATGCCGGCCTTGGCGGCGCCGTAATTCGTCTGGCCGGGGTTGCCCAGCAGGCCCGACGTCGAGGACGTGTGCACGATCGCGGCGTTGACCTGCTTGCCCGCCTTCGTCTGCTCACGCCAGTGGGCGGCGGCGAAGCGAGTCGGGACGAAGTGGCCCTTGAGGTGCACCTGGATGACGAGGTCCCACTCTTCTTCGCTCATGTTCACGAGCACGCGATCACGCAGGATTCCCGCGTTGTTGATCAGCACGTGCAGGTCGCCGAACGCCTCGACCGCGGTGTTGATCAGGCGCTGGCCACCTTCCCAGTCGGCGATGTTGTCGCCGTTGGCGACGGCCTCGCCGCCCATGGCGGTGATCTCGTCGACGACCTTCTGCGCGACGGTCCGGTCGTCGCCGGATCCGTCCATGGCGCCACCAAGGTCGTTCACGACGACCTTGGCGCCTTCGGCGGCGAACAGCAGCGCGTGTTCGCGGCCGATGCCCCCGCCGGCGCCCGTGATGATTGCTACGCGGCCGTCAAGGCTGCCCATGTGAGTCCCTCCCAGAAATCGATTAGGGAGCGACCCTACTTCACGGTATGGAATTCAGTTCACGTAGAGGTTGACGGCCGAACCGCGCGGCGCCTTGCTGTTCCCACCCGGGTCTTGGAACAGGATCTGCTGCTTCTTACGAGGACCTGACACCTGCCCGATGGTGAATCCGGCAGCCTTCAACTCGTTGATGCCCTGCGATGCGTTCTTGCCGACGACGTCGGGAACCGTCACGGTGGCGGGGCCCCGACAGACCGTTACGGTGACCGTCGACCCCTTCTCGGCTTTGGTGCCCGCAGGCGGGTTGATGCTGATGACCGAACCGACGGCGATCGTGTCGGAGTAGCCGTCGACCTCCTTGTACTTGAGCCCCGCAGCCTCGATGCCCTTCTTCGCTTCGGCCGCGGGGTGGCCCACCCAGTTCGACACGTCGCGCGGCGCCGGACCGTTCGAAACGACGAGGTGAATCGTGGAGAACTTCGGCGCCTGCTTCACGTTCGGCGTGTGACTGATTACCTGCCCCTTCGGGATGTCCTCGCTGAAGGGCCGGTCGACCGCTTCGTCGACCTTGAACTTGGCGACCTCCAGTAAGTCGCGCGCGTGTGCCTCGGGTTGGCCGTCGATCGTCGGAATGTCGACGGGCGCCGGGCCCTTCGAGACAGTGAGATGAATCGTCGACCCCTCGCGCCGTTTCCGCAGCGGAAGGGGGTCCTGTTTGATGACGTTGTCCACGGGGACGGTGTCGGACCAGTCGTGTTTGACGTCGACCTCGTACTTGAGGCCGACGAGGGCAAGCGAAGCGTCGTGCACTGACTGGCCGCCGACGTTCGGGACGTCGTGGAACGGCTTGAGGATCGTGGGGACGTACAGGCCCGCAGCGACCAACGCGGCGACGGCGACGAGCGCAGCGATGACCATGCTCACGCGCCGGCGCGTCTTGTGACCCGCGACCTCGGGTGCGACGTACGCCGCCGGTTCGGTGACGATCGGCAGGACGCTCGTGGCGCCCATCTCGGTGGGATCGGCGGCTTCGGACGGCGCGCGGGCGTCGAGGTTGAGCACGGTGTTGACGGGCAGCGGCGCCGGCGCGTCGAGGTTGCGCGCCGCTTCGGCGAGCATCACCGCGAGTTCCGCGGCGTCGGGACGGTCGTCGGGGTCCACGACGCCGGCGGCGTCGATGATCGGGCCGAGCGGTCCGAGACCGAACGGCGCGACGACGGGTTGGTTGGCGCGGGCCATCAGCGTTGCGACCGTCGTGTCTCCGACCGGCGGAGGATCGCCCGTTACCGCTTCGAGCAGCACCGAGGCCAGCGCGTAGATGTCGGCTTTGCCGTCGACGCTCTTGCCTTGCGCGGCTTCCGGTGCGGCGTATCGCGCCGTGCCCAGCAGAACGCCCTCGGGTTCGGTCCACGCGGCTTCGGCCAACGCCCGCGCCAGACCGAAGTCGGCGACCGCGGCGCGGCCCTCCTCGTCGAAGCAGATGTTGGCGGGCTTGATGTCGCGGTGGATCAGCCCGCGGCGGTGCGCGTAGTCGAGGGCGCGTGCGCATTCGAGCCCGACGAGCACCGCCTGCGCGACCGAGAGCCGACGGCCGGCGTCGAGCATGTCGCGCAGCGTGCCGCCGCCGAGGAACTCGAGCACGAGGAACGGACCCTCTTCGTCCTCACCCCAGTCGAACACGCGCATGATGTTCGGGTGGTTGAGCGCCGCCGCGGCCTGAGCCTCGGCGCGGAAGCGGCGCAGGAACGCTTGGTCGAGCGCCAGCGCGGGCTGCAGCACCTTGACGGCGACGCGGCGGCGCAGCGTCGTGTCGTCGGCGACGTAGACGTGCGACGACGCCCCCGTGCCGACGGGGGCCACGAGGCGGTATCGCCCACCTAATACGCGGCCGATTTGGTCGGCGACGCGTGAACCGGCCATCGCACCACCGTACCTAGACGAGCGGCGAGACTCGTGGCATGGACGCATCCACACGGCGACTCGAAATCGCGGTTGGAGCGGCCGTAGCCGAGGTAGCAGTTCAGGTTGCGCTGCTGGTCGCTCGCGGCGCGCTGGGCGTCGCTCCGCTGCGCATCGTTTTCCTCGCCGCCAAGCTGCCTTTTTGCCGACTTGCATGGCGGCGCAACCCTGGTGGGTACCTCGCGCTGTGGATATGGGAGATCGCGGGTGCAATCGCGGCGTTGTCGGCGGGGGGCAGTCGCGCGCCGCGTGTCGTCATCGGGGCCATCGCGGTCACCGTGATGGTCCTGCTCGGCCGCGCGATTTCGGCGTTCCCCTCCGTAGAGTGGGGACAACGATGACGGTGCAGTCTCTCCCCTCCGGCAAGTCCCGGCTTGTGACGCGGTATCGGCTCATCGTGTCACTGCTCCTCGCGCTGGCGGCCGCCGCGATGTACGTGGCGTTCATCTCCGCCAAGGAGCCCGAGCAGAACATCACGAACTCGCTGAACGTGGTCGCGGTGCGCCCCGACGTCAACACCACGGCGGTCTCGCGCCAGACGCGCATCTACGCCAAGCTCAAGTCGGGGTTCATCGGTTCGCTCGTCGTGAACGGCGTCGAGATCCCGGCCGACCAGGTCGACCACCTCGAAGGCTCGAACACCGTCGGCTTCACCCCGGGCCCGGGCACCGCGACCGGCGCGCTCAAGCCGGGCCAGAACTGCGCACTGGTCTTCTATTGGCACCCCGAGGAGTCGCGCGCGACCGCCGAGTCGTACAAGTGGTGCTGGAAGGTCTCGAACTAGGAGATCTCGCCCGTCTCCAAGAGCCGCACGAACGCGGCCTCGTCGAGGATGGGCACGCCGAGTTCTTGCGCCTTGGTGAACTTCGACGCGCCGGGTCCCTCGCCGACCACGACGGCGGTTGTCTTCTTCGACACCGAACTCGGTGACTTGCCGCCGCGCGTCAGGATCGCCTCCTCGGCGCCCTCACGCGTGAAGTTCTCGAGCGTTCCCGTCACGACGATCGACATCCCCGTCAACGTCTGCGCTTCCTCCGGCGGAGGTGGTCCGTCGAAGTTGACTCCGGCCTTGCGCAGTTTTTCGACAAGCGACTGGTTCTCGGGATCGCCGAACCACGCCACGACGCTCTCGGCGATCACCGTGCCGACACCGTCGAGCGCTTCGATCTGATCGACCGTCGCGGTGGCGATGGCGTCGAGCGACCCCAGACCCGTCGCCAGCGCGGCGGCAACCGATCCGCCGACGTGTTTGATCCCGAGCCCGAACAACAGGTTCGCCAGCGGACGCTCGCGCGCGCCGTCGACCGACGCCCGCAGTTTCTCGACGGAGAGGTCGCCGAACCCCTCGAGCTCGCGGATCCGGTCGTAGTCGAGGAAGAAGACGTCGCCAGAGTCGGACAGCAGACCCTCGTTCAGGAAGATCGACACCGTGCGCTCGCCGAGGCCTTCGATGTCCATCGCGCCGCGCGACACGAAGTGGCAGATGCCGGCCCATTGCTTGGCCGGGCACGCGGGGTTGACGCAGAACGTCGCCGATTCGCCTTCGCGGCGCACGAGCGGTTGCTCGCACACCGTGCAGTTCTTCGGGAAGCTCCACGGCTTCGAACCCTTGGGACGCATCGCCAGGACCGGGCCGACGACCTCGGGGATGACGTCGCCCGCTTTTCGCACGATGACGGTGTCGCCGGGACGCACGTCTTTGATCGCGACTTGGTCTTGGTTGTGCAACGTCGCCAGCCCGACGGTCGACCCGCCCACGAAGACGGGCTCGAGCAACGCGAACGGTGTGGCTTGGCCGGTTCTGCCGATCGACACGTGGATGTCGCGCAGCAACGTCGTGCGTTCTTCGGGCGGGAACTTGAAGGCGATCGCCCATCGCGGCGCCTTGCTGGTGAAGCCCAACTCGTCGCGCTGGGCGAGGCTGTCGACCTTCACCACGACACCGTCGATCTCGTACGCCAGCGCGTGACGGTTGGCGAGGCGTTGCTCGCAGTACTTGTGCACCGCGTCGAGTGACTGCACCGCCTTGATGGCGTCGTTGACGGGCAGGCCGGCGTCGCGCACGAACGCGAGGGTCTCCTGGTGCGCGCGAAACGCCGGACCGCCTTCGATCTCGCCGATTTGGTACGCGAAGAAGCCGAGCTTGCGACTGGCGGTGATCGACGGGTCCTTCTGGCGCAGCGATCCCGCGGCGGCGTTGCGCGGATTGGCAAAGCGCGTCGCACCCGCTGCCTCCTGTCGCTCGTTCAACTGGTTGAACGATGCGACCGGCATGTACACCTCGCCGCGCACCTCGAGCACGTCGGGCGGGTTCGGCAGGTCGAGTTGTTTCGGGATCGAGTCGAGCGTCGCCACGTTGGCGGTGACGTCCTCACCGACGCGGCCGTCGCCGCGCGTGGCGGCGCGCACGAATCGTCCTTTCTCGAAGCGCAGCGACATGGCGACGCCGTCGATCTTCGGCTCGCACACGAACGTCATGGGTTCACTGATGATCCGCTCCATGCGCTTGCCCCACGCCTCGAGCTCTTCGAGATTCATGGCGTTGTCGAGCGACGTCATGCGCACCGCGTGCACGACGGGCGTGAACAGCGCGGACGGCGCGGCGCCCACGGTCTGGGTCGGCGAGTCCTCGGAGCGAAGATCGGGGAACTGCTCTTCGAGGGTCTGCAGTTCGCGGACCATCTGGTCGTAGTCGGCGTCGGGAATCTCGGGCGCGTCGCGCACGTGGTACGCCTCGTTGGCGCGCGCGATCTGCGCGCGCAACTCCTCGACGCGCAGCTCGGCTTCCTTCGAAGGATCCATCGCCATCAAGTCGTAAACCTACCTAGACGCTGTGACACGCTCTGGCGGTGCGGGTGTGGATCGATCGAGGCGTGCCGTGGGCGCTACGCGTCGCGTGGGCCGTGCTGCCCGTCATCGCCGGCTCGGCGCTTGCGGATCGACTCGACGGTTGGAACTCGGGCGCGCGCGTCGCAGCAGAGGTGTTGCTGTGGGGCGGTTGGGCCGCGGTCGCCATCGCGACGTGCGCGGCGTTGCCGGCGTCGCTGGTCGTCGTGCGCGTCGGGGTCGCCGCGGGCGTGGCGGCGTGCGGGTTGGCCCGCACGCCGGCGGTCGTCGTCGCGATCCTCGCCGCCGCGATCGCGGCGCGACCCGAAGCTTCCGAGTGGTTCGTCAACGGACCTGCCTACGCCAACGAGCGCCGCTATCCGTTGCGGGTTCCGGGCGCGCTGGCCGCCGGGCCGCTGTGGATCGCGTCGGTACTCGTCGTAGTCGGTCCCGTCGAGGGCATCCTGCTGACCGCCGGGGGTCACTACGCCGTGGGCATACCGGTGCTCGTCGTCGGTGCCGCGCTGGCTTACTTCGCCGCCCGCTCGCTACTCGTGTTGACGCGTCGGTGGGTCGTCTTCGTTCCCGCTGGACTCGTGCTCCACGATCCGCTGGCGTTGATCGACCCCGTCCTGTTCGAACGCAGCGTCGTAGAGACGTTGCGCGCCGCCCCGGCCGACACCGACTCGCTCGACCTCACGCAAGCCGCGCTCGGCCTCGCGCTCGAACTGGTGTTGACCGAAAAGGTTCCGATGGCGCTCAACAAGGGCCGCAAGAAAGCCGAAGCCGGCGCGTCGGCGCGGCTGCTGTTCACACCGACGCGTCCCGGGCGCGTGCTCGCCGAGGCGGCGACGCGGCGGATCGCGGTCGGTTAGATCTCGCAGGCTTCGTCGTCGCAGACGTCTCCGCCCGCGGCGACGATTTCGACGTCGCGGTGCGTCTCGGCCCACGCGCGACGAAGCAGGTTGAGATAGACGGACGGGTCCTGCGCTCCCGGCACGCCGTAGGCGTCGTCGATGAGGAAGAACGGGACGCCGGTGACGCCGAGGCTGTGGGCGACGCGTTCGTCAACGCGCACGTCCTCGGCGTAGGCGTCGGAGTCGAGCACGTCGCGCACCTCCTGCGCGTCGAGCCCGGCGTCGACGGCGAGACGCTCCAGCGCATCGCGCGTGCCGATCGGTTCGCCTTCGAAGAAGGTCGCCTCCAAGAAGCGTTCCTTCACGGCCCCCTGCACGCCGCGCGCCTTGCCGAGGTGCACGAGCCGGTGGGCGTCGAAGGTGTTGCCGGGACGCATCGTGTCGAACTTGAACTCGATGCCCGCCTCGGCACCGGCATTGATGATGCGCGCGATCGCGGCGCGCGCCTGTCCGACTTCCATGCCGTACTTCCGCGCGATCCGTTCGGCGTAGGTGCCGTCGCGCAGTTCGGGCGCGCGTGGGTCGAGCTCGTAAGCACGCCACACGACTTCGATCTCGTCGGCGTGCTCGAACTCGGCCAGCGCGCGCTCGAATTGGCGCTTGCCGACGAAGCACCACGGGCACACGATGTCGGACCAGATCTCGACCTTCATAGGGTCCTCGCTAGCACGAAGCCGATCGCCACTCCGAGAAAGAAGACGAGCGCGATGGCGATGAGCGCTTGGCGAGCCGTTGCTTCGCGCCGCGGCAGTTTCGGCGGCTGCTTCTCGGTCAACGCGCCAGTCCCCCGCCGAGTACGGCGTCGTCGTCCGCCGCGTACAGCACCACGCTCTGGCCCGGCGCGACGCGGCGCTGCGGCTTGTCCCACGCGACGCCGTCGCCGGTGAAGGTGGCGGCGTGCGTGTCGCCGTGCGCGCTCGTCTGCACGAGCACTGTGGTGCCAGCGGCGACGGGCGCCCGCACCCACGTCAGCGCGTCGACGCCTTGGTCGGTGCGCAGCAGGTCGTCGAGCGGCCCGACGGTGACGACGGCGCGCGCGGTGTCGACGTCGACGGCGTAGACGGCGGCCGTGCCACTGACGCCGAGCCCGCGACGCTGGCCGACCGTCACCAACTCCACCGCGTCGATCTCACCGACGTCGTTGCCCTCGCCGTCGACGACTCGCCCGGACCGCAGCGGAATGCGCGCGCCGAGGAAGGTCTCGCGGCCACCCGTTTGCGGGAGAAAGCACGTGTCCTGGCTGTCGGGCTTCGCGGCGGTGCGCAGGCCGCGCGCCTCGGCGTGGGCGCGCACCTCCGTCTTCGTCATCGTGCCCACCGGCAGCAGCGTGCGCGCCAGCGACTCCTGATCGAGCATGTGCAGCACGTACGACTGATCCTTGTTGGCGTCGGCGCCGCGTCGCAGTTCGTAGGCGCCGTCGGCGGCGCGCACGACGCGGGCGTGGTGCCCGGTGGCGACAGCGTCGAAGCCGAGTTGGCGCGCCCGCGCCAGGAAGCGGTCGAACTTCAGGTGGCGATTGCACTCGATGCACGGGTTCGGTGTGCGGCCGAGAGCGTGGGCGCCGAGGTACGGCGCGACGACGTGGGCTTCGAAGTCTTCCGTGAAGTTGAACACGTGGTGATCGATGCCGAGTTGGTGGCACACGCGGCGCGCGTCGTCGACGTCGGCGACCGAGCAGCAACCCTGATCGGACGGCCCGCCCCACAGCTTCATGGTGGCTCCGACGACGTCGTGGCCGGCGTCGATCAGCAGCGCAGCCGCGACGGAGCTGTCGACTCCTCCCGACATGGCGGCGAGAACCCTCACGACGAACGCGCTCGCAAATTCTCGATCGCCTTCGGAATGGCGACGAGAGCGGCGTCGACGTCGGCCGCGGTGGTCGACCATCCGAGCGACAACCGCAACGCGCCGCGCGCCGATGTCGCGTCGACGCCCATCGCCGCCAACACGTGGCTCGGCTCGAGCGCGCCGCTGGCGCACGCCGACCCGGCCGACGCGCACACGCCGAGTTCGTCGAGCGCGAACACGAGGGCCTCGCTCTCGACGCCGTCGACGCGCAGGTGGAGCGTTCCCGCGGTGCGAGGCGCGTCCGCCGCGGTCACGACGACACCCGGAACGGCCGCGGTGACTCCGGCAGCGAGCCGATCGCGCAACGCGCCGAGTCGTGCGACCTCGTCGGCGCGCGTGCGCACCGTGGCCGCGGCCGCCGCCGCCATCCCGACGATCCCGGCGACGTTGTGCGTACCCGAGCGTCGCTCGCGTTCCTGCCCACCGCCGCGCAACAGCGGCGTCAGCGTCACGCGGTCGCGCACCACGAGCGCGCCGACGCCCATCGGGCCGCCGAACTTGTGCGCACTCACCGAGATGAGGTCCGCCGCGCTGGCCTCGCGGGCGATATCGCGCCAACAGAAGGCGGCGACGGCGTCGGTGTGCAGCACCGCGCCGGGCACGCGTGCGCGCACCGCGTCGAGGTCTTGCACGACGCCGGTCTCGTTGTTCGCCAACATCACCGACACGAACGCCGCGGTGGCGTCAAGCGCGTCGACGTCGACCAAGCCGCGGTCGTCGACGCCGACGGTGTGACCACCGAGCGCTTCGACAGGTCGCAACACCGCGTGATGCTCGACGGCCGAGCACACGCGTACGCCGGCAGCCGCGCCGGTCACCGCCAGGTTGTCGGCCTCCGTGCCGCCACTGGTGAACACGACCTCGCCCGGCGCGCACCCGAGCGCGTCGGCCATCACGTCACGCGCGTCTTCGATCGCCGCGCGCGCGGCGCGCGCCAACGCGTGCGAGCCCGACGGATTCCCGTAGCGCTCGCCGAGGAAGGGCAGCATCGCGGCCAGCCCCTCGGGCCGCATCGGCGACGACGCCGCGTGGTCCAAGTACACGGTCACCCGTCGCTCCACGACTTCTTCGTCTTGACCGTGACCGGATGATCGGGGAACGCCTTCTTCGCTTCGTTGACGAGGCGCGCGTTGGCGCCGGCGCGCGCCGGCAGGATCTCCGCGCCCTGCGGCGTGAGCCGCCAATCCGCGACGCGCGGGTCGCCGTGCAACCAGCGCGCCAGCGCGGGCCTGCCCACGGCGGTGAACACACGCTCGCCCGTGTGACCGCACGCCGGACACGGTGTCGCGTCGATACGCGACGCCCGCACGTCGGTGCGCAGGCGCAAGAACACGGTGCCGGCCCACCCGACGCCGGTCCACACCACTTCGTCGTGCTCGTCGAGCTCGATGAACTCTGCGGAAGGAGTCGTGTGCCAGCCGTACTCGCTGCCGCCGCGGCACTCCCACCAAACTGAGCGCGTGCCAGGAATCGACCACGCGCGCCGCACGACCACCGCGTTCGACGCGATCCGCTGCGCCACATTGTCGGCGGTTTCGCCGAGGACCAACACAATCCGCAACCCGGGCCAGTGCCCGTTGCCGAGGGCGCGCAGCACGGCGTCCTCGGTGCCGGCGACCACGCTCACGTTGTGGCGCTCCGCGCCCGCAGGATCCTCCACCACGGCGAGCGGGATACCGGCGCGGCGGGTACCCCCGCTCAACTCCCACGCCTCGAGCGCACCCGACGCGCCCCCGACCAGTGCGACGGTGTCGGCGCGCGTGAGACCGAGCGCCCGCATCCACTCCGCGCCCAGGCCGGCGAGGCGAACGAGGTCGGCGGCGGACGCGCCGATCGGTGCGGTGTCGGCCGCGAAGTAGTGGACGGGTCGGTACAGCGGTTCGATCGCCGCGAGGTACGACTGCCAACGTCCCCACGTCGACGCCCACACCGTGCGGGCGCGCACGTACGGGCTGCCCGAGCGAATGAGGCCGGCCCGCGTCGGTCGCAGGACGTACTCGCCGGCGTCACCGACGTCTTCGAGCCCGACGGGCGCGATCGCTTTCAGGTCGTCGAGTGATCGCGGCTGGCCGCCTTGAATGCCGGCGGCGTCGATACGGGCGCGCGCGGCGTCGCTATGTGGGTACAACTCGCGCTTCAAGTACGTAAGGACGGCGCGGTCGCGGCGTATTGGTCGACCCATGAGCGAAGCCACAAACGACAACGCTACCGGTGGCTCTGCAAAACGCGGTAGCGGCGCGCCAGGACAGTATCGTCGGCAGAAATACGTATGGCGAGGTGAGCGGTTGAGTCAGCTTCGGCTGGATCCACTAACAGGACGATGGGTCGTGATCGCCGCCGAGCGCGCCGCTCGCCCCGACGCGTTCGTTCGCCCGACGCTCGAAGTGCAAGCCGATCCGTCGCGCTGCCCGTTCTGTCCCGGCAACGAAGAGGCGATGCCTCCGGCGCTGGAGACGTACGGACCGAACGGTTCGTGGCTCGTGCGCGTCGTGCCCAACCTCTACCCGGCGTTCGCCGGTGACGAGCCGATGGCCGTCACGACGCTCGGGCCCGTGTTCACGCAGGCGCCGGCGAGCGGCATCCACGAAGTGCTCGTGCTGTCGCCCGAACACACCACGCCGTGGGCGCAACTGTCGGACGCGCAAGCCGGTCTCGTCATGGCGGCGATCCGCGACCGCGTCGCCGAGCACGCGTCGACCGCAGGGCTCCGCTACAGCCAGGTGATCGTCAACAGCGGCCGCGAGGCCGGCGCGTCGCTGGAGCACCCGCACGCGCAGCTGCTCGGTATGCCCTTCGTCCCGAGGGAAGTGGCCGACGAGCAAGCCGGGTTTGCCCGCTTCGAAGGCAACTGCCTGCTGTGCACGGTGGCGGAGGCGGAGCAGGACGTCACCCACCGCGTCGTGCAAGACGACGAGCGCACGCTGGCGATCTGCCCCTACTGGAGCGGCACGCCCTACGAGATGCTCATCCTGCCGAAGCAGCACGACGCCCACATCCACCGCGCGCAGCCCCTCGACGTCGCCGCGGTCGGCCGGGCGATCCGCGACTGCCTCGTGCGCCTCGAGTCCACCGTCGGCTCCGTGGCCTACAACGTCGTTTTCCACGCGGCGCCCTACCGGGCGTCGGGCGGGTTCCACTGGCACGTGCACCTCTTGCCGAAGCTCACGACGCGTGCCGGCTTCGAGTTGGGCACCGGCGTGCCGATCAACCTCGTCGCCCCCGAAGACGCGGCGGGCGCGCTGCGCGCCAACGACGTCACCGCCGCCGCGTCCTAGCTGGCGGCCGTGTTCATCCGCGGCGAGGTCGTCGTCGCCGCTCCGCGTGAGGCGACGTGGGCCGCGCTCGCCGATATCAAGTCGCACGTGCAGTGGATGGCCGACGCCGAGACGATCACCTTCACGTCCGACCAGCGCACGGGCGTCGGCACCACTTTCGACTGCCGGACGAAGGTCGGGCCGTTCGTGACTGTCGACAAGATGACGGTGACGGAATGGGTGGACGGAAAGCGGCTGGGAGTCGCCCATACGGGAATCGTCACGGGCACGGGAGTGTTCGAGCTCAGCGAAAACGGACCCGAAACCACCCGCGTCTCGTGGATCGAAGACCTTCGATTTCCCATATTTCTCGGGAGCGTGGTAGGCGCGTTCGTCGCAAAGCCGGTGCTTCGTCGGATTTGGCGGGGCAATTTGACCCGGTTTGCCGACCTGGTTGTACAGGGATATCACCTGTAGCGATACCGTCTATCTCAGCAAACTGTTTGATTGATGCGGAAACAGGTTTCAGAATCGTGAACGGTGTACGAAGCCTGGAAAGACAACGCCGCTTGCAAAGGCCGCACGGAGCTGTTCTTCGCGCCGGCCGGCGAGCGTGAGGAGCCCCGCATTCGCCGTGAGGCGCTAGCCAAGGCGATCTGCATGGATTGCCCGGTGCTGCTGCCGTGCCGCGATGCCGCGCGCAGCCAGGGTGAGCTTGGCTACTGGGGCGGCGAGAACGACGACGAACGCCGCGTCGCCCGCCGCAACCTGCGGCGCATGGCGTCGTAGCTTCGCTACGACGCTTGTTGTCTCGACCGGTCTACTGACCGGAGAACACAGCCTTACCGGGGCCGTTGGCTAAGAAGCTGGCGACCCCGGTTTTCGCGTCTGCGGTCCGGAAGACGTCTACGAAGTTTTCCTGCTCCATCGTGAGGCCGATACCGAGTTCACGCTCGAGGCCGCGGTCGATGGCGTCCTTCGCCAAAGCCTGACCGGCGACGGCACCCAGCGCGAGGCGCGCCGCGTATTCACGCGCCGCGCTCACGACTTCGTCGGCGGGCACCACGCGGTCGACCAAGCCGATGGCCAGCGCTTCGTCCGCGGGGATCTGGCGGCCGGTGAAGATGATGTCCTTGGCCCTCGCGGGACCGACGAGTCGCGGCAAGCGCTGCGTGCCGCCACCGCCGGGGATGATGCCGAGCAGGATCTCGGGCAGGCCCAGCCGCGCCGTCGTCGCGCAGATGCGGAAGTCGCACGCCAACGCCAGCTCGCATCCGCCGCCGAGCGCGTAGCCGTTGATGGCGGCGATCGTGGCGCGCGGGATGGCGGCCACGGCGTCGAGGGCGGCGCGGAACTTGCCGCCGATGACCGCAGCCTCCTGCGGACCGTCGAACTCACTGACTTCGGCACCGGCCGCGAAGATGCGCTCGCCACCCCAGATGACCACCGCACCCGGCGGGTCGTCGGTCAGCTCGCGCGCCGCGGCGTGCAACTCGTCGAGCACGTCGGTCGACAGCGCATTCACCTTGGGACGGTCGAGGCGCACGAGGGCAACGCCGTCGTCTCCGCGCTCGACGGACACGAACTCAGCCATGCGGCATCTCCTTGAGGATCTTCTCGGCGGCGGCGTGCGGGTCGATCTCGCCGCTGGTTACTCGAGCACACAACGCCGCGCCAGCTTCGGATCGCAACGCCTCCACCGCGCCGCGCTCGATGGTGCGCGTGATGATCTCGCGCACCTCGGCCGCGGCGCGCTTCGCCTGACGGCGCTCGAGCTCGCCGGTTTCGTTCATGTGGGCGCGGTGCTTCTCGATCGCTCCCCACAGCTCGACCGCGCCTTCGCCGCGCGCCGCGACCGTTTCGACGATCGGTGGGCGCCACGGGCCCGGCGACGTATGCATGTCGAGCATCGCCTCGAGGTCGCGCCGGACCTCGGCGACACCGGGGCGGTCGGCTTTGTTGATGACGAAGACGTCGGCCACTTCGAGCAGGCCGGCCTTGTTCGCCTGCACGGCGTCGCCCCAGCCCGGGTTGACGACGACGACGGTCGTGTCGGCCGCGCCGGCGATCTCGACTTCGACCTGGCCGACGCCGACCGTTTCGATGATCACGGTCGGATAGCCCACGGCGGCGAGCACTCGCGCCGCTTCGGGCGTGGCCAGTGCGAGCCCGCCGATGTGGCCGCGCGTCGCCATCGAGCGGATGAACACGCCGTCGTCGGTGGCGTGGTCCTGCATGCGGACGCGGTCGCCGAGGATCGCACCGTTGGTGAACGGCGATGACGGGTCGATGGCGAGCACGCCCACGCGGTCGCCGGTGGTCGTGCGGATGTGGCTTACGAGCGCGTTGGTGAGCGTCGACTTGCCCGCGCCGGGCGCGCCCGTCATCCCGATGAGGTTCGCGGTGCGCGCCGCCGACCACGTGAGACGGCTCACGACGCTGGCCTGGTCGCCGCCGCGCTCGACGTAGGAAATCAGTCGAGCAATGGCGCCGCGGTTGCCATCACGCGCAGCAGCGAGAAGTTCGACCGGGTCCCCTGCGCGCACCCGGTGAGGCTAGAAGCCGGAAGGGTCGACGTCGAAGTCGATGCCCTTGGCGCGCACCTCGGTGAGGCCTTCGACGCGGTCCTTGAGGATCCGCTCCACGCCCTGCTTGAGGGTCATGGTCGACATGGGGCAGCTGCCGCATGCACCCATCAGCTCGACGTCGAGGATGCCCGTGGTTTCGTCCAGATTGAGGACGCGAATGTCACCGCCGTCGGACTGGAGCGCCGGGCGGATGGCATCTAGGGCTTCGAGAACTGCGGATTCCACGTGTGGTTCAACCTCTTCCGGAAGGAACTTCTTCCCAGGTTACGTCAGCACCTACCGATTGGAGCGAAGCGACGAGGTCGGCGTAGCCCCGCTCGACGTGGTGGGCGTCGTGCACGACGGTGCTGCCGTCGGCCGCGAGGCCTGCCAAAACCAGCGCGGCGCCGGCGCGGATGTCGTGCGCCCGGATCGGCGCACCCGACAGGCGCGGCACGCCCCGCACCACCGCGTGATGCCCCTGCGTGCGGATATCGGCGCCCATGCGGACCAGCTCGGCGACATACGCGTAGCGGTTCGCGCCGTACACGTTCTCCGTGACGATGCTGACGCCCTCGGAGACGGTCAGCAGTGTCAGCAGGAACGGCTTGTAGTCCGTCGCGATGCCGGGATACGGCAGGGTCGACACGTCAGCCGAACGCGGGCGGCCCTCGCTGGTCACCCAGATGCCGCCGCCGTTGGGCCCGCCGTCGACGGCCGACACGTGCACGCCCATCTCGCCGAGCTTCTCGGCGAGCATGTCCATGTGCTCGAGGCGCGCCCCGCGAATGGTGACGCCACCCTCGGCGAGGCCGACGGCGGTCGCATAGGTAGCGGCCTCGACGCGGTCCGGGATCACGACGTGCTCGGTCGGGTGCAGCGCGTCCACGCCTTCGATGGTGAGCGTCGACGTGTCCTTGCCGTCGATGCGCGCGCCCATTGCGGTGAGGAGATCGACGAGGTCGCCGATCTCGGGCTCCCGCGCCGCGTTGTCGATCACCGTCGTGCCTTTCGCCAGCACCGCAGCCATCAACAGGTTCTCGGTGGCGCCGACGCTCGGATAGTCGAGGTTGATGCGCCCGCCGCGCAACTGGTCGGCGCGAGCGTCGAGGTCGCCGTGACGCACGACGATCTCCGCGCCCATCGCCTCGAGGCCCTTGATGTGCATGTCGATGGGGCGCGACCCGAAGTCGTCGCCGCCGGGCATCGGCACCTTCGCCCGTCCGAACCGCGCCAGCAACGGACCGAGCACCACGATCGACGCCCGGATGCGCTCTGCGAGTTCGTAGGGTGCTTCGGGCGTGCAGTCCGTCGGCACGTCGAGCACGAGCGACGACTCGGTCTCCAGGCCACTGCGGTCGATGACGACGCCCATGGCGGAGAGCACGTCGCCCATGACGGTGACGTCTTCGATGGCGGCGACGTTGGAAATGACGTGGCGGCCGGGGGCCAACAGCGTCGCCGCCATGCACTTCAGCACCGAGTTCTTCGCGCCCGAAACAGACACCTCGCCGGTCAGGGGCGCGCCACTCCGAACAACGATGCGCCGCGACATCCGGAAAGTATGGTGCGCACTCGTGCGCGTGCGTGAACGGACGGCCGTCCTCACGCAAGCGCAACTCGACGACGTGCTCAAACCCCGCGTCGTCACGATCGAAGAGACCGCGGACGGCCCCAACGCCTTCGTCGCCGCGGACGGTATGGCGACGCATTACCGCAGGACGGTGACGACGGACGCGCTCGACGACGGGCGCTTCCGGGTGCACCAGCGCGTCGAAGTCGAGAGCAACCGCAGCATCGGCGTGTGGGCCGTGCTGTTCGGGCCCATGCTGGCGTCGCATCTCGGCAAGATCGGCGGCGACCGCAAGCCGCCGTTCTGGTTCCCGCCCGACAAGCTCGACGATCGGGCCGTGGCTGCGCTGTCGTGCATCTGCGCGCTGGCGGCCATCCTCGGGTATGCGGAGATCCTTCTCTCGCAAACCCTCACCTACGCCGCGCAGGAATTCGGCGCGCACAAAGCGGCCCAAGGGGTCGCGCTCGCTGCGGCGCGCGTCGACGTCGTCATCGCGCTCCCGCTGGCGATCCTCGCCGACCGCCGCGGCCGCCGCTGGCTCGCGGTCAATACCGCGGCGGCGGCGTGCGTGTTCAGCGCGCTCGGCGCGCTGGCACCGAACCTGATCGGCCTGACGATGACGCAGATCCTCGCCCGCGGCGCCGCCAACGCCTGCCTGGCGATCACGGGCGTCATGCTGGCCGAGGAGATGCCGGCGGGTGCCCGCGCGTGGGCGACGGGCCTCGCGGCGATGGCCACGACGGTCGGCAGCGGTCTGTGCGTGTTCGCACTCCCGCTCGCCGACCTCGCCTCGGGCGCGTGGCGGATCCTGTACCTCGTCCCGCTGGCATTCGTGCCGCTGGTGTACCGCGTCAGTCGCAACCTGCAGGAGACACACCGCTACGTCGCACAAGCGGCGAGCGGCGTGTCACCGCGCTCGATGGTCGACTTGATGCGCACCCACCGCGGCCGCTTCGCGCTGGTCGCCGGTTCGGCGGCGTTGCTCTCGGTCTTCCTCACCCCCGCGTTCCAGTTCCAGAACGAGTGGCTGCGGACCGAGCGCGGATTTAGCGGCGCGCAGATCACGCTGTTCCTCGTCGTCACCTCGATCCCGGGCGGCGTCGGGATCTTCGTCGGCGGGCGGCTCGCCGAAAGCGGACGCCGGGTCGTCGGCGCCATCGCCACGTTCGGCGGCGTGGCGTTCACGGTCGCGCAGTTCTGGTCGTGGGGGCTGTTGATCTACGTGTTCTCCGGCCTGTCGACGATCATCGGCTCCGCGACGGTTCCCGCGCTCGGCGTCTACGGACCGGAGCTGTTCCCCACGGAGGTGCGCAGCGCGGCCAACGGCGCGATCGGACTTGTGTCGCGGATCGGCAGCGTCATCGGCCTCGTCATCGCCGGCGAACTCGGCGACCGCATCGGCCTTTCACGCGCCTTCACGTACCTCGCGATCGGCCCCGTATTGCTGACCGTGCTGATCCTCGTCGCCTACCCCGAGACCGCCCACCACACGCTCGAAGACCTCAACCCCGAAGACCGCCCGCTGTAGCGGCGCGCAGACGCGAAACGAGGCGCCGGCTTCGTAGGAAACCGGCGCCTCGTTTGGCAGTTCTGAGTGTTACGCCGTGGCGTTGCGGCGGCGCACGACGCGGCGGATGGCGATGGCTGCGAGGGCTACGGCGCCGACGGCGAGAGCGAGATCCTCGCTACCACCGGTGCGAGCCAGCACGCGGGTCGCCGTACGAGCCAAGGTGAACGTACCGTTCAGGCTGAACCTCGCTTCGCCGATGGCCGAGCCCGGACCGCAGTGGAGGTCACCCTTCGCGGTCGCGATGTCCTCGATCACACCGCCGCCGCCGATGACGTGTGTGACCACGTTGACGACCTTGGTGCCACCGACCGGAATCGTTCCGAGGTTCGGGTAACTCGCGGTCGACTGCGTCGACGACTGCTTCGAGAAGTTCGCGCCCGCTCCCTTCTTCGGATCGTTGCGAGCGTCGGTTTCGGCGATGTCGAAGGTGAGGTCGCCGGTCTTGCGATGGATGTCGTCGGTCAGGCTGACGTTCTCCAGCGGGCAGGCGAACGCGTTCTCCACCGTGATCTTGGTGACGAACAGACCGCCCGGCGCGCTGTTGGCGTCGATGGTCGTAAGACCGCCGGTCGACTTGGTCACCGGGATCGGGCAGGTGACGCCACCCGCAGGCACGGCGGCCTTGGCTTCCATGTGGCCGACCCGGATGTCGCCGAGCGAACCGTCGAGCAGCTTGACGCGCACGACGTCGACCGCAGCGGCGACGGACGTGCCGTCGCCTGCAATCGCCGGCGAGGTGCTGGCGTCGCCGCCGATGGCGCGGGGATCTTCGCCGATCGCGATGTCGGCGACGCCGTCGATGTGGACCTGGTCGAAACCCGTCTCACCGAAGATCTGCTGGGTCGTGAGGATGTCCGTCACGACGCCGGCCTGGATGACGCGTACGAGCGGGGTCGTGGAGGTGACCGGCGAGCCGTCGGTGTTCTGCGGATGGTACGAAACCTTCGACTGGCCGCCGACACCGCTGGCGAAGGCGTCGAGCACCCACTCGCCCGCGACTTCGATCGTCACTTCCTGCGGCGTGCCACGGAACAGCGTGATCGGGGCCAGGGTCTGCTCGACTTGCGAGTTCAGACCGAACGCCTGCGCCGAGTTGGGCGAGAAGAATTCACGCGACACGGTCTGCACCACGTTGCGGCGACCGGCGGGGGCGTCGACCGTGAGCAGCGGCGCGTTCAGGTCAGGAGCGTTGCCCGACCCGGTGTCGAGGAGTTGGGCGTCGGCGGTGTAGCCGAGACCGCGCGAGATGTCGTCGCCGAGGATGCACGTCTCGGTGTTCCACTTCGCGTCCGACGTGCCCTGGGCGACAGAGGCATACGCGACCGGCGCGGCGTTGACGGGACCGACCTGCTGGCTGTTGTGCCAGTTGGGCGGCGTGCAGGAGTCGGCGGCCGACGGCGGCACCGTGCACGGTGCGCTGCCCTCCGACTTGCCGGCGAGGATGATCTGGCCGTCGGTGCCCGGGTCGGCGGCAAGGCCGACCTCGACGCCGGCGCCACGGCCGTACGAGAACTTGGACGCGCCCAGGTTCGGGTTGATCTGGCGGCCGTTTTCGTTGGTGGCCGCCGCCGTGATGCCCTTCGAGTTGACCGCCGCGCTCGCGAGCGAAATGTCGGCGTTGGCGACGCGCGTCGAACCGGAGTTGAGCGCGTCGGCGTGGACCGCCGAACCCACGGCCGAGCCGGAGAACTTCGCATCAGGGCTCGTGAAGGGCACGCCCGCAGCCTGCGCCGGGAGCACTCCCACATACGTGGCGAGAATGCCGACAGCGCCGAGGACAGCTAGCCCCCTGTGCCTCAGCATGCGTTGAGAATTGCGCGACATATCGCTCCTAGAGATGAGACGTACCCAACGGAAAGTCTACGTCCGGCAACGTCATGAAAGCCAAGACCCTACGGCGGCGACGACAAATTTGTCTTTGTTTCGCAGCCCGTGATCCCCTCCGTCTATCCATATGTGGGTAACGGCTCCTTTGATGGCCTTTGTCGCCTGCTCGAGTTCGTCCGGTGTACCGAACGCGTCGCGTGTGCCCGACACGAAAAGACACGGAACATCGATCGCCGGAAAGTGCTCAACGCGTAATTGGTCCGGTTTGCCCGGCGGGTGCAGCGGATAGCTGATCAGTACGAGTGCCGCAGCGGGCAACCCCTCGGCGACGGCCATCGAGCACATCCGCCCGCCCATCGAGCGCCCGCCGAGTGCGACGGACGACGGGCGCGTCTTCGCCTTCTTCGTGAGCGCGGCCGCGCCGTCGCGCACGGCCTGGATGAGCACGGGTGGCCTGTCAGGCGCACGGCGCCCGGCGTCGGTGTACGGGAAGTTCATCCGCTCGACGACGATTCCCTTCGCGGTGAGTGCTTCGTCGAGGGCGACGAGCGCCGGCTGATTGCGGTTGGCGCTCGCACCGGGCGTGAGCAGCAGCGCCTTCGGCTTCTTCACGCGCTCATCGCGAGCAGGATGCGCCGTGCGTCGGTCAACTCGGTGATGCGCAGGCTCGCCTCGGTCGACTCGGCGCCGTGATCGGGGTGCGCATCGCGGACCGCGTCGCGAAAACGACGCACGACGTCGTTGCGCGCCGGCTGTTCGTCCGGAGCGAAGCCGAGCGCGGCGAGCGCCCACGCGGCGTCGGCGCCGCGACGGCGCCGGATCGCCGTGAGCGGATCCGTTCCCACGAGGTGCGTCAGCAACTGCTCGCTGTTGCCGCCGTCCCAACGCGACGCCCGCCACAGCAACGAAAACGCGTGCGGACGCGCCGCGCTCGTCAACATCCCCGCGGCGTACACCGCCGCCAGGATCTGCGGCAGCGGGTGCAGCGCGTCTTCGTACGACAGCGTCGCTTCGTTCGTATCGTCGTCGCGGTACAGGCGATGGCGGCTGCGCGCCAAGCCGTGCGTGTCGGTCTGGAACCGGTGCCGCAGCCGCGGCTGCGGGATGCGACGACGACGCTCCAGATCGTCGATCAACAAGTCGAGGTCGTCGCGCAACTCGGGCTCGAGGCGCGGGACGAACGTGCCGACCACCGACGCCAGCAGCAGCGGCCCGTCGGGCGGGTCCGTCGGCAGGTAGAACTCGCCCAGTGCCACGCGCCGCGTCGGAGCGACGATCCGCGAGTGGCGTACTTCTAACTCGGCGGCGAGCACCTTCGGAAGCTACCGCTCACACATAATTCGCGAGCACTTGGCGAAGTGTGCGCGAGTCGTTGCCGACGGTGTCGACGTCGCCCTCGGCGTCGAGGGTGTCGGCGATCTTGTTGGCCAACTCCTGCACCTGCGCCCACACGCGCGGGTCGAAACCGAACGGCGCCGGCAGCCCGTCGATGTCGTCGACGGCGATGTAGAACTCGCCGGCCGTCGCTTCGTCGCCGGGACGCTGCATCAACTTGTCGGCGGCGACGTACAGGTTGCTCATCGCGGCGTAGACCTCTTCGTCGTCGACGTCGCTGTCCTCTTCGAACGACGCCATCTCCTCGTCGCCGAAGCCATCGGGATTGCGCACTTCTTGGACGTAGCGCTCGATCGCCGGCGCGTCCTCGACCGACACGACGAGATCGGTCGCCACTTCCCAGATGTGACTGATGCCCGCGCCCGTCAGGCGCATCGACAAGTGGCGGCGCTGTTCGGTCGAGAGCGTCGCGAGGTCGAACACGATCTCGTCGTCTTCCTCGTCGGCTTCGGCGATGACTTCTTCGACGTCCTCGGATTCGGGGACGTCGATCTCTTCGTCGGGCCGGAGTCGCCAGTCCTCGAGCCACGTCTCGACGGTGCCGGCATTCTCCGCAGGCACCCGCAGCTGACGGTCGTCCTCGAGCCGGTGACTGATCCCTGCGTCAGTCAGGCGGCGCGAGAACCCGTCGCGCGACTCGCTCGGGAGATCTGAGAGGTCGAACACCGTTTCTTCGAAGGGATGCTCGGGCGCCGGCGGCTCCGCGGGCGGCGTGAGGACATCGGCCGGCGTGTGCTCGGCGTTGCCGGCAAGCGTGGGCGGCTCGTCCTCGGGCGGCGGCGTCTCGAGACCGACCGGTTCGACGGGGTCGGGGTGCAGCCAACTCGTCGGCTCCGGCGTCGGCGGCTCGGTGACCGCCGGTTCCTCGGGCGCGTCGTGATAACGCACAGGGATCGAAGATTCTTCTGTCGTCGCCGACGTCGACTCCCCGCTCGCGGCCGGCGGCGGCAACGGCATCGCGTCCGACGCCGCGCCGCCTTCGTCGAAGCGCAGCGGCACGCTCGACGCCGGCGGTTCGTCTGCGAGCGGCGCGTCCTTCTCCGGCTCCGATGGCGTGTTCCAGTCACTCATCGGGACGTCCGCCTCCGGCGGCCGTGCCGACGAGCGGCACACTGTTCTCTCTGATTCGCTCGCTTGCGCTCGCTCATAAGACGGCGACCTCCTGGTAACGGCCGAACACGTCGGCGAGGGTGTTCATGATTTCGCCCTCGGTGGCGCAGACCTTCACGGCTTCGAGGATGGACGGCATGGTGTTCGTGGTCGGGTCTTGCGCGGCGAGCTTCACATCGGCGAGCGCGTTTTGCACCGCAGCGTCGTCGCGCGACTTGCGCACCTCGGCGAGGCGCTTGCGCTGCAGCTCTTCGGCTTCGCCTGACACCGACAACAGCGGCGGACGGCCTTCGTCGCCGTCGGTGAACTCGTTGACGCCGACGACGATGCGCCGGCCCGAGTTGGTCTTGCGCTCGAGCTGCCACGACGCTTCGGCGATCTCGCCCATGAACCAGCCGTTGTCGATGCACTGGAAGCAGCCTTCGAGGATCGAGCCGCTCCCGACGTCGTCGAGGTGCGCGAAAATTTCCTCGGCGCGCCGCTCCATCTCGTCGGTCATCCACTCGACGTAGTGCGAGCCGCCGAGCGGGTCCGCCACCAACGCCGCGCCGGTCTCGTGCGCGATCACCTGCTGCGTGCGCAACGCGATGCGTACGGCGCGTTCGGTCGGCAGCGCGAGCGCTTCGTCGAAGGAATCGGTGTGCAGGCTCTGGGTGCCACCGAGCACACCGGCGAGCGCTTGGATCGCCACGCGGGCGATGTTGACCTCGGCCTGTTGCGCGGTGAGCGACACGCCCGCGGTCTGCGTATGGAAGCGGAGTTGCATCGACCGTTCGTTCTTGGCGCCGTACCGCTCCTTTAACCATCGCGCCCAGATGCGACGCGCCGCGCGGTACTTGCCGATCTCCTCGAAGAAATCGTTGTGCGCGTTGAAGAAGAACGACAGGCGGGGTGCGAAGTCGTCGACGTCGAGGCCGGCGTTCGTCGCCGACTCGACGTAGGCGAATCCGTTGGCGAGCGTGAACGCCAGCTCTTGCGCGGCCGTCGAACCCGCTTCGCGGATGTGGTAGCCGGAGACCGACACCGGGTGCCACCGCGGCATCTCGGCAGCGGTGAAACGAATCGTGTCGGTGACCAGTCGCATCGAGGGTCGCGGCGGGAAGTAGTACTCCTTCTGCGCTTGGTACTCCTTGAGCATGTCGTTCTGCAGCGTGCCGCTCAGCTGCGCGCGCGGCGTGCCGTGTTGCTCGGCCACGGCGACGTACATCGCCAGCAGGATCGGCGCCGCGCAGTTGATCGTCATCGACGTCGACACCTTCGCCAAGTCGATGTCGGCGAACAGGTCGGCCATGTCGGCGATCGTGTCGACGGCGACGCCGCCCTTGCCGACCTCTCCCTCGCTGCGCGGATCGTCGGAGTCGCGGCCCATCAACGTCGGCATGTCGAACGCCGTCGACAAACCGCCACCGCCCGAGCGCAGGATCTCCTTGAAGCGCGCGTTGGTGTCCTCCGGCGTGCCGAAGCCCGCGAACATGCGCATGGTCCAAAGCTTCGACCGATACATCGACGCGTAGGGGCCGCGGGTGTACGGATACTGCCCGGGAAACTCTCCGTCGTCGGGTCCGTAGACCGCGTCGATCGGTACGCCGCTCATCGTTTCGGCGTCGACGTCGCGCAGTTGCGACTGCTCGAACGCCTGTTGCCACTCATCACGGCGACTCATATCTCCAAGACTATGGTCGCTGGCATGTCTCCTCAGCAGGCGCCTGACCGCAACCTCGCAATGGAACTCGTGCGCGTGACCGAAGCTGCCGCGTTGGCAGCGTCACGCTTCATGGGTCGCGGCGACAAGAACGGCGCCGACGGCGCGGCAGTCGACGCCATGCGCATCGTGCTCGACACCGTCTCGATGGACGGCATCGTCGTGATCGGCGAAGGCGAAAAAGACGAAGCGCCGATGCTCTACAACGGCGAGAAGATCGGCGACGGCTCACCGCCACAGACCGACATCGCCGTCGACCCGATCGACGGCACGACGCTGACGTCGCTCGGTCGCGGCAACGCGCTGGCGGTCATTGCGGTGTCCGAGCGGGGCACGATGTTCAACCCCGGTCCGTGCGTCTACATGGACAAGATCGCCGTCGGACCGGAAGCCAAGGGCGTCATCGACCTCGATGCGCCCGTCGCCCACAACCTCGCCGCAGTGGCGAAGGCGAAGGGCGAAAACGTCAAAGACGTCACCGCCGTGATCCTCGACCGCGACCGTCACGCCGACCTGATCGCCGAGGTGCGCGCCGCGGGCGCCCGCATCCGCCTGATCTCGGACGGCGACGTCGCCGGCGCCATATCGACCGCGTGGCCCGACACCGGCGCCGATATCCTGCTCGGCATCGGCGGCACGCCCGAAGGCGTCATCAGCGCCGCGGCGCTCAAGTGCATGGGCGGCGAGATCCTCGGCAAGCTGTGGCCCCGCAACGACGACGAGCGCAACACCGCGCTCGAACTCGGTTACGACCTCGACGCCGTGCTGACGACCGACGACCTCGTCGGCGGTGACAACTGCTTCTTCGCCGCCACCGGGATCACCGACGGCGAGCTGTTGCGCGGCGTGCACTACAACATCAACGGCGCGTCGACGCAGAGCCTCGTCATGCGCTCCAAGTCGGGCACGGTGCGACTCGTGACCGCGCAACACCGCCTCCAAAAGCTCAGCGAATACTCAGCGGTCGCCTTCAACTAGTCGGCGACTCGAACAAAAAAGAGGCCGCCGGTTTCCCGGCGGCCTCTTTCAGTTCTCGCGAGTTGCGCTAACCGACGGTCTTCGGTTGCGCTCGTACGGCCACAGCCGCTTGCGCTTTGCTGGGCTGCGTCGTCGACGTGGTGGGCGGCGCCGTCGTCGGCTCGAGGCCGGTGGTCGTCGTCGCCGGGAGCGTCGTCGTGGTCGGAGCCGCGGTCGTCGTCGTGGTCGGAGCGACCGTGGTCGTCGTAGTCGGAGCCGCGGTCGTCGTCGTGGTCGGTCCGGCCGTCGTCGTCGTGCTTGGCGGGGGCGGGCAGGTGAAGCCGCCCTTCGGAACCTGGAGGTCGTTCTCGAAGTGGCCGATGCGCAGATCGGCGACGTGCGTGCCAACGCCGGCGGCGTCCTGGAGCACCTGCGCCCGCACGACGTCCATGGCGCCGGCGGCACGCGTGCCGTCAGCCGCAAGCGTCGGAGACGACGTCG
The DNA here is from genome assembly GCA_041166405.1 of Actinomycetota bacterium. Lineage (GTDB taxonomy): Bacteria > Actinomycetota > Acidimicrobiia > Acidimicrobiales > JACCXE01 > JACCXE01. Next base: position 6,277 of record JBEEFV010000009.1, on the reverse strand, counting down.
GATCGGGAGCGCCGTCCGGAGCCGAGATGGCGCGGAAGTCCTCGCCCAGCATGATGTCCGCGAGCGGACCGAGCGGGATCTCGAGCCCCGTGGCGCCGGTGATGTCCTGCAGGCTCAGCGTGGCGACGTCTGCGCCGCCCGCGGAGACGCGGATGACGGTATCGGCGGGATCCATCGGCTTGCCGAAGTCAGGGCTTGCCGGATCGTTGTTGGTGACGCCCGTCGTCATCGTCGCCTGGTGAACGCCGTCGGCTTGGGTGCGGGTGTACCACTCGCCGAGCACTTCGATCTCGATCGTGCCGCCGGTGACCGGGTCTTGGACAACCGACACCGGCGCGTAGGTCTCGTGCACTTCCGAGACCAGGCCGTAGTGATCGGCGGTGCCGTTCGGGATCGCGTAAACGAACTCGTTGGTCTGCACGACGTTGCGGGTGGGATCGATGTCATTGGTGGCGAGCACCGGCGAGCCCATCGAACCGTCGGTGTTCGCCGTTCCGGCGTCGAGAAGTTCGACGTCAGCGGCGTAGCCGCGGCCGTACGCGATCGGCGAGTTGGCGGTGGTGAGGCACGTCGACGTATCCCACTGCGCCAGCGCGTCGGAGTGCAGCAACGACGCGTAGACGACCGGATCGCCGGGCACCGGCCCGAGGTCCTTCGACTCGCTGTAGTTCGGCGGCGCCGTCGCACCCGACAGCGTTTCGTCGAGGACGGCGCGTGCCTCGTCGGGCACGCTGTCGCCGAGGCCGACGCCCAGGCCTTCGCCGCGGGCAGACGCGTTCTTGCCGACGTACGAGGGCGGCGGGTTGGTCGTGGGGTCGGGTTGCGTCTGGATGTTGTTCTCGGTGTAGCGACCCGGCGCGACAAATCCGGTCGAGTCGGCGTTGACCGCCGAGAACGCAGCCTCGACGTCGGCAACGCGCGGCCCGGTCGCGCCAGCCTGCAGCGCGTCGAGGTGCAACGCCGTGCCGGATGCGTAGGCCTTGACGGTCTCGCCGTCAGTAACCGCCGATCGGCCGACCGTCGCCGCGCCGAGCAGATAGGCGATGAGCCCCACGCTGAGGGCCCACGCCAACCATGTCTTGTTTCCCTTCAACGGATGCCTCTCCCGATTCCCAATTCGTACCCAACCCCAGTACCCGGCGATCCTACCGACGCGACAACAGAATGTCGCCTTTAGATCACCCAGAGTGACTAGTTACGCGAGAAATCCGGTTACAAAGCTTTTTGACCGAATTGTCAGGACACGATTTCGACGGGAACGCCGAGGGGAAGCGTTTTCGCCATCAGGTCGATGGCGTCATTCGACACGCGAATGCAGCCGTGGCTCACGTCTTTGCCCAGTCCAGACGGGTCGTTCGTGCCGTGGATGCCGATGACGCCGTCGCCTCCCGCGAAGCTCGTGAGCACATTCGAAAACCCTGACAAGCCGTAGGCGTAGTGGCCGTAAACGCCGTTGGGGTTCGGCGGCTGCAGGAGTTCCTTTGTGTAATAGAGGCCACCCGGCGTCGGGGTGTCGGCCTTGCCGATGCCCGCGGGAGTGTCGAGAAACACCTTGTCGTGGTCCATCACGATGAGCCTGTGGGCGGCGAGCTCGACGCGGATTTTGTAGTTATGACTCGCGAGTCGTACGTCGCTCGCCTTGACCCAACCTTCGCTGCCGTTGGGCCGCACCGGTAGCAGCACGCGCAGCCAGCCGGGGCGCTGCTCCCGCTCGAGGAACGTCAGCGGCGCACCGTTCTCGTTCGGGTTCGACAGCTTGGTCTTCTCCGGGCCGTCGGGTCCGTCGTAGACCGTCACCGACTTCGGGATAGCGGTCGCCACGATGGACAGCGTCGGGTCCTGAGACGGGCTGGTCGTGCCGACCACTTGATTCGGCGAGGCGGGCGACTTGTCGTTCCACGGTGTGCCGACCAGCGCGCCGGCGAGGCCCGCAACGATCGCAATCACCGCCAGCGCAACCGCGGCCCCTCTACTCATGACCGCTCAATCGTACGACTAGAGCGCTAGCGAAAACTCATCGGCTTTGTCGACGGCGAACCCGAGGCGAACGAGGAATCCGGCGATCGTCGCGCCGCGCACGGCGCGCACTTCGCTCGCCTTCGACGTGCGCGCGGCGTCGACGAACGCGCGCGCCAGCTGCGCGCCGATGCCCGTCCCCCGCGTCTCGCGGATGACGACCAGCTCGTCAAGCCACGCGACGCCGTCCGGAGCGAAGTGGCCGTGCGCCAGGCCGACGACTCGTCCGTCGACGAACGCCTCGACCGAGAGCGAGCGGTACCGACCCATCGCCGCGCCCGTCGCCGTCGGGTACGTCGTCACCGCCATCGTCACGGGCGAACCGCCGATAGTGCGCGTCGCCGGCTCCACACCGAGCGGTGCGTCCGCGATCGGCCGCCACACGTTGTCGTCCTCGGTCTGCTCGAGGACGGTCACGGCATCGAGGTGCACGTGCTGCACGTAGTGCGCGATCGACGCTTGCGCGCCGCGGATCGCGTCGTCGGTGGCGTCGTCGTGCAGCGTGACGTGCGGAACGAACGGATGCTTCAGGTCCTGCGCCAGCGGGCCGGAGTCGAGCGCGTCGCGCAGCGCTTTGATGGCGTCGAGTCCCGGACCCGACACGCGCAGGTACAGCACCGGCGTGATCGGATAGAAGGTCTCGAGCGGGCCGATCACGACGTCGATCGGGCGCTGCGCCGACGCCACGCTGCGCGCCAACGCGATCGCCTCGTCGACCTCTTCGTCGCGGACGTTGATCGGCGGTACGAGCGTGATGTGCGGCGGCACCTGCGCGACGCTCGACACGCCGAGCGCGCGTCGAATGCCGTCGAGCTCGGGCGCGATGTGGCGCGGGATCAGGAGGACGACACCAAGCTTTCGCCGCGGCACGGCGGCGAAGCTACCTACTTGCCGAGGCCCGCGAGTTCGATGCGGGTTTCGGCGCGGCGCAGGGCCGCTTCGATCTCGCCGTTGTTGCCGGCGCGCAGCTGTGCTTCGGCTTCGTCCTTGGCGCGGCGCGCACGCTCGAGGTCGATGTGGTCGACCAACTCGGCGACGTCGGAAAGGATGATCACGTGGTTGTCGCGCACCTCGACGAACCCGCCGTGCACCGCGATGTGCTCGACACCGCCGCCGGTCATGTTCACCTTGACGATCCCGATGCCGAGCGTGCCGAGAAACGGCGCGTGCCCGGTGAGGAAGGCGATGTCGCCACCCTCAGCGCGGCACACGACCATGTCGGCTTCGCCGGAGAACAGGATGCGCTCCGGCGAGACGACCTCGACCTGCATGGACACTTTTAGCCGACCGCCTTGAGCTGCTCGGCCTTCTTCTGGAGGTCGTCGATGCCGCCGACGTTGAAGAACGCCTGCTCGGGCAGTTCGTCGAACTCACCGTCGAGGAGCTTGCCGAACGCTTCGACCGTCTCGGTGACGGGCACGTTGGTGCCGGGGATCTGCGTGAAGGGCTCGCCGGCGTACATCGGCTGACCGAGGAACTTCTCAATCTTGCGGGCACGCGACACGAGCACCTTGTCTTCTTCGGTGAGCTCGTCGATGCCGAGGATGGCGATGATGTCCTGGAGCTCCTTGTAGCGCTGGAGCACCTGGATGGTGCGGCGGGCGACGTTGTAGTGGACCTCGCCAACCACGCCGGGCTGGAGAATGTTCGACGTCGACGCCAGGGGGTCGACCGCCGGGAAGATGCCCTTGGCGAACACGCCGCGGTCGAGGTTGGTGGTGGCGTCGAAGTGGGTGAACGCGGTGAACGGCGCCGGGTCGGTGTAGTCGTCGGCGGGCACGTACACGGCCTGCAGCGACGTGATCGACTTGCCCTTGACCGACGTGATGCGCTCCTGCAGTTCGCCCATCTCGTCGGCGAGCGTCGGCGAGTAACCCACCGAAGACGGCATACGACCGAGCAGGGTCGACACCTCGGTGCCGGCCTGCGTGAAGCGGAAGATGTTGTCGATGAACAACAGCACGTCCTGGCCCTGCACGTCGCGGAAGTACTCCGCCATCGTCAGCGCGCTCAGGGCGACGCGGAAGCGCACGCCCGGCGGCTCGTCCATCTGGCCGTAGACGAGCGCGGTGTTCTTGAGCACGCCCGACTCCTCCATTTCGAGCCAGAGGTCGTTGCCCTCACGCGTGCGCTCGCCGACGCCGGCGAACACCGACACACCGCCGTGCTGGCGGGCGACGCGGATGATCATCTCTTGGATCATCACGGTCTTGCCGACGCCGGCCCCACCGAAGAGGCCGATCTTGCCGCCCTGGCGGTACGGCTCGAGGAGGTCGACGACCTTGAGGCCGGTCTCGAACATCTTCGTGGCCGGGTCGAGGTCGGCGAAGTCGGGCGCGGGACGGTGGATCTCCCAGCGCTCTTCGAGGTTGGGCAGGGCCTCACCGCGGGCGTCGAGCGCCTCGCCGATGACGTTGAACACGTGGCCGAGGGTGCCGTTGCCCACCGGCACCGTGATGCCGCCGCCGAGGTTGCGCACCGCCGCGCCGCGGACGAGACCGTCGGTGGCGCGCATGCAGATCGCACGCACGCGGCTGTCGCCGATGTGCTGTGCGACCTCGGCGACGATCGACGACTTCTTGCCGTCGACGGTCACGTCGAACTCCAGCGCGCCGTGCAGCTCGGGCAGCGCGTCGGGCGGGAACTCGACGTCGACCACCGGGCCGACGATCGCGACGATCCGCCCTTCCTTCAGTTCAGTCGTGTCAGCGGTGATGGTCATTGCGTGCTCCTAAAGATTCGGGAGGAGGTCGGATGCGAACGTGCGGTCGACGAGGTAGTCGGTCTCGCTGGTGGCGGCCTGGGCGAGGGCTTCGGCGCCGCCGACGATCTCGAGGATCTCGGTGGTGATCGACTCCTGGCGGGCGCGGTTCATCTGCCGGCTCAGCACCGTGATGAGTTCCTCGGCGTTGTCGGTCGCCGACTTCATGGCCCGCTGCTGCGCCGCGAAGAACGAAGCCGTCGAGTCGAGCATCGCCGCGAACAGACGAGCCTCGGCGTAGCGCGGCAGGAGACGGTCGAGGATGGCGTCGGGCTCGGGCTCGTACTCGTAGTCGGCGCGAGGACCTTCGGGCGCTTCGGTGACGGTCTCGGTCTCGATCGGCATGAACTGGCGCGTGACGACGCGCTGCGTGCCGACCGACAGGAACTGCGTGTACACGATGTCGACGCGGTCGAGCTCGCCCGCTTCGAACCGAGTGCGCAATTCTTCGCCGACGGCGCGCGCGTCCTCGTACGACGGACTGTCGACGAACCCGGTGAAGCTGGCGGCGATGTTGTAACCGCGGAAGCGGAAGTAGTCGCGCGCCTTCTTGCCGACGAGGATCAACACGTAGTCGTGGCCTTGCGCGATCTGCGCCTTCAGCGCCGCCTCCGCTTGGCGCAGCACGCCGGAGTTGTAGCCACCGGCGAGGCCGCGGTCACCGGCGAGGACGACGAAGCCAACGGTGCGCACTTCTTCGCGGGGCGTCAGCAGCGGATGCGAACCGCCCGCGCCCGCCGACGCGAGGCTGCGGATGACGTTGGTGATCTGCTCGCTGTACGGGCGAGCGGCGGCAACCCGCTGCTGCGCCTTGTGGATACGGCTCGCAGCGATGAGCTCCATGGCGCGCGTGATCTTCTTCGAAGACTCGACACTCTTGATTCGCCTGCGGAGAACCCGCTCCTTACCACCAGCCATTGACTACTCCGCAGCCGTAACCGAGGGAACGAAGCGCGACTTGAAGTCTTCGACGGCCTTCTTGATGTCGTCTTCGGGGAAGTCGCCGTTCTTGATGGCGTCGAGCGTGGCGCCGGCACGGGCGCGCACGTCGGCGATGAGCTCGCTTTCGAAGCGGCGGACATCGGCGACGTCGAGGTCGTCGAGGTAGCCGTTGGTGCCGGCGAAGATCGAAAAGACCTGCTCCTGCACGGGCATCGGCTGACCGTTCGTCTGCTTCAACAGTTCGACGAGGCGGCGGCCGCGGTCGATCAGCTGCTGGCTCGCCTTGTCCAACTCGGCACCGAAGCCCGCGAAGGCTTCGAGCTCACGGAAGTTGGCGAGGTCGAGCTTGAGCCCGCCGGCGATCGACTTCATCGCCTTGACCTGCGCCGAGCCCCCGACCCGCGACACCGAAGTGCCGACGTTCATCGCCTGACGGACGCCGGAGTTGAACAGGTCGAGGTCCAAGAAGATCTGGCCGTCGGTGATCGAGATCACGTTGGTCGGGATGTACGCGGAGATGTCGCCCGCCTTGGTCTCGATGACGGGCAGCGCCGTGAG
>JBEEFV010000008.1:0-125207 GCA_041166405.1 Actinomycetota bacterium | reverse complement strand
AATGGTCCGCAGTTCAACGACGCCGTCGTCAAGTGGGCGCTCGAGCACTATCTCGGACTCGTCGAGACGGATCCCGAGCCCGTGTTGTTGGGCGACGCTGCGCTCGAGGAGTACTGCGGTCACTACGCGACGGTGGCCGTCGACTGCTACATCAGCGCCGACGCCGGCCGTCTGTCGATCAAGGTCGAGCCCAACGCCGAGACGATCAAGGCGCTGACCGAAGACGGCGCCACCGAAGACGACCTCAAGCAGCCGCCGATCGTCATCGGCATGCTTCCCGGCGACGGCGACCGCTACATCGTCGCCGAGGGCCCCGCCAAGGGCATGAAGGGCTACTTCAAGCGCGACGCCAACGGCGCCATCACCGGCGCGCACATCGGCGGTCGCATGGCAACGCGCGTCTAATTTCGTTCTCCGTGGAGCCCACAATCTACGAAGCGATGGGCGGAGCGGAATCGGTTCTGGCGCTGGCTGAAGCGTGGCACCGACGGTGCCTGGCTGACTCGATCCTGGCGCATCCCTTCGAAGGCGGCGTTCACCCACAGCACACCGAGCGGTTGGCCGCGTACTGGTCCGAGCAGCTCGGCGGGCCGTCCGGCTACACGGAGTCGGTCGGCGGCTACTCGGAGGTGATCCGCATGCACGTGGGCAATGGGCCGCACGAGCAGATGGACGGGCGTGCCGTCGCGGCGTTTGTGCTCGCGCTCGACGACGCCGGCATCCCGAGCGATCCTCCGCTGCGGTTCCAACTGATCGCGTGGTTCACCTGGGCAACGGCACTGCTCAACCACCGATGGAGCTCGCCCGACGACGTGCCGAGCGACCTTCCTCTGCCGGTCTGGGACTGGACCGGCACGGAAGGCTGGTAGATCAGTAGCTGAGCAGTCGACGGAGCGCGGGTTCGAGGCGGTGGCGCGCCGAGTAGATCGACTCGAGTCCGGCGTCGGCGGGGATCGGCGTGTCGAGCGCCGTGACGCGGATGACGGGGGCGTCGAGGTCGGCGAAGGCTGCTTCGGCGATGGTCGCTGCGACTTCGGCGCCGAAGCCGCCGGTGCGCGGCGCCTCGTGCACGATGAGAGCGCGGCCGGTGCGGCGCACCGACGCCAGCACCGTCTCCTGGTCCCATGGCACGAGGCTGCGTAGGTCGACGACTTCGACGTCGGCGTCGAGGTCGAGCGCCCACTGGACGGCGGCGCCGTAGGCGATGACGGTGGCGTCGTTGCCTTCCCGCGCAATCGCGGCGGTGCCGATCGGCGTCGTGTGCCAGCCCTCGGGCACGTCGCCGGTCACCGAGCGGTAGAGCAGCTTGTGCTCGCAGAACAGGACGGGATTCCCGTCGTCGATGGCGGCGAGCAGGAGACCCTTGGCGTCGGCGGGCGTCGCCGGCGCGACGACTTTGATGCCGGGCACGTGCGTGAACCACGCCTCGGGGCTCTGCGAATGAAACGGTCCCGCACCCATGCCGCCGCCGACGGGAGCGCGGATGACGACGGGTAGTCCAGCGCCCCAGCGGTAGTGCGTTTGCGCGAGGTTGTTCACGATCTGGTTGAAGCCGCACGAGATGAAGTCGGCGAACTGCATCTCGACGATCGGCACGAACCCATCGAGCGCCAGGCCGAGCGCCGCGCCGATGGCACCTGACTCGATGATCGGCGTGTTGCGCACGCGGGCGCGTCCGAACTCCTCGACCAGTCCGACCGTCGCCTTGAAGGCGCCGCCGTACTCGGCGATGTCCTGGCCGAGCAGCACGACCCGCTCGTCCTCCCGCAACGCCACGCGCATGGCGTCGGTGATGGCGTCGAGGTACCGCATCTCCTGCGAAGTTGTGTTCTGTCGCTCACGTTTCGTGGGCGACAGAACACGAGTTTGGAAGACGGCGGCGGTTTCGGTCTCCGCGGTGGACGACGGGGCGGGCGCGTCGAGGGCGAGCTTGATGCGCTCGTTGATGTCGACGCGGACGGACTCTTTCAGTGCTTCGTCGACGCCGACGACAGCTTCGAACCGCGTGATCGGATCCTTCGTCTCCCACTCGGCGAGCAGTTCCTTCGACACGTAGTCGGTGCCCGATGCCTCTTCGTGACCGCGCATGCGGAACGTCTTGCACTCGAGCAGCGTCGGTCCGTCACCGGCGCGGGCGCGCGCCGCGGCACGCGAGACCGCGTCGATGACCGCCAGTACGTCGTTGCCGTCGACGATCTCGCCCGGCATGCCGTAACCGGCGGCGCGCTCGGCGAGATCGGCGCAGGCGTACTGCTGATCCGTGGGCGTCGACATGCCGAATCCGTTGTTCTCGATCACGAAGATCACCGGCAGCTTCCAGACCGCGGCGAGGTTGAGCGCCTCGTGGAAGTCGCCTTCGCTGGTGGCGCCGTCGCCGGTGAACGCCGCGGCGACGCGCTGCTCGCCGCGGAGCTGCGCGGCGAGGGCGAGCCCGTCGGCGACGGGCAACATCGCGCCGAGGTGGCTGATCATGCCGACGATGTGGTGATCGCGCGTGCCGAAGTGGAAGGTGCGGTCGCGGCCGTGCGTGAACTCGTTGTCGCGTCCGAGGATCTGACGGAACAACTGGTCGAGGTCGACGCCCCGCGTCGTGAACACACCGAGGTTGCGGTGCATCGGCAGGATCCAGTCGTCGTCGTTCAGCGCGAGCGCCACTCCGACGGCGATCGCTTCCTGCCCGACACCGCTGAACCACTTCGACAGACGGCCCTGGCGCAGCAGCGCCAGCATGCGCTCTTCGATCAGGCGAGGGACCAACAGCGCGCGGTACACCTCGACCGGATCAGTCATCAACGAGAACGGTACCGTCGCGTCGATGCGTGCTTTGGTGCTCGGCGGCAATCGGTACATCGGGCTGCACCTCGTCTTCGAGTTGGCGCGCCAAGGCCACGACGTCACGGTCGCCAACAGCCACGAGGCGCCACTGCCTGACGGGGCGCGCCGCATCCACGTCGATCGCCAACAGCCGGGCGCGCTCGCCGACGCGCTCGCACCGGTACGCGATGACTTCGACATCGTGTACGACAACACGAGCTACCGCGTCGCCGACCTCGAACCGGTCGTGGAGACGTTCGCGGGGCGCGTGCAGCACCTGGTTTTCACATCGTCGGTGGCGGCTTACAAGCGCAGTTGGGTGCAGCCGGTGCGCGAGGACTCGCCACGTCATGCGCCCGACGACCCGCACCCGGGCAAGGCCTACGGGGTCGGCAAGGTCAACTGCGAGGACCACCTCGAGGCGCTGTTCGAAGAGTCGGGGTTGCCGGCGACGTCCCTGCGGGTCACGCACACGATCGGCCCCAACACGCCGCTCGTCACCCGCGAACCGGTCTTCTTCAAGCGCCTCGAAGAGGGTCGTCCCTTGATGATCCCCGCCGACGGTTTTCCGTTCGTCCACCTCGTGCACGTGCAGGACGTCGCCCGCCTCATGGTGAGCATCGCCGGCAACCCGCGCGCCGTCGGCAAGGCGTACAACGTCGCCGGCGGCGAGTACACGTCGGTGCTCGGCTGCATCCGGTTGATGGCCGAGGCCGTCGGCGTGGAGCCCAACATCGTGCACGTGCCCCTCGAGATCGCCCGTCGCCTGAACCCGCCGCTGATCCACTGGGGCGAAGGGATCCTCGGCGGCACCGTCTATTCGATCGAGCGGGCGCTTACCGATCTCGACTGGGCGCCGAGTTACACGCTCGCGGAGGCGTACGCCGACAGCTACGCGTGGTTCGACCGGGAAGGGCGCGACAAGTTCGATTACGACTTTTCGCGCGACGACGAAATACTGGCGGCGTGCAAGACCTGAGGTTGCGGCAAACCGGACGACGGATCACCGGGTGGGCGAACGTCTTGGTGTTGGGCGGACTGGCGATGACCGGGATCGTGTTCGCCGACAACAACCAGTGGGCGGCGTCGGGCGTGGCCTATCTGCTCTTCGCCGTGATGTTGTACGTCCTCGGCACGGCCGCATATCGCCTTTCGCCGAAGGATCCCGGGCGCGTCGAAGCGCATTACCTCCTCGGCCTGCGAACGATCGACTTGCGCAACGGGTTCACCGTCCGCCCGGGAATTGGCGTGCTGGTCCTACGGGCAAACAACAAGCGCTGTCGCATCAACCGCGGGCTTGGTCCCGCTGCGGCGCTCGAAGAGTGGCTGCACGCCGCTCAGGCGGGGAGCACGGTCTCCGGCAACGGGTGACGGAAGAGCGCCGCGGCGTTCTCGCTGCACATCATCCGTAGTTCCTTCGCGTCGATGTGGCCCCACGCGTCCTTGATCACGCGCTGCGTGTCGGGCCACGTGGAGTCGCCGTGCGGGTAGTCGACCTCGACCATGATCTTGTCGACGCCGATGGTGTGGCGGGTGTCGATCGTCGACGGATCGTCGATCGTGCAGAACCAGAAGTTGCGCCGCAACACGTCGGCCGGACGCTCGTCCCACCCCATGCCGTAGCGCGACCGCTCGATGATGTTCTCGAGACGGTCGAGCAGCATCGCCACCCAACCGATCCCGCCTTCTGACATCGCGATCTTGAGATTCGGGATGCGCACCGGCCACCCCGACCACAACCACTCGGTGCACGCCGTCAGTGATTGCTGCCCGAACAACGTCGCCGACAGCGGCAGGATCGCCATGCCGACGTCGGGCGGCGGCGGGTTGATGCCCGACGAACCGACGTGCAGGCATACGACGGTGTCGGTGTCGGCGCACGCTTGCAGGATCGGCCCCCAGTAGTCGGTGAAGATCGAGGGGAGTCCGATGTCGTGCGGCCGCTCGGGCAGCGTCACTGCGACGAACCCGCGCTCGGCGTTGCGACGGATCTCTTGCGCGCCGAGTTCCGGATCCGCGAGCCACGTGATGCCCATCGGGATGATGCGTTCGGGGTGCGGCTGCCACCACTCGTCGTGCATCCAGTCGTTGAACGCCTGGGTGACGGCGAAGCCGAGTTCGGGGTCGCTGCACTGCGAGTAGACGCGGCCGCAAAAGCCCGTGATCATCGACGGGAAGTTGAGCGACGCCCACACGCCGTTGACGTCCATGTCGCGTACGCGCGCGTCGACGTCGTAACAACCGGGGCGCATCTGGTCGAAGCGAAAGGGTTCGACCTTCACCGTCTCGGGCCGGCGACCGGCGACCGCGTTCTGGCCCACTTGGCTGAACGTCTTGCCGTCGAACTCCCACACCTCATGGCCTTGTTGGTTGACGACGATTTTGGGCGCGCGCTCTTGCAGCGTCTTCGGGAGTCGGCCTTCGAACATGTGCGCCGGTTCGACGAGGTGGTCGTCGACGGAGATGATCGTGGCGAAGACCTCGCGGGGCTCCGGCTCGGGAAGAAATAGATCTTCAGTCGAGAACGCTTGGGTCACGCCGCAACTCCCGTCGCACCATCGCGTCCCACAAGCCCGGGAACGAAATGTGGTCGAACGCCGTGCCGAAGCGCTTCCACACGTCGGCCCTCACGGGCACGCCCTGGCCGATCGCTTCGACGTGCCACGCCTGGCGGCAGCGCCACTCGAGGAACACGCAGCGGTGATGCGCCTGCTGGATGTCCTTGCCGACGACGAGCACGCCGTGGTTGCCGAGCAGCGCCATGCGCCCGTCGCCCAGCGCTTCGACGCATGCGCGCGCGTTCTCGGTGCTGTTGACCGGGCCGTTGAAGTCGTCGTAGATCAGCGGGTCATCCGCCACTTGTGCGGACGTCTGGTCGTACACGGGCGGCGCGCGGTGCAAGTCGGCCCAGATGGTCCCCCAGCGCGGGTGGTTGTGCACGACCACGTCGGCGTCGGCGCGCGCCTTGTGGAACTCGAGGTGCAGCGGGATCGCCGGCGTCACGGTCCACTTGCCTTCGAGGACGTTGCCGTCGATGTCGATGCGCATCATGTCCGACGCCGTCATCTCGTCCCACGTCAGCCCCCACGGCGTCACGACGATCGTGCCGTCGGGTTCCCGCAGCGTGATGTGGCCGGCGAGGTGGTCGTCGTAGCCCTCGGCGAAGAGCAGCCGCGCCAGCAACGCGACTCGCTGTTGGCCTGTCAGGTCGGGGATCGCGGGACCCATCGGGTTCTCCATAGTGTTCAGCTTATGAGCGCGATCGTGAACCACGTCGGCCTGGCGGTGAGCGACCTCGAGAAGTCGCGTCGCTTCTACGAAGAGGTGCTCGACTTCGAGTTCAAGAACGAGATCACCGTGCCCGACGGCGCCGTCAGCCACATGTTCGCGTTAGAGCAACCGATCGGGATGCGCGCCGCCTACCTCGTGCGCGACGGGTGGGTGCTCGAACTGATGGCGTTCGAACGCGGTGGCGTCGCCGAGGCGCGCGATCGCGCGTTCAACGAACAGGGCCTGACGCACATCTCGGTGTGCGTCGACGACATCACCGACGCCGAGTCGAAGGCCGCGGCGTACGGCGGCGAAGTTCTCGCAGACCGCGGCTACAAGGAAATGGTCTCGCTCATCCGCGACCCCGACGGCCAGCTCATCGAGCTTCTCCCGATGACCTACCGCGACACGCTCGGCTGAGCTACTTCTTGTTTTCGCGCAGCCAGTTGGCGGTGCCGGCCATGAAACCGGCGGGGTCCTGGGCCTTGCCGACGGCGACGTCCTTGAACCACTGCGGCGCGTACACCTCGACCGATTCGTTGTCGATGCCTTCGAGGATGGCGTCGACCATCTCGTCGACAGTGATCTTCGGTGGCGCGCTGTCGGGCAGCGGGTCGTTGTCCGGCAACTCGAACAGCGGCGTGTCGACGACGCCCGGGTAGACGACCATCACCTTGACGCCGGTGTCCCAGAGGTCGACGGCCATGGCTTCGGAGAACACCGCCAGTGCCGCTTTCGACGCGTCGTACGCTGCCTCACCAGGCGACGACAGCGTCGCGGCGATCGACGACACGTTGACGATGCGCCCGCCGCCCTGCTCGATCATCGCGGGCAGCAACGCCAGCGTCAGTTGCGACGGGCCGAGGAAGTTGATGCGCATGACGTTCTCGACCGTCGCCTGATCGGTCTTCGTGATGTGCCGACGCTTCGGGATCCCGGCGTTGTTGATCAACACGTCGACACCCCCGAACGCGGCCTGCACGCCGTTGACCAACAGGTCGACCTCTTCCGGGATCGCCATGTCGCACAGCCACATTGCCGAGTCCGGCGACGTCTCCTGGCACTTCTTCAACACAGTCGCGAGTTCGGCTTCGCGCCGCGCGCACATGCCGACACGAGCGCCGAGGCCGGCCAGCCGCACCGCCAGCCCCGAGCCGATTCCCGACGACGCGCCCGTCACCAGCACGCGCTTGCCCGTCCAGTCGAAGCTCATCGGCGGGGGAGGTGGATGGCGCGGTCGGCGATGATGTTCTTCTGCACTTCGGTGGCGCCGGCGCCGATCGAGGTGAAGCGCATCCACGGGTAGTTGTGCGCGGCGTGGCCGTGCTGCAGTGCGTCGGGGCCGCCCTTGGCGAGGATGCCGATCGGCCCCAGGATGTCGATGTTCAACTCGGCGAGCGCTTGGCTGAGGTGCGACCACTGGAGCTTGGCGATCTGGTTCTCCGGGAACGTGCGCTCGCCTTTGAGCGTCTTCGACAGCGCCCGCGCGTTGAGGAGTCGCGTCAACTCCACCTGCGTGTACATGCGGGCGATGCGGTCGCGGATGTCGGGGTCCTCGAGCGCGTCGGGATTGTGCTGGCGCGCCGCGGCGATCATCTCGTCCAGTTCGGCGCGCAGGCCGATGGCGATCGACCCCGTGCCGGCGCGCTCGTGCGTCAGGGTGCCCATGGCGACGTTCCACCCGTCGCCCTCACCGCCGAGCAGGTACGACGCCGGCACCCGCGCGTCGGTGAACACGACTTCACAGAACATGGCGTCGCCGGTGATCTCGCGGATCGGATTGACCTGCACGCCCGGCAGTTCCATGTCGATGATCAGCGCGGTGATGCCGACGTGCTTCTCGCCGCGGGCGATGGCGTCGGGGTCGGTGCGCACGAGGAACAGGCCCCACTTCGCGAGGTGCGCCGACGACGTCCAGATCTTCGTGCCGTTGACGATGTACTCGTCGCCGTCGCGCACTGCGGTAGTGCGCAAGTTGGCGAGGTCGGAACCCGCCTCGGGTTCGCTGAAGCCCTGACACCAGTGCACCGACGCATCAAGGATGTAGGGCAACCACATCTTCTTTTGCTCATCCGTACCCCAACGAATGATCATCGGCCCGATCTGCCAGATGCCGTTGGGGTTGTAGATGCCGGGCGCCTTCGTACGCGCCATCAACTCGGAGTAGATGACGTTCTGCATCGTGGTCGCCTCGCGGCCGCCCCATTCGATGGGCCAGTTGATCGCCGCCCACTTGTCGCGGTTGAGGCGTTGCTGCCACGCCTTGCGCCGCGCCATCGTGCGCAGGAACGAGTCTTCTCGCACGTCGCCGATCTCGCCCTGGTCCCGGAACTCCGGCAGGTTCGCGTCGAGCCACGCCTGCAACTCGTCGCGGAACGCTTCGTCTTCGGGCTCTAACGCAAAGTCCACGTTGCAAACCTAGCTAGGTAGTGGTCGTGAAACCCCAGAGGCCGCCGAGGCGTCCGAGCTGTTCGACGACAGGGATCGCTTCGGTAATGCCGGCGCCGAGGAACACCATGTCGCCGTAGACCGTGGGCGGGCTCGCCGGGAAGTTGTTCATCGGCTGGATGCGCATCGGGATGCCGTGGTCGGCGCCGAGCACCTGCAGCGTGTTCGTGAAGGTGTTCGGTACGAACAGCAGATGTGACGAGAACGATGGCGCGCCGTAGTTCGGCCCGAGCGGCGCGTTCCACACCAGTTTGTGCGTGACGGTGTCGATGGCGTGCACGCCGAACGCGCGCTGCGGGTGCGTGGCGATGTCTTGCACGCTGCTGCCGGGGTCGCCGGTGCTGACGGGAATGGCCGACGCGAGGAACACCGCTTGGTGACCGTTCGAGAAGCGCCCGACCGCCGTCGACGCGATCACGCCGCCGATGGACGACGCTTCGGCGACCTTCACGTGCCACAGCAGCCGGCCCGTGCGCGACTCGTACACGTAGTAGATGCCGTCCTTGCTCGCCTCGCCGACGACGCCGGGCGACAGCACGTTGGCCGTAGCGCCGAAGTCGAGGTCGAGGCCGTTCGCCGCGGGACGCGGCGAGAACTGCCAGCGGAACGCGCCCGTCGCCAGGTCGACGGCCATGGTGCCTTCGACGAGACGCGGCGACGTGACGCCCGCGGCGCGCTTGACGCGGTCGGGGTGGTTGCAGTTGCCGACGCCGAAGAACACCATCCCGACCGACGTGTCGACGGTCGGCGACGACCACACGTCGTTGCAGCCGTTCTCGGTCAGGTGACCCGTCGTCTGCGTCGGCGCGAGACCGTTGTATGTGACGCCGGCTTCGGGATCGAACCACCACTGCGGCGCGAAGCGCCCGTTCTCGAACCGCAGCGACACGAGCCCGGCGGGACCCGCGGGACTCTGCTCGTTGACGTCGGTTCCGACGACGATCTGCGTGCCCACGATCACCGGCGACGACTCGATTTCCGTCGTGTAACCGGCCTTGCCCTGGCACGTCGTGTCGACGCGGTCGAGGCAGATCTTGTCGACCAGCGCGCCGTTCGCGGCGTCGACGGCGAACAGGGTTGCGCCGCCGCCGAAGAAGACGATCTTTCGTCCCTGCATCGTCGCCACCGCGGCGGACCCGGCGATCGCACCGAAGTCGACGATGTCGTTGTCGTAGCGGTGAATGTTGAACGGCTTCGGCCACGCCAACTTTCCGGTCGCGGCCCTCACCGCGTGGAACTTCCCGTCGTACGAACCGGCGTACACGATTCCGCCGGAGACGACGGGTTGCGCGGTGATCGGCGACCCCGAGTTGTAGAACCAAGCCGGGCGCAGCGTCGCGGCGTTGCGACGCGTGATGCAGTTCGCCGACGTCGCGAACGAGCGGCCGACGTCGTGACCGAACATCGGCCAGTCCTGCGGCGCGTTGCACTTACGGCTCAGCGGTGAGTGCGCGCTCGCCGCCGGGACGACGCCGATCAACAACGCCGCCACCGCGATTGCGAGCCGGGCCGCGCGCGTGCGCCGGCCGTGTGTGGTCATGCGCAGACGTCAGGACCTTGGCGCGCGCCGCTCACGACGAGCCCGCACGTGCCGAGGTACAAGCCCGGAAGCGGATACAGCGGCGTCGTCCCGTCGCCCTTGATCTCGGCCAGCGGGTCGATCGGCGAACCTTGCGCGTCCGGATCTTCGTAAATCTGCACCCCGGGGTCGGCGTGCGTTTCGCCTTCGGCGTTCCGCCAGTCGTTGAGGTTGCGCGGCTTGCCGGCGCCGGCGTCGCACGCCTTCTCGGCCTTCAGGTCTGCGCCGCTGCACTCGAACGGATCCCACTGCTTGCCGTCGTAATCGGCGACGTTGCGCGACCCCTTGCCGCCGCCTTGGTACACGGTTTGCCGGTACGTGGTGATGTCTTCGCAGACGCCGTCGGCGCACGAGCCGAAGCTCGCGCCGGCGACGGGCACGGGGTTGTACGCCGTGGGCGTGGTCGTCGCGTCCTGCGGGTGGACGTAGGCGTTGACGGCGCCGCCGTCCGACGGGCCGTTCTGGACGTTGGTCGTACCGGTGTCGCTGCGTCCGTCGGCGCCGTCGTGCTCGCCACCGTCAAGGTTGTCGTCGGCCCCGAAGTACACGTTGAGACCGTTCGCGGCGACGTTGGCGATCGTGCCCGGCCGGTGCGGGACGTTCTGTTCGAGTTCTTCGGCGACCTTCTTCTTGTTCAGATCGCCGCGCAGGTGCGCGCCCGTGCCGTGCGGGTTGGCGTTGTCCGTCCCGCAGTTGTTGCCGGCGCCTCCGCCCGTGCCGTTGGTGTTCACGGCGGCGCAGAACGCGTGCGGGAAGTTGTCGGATCCGGGCGAGCCTTCGCCGAACAGCCCGGGGTTGACGTTGCTTCCGTTCGGCATTTGGTCGATCCCGAACTCGGCGTAACGCGTGCCGCCGCTCTCGACGTTGATCTTCATCGTGTGGCAGCCCGGCTCGGCGTACGGGCGGTCGTACGCCTCGGCGCCGCGCGAGCAGTCCATTTCGGTAGGCGAGTAGTGCCCGCCGCTGACGGCCGCGGCGACGCCGCTCATCGCCAAGATGGCCAGGACCGCGAGCATTTGCGCGACAAATGCCCGACTAGTGATGCGGAACAAAGGACTTCCCCCAACTGGTTTCTGACACTCACGTCACTTTCGGCGCACAACCTATAGCTTCGGGGCGTGCGACGGGGAGCGGCGGTGTTGTTGCTGGTGCTCGCGGTAGCGGCGTGCGGGGGCCACAAACGTGCGAATGGGTCGAACGCGCCGCGCGTCACGGTTGTTTCGCAAGGCCCGCTCGCACCGGGTCTCCTCACGCAGACCCAGCTGCGACAGGTTCCGGGCCTGTCGACCGCGACGGTGACCTCGCTGCAAGAAACGGCCGTGTTCAAAGATCCCGACCCGAGGGGTCCGTGCGGCGGGAAGGTGTCGTCGATCTCGCTCAACGACGCTGTCGGTATCGCCATCAAGGCCGAGACCATCCGCGCGGGCGCTGAGCTGATGACGCGGCTGCCGCCCGGCGGCGCGAAGAAGTACCTCGACGCGCGTATGGCGAACGCGACGCCCGGCTGCCCCGAGTATCAGACCGTTACTGCCCAACACGTCACGCAGCGCGTGCTGCTCGTGCGCATCGTGCGTCTGCACAAGGAGTTCGAGCAGGCACTCGCCGTTATCTCCGCGATCAAGATCCGTAGCTCGGTGCGCGCCGCGGCGCAGATCGAAGTGCGCCACGGCGACATGCTCGCCAAGACGATCATCTTCACGAACGATCCGATGGACGACGTCGCCGTGCGCGGCATCGCATCGCTCATGGGCAGAGACCTCGCCGTCCTCGACCGTTAGATTGCGGAGCTTCTATGGACTTCACGTTTTCTGACGAGCAGAACGCGCTGCGCGACGTTGCCCGTTCGTTCCTCGCGGCGGAGGCCCCGGCCACGTTCGTGCGGGAGATGATGGACGACGAGCGCGGCGTCACCGACGCCTTCTGGACGAAGGTCGTCGACCTCGGCTGGACCGGCCTGTTCATTCCCGAAGCAAACGGCGGCGTCGGCCTCGGGATGCTCGAATCGGTGGTGGTCGCCGAGGAGATGGGCAAGCTGCCGCTGCCGTCGCCATGGTTGTCGTCGTCGGTATGCGCCACGCTGACCGCGTTGCGCCTCGGGGATACCGGAGTGCTCGACGCCCTCGCCGCCGGCACGCTCCGCGGCACACTCGCCGTCGAAGAAACCGGAGATCGCAACCCGCTGGAAGCGATCAGCGTGACGGCGCGTCAGTCGGCGGACGGGTGGATCCTCGACGGCGTGAAGCCGCTCGTCCTCGACGGGCACACCGCCGACTTCGCCTACGTCGTGGCGCGTACCGAAGACGACGGTCGCATCGCCACGTTCGCCGTCGACAATCCCGCGGGCACGCTCGTGCCGACGCTCGACGTCACGCGCAAGATGGCGCGCGTCACGCTCGACGGGCGCGTGGCGCGCCACGTGGGGCCTGCGGGTGATCAGCGCGCGCTGCTGTCGCGCGTGATCGACGACATCGCCATCGTCCTGTGCGCCGAGAGCGTCGGCGCGTGCGACCGCGCGCTGGAGATGGCGACGGAGTACGCCAAAGTGCGCGTGCAGTTCGATCGTCCCATCGCGACGTTCCAGGCGATCCGTCACAAGATCGTCGACATGCTCCATCAGCTCGAGTTGGCGCGCGTCGCCACGCACTATGCGGCGTGGGCCAGCGACGCCGAAGGCACCGATGTCGACGCCGCGGCGCGCGAGGCGGCGGCCGCGTCCGCGAAGGGTTTCGTGGGTGAAGCCGCAGCGATGATCACGGGTGAGAACATCCAGGTACACGGCGGCGTCGGCTTCACCTGGGACGTCGACGCCCACTTGTTGTTCCGGCGCGTGAAGGCGAACGACGTGTTGTTCGGTCGCCAGGGTTGGCAGCGGCAACGCCTCGCCGACCTCGTGCTCAACGGCGCCGTGTAGCGATGGCGGAGCAGGGCCCGGATCTTTGGAGCTAGGCGTGTGCGGACGTAACCGGGCTGTGCCCGTCTAAGTACGCACACGGCCGCGACGTGCGCGCGACCTCAACGCCCTGGCAGGTCTTTCTTGACGACTTTGCCGGTGGCGTTGCGAGGCAACTCGTCGACGAACGTGATGCGGCGCGGCACCTTGTAGTCGGCGAGACGCTCGGCGCAGAACGCCTTGATGTCGTCGCCGGTCGCGGCGGCGCCGTCGACCAGCACGATCCACGCCGCGACGTCTTCGCCGAGCACGTCGTGGGGAATCGACGCCACCGCCGCCTCTTGCACGGCGGGGTGCTCGTACAGCACGGCCTCGACGTCGGTGGCGTGAATGTTGTTGCCGCCGCGGATGATGACGTCCTTCGCGCGGCCCACGATGTAGAGGAACCCGTCCTCGTCGAGGAACGCCAGGTCGCCTGAGTGCAGCCACCCGTCACGCCACGTCGCGGCCGTCGCCTCGGCGTCGTTGAAGTACTCGCGCTCGCGACCGGGATTGCGCACGACGAGCTCGCCGATGGCGCGCGCCGGCAACTCGTCGCCGGTCTGCTGGTCGACGATGCGGAACTCGGTCGGCGGCATGGGTTTGCCGACGGAGCCGATGCGCTTGTCGCGCTCCTCCTCGGGCATGAAGCAGAACGCGGGGCCGGCCTCGGTCATGCCCCAGGCGTTGGACACCATCGCCTTCGGCATCTTGTCCTGGAGGATTTTGACGGTGCCGGGCGCGACGGGCGCGCTGCCGAGTGAACAGATCGTCAGCGACGACAAGTCGGCGTGTTCGAAGCGCGGGGACGCGATCAACAACTCCGCCATCGCCGGGACGACGAACGTGGCGCGCGGCTGGCGCTGCTCGACGACGTCGAACCAGGCGTCGACGTCGAACTTGGGCATGTAGAGCAGCGCCATCCCGAGCTTCATCGGGTTGTAGGTCGAGGCGATGCCGGCGAAGGTGAACATCGGCGACGCGTGCAGCCACCCTTTCGTGGAGTAGCGCTGCGGCAGCCCGTTCGGCACCATGGCGATGTTGCCGTGCCGCACGACGACGCCCTTCGGCCGCCCAGTCGTGCCCGACGTGTACATGACGTCGGCCATGTCGCTGCTCTCGAGCGGCACTTGGTAGTCGGAGTCGTCGCCGTCGAACACGAGCTCGCCCGCACGCAGCACGACCTTCGAACCCGAATGGTCGAGCAGCGCGTCGCGTTCGCGCTCGACGAGGCGCGTGTTGAGCGGTACCGCCACGGCCCCTGCCTTGTGCGCCGCCGAGTACGCCACCAGGAAGTCGAACGGCGCTTCGGGCCCGATGAGGATGGCGACGCGGTCGCCCTTGTCCACGCCGTGGGCGGTCAGCCAGCGCGCCAGCTGGTTCGAGCGACCATTCCACTCGGCGAAGGTCATCTCGTCGTTCGTCGTGACGTTGATCGCCGCGGCGCGCTCGGCGAAGTGCTCCGCCATCGTGCGGAGCTGGTCCGTCAGGAACTCAGCCATTGGCGTCAGGGTCGCGGGGGAGTCCGAGCAGGCGTTCGCCGATGACGTTGCGCTGGATCTCGCTCGTGCCGCCGGCGATCGTGAGGCATCGGTTGGCGAGGAAGCCGAAGGTCCACTGCTGTGCGCGCCCAACCGTCGTCGCGCCCTCCGGCCCGAGGAGTCCGAGGCCGAACTCCTGGGTTCGCTGGTCGTGCTCGACGCCGAGCAACTTGCGCACGCTCGCTTCCGGTCCCGGCTTGGCGCCGGTCACGCTGCGGTGCGTCGACCGCAGACCCAGCAAGGCGACGGTGTGCGACTCGGCGACGAGCGCGCCCAGCGCGGTGCGGCTCTCGTCGTCGAGGGCGGCGTCGGCGCACAACATCAGCAGCGCTTCGATGCCGCCGCCGAAGGACGAGCCGCTGCCCATGGCGACGCGCTCGTTCGCCAGCGTCGTGCGCGCCAGCGGCCACCCGCCGTCGACGGCGCCGATGACGCCGTCGTCGGGAACGAACACGTCGTTCATGAAGACCTCGTTGAACATCTCGAGGCCGGTCATCTCCTTGAGCGGGCGGATGTCGAGGCCGGGCGACTTCATGTCGACGATGAAGTACGTGATCCCAAGGTGCTTCGCGGCGTTGCTGTTGGTGCGCGCCAGACACATCCCCCAGTCGGCCTCGCGCGCGAACGACGTCCACACCTTCTGGCCGTTGAGCAGCCAGCCACCTTCGGTTTTCGTCGCGGTCGTGCGCAACGCCGCGAGGTCGCTGCCGGCCTCGGGCTCGCTGAAGAGCTGACACCAGTTGATCTCGCCGAGCAGGGTCGGGCGCACCCAGCGCTCTTGTTGCTCGAGCGTGCCGTGGGCGGCGATCGTCGGCGCGGCCCACGCGCCGATCTGCAGGTTTGGCCGGCGGATCTTGCGCTGCGCGAACTCTTCGTCGATGACGAGCTGTTCCACCGCCTGCGCGTTGCGCCCCCACGGCTCGTCCCAGTGCGGCACGAAGTAGCCGGCGTCGACGACGCGGGCGCGCTGGTCTTCGCGCGGCAGCGCCGCCACTTCGTCGGCGAACGCCGCGATCGCCGCCCGTACGCGCTCGGCTTCCTCGGGCAGGTCGACGCTGAGCCCGCGCCGCGCGCCGGCGAGCGCAGCGTCGGCGACGGCGCGCTTCCAACTCGTCGCGCCGAGCAGCTGGCGCGCCGCCAGCGCGCGCCGCAGATAGAAGTGCGCGTCGTGCTCCCACGTGAAGCCGATCCCGCCGAGCACCTGGATGCAGTCCTTCGCCACGGCGACGGCGTTGTCGAACGCGATGGCGCCTGCCGCCGCGGTCGACAGCCGGATCTCGGAGTCGCTCGCGGGTTGGTCGAGTGCCACCGCCGCGTCCCAGGCGACGGCTCGGATTTGCTCGGTAGCGACGAGCATGTTGGCGCAACGGTGCTTGACGCCCTGAAACTGGCCGATCGGGCGCCCGAACTGCTTGCGCACGGCGGCATACTCCGCAGCCGTTTGCACGCACCAACCGGCGACTCCCGCGAGGTCGGCTGCGAACAACGCCGCGGTGATCGCCTTGATCCACCCGCGTTGCAACTCAAGCGGTGTCGCTTCGCCACCGCTGATGCGAGCGACGGGCCGCGTGGGGTCGAGCGATTCGACGGGTTCCGCGTCGAACGCGGTGACCGCCGCCCATCCGTCGCCGTGCGGCATGACGATCACGTCCGCGTCGGCGCCGCACAGCGCCAGCCCGTCGGCGTAGGCGACCGAGGCGCGACGCGATCCGTCGTACAACCCGTCGGTGTCGGCGCCCGCGGCGCGCAGCAGCGCCGCCGCCCACATCGTCGGCAGGATCGGCCCGGGCGCGCAGACGCGACCCAATTCTTCGAGCACGATCGCCGACTCGAGGAATCCGAACCCGTCGCCGCCGAGAAAGCCGAGGTTCGCCAGCTCGTCCCAGAACGGCGCTTCGTACGTGCGCATGACTGCGGGGCCGATGTTCGCCGCGGCGAATTTCCGAACCGTTTCGGCGAGCGCGACATGGTCGTCGCCGATGGCGATCGACGAAGCTTCTAACACGCGTGTCACGTTACGCTCAGACGCGATGCCGATTCACTATGAACAGATCGGGGGCCACGTCGCCCGCATCACCATCGATCGCCCTGAGGCGCGCAACTCGATGGACCTGTACCACTTCCGCGATCTCGCCAACGCGTGGCGACGCTTCCGCGACGACCCTGACGATTGGGTGGCGATCGTCACCGGCGTCGAGGGCCACTTCATGTCGGGCGCCGACCTGAAGACGTACATCCCGCAGATCACGGAGCTGCAGGCGGAGATCCAGAAGGGCGGCGTCGACGAGATCGACGGCTGCAAATTGCGCGACGGAACCGACGCCGTGCTGCGCTCGCTCAAGATCTACAAGCCGATCATCGCCGCGGTCGACGGACCGTGCGTCGCCGGCGGCATGGAGATGTTGGGCGGCGTCGACATTCGCATCGCGACGGAGCGCGCGGTGTTCGGAGTGATGGAACCGAAGCGTGGCTTGTTCGCCGGCGGCGGCACCACGGTTCGGCTGCCGGCGCAGATCCCGTTCCCGGCGGCGATGGAGTTCCTCCTCACCGCCGAGGCGTTTCCGGCGTCGCGGTGCCTCGAACTCGGCTTGCTCAACGAGATCGTGCCCGCTGACCAGTTGCAGGACTGCGCCGTCGAGTGGGCCCGGCGCATCAACGCCAACGCACCCCTGGCCGTGCAGGCAACGAAGGAGAGCGTGCTGCGCGGTATGGCTGCGGGGTCGCAGAAAGAAGCGTTCAAGATCGAAAGCGAGCTCGCCGGCAAGATCTTCTCGAGCAACGACGCCAAGGAAGGGCCGAAGGCGTTCGCCGAAAAGCGCGAGCCCAACTGGTCAGGTACCTGATGCCGATCGATCCGCGCACGCCGTGCGTGATCGGCGTCGCCCAGCGCACGGTGCACCCTGGGCAAGGCCCGTCGCCCGAACCGCTCGCGTTGTGGGACGACGTGTGCCGGCGCGCCGCGCAGGACGCGCAGGCCAACAGCGATGTGCTCGCGGCGGCCGACTCGCTGCAGATCGTGTACTGCATGGCGTGGGCATACGACTCACCGGTCGACCGGCTCGCAGAATCGCTTGGCATCGAGCCGAAGCACCGCTTCTATTCGGGCATCGGCGGCACGACCCCGCAGGTGCTCGTGGACGACGCCGCGGAGGCCATCATCCGCGGGGAGATGGACCTCGCCGTTATCACCGGCGCGGAGGCACTCGAGACGAAGCGCCAAGCGAAGAAGGCGGGCGAGCGCGTGCAGTGGTCGTTCAAGGCCGAGCAGTCGCCGCCGTTCCCGTTCGAGGCACCGTTCCATCCCGCCGAGACCGCGCACAACGTCTTCCAAGCATGGCTGACGTTCCCGCTGTTCGACGTGGCGCGCCGCGCCCGCCTCGGCATCGCGCCCGACGACTACCGCCAGCGGGTGGCGCAGCTGCTGGCGCCGATGTCGCGGGTGGCAGCGACGAATCCGTACGCGTGGTTCCCGAAGGCGCGCAGCGTCGCCGAGTTGCGCGACGCCACGCCCGACAACCGCATGGTCGGCTACCCCTACACGAAGTACGAGATCTCGGTGATGGACGTCGACATGGCGGCGACCGTCATCGTGGCGTCGCACGCCAAGGCCGACGAGCTCGGCGTCCCACAGGATCGCCGCGTGTACCTCCGCGGGTGGTGCTACGCCACCGATCCCGTCTACGTCGCCGAGCACCGCGATCTGTTCCGCTCGCCGGCGATGGTGGCCGGCTCCGCCGAGGCGTTCCGCTGCGCAGGTACCGCAATCGACAACGTCGCCCACATCGATCTGTACTCGTGCTTCGCGTCGTCGGTGCATCTCGCGTGCGACGCCCTCGGCATCAAGACCGAGGACGCGCGCGGCCTCACCGTCACCGGCGGACTGCCCTTCGCAGGCGGAGCGGGCAGCAACTACATGCTGCACTCGATTGCTGCGATGGTCGACACCCTGCGCGCCGATCCTGGCTCGACCGGTCTCGTATCGGGCGTCGGCATGCACATGACGAAGCACTGCTACGGCGTGTACTCGACGACACCGGGCGACGTGATCGTGCCGGATCAAAAGGGCGTGCAGTCCTCCCTCGACGTGCGTGAGCCCGTGCCGATCACCGATGTGCACGCGGGCCCAGTCACCGTCGCCAGCTACACGGTCGCCCATGGACGCGACGGCGCGCCGGAGTGGGGCCTCGTCATCGGTGACGTCGGCGACGGCTCGCGCGCCTACGGCAAAGTCGACGACCCGGCGTTGTTGGCGGAAATGGAAGAACGCGAATTCGTCGGCGCAACCGTCGAATTGGTGCCCGCCGACGGCGGCGTGAATCTCGTGAAGGCTCAGTGAAGGACGTAGGCC
This sequence comes from Actinomycetota bacterium, assembly GCA_041166405.1. Lineage (GTDB taxonomy): Bacteria > Actinomycetota > Acidimicrobiia > Acidimicrobiales > JACCXE01 > JACCXE01. Next base: position 106,278 of record JBEEFV010000008.1, on the reverse strand, counting down.
ATGGAAGTTCGTGAAGCAGTCATCGTCGACGTCGTGCGCACCGCGATCGGCAAACGCAAAGGTGCGCTGAGCGGCTGGCATCCGACCGACCTGCTCGGATTCACCCTCAAGCACCTCGTCGAGCGGACCGGTGTCGATCCGGAGCGTCTCGACGACGTCGTCACGGGGTGCATCACGCAGTCAGGCGAGCAGGGGTGCAACGTCGGCCGCAACGCCGTCGTCGCCGGGGGACTGCCGTGGACGCTGCCGGCAACATCGGTCGACCGGCAATGCGGTTCGTCGCAACAGGCGATGCACTTCGTGGCGGCGTCGGTCATGTCAGGCATGTACGACATCGCCATCGCCTGCGGCGTCGAATCGATGTCGCGCGCGCCGATGGCGAGCAACGCCCGGGGCGGCACGGGCCCGTTCTCGCAACAGTTCCTCGCCGAGGTCGACGGCAAGCTGTACGCGCAGTTCCGCGTCGCGCAGGAGCTGGCCGACAAGTGGGGGATCACGCGCCAGGAGATGGACGAGTTCGCGGTGCAGTCGCACCAGCGCGCCGCGGCGGCCACCGAGTCGGGGCACTTCGCGCGGGAGATCCTGCCGGTGCCGATCAAGGACGAGGAAGGAAACCTCACCGGCGCGGTGCTCGACCGCGACGAAGGCATTCGCGCCGACGCGTCGTACGAGAAGATCTCGCAACTGCCACCCGCCCAGTCGTGGGAGCCCGAGACGGCGAAGGACATCACCGCCGGCAACGCGTCGCAGATGAACGACGGCGCCGCCGCGATGCTGATCGCGTCGCGCGACACCGCTGACGCCCTCGGCCTGCCGTACCGCGCGGTGCTGCGCCACTTCTCGGTAGCGGCCGAAGATCCGGTGCTCGTGCTGAGCGCGCCCAATCCGGCGACGCGCAAGCTCTACGAGCGCAGTGGTCTCACGACGGCGGACTTCGATGCCGTCGAATGCAACGAAGCGTTCGCGGCGATCGCGTTGATGTGGGCGCGCGAGTTCAAGCCCGAACCCGAGAAGTACAACCCCCGCGGTGGCGCGATCGCCATCGGGCATCCCCTCGGTGCGACGGGCGTCCGCATGACGGCGACGTTGCTCAACCACCTCGAGCAATCGGGTGGCACGCTCGGCATGCAGACGATGTGCGAAGGCGGCGGTCAGGCCAACTGCACCGTGATCGAGGTCGTGCGGTGAAGGTCGCCGGCAGCAACGTCGTGGTGACGGGGGCGTCGGCCGGGATCGGCGCCGCCCTCGCCCCGATGATGACGGCCGCGGGCGCAACCGTCGCCGTCGTGGCCCGCCGCCAGGAGCGCCTCACCGACATGGTCAAGGCCGGTGGCGCGGCTCGGCACTACGTGTGCGACATGGACGACCCCGGCGCCGCTGAGGCGATGATCTTGCAGGCGTGGGACGACATGGGCGGCGTCGACATCCTCGTCAACAACGCCGCAATTCCGAAGCGCCGGTCCGTGCAGGACCTGACCCTGGACGAGATCGCGGAAACGATGCGCGTCAACTTCGAGTCGCCCGTCCGCATGACCCAAGCGCTGCTGCCGAAATGGCTGGCGCGCGACCACGGGATGGTCGTGAACGTGTCGTCGTTCGGTGGCCGCGCGGGCATCGTCCACGAGGCCGCGTACTGCGCGTCGAAGTTCGCGCTGTGCGGCTGGAGCGAGTCGATGGCGATGGATCTCTGGCGCACCGGCGTCGACGTGCGCTTGATCATCCCGGGTGCGATCGACACCGAGATCTGGGATCTGCCCGGCAACGACGAGCCGTTCTTCCACGGCGACAAAGAGCCGCCCGAGACCGTCGCGCAGGGGATCATCGACTGCATCGAAGGCGACGCCTTCGAGCTCTACGTGCCCGACATGAAGTCGATCGCCGAATTCAAGATGAGCAACATCGACGTGTTCCTGCAAGGCAACGTCGAGTTCGCGGAGTCCCAGCAGCAGGCGTGACGCGCTAGCGCAGCGTCATCCCACGGGATGAGCCGAATCGTCCCGGGAGTCGATGCGGTCGCGGGGCGAATTCGCCACACTGCGGGCATGGGGATCCGCTCATACGTCGAGGAGAGCTACGCCGACTTCCGCCGCGGCGTGAGCGTCGCGCAGGCAGAGGTGGACAAGAACCCGAATCAGCTGCTCGAAAGCACGGCTCCCGGCGACCGCATAGCCGTGCTTTCCATCGGCGTCAGTCGGGTGCTGCTGTTCGGGTTTCTGCTGGCGTATCCCGGCGTGCCGTTGCTGCCCTGGGGCAAGCCCGCGGACATCGCGATCACCCTCGCAGCCGGCGTCGCCGCGACGGCGCGGTTCCACCAGCAGAAGCTGAAGAAAACGATTCGCGCCGCCGTGATCCTGGTGTTGGCGGTTGTCGTCACACGCGCCGGCAGCGGCGGAACATCCATAGTCATGATCGGTTCGTTCTTGGCCGCCGCGATCTCGCTCGCCATGGACAACCCGTTCGTCTACGGACTCGCCACCGGCTACGCCGTGGGCGGAACCGTCGTTCAAGTCTTCGGGATCGAGGTCCCGCATCACGCGCCGCAGATGTTGTTGAGCGGTCAGCCCTTCACGTCGCACCGCTTCGGGGAAGAAGCTCTGCGCGTGGCGGCATTCATGTTTCTCGCAGGACTGATGCAGGTCGCCCGGAGCGATCTCAATCGGATGAACGAGCGCGCCATGAAACTCGAAGCCGCACGCGACCTCGCAGTCGACGACGAGCGGGCGCGCATCGCCCGTGAACTGCACGACGTCGTGTCGCATCACGTCACCGCCATGACGTTGCAAGCCGAAGCGGCGTCGATGACCGGTGACCGGGCCGCGCTGGCGTCGGTCGCCTCCGCGGGACGTGACGCCCTGACCGAACTGCGGCGCATGCTCGGAGTGCTGCGACGGCCGAGCGGCGAAACCGGCGACGTCACGCTCGAACCGCAGCCGGGTCTCGCCGAACTCGACCGGCTCGCCGAACGCACGACGGCGGGCCTGGCCGTGCACGTCGAAAAGCGCGGCGAAGTCCGCGACCTCCCCGGCGGCGTCGAGCTGTGCATCTACCGGCTCGTGCAGGAGGCGCTCACGAACGCGACCAAGCACGGCGACGCCACGAAGGTCGACGTTGTGTTGAGCTACAACCCAGACATGGTGACCGTGGAGATCCGCGACAACGGGCGTCCGCTCGCCACTCCCAGGGTGCGCAGCGCCGGCCTCGGGCTCATCGGCATGCGCGAGCGCGTGTCGCTGCTCGACGGCGAACTCACCGCCGGGCCGCGGTCCGACGCCACCGGTTTCGAAGTCGTGGCCCGACTCCCGATCGAGTCATGACACGCACGGCGACGTTTCTGTTCACCGACATCGAGGGCTCGACCAGCCTGGTGGAAGCGCACGGCGACAAGTGGGGCGACGCGCTGGCCGACCACCGCCGCATCATGCGACGCGTGTGCGCGCAGCACGACGGCGACGAGGTGCGCACGACGGGCGACGGCTACTTCGCAGAGTTCGCCAACGCCGAGAACGCCGTTGCCGCCGCCGTCGCCGCGCAGATCGCGCTGCGCGCCAACGCATGGCCCGTCGGGCTCGAACTGCAAGTGCGCATGGGACTGCACACCGGCGAAGTCGAAGTCGACGGTGGCGAGCTCGTCGGCTTCGCCGTGCACGAAGCGGCGCGCGTGTGCGCGGCGGCCCACGGCGGCCAGATCTTGCTCAGCGGCGAGACCCACGACGCCGCCAACGTCGAGTGCCGTCACCTCGGCGCGTTCGCGCTGCGCGGCGTGAGCGCGCCCGTCGACCTGTACCAAGTGCTCGACGGCCAACTTCCCGACACATTTCCGCCGCCGAATGTCGGGACGACCAAGGAACACGCGTCGGGCGTCATCCGGGTCGTCATCGTCGACGACCAAGAAATGGTGCGCACCGGCTTCCGCCTCATCCTCGGCGCCACCGACGGGCTGCAGGTCGTCGGCGAGGCGCGCAACGGCGTGGAAGCGCTCGAGGTGATCGCCGACGCGCAGCCCGACGTCGTGCTCATGGACATCCGCATGCCCGTGATGAACGGCATCGAGGCCACGCAGCAGATCACCGCGTCCGGCGGCGGGCCACGCGTGGTGATCCTGACGACGTTCGACCTCGACGAGTACGTCTACGACGCACTGCGCGCCGGCGCGAGCGGGTTCATGCTGAAGGACGCGCCACCGGCCGACGTCGTGCGCGCCATCCAAGTCGTCGCGGCAGGCGAGTCACTCCTGGCGCCGTCGATCACGCGCAAACTCATCGGCGAGTTCACGCGCGGCAACAAGCCGTCGCGCGCGGATCACAAGCCGATCGACGGGCTCAGCGATCGCGAGATCGAGGTCCTCACTCACATCGCCCGCGGACTGACGAACGGCGAACTCGCGGCGACCCTGTTCATCTCCGAGGCCACGGTGAAAACGCACGTGCGCAACCTCCTGCAGAAGCTCGACGCCCGCGACCGCGTACAACTCGTCGTGCTCGCCTACGAGGCGGGACTGGTTACGACAACAACCGACGCTTGAGCAATTTCCCCGTCGGCAGGCGGGGGAGTTCGTCGACGAAGCGCACCTCGCGCGGGCACTTGAAGTGCGAGAGGCGGTCGCGGCACCACGCGATGAGTTCGTCGGCGGTCGCCGATGCGCCCGGGGCCAGCTGGACGAACGCCGTGACTTGTTCACCCATCTCGGGCTCGGGCGTGCCGAGGACGGCGACGTCGTCGATCGACGGGTGCACGACGAGCACGTCCTCGATTTCACGCGGGTAGATGTTGACCCCGCCGCTGATGATCATGTTCGACGCGCGGTCGGTGAGATACAGGTAGCCGTCCTCGTCGACTTTGCCGACGTCGCCCATCCAGCTCCACCCGCGCGCGTCCCACGCCTGCTTGGTCTTCTCGGGCTCTTGGTAGTACTCGAAGGTGCGGTTCGTCGAGAACCACACTTCGCCCTCTTCGCCGACGGGCAACTCCTCGCCGTCGTCACCGACGATGTGGATCTGGCCGGTCATCGACTTGCCGACGGTGCCGGGATGCGCGAGCCAGTCGACCGAGTTCACGTACGTGAGGCCTGCGCCTTCACTGCCGCTGTAGAACTCGTGGACGATCGGCCCGACCCACTCGATGAAGCGCTGCTTCGTCTCGACGGGGCAGGGCGCGGCCGCGTGCACGACCACTTGCAACGACGACAGGTCGTAGCGCGCGCGTTCTTCGTCGCTGAGCTTCAGGAGGCGGATCATGTGGGTCGGCACGAACTGCACGTGGGTGACCCGGTGACGTTCGATCGCCGCCAGCACGTCGAGCGGCTCGAACTTTTCCATCACGACGGCGGTGCCGCCGAGACGCTGGGTTCCGTACGTCCAGCCTGCGGGCGCCGCGTGGTACAGCGGCGCGCCCGGCGACAGGTACACGGTGTCGGCGTCGAAGCCGAACATGCCCGTCAGCATCATCGTCAGGAATGACTTGGCGCCGATGTCGCCCACGCCTTGTCCTATTGGCGCCAGCGGCGGCAGGATGCCCTTCGGCTGGCCCGTCGTGCCGGACGAGTAGAACATCCACCCGCCTTCGGACTCGTCGTCGCCCAAACCGTCGGTCGCGCCGCCGGCGATCACGTCGTCGAGCACTTCGAAGCCGTCGATCGGGCCGTCGATCGAGATACGCGTCTTCACATTCGCCATGTGGGGTTCCATCTCGGCGACGACCTCGCGCAGCCGAGCGGTCGCGAAGAACGCCGAGGCGTCGCAGTTGTCGACGATGTAGCCCGCCTCGGCGGCGACGAGATGCCAGTTGATCGGCGTCACGTACGCGCCGACGCGCATCGCCGCCCACACGACGTCGTAGAACTCGGGCTGGTTGTCGAGCAGCACGGCCACGTGGTCGCCGCGCCGCATGCCGCGGTCGTGCAAGACGCGCGCCAGCGCGCCACTGCGCGCCGCGATCTGCGCGTACGTCCGCGTCGCACCCGTCGCGTTCATCACGACAGCGGGCTTGTCGGGCGTCGTCGCCGCGTGTGCGAGGAGGTGTTCGCCCGCAGGGTCCATGACTCTCAACCTAATGTGACGCCAATGTTAGAAGTTGGCGTAATCGGGCTCGGCAACATCGGCGGGAACCTCGCGCAGAACCTCGTGGCCGACGGCCACAGCGTGACGGTCTTCGACCTTGATGCCGAGCGAGTCAAGGCCATCGACGGCGCGACGCCCGCGGGCTCTGTCGCCGATCTGGCGCGCGTCGCCGAGGTCACGCTCACGTCGCTGCCTGATCCCAACGCGGTCACCGCCGTGGCCAAGGAGTGGGCGACGGCTGCGCCGGCCGGCGCGATCCTGTGCGACCTGTCCACCACGCTGCCCGCCAGCAACCAGGCCATCGCCCGGCAGCTCGAGTCGACGGGTCACCAGTTCGTCGAGGCACCGCTGAGCGGCGGCGCCATCGGTGCCAAGAACCGCGGTCTCGTGTTCATGGTCGGCGGGGAGGACGCGGCGGTCGAACGACTCAAGCCGATCCTCGACGCCCTCGGCCGCGCCACGTTCCACCTCGGCCCTGTGGGCGCCGGCACGACGATGAAGCTGGCGACGAGCCTGATGGCGTTCAGCGGCGCCGTGGCGGCGTTCGAGGCGCTGTCGCTGACGACCAAGGCCGGCATCGACGTGCGCACGGCGTCAGACATCGTGAAGCTCGCCGGGCCGTCGAACTACTTCCTCGACCGAGCCCTCGAAGGCATCAACACGCGGGGCAAGCCGACCGAGTTCGCCCTTCGCCTCGCTGCCAAGGACGCCGGCCTCATTGGCGAGATCGGCCAGGCCTACGGCGTGCCCACGCCTGCGGGTGCCGCGGTGCTCGAGTTCCTCTCGGACGCCGTCGCTCGCGGCTTCGGCGACTGCGACTGGAGCGATCTCGTGCTCGCCGCCGAAGCGCGCGGCAACGTCGAGCTGACTATTTCGCCCAAACCGGAGGAGAAGTAGTGCCGCAGGTTTCGATGGCGCCGGACTACTTCGACGTCGACGCTGACGGGGTTCGCCTCAAGGGTTCGCAGTGCCAGGCGTGCGGCGAGGTCTTCTACCCGCGTCGCATCGTGTGCGCGAAGTGCCTGCACGAAGGCACCGACGACGTCGTGTTGAGCACCACCGGCACGCTGTACACGTGGACGTGGGTGCACCTGCCGCTGTTCGCCAAGACCGACTCGACGGTGAGCTCGTACGGCGTGGGCCAGGTCGACCTGCCCGAAGGGCCGCGGATCCAGGCCATTTTGCAAGGCGAACCGGGTGACTTCTCGATCGGCATGCAACTGCAGCTCGACGTCGAGACGCTGCGGCAAGACGAAGACGGCAACGACGTCGTGATCTACCGGTTCCGCCCGTGAAGTTCGACGGCATCGCAGTGGCGGGCGTCGGCCAGCTCCGGTTCGACATGTACAACGACGTGCCCCAGGTCGAGTTGGCACGCGACGCTGGCCTGCTCGCCATGCACGACGCCGGCGTGACGCTCGCCGACATCGACGAGGTGTTCGTGGGCTACCTCGGCCTGCAGCATCAGGTCGGCGTGAAGGCGGTGAAGGAGTTCGGGCTGACCGGGTTGCCGGTCACCCACATCGAGAACGCATCGGCGACCGGCCTGTTCGCGTTCCGCGAGGCGGCGTGGGCGGTGTCGTCGGGCCGCGCCGAGATCGCCATGGCGTTGTGCTTCGACAAGATGACCGAGATGACCGCGGCGCGCGTCGCCGGCGGCAATAAGTCACGCGGCGCGGGACGCGACCAGCTCGACGCGTCGATCCTGCCCGCCGCGTTCTTCGCGCTGTGGGCGCAGCGCCGCATGCACGAGTACGGGACGAAGCCCGAGACGTTCGCCAAGATCGCCGCCAAGAACTGGAACCACGGCGCGCGCAATCCGCTCTCGCATCGCCAACCCGACCACATCGTCACCGCCGAAGAGGTGTTGGCGTCGCGCAAAATCGCCGAACCGCTCACCGCGATGATGAGTTGCCCCGCCGACGACGGCGCCGCCGCGGTGATCGTCGCCAGCGAGGAGTGGGTGCGCGCCCACCAGCCGAACCGCCGCATCGTGCGGCCGCTGTCGAGCGCGGCGCAGAGCGAGGCGTACTCACCGGGGCACGCGTTTCTCGGGCCGGTCGTCGGTCCGGCGACGATGACCGAGACCACAGCGCGCGAGGCGTACGAGAAGGCGGGCGTGGGTCCTGCGGACGTGTCGCTGGCGATGTGCCACGACGCGTTCGCCAACGAGGAGCTCGAGTACTACGAGTTGCTCGGGTTCTGCGAGCCCGGCGAGGGCGACAAGTTGGTCGACGCCGGCGAGACCAGTCTCGGCGGCCGCATCCCGTTCAACACCGACGGCGGCCTGATCGCGCGTGGCCACCCCGGCGGGCCGACCGGGGCGGCGATGGTGCACGAGATCGTGCTGCAGTTGCGGCGCGAGGCCGGTCCGGACCGGCAAGTCGACGGCGCACGCATCGGCCTCGCGCACTGCGTCGGCGGCGGCAGCGTGTGCACGGTGAACCTCTTCGAAGGAGTGGACTAAATGGGAGACCTGGAGACGGGCCGCGAGATTCAGACGCAGCTGTGGCCGCAGATGGCGACCGGCGGCACCCCTCGGCCGTCGGCGAAGTTGGCGCCCGATTTCTTTGCTTGGGTCGCCGAAACGGCGTTCGGCAAGATCTGGTCGCGTGAGGCGCTGCCCGTCCGCGATCGCAGCCTCATCACGGTCGCGATGCTGGCTGCTCTCGGCAAGACCACCGAGCTGCGCGCCCACCTCGCGGGCGCGCGCAACCTGGGGATCTCCCAGGAGGAGCTCGTCGAGGTGTTGATGCAAGTGGCCGTGTACGCCGGTGTGCCCGCGGCGAATGAGGCGCTTACGGTCGCCGCTGAGGCATTTGGCATCACTGTCTGACGAATCACCCGGTGTCAGTCGCGTAAGAACGCGCCGTTCGGGCAGTTACCAGAAGTAGTCAACTGGGAGGTTCAATCCATGCTTCGTCGCCTTATCGTGATCGCCGCTGCCTGCGGCGCACTGCTCGGCCTGTCGGCATCGCCGCTCGCCGCACCGGCGAAGGCCGATGTCACGCAGGTGCCATTGACGAATACCGGCCTGCTGCGTGTCTGCGTCATTGTGCATTCAGCTGACGCCGGGGTCTGCCTGCACGTCTAATACGCAAGAATCACCGACCTCGATGAGGTCGGTGCTGCTTCAACTCCGCATCACGGCGCTGCTCGCGGCGACGAGGCGTTCGCTTCGCCGCCGCGACACCACCGCCACGTTGCGGCATCTCACGCACGGCGCGCCGTGGCCTTCGTTCGACGCGGACGAAGGCCTGCGCGCCGTTCGTCGCGCCTCACGTCTGATGGCGGCGAACTGCCTCTCCCAGTCGGTCGCACTGACCATCGCGTGCACGCGCGCCGGCAACGACCCGGAGCTGATCCTGGGGTGCCGTCGCTACGGCGACGGAAAATGGGGGGCGCACGCCTGGATCATCCTCGACGCGCGCGTCTACGACCCTCTACCGAGTGGCGAGCACCAAGCGCTCGCGTCGATCAGCGCCGGTACCCAATGGGTTCCGGCGCCGATCGGGCGGGTTTGAACTAAGGAAGAACGACGCTGAGGTTAATAACCTCGGCGTACGCGCCCTTCGTCCACTCCTCAATGGAGCCGTACTCGGTGAGAGCCGGCGCCTCATACCCGTCATTGGACAGGTTTGTTGCTTCGTCCATGGAGACAGTCCCCTCCTATAGGCGTTGTGCAGAGAACGCACCGACTGTCGGTATCTTGCGAAAGTTCTTGTGACCCAGCAAGCTTCTCTTTTATGCCGGTGATGAGTGTAGCCGAAGACGTCATCCTGCACGAAGAGGAAGGCGAGGCATTCCTGCTTCACGTCGCCACCGGGCGGTACTACGGACTGAACCGGTCGGGGCTCGTGGTGTGGCACGCGTTAATGGACGGATCCGACCCGTTTGCCCAGCTCAGGGCCACGTGGCCGGACCGGCCGGCCGACGCGTTGCGCGCCGATGCCGACACGTTGCTGCGCCAACTTCTGGACGCAGGGCTCATCAGCGAGACTGCCGATGAGCCCGGCACGTAGCGACGACGCCTGGCCCGGCTGCCACGGCGTTCGCGTCGAGGGCGCCACGATCGCAATCGGCGCATCTCAAGGCATTCCATTAGCTTTCGCGACGGTCCGCTTCGGCGAGGTCGAGCCGCCCAATGGTCAGCAACTGTGGTCGCAGAACGGTGAGGCCGCGGCGATGTTCCGTCGCCCCGACGGGCGCCTCGTGCTCGCGGGCCCGAAGGCCGCGGCGCTGGAAGTCGATCCCCGCGACGCCAGCGTCACGATTGCGCCGGGTGACGACGCGGTCCAACGCCAGCTCGTGGCGTCGTTCGGGTTGCCGTTGCTACTGCACGGACTCGACGTGTTGCTGGTGCACGGATCGTCGTGCGCCCGCGATGGCAAGGCCATCGTCGTGTGCGCCGACTCCGGTTCCGGCAAGTCGAGCGTGCTCGTGCGTTTGGTCGACGAGGGCTGGTCGTCGCTCAGCGAGGACGTCGTCACGATCGATCTGCGCGGCGACACGGCCCAGGTGTGGCCCGGACCCCCGTGGGTGCGCGTGGCCCACGGCGAGCCCGGTCCCCGCGACATGGCGCGCGCATTCGACTCGGCCGACAAGACGGCGTGGGACGTGTCGGCGGTCCAAGCGACGGGACCCGTTGACTTGGCGCGCGTCGTCTTGCTGGAAGCGCCGGGCGGCGACGCGCCTGCGCTCGACGCCATGAGTCGCGCCGACGCGCTGCGCGCACTCGCCCGTCACGCGGTGTGGTTGCAAGACCCCGACGATCGCGGGCGCGAACTGTTCGGACGCGTCGCCAAGCTCCTGACGAAGGCGCCGGCGGTCCGGTTGCGGTTGCCGCGTCGCGACGAGTGGCGCGACTCGGTGCCGGAGCTGGTGACGGCGGGAACGTTCTCTACTTGAGGCGGCGCCGCATGACGCGAGCGGCGCGTCGCGGGACTTCCCACACGTTCTTGTCGAACAACTCGCTGACGAGCAACGTGGCGCGCGTGCGTCGGTCGTCGACCAACCCGTAGCGCAGCGCGGCTCGCACGTGCCCGTCGCGACTGATCGTCGGCCAGTCCGCAGACAACACGTCGGACAGCGCGCTCGTCCTCGCGCCGTCGATGTGGCGCAGTTCGGCGGGCGATTCCGCGCCCATGCGTGCTGCGAGCGTGAGGGCGACCGCGAGCGCGGTGCGGCAATGGGTGTCGTGCGCCAGAAACGCAACGCGATCCCAGTCGAGGTTCGCCTGGGTCGCCACGGTGATGTCGACGATCCAGATCAGGCGGTCGAAGCCGTGGTACGGCTTCGCGGCGTGCGCCGCCAAGCTGATCAATTCGATTTCGCGTGGCAGCACGTACGCCGGGGCGCCGTACAACGTCGCCGGAGTGCGCGACGACCACAGGGCTTCGCTGGTCAGTCGGTTGGCGCGCGTACGCCACGAGTCGAGGCCGCGGTGCAGGTCGATGTGAAGTCCCGGCAACGATTTGTGCGTCACGTCGACTTCGAACCGGCGCCGATTCGGCGGAGTGTGCGTCACCCACCCGCAGTCGTTGAGCGTCCGGAGCGCGGCGTCGGCCTGATGGTGCGAGATGATCACGTCGACGTCGTCCATCGGTCGCAGGCCCGTGTCGGGGTAGCGCGGCGCGATGGCCGCGCCTTTGATGACGAGCGGCTCGATCCCCACCTCCGCGAGCGGCGCCAGCGCCAGCCGGCCGATCTGGGGCAGCAGCATCTTGCTTTGGGCGCGGCAGCGCTGCGTGTCGTCGGCCAACCGCTGCGACCAAGGTTCGTCGGTGGGCGTGATGCCCGCCTGACACAGCGCACGCCACAGCAACGGCGACACGCGCTGCACGATCGACAGATCAGCGGCCACGTCGAGGTCCGCGCCGTGGGCGATGGCCGCCGCGACACCGTCGAGCGACGGGGAAGGCCGGCAGGCGGCCCACAGCAACTCGGCGGTGCGATTGGTCACGGCCGTCCTAGTTTGCCCCTCCGATGAGCAAGCAACACGCGGAGCGCGCCGGAGTCGTGATCGTGCGTCACGGACGGCTGGCGTTGATCGAGCGCCGGCGCGCGGATCAGCACTACTTCGCGGTGCCCGGCGGCAGCGTCGAGAAAGGCGAGACGGTCGCGCACGCGGCGCATCGCGAGGCCGAAGAGGAGCTGGGCGTGGCCGTCGTGCTGGGCGAGCTGCGTGTCTCGATCAACCACCGGGAGGAGGACGGCACGTTCCAGCAGCAGTGGTACTTCGACGCCTCCGTCGACAGCGACGACATCGTCGTGGCCGGCCCGGAACTGCTGAATCCGGCGAGCAAAGGCACGTACGAAGCGGTGTGGGTGCCGCTCGACGAGCTGGCCGGCAAGCGTGTGCTGCCGCAGGCCGTCGCCGACCTCGTCGCTGCGAACGGCGGCGTCTGGGGTCACGGACTGATCGAGATCGACGAGGCCGCTCCGAACGCGCAAAGGTGACACGAGCGTTAGATTCCGCGCATGGCTCTGCGCGACCACGTCATCTGCGACAGCGACCTCCACGTGATGGAGCCGCCGGACTTGTGGGAGCGCTACATCGAGCCGGAGTACTTGCACGCCGCGCCGAAAGGGTTGACGGAAATCACCCGCGACATGCGCGTGCGCGTGAAGAACCACACGCTGCTGCGTCTCGGCGCGGTGAAGCCGCAAGACATCAACGCGCCGCGGCGCGGATGGCGCCCTGAACACGAGAACGTGTACGCCGCGCCCGAAGCTGCGGGATGGGATGCGGCGTCGCAGGTCGCGGCGATGGACATGGAGGGCCTCGACCTGTCGGTGTTGTTCCCGTCGCGCGGCTTGTTCGTGTTGGGTCTTGATTCGTCGGAGGCGATCGGCCAGGACGGCCTCGAGCCGCCGTTCGCGTCAGCGATCGCGCGCGCGTACAACAACTACATCAAGGACATGTGCGACCACGCACCCGACCGGATGTTCGGGGCGGCGATGGTCGCGCCGCACGACGTCGCCGGCGCGGTACTCGAGGCCCGTCGCTGCGTGGAAGAGCTCGGGTTCAAAGCGGTGTTCCTCGCGCCCGGCTGCGTGAACAACCGGCCGTGGCACCACCCGGCGTACGACCCGCTGTGGGCCGAGATCGAGCGTCTCGACGTGCCCATCACGTTCCACGGCGGCGGCCAGACGTACCTCAAACCTGACTTCTCGTTGGCGCCGCTCGACAGCTTGATGCTGTGGCACACGTTCAACCAGCCGCTGGCGATCCAGTTCGTGACGGTGTGCATGACGGGCGGTGGCGTGCTCGAGCGCTTCCCGCGCCTGCGCGTCGGTTTGCTCGAAGGAAACTGCTCGTGGGCGCCGTGGCTGCTGCACCGCCTCGACGAGCACTACGAGTGGGTCGGGGCCAGCGACGCGCCTGAGCTGACGATGAAGCCGAGCGACTACTTCCGACGCCAGTGCTTCCTCGGCATCGAAGCCGAAGAGGAAACGGCGCAGCCGTATCTCGACACGTTCGGCGACGACAACCTCGTGTTCTCGACCGACTACCCGCACGGCGACTCGATGTATCCGCACGCCGTCGAGACCTTCGACAAGATGCCGTACCCGGACTCGTCGAAGGTGAAGATCTGCGGCGACAACTGGTCGCGGCTGTACGGCATCCCGCTCGTCAAGCACACGTAGTTGACCGACCTGCGCGCGTGGCTCGACGCGCAGCCGATCCCGTCGCACGATGCGGCGTTCGAGGAGTTGCGCGCCTGGAACGCCGAGTTGTTCGACGCCGGGTGGGCGGCGCCGGCGTGGCCTGCAGAGTTCGGCGGGCGTGACGCGTCGCTCGAGGAACAGCTGGCGTACAACGAAGCGATGGCGGGCGTTCCCGGTCCGGTGAACGCCATCGGCGTCGCCAACATCGCGCCGGCGATCATGACCTACGGCACCGATGCGCAGAAGCAACGGTTCCTTCGTCCCATGCTGCGAGGCGACGACATTTGGTCGCAGGGGATGAGCGAGCCCGAAGCGGGAAGTGACCTCGCGTCGTTGCGCTGCGCCGCGGTGCGCGACGGCGACGTGTTCGTCGTCAACGGTCAGAAGACGTGGAACTCGAACGGTCACTTCGCCGACTGGTGCCAGCTGTACGTGCGCACGAACACCGACGTGCCGAAGCACAAGGGCATTACGTGCTTGCTCGTCGACATGCGTCTAGCCGGGATCGACGCGCGGCCGATCACGACGATGGCGGGCGACCACTCGTTCGCGGAGCTGTTCTTCACGGACGTGCGCGTGCCGGTCGACGCTGTGCTCGGCAACGTCGACGAGGGATGGTCGGTGGCGACGCGCACGCTGTCGAACGAACGCGCCGGTGTCGCGAACCTGTACCTCACGCAGCGCCGCACGTTCGACCGGCTGCGCGAAGCCGTCAGTCCCGTAACGGGACCCGGGCGCGACGAGTTGATGCGTCGCTACATCGAAGTGCGGTTGCTCGAGTTCCTCGCCAAGCGGATGATCGGCGCCGCGCTCGCCGGGCGCCCGCCCGGCGCCGAAGGCAGCGTTGTGAAGCTGGCGTGGTCGCAGTGCGCGCAGCGCCTGACGAATTCCGCCGTCGACCTCACCGGCGACGTCGACGGGTCGTGGGGCACGTCGCTGCTCTCGGCGCGGTCGCTGTCGATCGCCGGCGGCACCACCGAGGTCAACAAGAACATCATCGGCGAGCGCGTCCTCGGCCTGCCGAAGGAGTCCACCTGAATTCTTGTGATGTTCCGTCAAGAAGACCTTGTCAAAACATCACAAGAATCAGGGTTTGGGCTGCATCGCCTCCGCGGCGGCTTGGTACTCGGGGGTGTCGTGGGACGCGTGTTCGGCGTCGAGACCTGCTTGCAGGGCGCGGTGGGCGTTGCGGCGAAGGACCTCGTTGAGGATGCGCTTGGTTTCGCGCAGCGCTTGCGGCGGTTGCGCAGCCAGCCGATGGGCGAACGCCAACGCAGCGTCGAGCAACTCCTCGCGCGGGACGACGAAGTTGGCGAGACCGAGGGCGACGGCCTCCTCGGCCGGGATGCGGTCGCCGGTGAGGATGTACTGCTTCGCCTTGAGCAACGACATGTGCGCCGGCCACGTCACCGCGCTGCCGTCGCCAGCTACGAGCGCGACCGACACGTGCGGGTCGGCGACGAAGGCGGTGTCGGCCATGAACACGATGTCGCACAGCGTGGCGACGGTGCACCCGAGGCCGACCGCCGGTCCGTTGACCGCGGCCACCACCGGCAACGCGCAGTCGATCATCGACATCACTATGTCGCGCGCGTGCTGCATCTCGCGCTTGCGAAAGTCGAGGTCGACGCGTCGCCGCTCGAAGTCGGCGTAGTTCCCGCCGGCGCTGAAGGCGCGCCCGGCGCCCGTGAGCACGACGGCCCGCGCGTCCTCGTCCTGCGCGATCCGCGACCACAGTTCCGTGAACGACTCGTGCAGTTGCTCCGAGAACGCGTTGAGCGCGTCCGGGTCGTTCAACGTGACGACGCGCACCGGCCCGTCAGCGGCGACGTCGATTCCCGCGAGTCCGTACACGAATTAGAACGTATGCCATGAGTGCACGGGTCGCGGTGGTGACGGGCGGCAGCAGCGGCATCGGACTCGCGTGCGGGCGCATGCTCGTCGACGCCGGCTACGACGTCGTGTTGACGGCGCGGCGCGAGCAGCCGCTGCAGGAAGCGGCCGACGCCATCGGGGCGCGCTACGTCGCCGGCGACAGCAGCGACGTCACCAGCTTCGCCAACGTCGTCGCGCAAACCCCGCGCGTCGACTTGTTGATCCACGCCGCCGGCGTGCTCGACGGCACGTTCGTGCGCAAGGAATCCGTCGACACGTTCGACGCGGTTATCCGCGCCAACCTGCGCTCGGCGTTCGTGGTGTCGTCGACCGTGCTGCCCGTGATGCCGGAGGGCGGCCGGATCGTCTTCCTGTCGTCGTCGTCGTCGCACGCGCCCCAGCCCGGCCGCGCCGCGTACAGCGCGTCGAAGGCGGGACTCAACGCGTTCGCCGCTGCGATGGCGAAAGAAGTCGAGCGCGACGGCATCAGCGTGCACATCGTGACGACGGGTCCCGTCGCCACGCCGATGCTCGACGACGTGCACTTCCCGATGATCGCCCTGAACCCCGACGACGTCGCGCGCACAGTGGTGTGGCTCGACTCGTTGCCACCGAACGTGGCATTGCTGGAAGTGGCCGTGGACTCCGTGCAGAGCGGCCCGTTCGCGCCCGAAGCCTTCGTCCCGGAAGCAGCCAAGAAGCTCGGACGAACCCAAATCTCCTGAGCGTGCCGGTTAGCGTGTTCGTGTGCGCCGGACCCTTATCGCCGTGCTGTTCGTCGCGCTCCTGCAAGTGTCCGCGATGTCGCCGGCGTTCGCAGCCAAGAGCAAGGTGGACGCCGCGCGCGAGACCGCCAAGGCCGTGAAAGCCAAGCTCGCGCAGGTCACAGCACAGCTCCAAGCGCAACAAGGCCGCAGCGCGGCGGCCGCGCAGGCAGCCTCCGCGGCGCGGTCGCGACTGGCCGCGGCGCGCGTGCAGGAAGCCGCGGTCGAACGTCGTCTCACTGAAGTGCGCGCGTCGGCGAAGGGCGCCGCTCTGCGGGTCTACATGGCGGGCGTGAGCAACGCTGGGCTCGCGAACATCAGCAACCTCGACCCCAACGCCGCGGCGCGCGCCGACTACTTGCGTTCGTCCGCGCTAGGGCTGCAATCCGACGTCGCCGACCAACTCGCGGCGACGCGCCAAGACCTCGAGGTGAAGCGCAAGGTCGCCGAAGGCGCGGCGCGCATCGCGGCGGATCGCGATCGCGCGGCGCGCAGCGCGGTCGCGGCGCTCAAGGCGACGTTCAATCAGCAGCTGCGGCTCGTGAGCGCCGCCGAAGCGCGCTATCAGGCGTCGCTGAGCGAGGCTGCGCTCGCGGGGCGTAGTCGGCGCGTCCCAGGGTCGCGTATCTCGCTCACAACCGTCCACGGCATCACCGTCGCCTCGTCGATCGCCGACAACCTCGAGTTCATGCTCAACGCCGCCGAGAGCGAGGGGTACCACTTCGGCGGCACCGGCTATCGCAGTCCCGAAGGCCAGGTGGCGGCGCGCCGGCGCAACTGCGGGTCGAGTTCCTACGACGTGTACGACAAGCCGTCAGGGCAGTGCCACCCGCCGACGGCCAAGCCCGGGCAGTCGATGCACGAGCAGGGCCTCGCCATCGACTTCACGTACAACGGCAGCGTCATCAACAGCCACAGCAATGCTGGTTATCAGTGGTTGCGTGGCCACGCATCCCGTTACGGGTTCTACAACCTCCCGAGCGAAGCGTGGCACTGGAGCGTCAACGGGAACTAAGCCGACGCCGCGGCGTCAGAACTGACGCCAGTACGCGCGTGTCGGGTCGCGCTTCTGCATGAGGATGAACACGACGCCCCACGGGTCGCGGAACCACGTCGTGCGCAGCCGCGCCACGTCGGCGACGCCTTTCACGATGAACGTGCCGCCCGCGGCTTCGATGCGCGCCCGGGCCTCGTCGATGTCGTCGCACACGATGCCGACGTGCGAGATGCCAGTGTCGGTTATCCGGCGCGGTTCGTTCGTCGTCGCCGCGTCGTTCGGGTAGCCGATCACTTCGATGACGTGGTCGCCGCCGTCGCCGATGATCGCCGCCTTCACCGCGACCGGACGGGACGGGAGTAGCTCGCCCATGTCGTCAGTGATGGCGTCGCCCTCCATGAGATACGGCGGCGACAACACGGTGAGCCCGAGCACCGACTCGTACCACGCGACCGCAGCGTCGACGTCCCGGACGCAGATCGCGGTGTGCGCGAGTTGCACTACGCGGCGGTCTGCGGTGGGCGGCGCCAGAACACCACCAGCAGCGCGACGGCGCCGGCGACACCGAGCAATCCGATTTCCAAACCCGTCTTGTGGCTCCACCCGAGGTCGATGGCGTTGTCGACCGACCACTTGCCACCCCCGAGTGCGCTGAGCGCGAGCCCGGCGAGCGTCAGCGTCATGACGTACTCGTAGCCCTCGCCCTTGTTGAAGATGAAGAAGCCGTTGCGGAAGTGATTCGTGACGAGCGCGACGAGCATCGTCCCGACGACGCCGGCGGCACCAAGGGGCGTCAGAAAACCGAGGATGAGCGAGACGCCAGCGCCGACTTCGGTCAGCGACGCCAGCCACGCGTGGACGATGCCGGGCTTCATCCCGAGGCTGGCAAACCATCCCGCGGTGCCGGCGATCTTGCCGCCGCCGAAGATGTGGCGGATCCCGTGCGCCAGCATGACGGCGCCGATACCGCAGCGAAGCAGCAGCAGCGCAAACGCGACAGAGTCGGTCTGTTTCATGCCGCGGAGGCTATAGGTTCTAACAACGGTGTCATCCTTCGATCAGGAAGCGGTCAAAGAGAAATATCTGGCGGAGCGCGACAAGCGACTCGTCCCGCGTCGCACCGCGATCCGCGACCTCAAGAGCGACGCGTACTTCGCCAAGTTCCGGGAGGATCCGTTCACGCCGCGCGTCGAGCGCGCGCCGCTCACCGACGACGTGGACGTGTGCATCATCGGCGGCGGCATCGCCGGTGTGGTCGCCGGCGCGCAACTGCGCAAGGCCGGCGTCGCCAAGATCCGCATCCTCGACCAGGCCGGTGGCATCGGCGGCACGTGGTACTGGAATCGTTACCCCGGCGTGATGTGCGACGTCGAGTCCTACATCTACCTGCCGATGCTCGAGGAGACGGGGTACATCCCGACGCGCCGCTACGCCTACGGCGAAGAGATCCGGCTGTACCTGGAGTCGCTGGCACAGCGGTTCGACCTCGTCGACGATGCGCTGTTCCACACGGGCGTGACCCGCGCGGCGTGGGATGACACGGCGGCGCGCTGGCGCGTCGAGACCGACCGCGGTGACGCGTTTACGGCGCGGTACTACGTGATCGCCACGGGAATCCTCAACCTCATGAAGCTGCCCGACATCCCGGGCATGGAGAACTTCGAAGGCCACGCGTTCCACACGGCGCGGTGGGACTACGACTACACCGGTGGCGGCCCGCACGAGCCGCTCACGAACCTCGGCGACAAAGTCGTCGCACTCGTCGGCACCGGCGCGTCCGGCATTCAAGTGTTGCCGCCGCTCGCCGACGCCGCGAAGCACGTGTACGTGTTCCAGCGCACACCGTCGGCGATCGGCGTGCGCGGCAATCGCGAGACCGATCCCTCGTTCGTCGACACGTGCACGCCTGGTTGGCAGAAGCGGCGCATGGACAACTTCCAGGCCCAGATGCTCGGCAAAGCCGTCGACGCCGACCTCACGGATGACGGTTGGACGCATCACTACGCCAAGGTGCAGAACGCGCCGCGGTGGAAGGGGATGACGTACGAGGAGTACATGCGCAACGCCGAGGAGATCGACTTCGGCATCATGGAGGAACACCGGCGCCGCGTCGACGAACTCGTGCGCGACCCCGCGACCGCCGAGATCCTCAAGCCGTACTACCGCTACTTGTGCAAGCGGCCGTGCTTCCACGACGAGTACTTGTTGGCGTACAACAACGACAACGTCACGCTCGTCGATTGCCCCGCCGGTTTCGATGAGGTGACCGCCAAGGGGCCCGTGGTCGACGGCACGCAGTACGAGGTCGACTGCATCGTCTACGGGACGGGTTTCGAAGCCGAGCTGACGCCGCTGGTGCGCCGGATCGGTCACGAACTCGTCGGCCGCGACGGCGTCACGCTCGCCGACAAGTTCGTCGACGGTTCGGCGACGTACCTCGGCATGTTGACCCGCGGGTTCCCGAACATGTTCATCATGCCGACGCCCGCGCAGCAGTCGGTCGTGACCGTCAACTACACGCACCTCGCGGTCGTCGGCGCTGACTTCGTCGCCGGCGCCGTGCGCGTGCTCGACGAGCGCGGCGCCAAGGTGTTCGACGTCGCCGCCGACGCCGAAGAGGCATGGACGAACAAGGTGATCGAGTCGTTCATCGACCCGAGCCACGTGATGGCGGCGTGTACGCCGTCGCGCCTCAACAATGAGGGCGACCCCGCCTCGATCAACCCGCGCAACGGCAACTGGGGTCGCGGCTTCGGCGACTTCTTCGGCTATCGCGACCTCCTCGAGCAGTGGGTCGAGAGCGGCGAGTGCGACGGCCTCGAGGTGTCGTGAACCAACGCGTCGTCGTCGTGACGGGCGGCGGTAACGGCATCGGCGCCGCCGTCGCCACGGAACTGAAGCGGCAGGGTTGGTACGTCGTTACCGTCGACCCGATGCTGTCGCTCGACGGCTCGTCGAAGGAGACGGCGCCGGCGGCAACGAGCGGTGATCGCGCCTTCGATCTGTCGGTCACCGACGCCGCAGGCGTGCAGGCGTTGTTCGCCTCGCTGGCCGAGGAGCTCGGCGCCTTGGACGCGGTCATCAACGTCGCCGGAATCAGCCGGCCGACGTCGTTCACTGCCGGCAGCGAAGTCGACTGGCGCGCCGTGCTCGACGTGCACCTCAACGGTTACTGCAGCGTGCTGGCGGCGGCGCTGCCGTTGATGGAAGCCGCCGGCCACGGTCGCATCCTCGGTGTCACGTCGGGGTCCGGTTGGCGCTTCGGCGACGCCGGCGCGTACGGATGCGCCAAGCGCGCGGTCGCCGCGCTGACGTGGCAGCTCGGCGCGTGCGCTCCCGACGGCGTGGTCGTGAACGCCATGTCGCCGATCGCGGTGACGCGCATGGTGACCGCCGCGCTCGAGCGCGCCGGGCGGGGGGGTGCGCAAGGCGCCAACGCCGGTCCGCTCTTCGGCACGATGCCGCAGCCCGAGGAGATCGGTCCGCTCGGCGCCTTCTTGGTGAGCGACGAGTTCGACTGGTGCACCGGTGAGATCATTTTCGCCGGGGGCTCCGAGGCGGCCGTGGTCGAGGCACCGCGACTGCTCGAAGTCATCCCTGCGGACGCACTGGCGATGGCGGGCGCCGCGCTGATCAAGGCCGAGGCCTCACAGCTCAGCGGTGGCGGCAGCAACCCGCGCGCGTTCGACGCCGTTGGCGACGCCTCATCGGAGGTCGCGTCGTGCGCCGTCGTGTGCGACCGCCCGGGCGTCGGTGACGCCATTGCCGCGGCGATGCAGGAGCGCGGCGTCGCCTGCGTGCCGGTCGCGTCGCGCGACGAACTCGGCGACGTCGACGCGCTGGTGGTCGCGCTCGCCGGTCCCGCGCCGTCGGCGTCGGCGACGTGGGACGGCGTTCTCGCCGAACACGACGGCCTGGCGGACGCGTTGTTCACCGACGCGATGTGGGCGCGCGCCGCTGCCGACGCGGCGCGGCCGATGCGCGTCGTGACGATCACCGACGCCGTCACGTCGGGTGGGTTCAGCCGCGCGCAAGCCGCAGCGCAGCACGGGCGTCCCGCGCGCAAGACGACGCAGGATCGCGTCGCCGCGTTCGCCGTCAGCGACGAGGGCGCATTGCCCGAACAACTTGGAGCGTTTGCCTCGTGGCTGCTGTGCGCGCCGGGCACTGTCGAACTGTCGGGCGCGGAGCTTGTCGCCGGCCCAGGGTGGTACGGCGTACGCAGTCACCCCCGCGCGGGTACCAGCATCGTGCTCGGCGGCGCCGTCGTGCCCGATTGGTTCAACGGCGCGCTGCAGGACGTGATCCGGTGAGTGCGCGGCCGGCGCGCATCGTCGACGCGCACGTGCATCTGTGGGACCCCGCCAACACCGAGTGGTATCCGTACCTATCGGGCCGCCAGCAGCTCAACATGGGCGACACCACGGGCATGCAGCGCCTGTTCGACGCGCCGACGTACCGGCGCGAGGCCGCGGGGTGGAACGTCGTGGCGCTGGTCAACGTCGCCGCCGCCACCGGCATGCACTCGGTCGACGAGACGCTCGCCATGGACGCGCGTGACGGCGTCGCCGCCATCGTCGGCGGCCTCCCTCCGACGGACTCCGTCGCCGACGCCATCGCATTGCTCGACACGCAGATGAAGGCCGCGAAGTTCCGCGGCGTGCGGCCGATGGGGCAGTTCAAGGAGCCACTACCGGCGCCGGAGGTGCTGCGCGCGCTCGCCGAGCGCAACCTCGTGTTCGAAGTGATGACGCACACCGACCAACTCGTCGAGGCGGCGCGCGGCCTCGATGGTCACGACGATCTCACGGTCGTCGTCGAACACACCGGCTGGCCGATTTCCGTCGCCGACTTCGACGACTGGAAGGTCGGCATCGACGCCCTCGCGGCGGTCGGCGACAACGTCGTGTGCAAGCTGTCGGGTCTCGCCATGCCGCTCGGCGCCATGACTGCCGACGCGTTTGGTCCGTGGGTCGAGCACGCGCTCGGCGCGTTCGGCGCCGACCGGTGCATGTTCGCCAGCAACTTTCCCGTCGACGGGATGCACGGCTCGCTCGACCAGCTGCTCACGGTGATGAGTAAAATGATCCCGGACAGCGATCACGACGCGGTCTTCGCCGCGACGGCCGAACGGGTGTACGGCCTCTAACGCTTTTTGCGTCGCTTCAGATAGGACTCGGCGAGCGTCTCCGGCGCTTTCGTCAGCCATGCATCGACGATCAGTTCTTTCAACGCCGGCTTGGTGATCAATCGCAGCTCGACGAGCAGCGACGGGTAGCCGTCGAAGTGCTCCATGGTGAACACGCCGGGAATGCCGGCGGCGAGCAGCGCCTCCTTCTCGTGGAGATCCTCGGTGCTGAAGGCGAAGATGTCGCCGGTCGGGATGTAGGCGTCGCCGAAGCGCTTCACGTCGGCCTTGGTGAGCGGCCGCTCCCAGGCGAACGTCTTGTCGGCGACGCGCCAGTGCAGGCGGTTGCCGTGCCCACCCCGTTGCTCGGTGACCTCGGGAAGCGCCAGCGCGATCTTTGCGACATCTCCCAGCGTTGCCATGACGAACGACTTTACCGGCCCGAACGTATGTACGGATTTCCTCTGGTGCGCGTTACACCCCTCGGGTAGAATTACATCAATGTCATTTGGTCCCTCGCTCGCAGCACGGCTTGCGCCTGAGACGCCCACAGACGGCCCTGGGCTGGCCGCGGCGATGCGTGTCGATGACCGGGCCGAGGCTCAGTTGACGATCGCGTTCGGTGAGTTCGTCGCCTACGGGGAGTGGGAACTCGCGGGCTACGCGAACCCCGTGCAATGGCTGAAGGTCGAGCGCGGGATGACAGGGCAGGACGCGTATCGGATGACGCAGGAAGCCAAGAAGCTTCGGGCGTTGCCGGTGACGGCGGAGGCGTGGGTGAAGGGTGAGCTGTCGACGGGACAGGTGCGGATCATTTGCTCGCAAGTGATCGACCGGCATCTTGACTTGTTCGCGCAGCACGAAGCCGACATCGTGTCGATGCTGGCGGGTCTGCCGATCGACGACACGCTGGCAGCGATGCGACTGTGGCGCGAACGCGCCGACGCCCTCAACGACGGTCCCGAGCCCGATGACCGGTCGACGGCGCATCTGTCGTCAACGCTCGACGACCGCGGACTGTTGTCGGCCAACCTCGACCCCGAGGGGTACGCGTTGGCGAAGGCCGCGCTCGACACCGCCGACTCCGAAGATCGCGACGAGTCGGCCGCGGTTCGCCGCGGCGAAGCGCTCAAGCACGTGTTCCGCTTCTATCTCGATCATCAGGACGACAAACTCGGCCGCCGCAACCGTCCGCACCTCAATCTCGTCATCAACGCCGAGACGTTGGGCACAGACGCCTTGGAGGGTTACTTCGCGTCGACGGGCATGACGGCGTCGCCGAGCACGATCGAACGCTTGATGTGCGACTGCGACCTCCATCGTCTGCTGCACGCCAATGGCGAGATCCTCGACTACGGCCGGGCGACGCGCAGCATCCCGACCGCGCTGTACAACGCGATCCTGCTCCGCGATCAGGGATGCCGGTGGAAGGGCTGTGATCGGCCTCCAAATTGGTGCGATGTGCACCACCTCGATGGATGGAGCGCTGGCGGCGAAACCAACCTGGCGAGGTTGGTGATGGAGTGCGACCATCACCACACGGAACTACACAAGCCGGGTTATCACGCGGAAATGGAGCCCGACGGAACGTTCACCGTCACGCCGCCGCGCGGGCCGAAGTGGACGACGAAGCCGCGCCTCGCCCAACCGCAGTTGCCGATTCGGGGGCCCAACTCGCCAGAACAACGTCATTCGCCGCTGGCCGAACACCTCGCACTGATACATGCCCTCGCGCGCTTGGAAGAACGAGCGACGCAACGAAGTGCCGACCTCGTCGTCCACTTCGACGCCGCCTGACTACCGCTTAGATTGCGCGGATGGACTTAGGCCTGCGTGGACGCGCTGCCATTGTGACGGGCGCGTCGCGCGGTATCGGGCGCGGCGTCGCCGAGGCGCTGGTGCGAGAAGGCGCGCGCGTGTTGCTGTGTGGGCGCGACACCGACGCCCTCGCCGCGGTGGCGAAGGACCTCGGTCACGACGCGGCGCCGATGACGGTTGACATCCTCGTGCCGTCTGCGGCCGACGCCATCGTCGCCGAGTGCCAGCGCACGTTTGGGCGCGTCGACGTCCTCGTCAACAACGCCGGCATTGCGACGGTGCGCAAGGTGCCGGCGCTCACGGAAGAGCAGTGGCAGGAAGACTTCAACAACAACTTCTTCTCGGCGGCGCGCCTCGCCGTCGCTGCGGCGAACGCCATGCGCGGCGCCGGGTGGGGACGCATCGTGCACAACTCGTCGATCGACGGCGTCGCACCCGACAAGTTGTTTCCGGCGTACTCGGCGGCGAAAGCGGCGATGATCAACTTCTCCAAGACGCTGTCGTCGCAGTACGCGCGCGACGGCGTGTTGAGCAACTGCGTCGTGCCGGGCATCACGCTGACCGAGTCGGTGCGCGAGCAGGCGCGCAGCTCGGCCGAGCGGCTCAACGTCAGCGAAGCCGACGTGATGGACCGAATTCTCGCCAAACAGAACCCCGACGTCGGCCGGATCGCGTCCGTCGAAGAAGTCGCCAACGTCATCGTGTTCCTCGCCAGTGAAGCGGCGAGCTTCATCACGGGCGCCGCGGTCGTCGTCGACGGCGGCACGCTGAAGAACACCTGACTTTCTGAATTTGAGTGCCACCACGTGAGCCTTCAGATTCAGAAAGTCATAGGAGGAGGGCCGGCAAGTCCTTGCGGATGATCTTGTTCATGGCGTTGCGCGGGAACGAGTCGACGAAGACGAAGCGCTCGGGGACCTTGTACTTCGCCAGGTTGGCCAAGCAGTGCTCGCGCAACTTGTCCTCGTCGACGTCGCCTTCGATCAGTGCGACGACGCGTTCGCCGAGGCGTTCGTCGGCGACGCCGATCGCGGCGCTGGCGACGACGCCGTCGAATTCTTGGAGCACGCGCTCGACTTCGGCGGGGTAGACGTTGGCGCCGCCGCGGATGATGACGAGCGACTTGCGGTCGCGCACGTGGAGGAACCCGTCGTCGTCGACGAACCCGACGTCGCCGGTGTGCAGCTCGCCGCCGCGCAGCGTCTCCGCGGACACGTCGTCGCGGTTCCAGTAGCCGAGCATCAATCGGTAGCGGTCGTCCTTACCCGAGATGCAGATCTCGCCGGTTCCGTCCTCATTGGCGTCGGCGATGCGCACGTTGAGATGGGGGAGCGGTTTGCCGCTGGCGTGGGCGACGTGTTGGCCGTCGCGCGGGTCGATGGCGACCACGGTCGGCGCTTCGGTCAGGCCGTACGTCGCCAGGACGGGCAGGCCGAACTTCGCTTCGAAGGCGGAGCGGATTGCTTCGGGACAGTCGGCGCCGCCCGTCCACACTTCGTTGAGTGACGCGAGGTCCGACGCCGCGACCGCGTCGTTGTGCGCCAGCGAGTGCAGCAACGCCGGCGGACCGTTCCAGGTCGTGATGCGTTCGTCGCGGATCCACTCGGCGACGCCTTCGGCGTCGATGCGGTCCATCACGATCGACGTGCCGCCGCACTGCGCAACGAGCAGCGTCGTCAGCACCTGGAGGTTGAGGATGGTGAGGGCGAAGCAGTCGCCCTTGCGCAGCGACGCGTCGTAGCCGCGCGACTCCACGAGCATGCGCCCCGGCATCAGCAGGTTGTGCTGGCTGTGCACCGCGCCCTTCGGGTGGCCGGTCGTGCCCGACGTGTAGGCGATGCCGGCGGGGGCGAACGGATCGACAGTGACCGCGTCGCGGGGCTCGGCGGCCGTGATCGCTTCGAGCAGTGCGGTCTCGTCTTCCAAGAAGACGGACGCGCCGGAGTCGTCGAGGATGAACTGCTTCTCGGGCGGCGCCAGCGCCTTGTTCACGCCGACCCAAATCGCGCCCAACCGCATCGTGGCGTGGAAAGCCGCGACCACCGCGACTTCGTTCGGCAGGCACGCCGCGACCCGGTCGCCGGCCGTGATTCCCATCGCCGCCAGGGCGCCCGCGGCCTTCGCGCAGAGTGTGTCGAGTTCGCCATACGTCAAGTGCTGCGACCGCGTGACGAGCGCCTCCGCCGAAGGATCGCAGTCGGCGAAAACGTCGGCAATCCGCTGGGGCATGGCGGGCAAACCTTAACTAACATCCGTGTCACTTTTAGGGGGACCCTCCAGGTGGACTTCGATCTCGGTGAAGAAGCAGAGGCGTTACGCACGCGTCTGCGCGCCCTGATCGCCGAGCACATCCCGGAGGGTTACCTCGGTGCGTTCACGAACGATCCGAAGGATCTCGACGTCGCGCAGGCCTTCTGCAAGACGCTCGCCGACGAGGGTCTCCTCACCATCACGTGGCCGACGGAGTTCGGTGGCGGCGGCGGTTCGCATTGGGCGCAAACCGTCGTACGCGAGGAGATGTGGGCGCACCACGAACCGCGCGGCGCGCAGTACATGGGGCTGAACTGGGTCGGCCCGGCGATCATGGCGTACGGCACGGACGAGCAGAAGGCGCAGCACCTCTCCGCCATCGCCGCCGGCGACGTGATCTGGTGCCAGGGGTTCAGCGAACCCGACGCCGGTTCCGACCTCGCGTCCCTGAAGACGCGCGCCACCGAGGACGGCGACGGCTACCGCATCAACGGTCAAAAGATCTGGACGTCGTACGCGGGCATGGCGCAGTGGTGCGTGCTGGCGGCACGCGTCGGCGAAGGCGCGAAGCACGAAGGCATCACGATGTTCCTCGTGCCGATGGACACGCCGGGCATCACGGTGCGGCCGATCAAGTCGATGCTGGGCCCGCATCACCTCAACGAAGTGTTCTTCGACGACGTGTGGGCCGGTCCCGAATCGGTACTCGGGGGCATCGGTGAGGGCTGGGCAGTGATTCGCCGCGCGCTGGCGCACGAGCGCGTCGGCATCGCGCGCTACGCCCGCTGCGAGCGGTTGTTGAGTGAAGCCCGCGATCACGTCCCCGACGGCTTGCGCACGCAATGGGCGCGCGCGCTCATCCAAACGCGCGTGGCGCGGCTGCTGGCGTACCGGACCGTGCGCGCGCAGGAGACGGGCGAGACAGCCGACGTGCTCGCTTCCGCAGCGCGCATCGCGGTGACGCAGTGCGACCAAGCGGTCGCCGAAGTGCTGTTCCAGGCGGTCGAAGACGAGTCGTTGGAGAGCGGGTTCAGCGCTCCGCTCCACGGGGCGATCGAAGACCACTGGCGGTACGCACAAGCGGCAACCGTCGCGTCGGGCACCATCGAAGTGCAGCGCATGATCGTGTCGCGGGACCTGTTGGGATCGGCGGCGAAGGGATGAACCCGGTCCTGCCCGACGACGCCCTCGAGTTCGGCGAGACCGCGCGCAAGGCGTTCGACGCGCTCGGCGGCGTCGACGCCGCGCGTCGCGCCGAGGAAGACCGCAGCTTTCGCTCTGACGTCGTCAAGACGCTCGACGCGCTCGGCGTCGACGACATCGACCCGCGCGCCGACCTCGACACCTTCAGCGCTGCCGCCGCATTGTGCGAGGCCGCGGGCCGGGTCGCGCTGCCGTATCCCGTCGTCGGCAAGCTGTTGCAGCGCGATGGCGTCCCGTTCGCCGTCGTCCCCGACGACCACGCCCGCGTCGACCACGGCGACCTCTTCGCCGAATGGAACGTCGCGCGCGTCGACGGCTCGTTCTGGGCGCGTCAGGTCCCGGAAAACGTCAGCTCACGCGCCCAGAACCGGGAGTTCGGGAGGTTGGGTCCGTTCGTCGTCGATCTGGCCGTCGAGGGCGAGGCGGCGCCGGTGACGCACGAGTCGGGGATCGACGTGCGCTACTGGTTGACGCTCAACGCGTGGCAGATCCTCGGCACGGCGGATCGCGCCGTCGAGCTCGCCGCCGATCACGTCAGCAACCGGATCCAGTTCGGCAAACCGATCGCCACCTTCCAGGCCGTGCAGTTCATGCTCGCCGACGCCGCGGTGGCCGTCGCCGGCCTCCGAGAACTGGCGCAGTTCACGACGTGGCGCGTCGCGACGGTGCCCGAAGAGGCCGGCGCTGACGCGCTCGCGTTGCGCGTGCACGCCATCGACGTCGCGCGCGCCGTGCTGCGCACGTGCCAGCAATTGCACGGCGCCGCGGGCGTGTGCGACGAGTACGACATCTCCGTGCTGACGCGCCACATCCAGCCGGCGTTGCGCCTCCCCTGTGGAGCCGAACGCACCGCCGCCCTGCTCGCCGACGCCATCGAGGCGACCGGGTTCGACGGACTCTTTCCGCACGGCGGCGCGCAGTGAGCACGACGCTCGGCGCGTTCCTGCGCGAACGCGCGCGGCGCTTCGCCGACAACGAAGCGCTCGTCTTCGAAGACCGCCGGTACACGTACGCGCAGGTACTGACGTACGCCGAGGCTGTCGCCGCCGACATCGAACCGGGCGAGCGCGTCGCCATCGTGATGGGGAACCGTCCGGAAGCGATCTTCACCATCTTCGGGGTGGCGCTCGCCGGCGGTGTCGCCGTGCCGCTGTCGACGTTCGCCACGAAGGCCGAGCTCAAGTTCATGCTCGACGATTGCAAGGCGGACCTCGTCGTCACGCAGGACCGGCTGCTCGGGCGAGCCCTGACCGAAGAACTCCGCATGATCCACCCGCAAGTCGCGACGTTCGGGGTGTTCCTCGGCGGCAGCCAGACCTCGGCTGACCCGTCACCTGACGACGACGGCGTGATCATCTACAGCAGCGGCACGACGTCGACGCCGAAGGGGATGGTGCATTCGCACGCGGCGCACGTCACCGCGTTCGAGAACCAAGCGCGCATCTTCGGCCGCGATGAAACGTCGCGCGTGTGGACGGCGTTCCCCTTGTTCTGGACCGCGGGCTTCGACTCCGCGATGGGCGCCACGCTCGCCGCCGGAGGCTGCCTCGTCCTGCAAGAGACGTTCGACCCCGGCGACGCGCTGGCGCTGATGGCGCGCGAGCGCGTGACGGAGCCGTATTGCCTGCCGCATCAAACCCAGGCGCTGGCCGAGCACCCGGACTGGGCGACGACCGACCTCAGCGCGATGACGAAGGTGTTCGGCAAGTCGGCGTTCGCGCGCCACCCGAAGGTCGAGGGCGACACGCACTGGCAGAACCCCACGGGTTACGGACTTAGTGAGACGTGCGCGTTCTTCGCCGCGCACAGCGCGGACACCCCGCGCGACGTGATGAAGCAGTCGATCGGCGCGCTCCTCCCTGGCAACGAGTTGCGCATCGCCGAGGACGGCGAGTTGCTCGTCAAAGGGCCGACGCTGATGAAGCACTACGTCGGCAAGACGCCAGCGGAGTGCCTCGACGACGACGGGTTCTTCCACACCGGCGACGTCGGTCGCGTCGACGACGCCGGCAACCTCGTGTTCGAAGGCCGCAAGACCGAGATGATCAAGACGGGCGGCGCCAACGTCAGCCCCGCCGAACTCGAAGTGGCGCTGCGCGCCAACGACGCCGTGAAGCTCGCCCGCATCGTCGGCGTGCCCGACGACCGCCTCGGCGAACGCGTCGTCGCCTGCATCGTCCTCAAGGGCGAGGCGACGGAAGCCGACATCCAGAACTTCCTCAAGGAACGCGTCGCGTCTTACAAGGTGCCCAAGCAAGTGCTGTTCTTCGAAGACGGCGAGATCCCGATGACGAAGAGCGAGACCAAAGTGCGCGATGACGAACTCATCGCGCTCGTGATGGAGAGACTGTGACCGAAGAAACCTTGGACTGCTCGGACCTCGACCGCTGGATGGGCGTGCCCATGGAGCCGGGAGAGCTGACCGAGCCCGTCGCCGTCAACGACATTCGCCGGTGGGTGCAGGGCATGCACTACCCGAACCCCCTGCACTACAGCGCGGAGTGGGCCGCCGAGTCGCGTTTCGGCACGATCGTCGCGCCGCAGAGTTTCACAGTGGCGTGCGATACGAGCCACGGGTGCTCACCGGCGCAGGTCGGCAAGATCCCGAACAGCCATCTCATCTTTGGTGGAGACGACTGGTGGTTCTTCGGCCCGCGCATTTACCCCGGCGATCACCTCGTGTGCCATCGCATGCCGTACGACTACAAGGTCACGAACACGGGCTTCGCCGGGCCGACGTGCTTCCAGCGCGGCGACACGCTCTACATCAACCAGAAGGGCGAACGCGTCGCGATGCAGCGCAGCACTGCGATCCGGTACCAGGTGCGTGAGGCCAAAGAGAAGAAGATGTTCAACGAGGCCAAGGATCCGGAGTGGTCCGACGAGCAACTCGCCGAACTCGAAGAGCGCAAGCTCAAGTTCATCGACCAGATCCAGTCTCTGCGCCACGAAAAGCGGTTGTGGGACTCGGTCAACGTCGGCGACCAGCTGGCTGAGAACGTGCTGGGCCCGCATAGCCTCGCCAGCTTCACCACGGAGTGGCGCGCCTACCCGATGACGACCTGGGGTGGCATGGCCAAGGGCCCGACGACGGTGCGCGCCGAGGAGCTCGGCTACACGAAAGAGATGGCCGGCTTCGAGGGCGACAAGAAAATGGAGCGGGTGAATCCCGAGCTCACCGACGGCGCGTATTACGGCCCGTCGCGCGGCCACCTCCAGCCGCGCTGGGCCGAACACGTGGGCATGCCGCGGGGCTACGGGTACGGCGCGTCGATGGGGGCGTGGGTCATCGACTACGTCGCGGCGTGGGCCGGCGAGTGGGGCTTCGTGACCGAGAGCTCCGCGCAGTACCGCAACCCCGCCTTCACCGGTGACGCCACGTTCATCACGGGCGAAGTCGTCGACAAGTACACGGCGCGCCGGCACCGCCACCTCGTGAAGATCAAGCTCGAGATGCGCAACCAGGACGACGCCGTCATGTGCAAAGCCACTGCCGAAGTCGAATTGCCGAACGAATAGATGACCATCGAGGCGGGGGCATCGCGAGCAGTCAAGAAGTACGGGGCGTACCCCGTCATCGCGCTCGCGTCCACGCTCACGCTCGAGCAGGGCGAAAAGCAGTCGCTGGCGCAAGCGTTGCACGGCATCAAGGGCCACTTCGGCGTGAGCGACACGATGCTCGGTGGCCTCGCCGCCGCGATGGTGTTGGTGGGAGTGGTGGGCGGCATGCCGATTGGCGCGCTCGCCGACCGTTGGAAGCGCGGCGCGTTGCTCGTGATCGCAATGATCATCTGGACGAGCTGCATGGGCCTCGGTGCGATCGCGCCCAGCTTTGCGTTGTTGTTCCTCACGCGACTGGGCGTCGGCGCGGTGGAAGCCAATGGCCCCGCGAGCTTCTCGCTGATGTCGGACTTCTACGCCGTCGAGAAACGCGCCCGCATGATGGGCCGGTACCAACTCGGTGGTGCGCTCGGAGGACTCCTCGGCCTCGGACTCTCCGGTGTGCTCGTCGACAACTTCGGCTGGCGCAGCGCGTTCTGGATGTGGATCCCGTTCGGCATCGTCTCGATCCTGCTGCTGACGCGCCTGCCCGAACCCGAACGCGGCGCGCAGGACCGTGCGTTTCACTACGAGGAGACGTTCTTCGACGAAGAGCATCCTGTCGACCACTCCTACGACGACGCGTCGTGGATGGACGTGATGCGCCAGCTGGTGAAGATCAAGTCGATGTGGTTCGGCTTGATGTCGTTGACGATCTCGGGCTTCCTCCTTTCCGCGCTCGGCGTGTGGGGCATCGAATATTTCAAGCAGCACTTCAAGCTGTCCGCCACCGCGGCGGGCGGCGCCGCGGCGGCGATCGGCGCGGGTGCGGCGCTCGGCCTCGTGCTCGGCGGCGAGATCGCCGACTGGTTGCTGCGCCGCGGCGTCCTCAACGCGCGGGTCTACGTGACCGCGGTGTCGTCGATCCTCGCAAGCGTGTTCATGCTGCCCGGTCTGTTGAGCCACTCGCTCAAGGTGGCGGCCTTGTTGATGTTCTTCGGCAGCTTCTGCCTGACGGCTCCGGTCGCGCCGAGCGAAGCGCTCACGTCCGACGTCGTGCCCGGCGAGCTGCGCGGTCGCGCCGCCGCCATTCGCTCGATCGTGCGCGCGCTCTCGGCGACCGCGCCCTTCTTCGTCGGCGTCGTCGCCGATCGCTACGGCCTCACGAAATCTTTGGCGGCCTTCACCCCCACCTTTGCCATAGGAGGCATCGTCATGCTGTTCGCAGCCAAGACCTACCCGGCGGACCTTGCGGCCGTCGCCGCGCGGGCGAGGGCCCAGTCTCGATGAGCGAGGTCATCTACTCGACCGCTCCGTTGCGCGGACCGGGCGTCGCCACGCTCGAATCGCTCGGCAAACTCATCGTCGATCCTTGGATCGACCACAACCCGCTGCGCCTCTTCAACTCCGAGAAGCTCGCCGAGAAGGCGAAGGAGGTCGGCGCGACCGTGCTCATCTGCGAGGCCGACTCGTGCAAAGGCCCGGTGTTCGAGTTGCCGCTGCGCGCCGTGGGCTCGACGCGCGGTGATCCCACCAACGTCGACGTCGCCGGCGCCACCGCCGCTGGCATCCCGGTGCTGCGCGCGCCCGGTCGCAACGCCGACGCCGTCGCCGAGATGACCGTCGCGCTCCTGTTCGCGGTCAACCGTCACTTGCGCCAGGCCGACATCGACGTGCGCGAAGGTCAGACGTACCGCGACGGCACGATCCCGTACCAGCGGTTCCGGGCGTGGCAACTCGCCGGCCGCACCGCGGGCCTGATCGGTCTTGGCGCTGTGGGTCGCGCCACCAAGTGGCGCCTCGAAGGTCTTGGCATGAAGGTCATCGCCGCCGATCCGTTCGCGCCCGACGCCACGCACAGCGTCGACGACCTTGTCGCCGAGGCCGACGTCGTCTCGATGCACGCCGCCGTCACCCCCGATTCCGCAGGGCTGATGTCGAAAGAGCGGTTCGCGGCGATGAAGGACGGGTCGATCTTCATCAACTCGGCCCGCGCCGGCCTCCACGACCTCGACGGGCTCGTGGCCGCGCTCCAGAAGGGCAACGTCATCGGCGCTGGGTTGGACCATTTCGAGGGCGAGAACATCGCCGTTGACCACCCGCTGCTGTCCCTGCCCGGCGTCGTCGTGGCCCCGCACATCGGCGGCGCCACCTACGACACCGAGACCAATCACACCACCCTCATGGCCGACGGGCTGGCCGCGCTGTTTCGCGGCGAACAACCGGCCAACATTGTGAACCCGGAGGTTCTGTCCCGATGACTGCCATAGGAAATGAAACCAGTCAGGCCAAGACGTCGCCCACCACGACCAAGGAAGCCATCCTGGCGGCCGCCAAGAAGATGCTCGCCGACGGCCTTGTCGAAGGCACGAGCGGCAACATCTCCGGGCGCCTCGACGGCGGCCTCGTGGTGATGTCGCCGTCGTCGATCCCGTACGACACGATGACGCTGGAGGACCTCGTCGTCGTCGACATGGACGGCAACGTCGTCGAGGGCCACCGCTCGCCGACGACGGAGAAGGACCTGCACCTCTCGGCGCTGCGGCTGTATCCCGAGCTGGGATGCGTCATCCACACGCACGCCGTGTACTGCACGATGTTCGCGCTGGCGCACGAGCCGATCCCCGCGGTGATCGAGGAGGTCGTCGTGTATCTCGGCGGCGACGTGCCGTGCTGTGAGTACAAGCTCACCGGCAGCGCCGAACTCGGTGACGAGGTCGCGTCGAAGCTCGCCGACCGCGGCGCGGCGCTCGTCGCCAATCACGGATTGGTGACGTGTGGTGCGACGCCCGACAAAGCTCTGCACAACGCCGCACTGGCGGAGCGCACCGCCAAGATCGTGTGGGGAACACGCGCGATGGGGGCGACGGTCAATCCGCTGCCGGAGAAGGTCAACAAGAACATGGCTGGGGTCTACAAGTTCATTCGGGAGAATCCATGAAATTGAAGAATGTTTTGGTTGTCTTCGGCGCGCTCACGCTGCTCGCGGCGTGCGGTACGCGGTTGCCTGATTCGGCGTTCCAGAATTCGGCGACGCAACGCGTCGCCGCGCGCGGCAACGGCAACACCGGCGACATCACCGGCACCGAGGGCGACACCACCGACACCACAACCGGCACGGAAGTGTCGGGCAGCAACGGCAACGTCGCCATCGGCAGCGGTGGGGGCGGTGGCAATACGTCGACGGGATCGAAGGACGAGGGCCCGAACAAGGCGTCGGACGTCGGCGTCACCGAGAAGACGATCGCTATCGGCACGATCGTCGCCGAGAACGGCGTGCTCGGCGACGCGTTCGCGCCGACGGCTCGTGGCATGCGCGCGTGGACGGCGTACATCAACGCCCACGGCGGCATCCGCGGCCGGCAAGTCGTGCTCAAGACCTGCGACGACCGTGAGGACCGCAACCGGGATCTCGCGTGCGCGCAACAACTCGTCGAGAAGGACAAGGTGTTCGCGCTCATCGGCACGAACAGCCGCTCCTTCGGCGGCTCGGCGCAGTACCTCGCCGACCACGAGATCCCCGTCATCGGCGAGCCGATCACCAACAGCTTCGCTCGCTACCCCACGATGTTCAGCGTGTACCAGAACGGCTACGCACGCGACGGCAAGAACGTCGGCTACAAGGGCCAGCTCGTGAACACGTCGGGCATCTACCGCTGGTTCAAGCAGAACATGGGCCTGACGAAGGCGGCGGTGTTCGCCTACGACATCGACGAGTCGAAGCAGGCCGGCGGCTTCATGCAGAAGGGTCTCCAGATGGAGGGCTATTCGGAGGCCGACATCCACATCGTGTCGTTCGCCGCGCCGAGCTTCGACGAGGCCGTCGCCGACATGCAGCGCAAGGGCACCGAGATCGTGTTCGACGCTATGGACGACGGCGCCAACCGCAAGCTGTGCGACGCCATGGCGCGGCGCAACTTCAAGCCGAAGGCCAAGGTGTCGACGATCGTGTCGATGGGTGGCCGCGTCGGCACCGACTACAACGACACGTGCCGCAACATCGTGTTCATCCCCGGCCAGACGCTCAACTACCAACAGACGTCGGTGCCGGAGATCGCGAAGTTCCGCGACGCCTACGCCCGCTATCAGCCGAACCTCCCGCTGCACCAGTGGGCGCTCGAGGCGTGGATGATGGGCAACCTCTTCAAGAGCTACGCCGACACGGCGGCGCCGACGCGCAAGGGGTTCGTCGCTTACCTCAACGGGCTGAAGAACTGGAAAGGCGACGGCATCGACGTCGGCCTCGACTGGGGCAAGAAGGATCCGTCGGCCACGCGCATCGAGGACTGCTTCACCATCTCGCGCTGGCTCGACGCCAAGGGCGGCTGGACCGAAGCGACGTCAGGCTTCCCCTACTGCGTTCCCGACGCCTACCAGTTCCTGACGCCCGCCCTCGAGCAAGGCAACTAACCGGCTTCCTTTACAGAAGTGCGTCGATGCGGGTGTTCTTGAGCTCGCCGGGTTCGCCGACCCATTCGACGCGACCTTTGGCGAGCACGTAGCAGAGGTCGGCGAGTTTCAGCGCGTGGGTGAGGTACTGCTCGACGAGCACGATCGTGCGGCCCTCGTCGCGCAGCTTGGCGACGCGGTCCATCAGTTGGTCCACGATGATCGGCGCCAGGCCCATCGACAACTCGTCGAACATCAGCAGCGACGGGTCGCCCGCCAGCGCGCGCGAGATGGCGAGCATCTGTTGCTCGCCGCCTGAGAGCAGGCCGGCGTTCTGGTCGAGGCGCTCGCATAAGACCGGGAAGGCGCCTTGTACGGCCGTGAGGAAGGCGTCCCACTCGCCGGCGCTCTTGCCGCCGCTGCGGTGGGCGATGGCGAGGTTGTCGCGCACGGTCAGCCCGGGGAACACGCCGCGGCCTTCGGGTACAAGCACGAGACCACGCGCGGCGATCGTCGACGCGCGCCGCCCGTCGATGCGGCGGCCTTCCAGGCGGATCGAGCCCGACGTGCACGGGATCGTGCCGGAGATGGCCCGCAGCGTCGTCGTCTTGCCCATGCCGTTGCGGCCCAGCAGGGCGACGACTGCGCCGTGGGGCACGTCGATCGACACGCCGTGCAGCACCTCGATGCGTCCGTAGCCGGCGCGCACGTCGCGCAGTTCCAGCGCGTGGGTCACGAGGCGGCCTCCTCGTCGAGCGTGCCCAGGTAGGCCTCGCGCACCGCTTGGTTCTTGGCGATCTCCGCGGGCGTGCCGGTGGCGATCACCTGACCGAAGTCGAGCGCGTAGATGTGCTGCGACAACGCCATCACCAGGTCGACGTCGTGCTCGACGAGCAGGATGCCAACGCCGCTGTCGGCGACGTCCTTGAGCACGCGCTGCAACGCGTCGGTCTCCTCTTCGTCGAGACCGCTCGACGGCTCGTCGAGCAGCAGCACCGTTGGCGCGGTGCACAACGCGCGTCCCAACTCGACGAGACGCAGTGCGCCCGTCGACAAGGAACCGGCGACGCGGTGTTGCATGTCGCCGAGCCCGACGAGTTCGACGACCTCGTCGACCGTGGCGCGCACGCCGGGTTCGGGAAGTTCACGGAAGCGGAAGATGCCCGTGAACGTCCGCCCCGGCGTCGTCGCCTCGGCAGCGACTTGCAGGTTCTCCCGCACGCTCATGCCGGTGAAGATCTCGAGGCGCTGGAACGTGCGCGCCATGCCGTGCGACGCGCGCTCGTGTGTCGCCATGCGCGTCACGTCGCGCTCGCCGAGGAACACACGCCCGCTGTCGGGGGTGTTGAGACCGGTGAGCGCGTTGAACGTCGTCGTCTTGCCGGCGCCGTTCGGTCCGATCAGCGACGTCACCGCGCCCGACTCGACTTCGAGCGACACGTCCAACACCGCCGTGAGCCCGCCGAAGCGGACGGTGATCTCCTCTGCCCGAAGCACGCACTCTGTCGACGGGGTCATTGCGCGACCTCGTGCAGCACTTTCTCGGCGAACGGCGACGGTTCGGGCAGCGGTTCGGGTTCGGGCGCGGGTACCCGCGCCGTGCGGAACTCTTCGCCGACTCGGCTGCGGAACCACTGCGCGATACGTATCGGTTGCGCGATGAGTCCGCCGGGAAGTTGACCGAGGAAGACGGCGCCGATACCGAACAGGCCGATGGCGCTTTGGATGTCGCGGCCGAGGATGTGCGGAATCAGGATGTACAGCACCGCCGCCAGCACGCCTCCGCCCAGGCTCGAGACGCCGCACACGACGACGGCCACGAACCAGAACAGCCCCAGCACGGGGTTGAACGCGTTGTTGTCCCAGTTGTTCCCCGACTGCGCCATCAGCGCGCCGCCGATACCGGCCATGAAGGACGACACGCCGAACACGAACAGCTTCGCTCGGCGCAGGTTGATGCCGATCGACTGCGCCGCGGTTTCCGAGTCGCGCATCGCCGCCAGAACGCGTCCCAGGCGCCCGCTGCGCAGGTTGCGCGCCAGC
This sequence comes from Actinomycetota bacterium, assembly GCA_041166405.1. Classification (GTDB taxonomy): domain Bacteria; phylum Actinomycetota; class Acidimicrobiia; order Acidimicrobiales; family JACCXE01; genus JACCXE01. The sequence goes on along the minus strand of JBEEFV010000008.1, from coordinate 68,544 downwards.
AACAGGCAAAGCGCGACGACGGCGGCTTCGAAGAAGAAGAAGGCGCGGTCGCCCGTCAGGTTCAAGCCGAACAACGTCGGGCGCTCGACGGTCAGTCCACCGGGGCCGCCCTTGAACATCCGGGCGTTGAAGACGAAGCGGTCGATGATCAGCGCCAGGCCGAGCGTGGTGAGCCCGAGGAACAGACCCTTGCGGCGCAGCGCCGGATACCCGGCGAGCAAGCCGGCGAGCAAAGCGATCAGTCCGCCGAACAGCATCGCCAGCAGCACGGGCAAGTGCAGCCCGTTGGCGGCGCGGGCGGTGAAGAACGCCCCCACGCCGGCGATCGACGCCTGGCCGAGCGTGAGGTGTCCCGAGAAACCGGTGATGCAGACGATCGACGTGAAGATCACGACGAGTGCGAGCGCGATCTGCGCCAGGCGTAGATCGGCCGAACCGAGGAAGAACGGCGACACCAACGCGCCGGCGCTGAGCAAGACGCCGACGGTCGCGCCGGCCGGAGTCAGGCGGCGACCTCCGAGATTTCCTTGCACGAGACCGGGGCCCGCGGCTTCGGACGCACCGACTTCGTCGAGGCGGCGGAACACGACGAGCGCGCCGAACAGCAGGATGCTCGACAGGTTGATGACGATGGCGGTGTAGGTCTCGGCCCAGTTGTTGTCGGCACCGAAGGGGTGGAACGCGCGCAGCAGCGCTTGCAGCAGGCCGAGACCGAGGCCGTAGAGGATCGCCTTCGGGACGCTGGTGAGCCGCGCCACGACGGCGACGGAAAACGTCTCGATCCCGAAGAAGATGATCTTCACCGGCTCGAGGGTTCCCTGCGTGATGATCAGCCCGGTGATGGCTGCCAGCGTGCAGCCGATGGTCCACGCCGCCTGCGACACGCGGTTGGCGTCGATGGCGGCGAGCTCCGCGAGCTCACGCCGGTCGACCACCGCACGGATCGACGTGCCGAGGAACGTGCGGCGGAACAACAGGTACAGCAATCCCGCGACGATGAACGTCGTCACCAGGAATCCGACTTGTTCGGTGTCGAAGGTCAGCGACGCGAACGTGAAGGGATGGAGCGCGAACAGCCGCGGCACGGGCTCTTTGTTGCTGCCCTGCACGCCGGGCCCCCACGTCTGGTTGATCACGGCGAGCAACACGACGGTGATGCCGAGCGCCGCGACCAGTTTCTCGGAACTCGACGCCTTACGGCGTTGTAGCGGGCGGAACACGACGCGCTCGAGGACCAGGCCGAGGCCCGGGCCACAGATCAACAACACGATCGGCACGACGAGCACGAGCGGCAGTCCCATGACGCCGCTCAACTCCCAGCCGAGATACCCCGCGAGGAGTGCGATCGCGAAGTGGGCGATGTTGAACACGCCCGTCGCCTGATAAGTGACGACGATGCCCGTCGCCGAAAGCGCGTAGTAGCTGCCGAAGATGATGCCGAGCAGCGAAACCTGGACGTAGTACACGCGTTAGACAGCAGGCACGCAGGTGGGGCACGGACGCATGCCTCGCTTGCGCGCTGCGGCCGGCGTCAGCTCCGTCGCCGACTTGCCTTCGGCGACTGCGCAGTCGGTTCGGTGAAACAACTGCCCACCGGGCACGACCACCACCTTCCGCGCCGGCGCCGTCTTCTCTTCGGCGGCCGCCGCGCGTGAGCCGTTTGTGAGCTGCGGTGCGTCGGCGCGGGTCAGCAGCGCGCTGTGCAGCTCTTCGACCATGTGCTCGAGACGATCGAGGCGACCGCTGTCGTTGCGCATCTCCTGCGTGCCGAGGAAGTACGCGCCGAGGACGGCGAAGAAGATGCCGCCGATGCCGCCGCTGACGAGATACGGAATCTGTTTGGCGGGCAGCGCTTCGCGCGACACGCCCATGTAGCCGGCGAGCATGAGGATCGCTCCCACGCCGATCAGGATCCAGCCGACGTAGGGCCGCAGCGCCTTGCCGATCCAGCCCCACAACACGCGCGGATCCGGATCGTCGTTCAGTTCGTCAGCCGGCATTGGCGATCATTCCTTTGGTCCGGGAAGGCGGGCGGAGACGGCGAGGCGCGGCGCGATGCACAACGCCAGCACGGTGAACATCAAAGCGAGGTACAGGAAGCCGAGCCGGCCGCCGAACGTGTCGGCGACGCTGCGGACGAGCGTTGGATTTTGCGACGGCGTGCCATGCGACGACGGGGCTAGACCGAGCGCCTGATTGTCGCCACTGAACGATCCCGAGTTGTCGAAGCCCCCGCCGCTGTCGGAGAAGTCGCCGCTGACGTCGGTGCCGAGCGCGTCGTCGACGCCGCCGGTCAGGTCTTCGTCGCTGCCGTAGTTCGCGGCCGAGCCCAGCACGCCCGTCAACCCGAGCTGCACGGTGAGCGTGTACACGCCGTTCAGGTCGACGTTGTTGACCGGGATCTGACCGCTCGGGTCGGGAACCTTTACGGCCGGTAGACCCTCGACGTCGCGGGCCATCGACACGATGATGCCGCCGACGTTTGCCCTCGCCGCGCCGTCTGCCTTGCCGATGGTTTCTTCGGTCGGCATCGCGGTAACCGTGATGCTCAGCGCCTTCAGGACGCTGTTGATCGCGGCGTTCGGCTGGCTCAGCTCCAGGCCTTTGTTCGTGATCGTCGCCGGGACACCGGCGACCGTGACACCCGATGCCTGGAACGTCGCATTGGCGGTGCGCTTGCCGTTGGCGTCGTCGGTCACCTTCGACTCCGACGTCAGCGACTTGATCTGAATGAGGCCGCCGACGAGCTTGATGCCCGACAGCGTCACCTTCGAATCGGTCAGCAGGCCGCCTTTGACCGTGTGCTGGTCGGTGCGGCTCGTGCCGTGGTCGACGTCGACGATCGACGTGTCGAGCTTCAGCTGGCTGCTGCCCGGGATGGCGACGGGGCCGAACGGCGGGATCCCGAGCACGCGCAGGTCCGAAAGCACCGCGTCGGTCTTGGCGCTCTCCACGCTCGCATGGGCGCGGGCGACGGTGGCGTCGGCTTGGACGTCGTTGCCGGGCGTGCCGAGAGCGAGGCCGCCGTTGGTCGACGCGTCGGGCGTAAACGAGTCGGCGAAAACCGTCAGCGGATAGTTGTACTTGAGGCACGTGTCGAGGATCGGCTTGAACTGCGACGGGAACGATCCGCCGAAGGTGCCGCACGCCAGGCTCGGTCCGAGGAGGACGCCGTTGCCAGGAAACAGCAGCGACGCGCGCGTCTGCTGTCCGCTCGAGCCGTACTCGCCGGCGCCGTCGAGCGCGATGAAGTTGAACACGTCGGGAACCGGGAGCAGGCCGGCCCGGTCGAGGTTGACCGACACGGCTCGGGCCGACGCGTTGGCGCCCCACACTTCGGGCGGCGGTACGTCGTCGTCGCCGGTCTGCGCGCCGACCGATGGCGCGACGAACGCGAGGAGGAGGCTTGTTCCCGCGAGCGCCAAAAACACTCGGCGCGCTGAGCGCCGGACACTTCCAGCCACAAATCCCCCTCCCTGAAAGTTGACGCCAATGTTAGCTGCGGGAAATCTAGGGAACTTGGCGGGCTTGTGGAACTCCGATGAACGTAACGCGGTTGCTGCCGCGCTCGACGACCTTGTGCCCGGTGCGTCCGAATTGGGTGCTGTGGACTACGTCGAAGGGTTGCTGACTGCGTTCACCTACGACCCGCCGCGCATCTGGGCGGGCCCGTCCGGGTGGTTGGAACTGGGTCCGTGGGAGGAGCACGCGTGGCGCGAGCGCATCGCGGCGTGGCGAGAGGTCTACGACCGGGTGACTCGGCGCGAGCACGCGCCGGGCGACGGACGGGTGCTGTTCGCGCACGCGTGCGAGGCGACCTACGGCGATCCCGTCTACGGCGGCAACCACGATCAAGGTGGTTGGCAGCGGATCAACTTTCCCGCACCGATGTTTCCGCCCCATGACTGATTGCGACGCCGTCGTCATCGGCTCGGGCCCCGGCGGCGCCACGACCGCGGAAGTGTTGACCGCGGCGGGGTGGTCGGTGGTGATGCTCGAGAAGGGGCGCAATCACCTGATCGACACCGCCGCGCCGTACGAGTTCCGTCGCCACTTCACCAACGACGAGATCGCGCAGACGCGTCGTTTCCTGTTGGGCCCGGACCCCATGCTCGAACCACGTGTGTACCGCGACACGGTCGGCGAGGTGAACAACCTGCCGTCGACCGTTGGCGGCGGTGGCGTGCACGCCGACGCCAAGCTGCCGCGCTTTCGTGAAGAGGACTTCGCGCTGCGTTCGGCGCGGGGCGCCATCGACGGCGCGTTGGTCGAGGACTGGCCGTTCGGATACGACGAGCTCGAACCGCACTACGCGGCCGTCGAGAAGTCGTTGGGCGTCGCCGGGGAAGCGACGAACCCGTTCGCGGCGCCGCGCCGTGATCCGTTCCCGATGCCACCGGGCGACGACATGCCGTTCGCGCTCGTGTCGGGCGCCGCGGCGTCGCGTCTCGGACTGCACCCGTATCGCGCACCGACCGGCGTGAACTCCGTCGACTACGACGGGCGGCCGCCGTGCGTCGACTGCGGCTACTGCGGCGGTTACGGCTGTCCGATCCACGCCAAGGGCGATCCGATCTCTGCGTTGCAGCGCTCGCTGCAGACGGGACGGCTCGATCTGCGCAGCGACGCCTACGTCACCGAGATCGTGCGCGACGGGAGCGGCAAGAAGGCGACGGGCGTGCGGTACCTGGATTTGACGGAGTACCCCGATCCGGCGGTGGTGGAGGTGACGGCGCGCGTCGTCGTCGTCGCCGGCGGCGCGTTCGAGACGCCGCGTCTGCTGCTGCGCAACGGCCTCGGCGGCGACAACGTCGGCCGCTATCTCACGTACCACTACCAGACGTTCACCGTCGGCATCTTCGACGTCGACACCGGCGGCGAGCGCGGCCGCTCCGTCACGCATCTGCACGACGACCTGATGATCGACACACCGGAACTGCGCAAGGTCGCCGCCGACGCCGGTCTGGCGTGGGTGCGCGGCGGCACCACTGAGCACGGAGCGGGTCAGCACCCGATCAGCGAGGCGTTGAACTACGGCCGCGGCGAACATCATCTCCCGTCGATGCAGGACAGCGCGCTGCGCCGTCGGCTGTGGGCGTTCACGATGCAGGGCGAGGATTTGCCGCAGGCGACGAATCGCGTCGAACTCGACTCGAGTGTGCGCGACGCGTGGGGATTCCCGGCGGGCCGCGTGACGTACGTGCCGCATCAGCACGAACTCGTCGCGTCGGCATACGCGGCCGAATTGCACGAGCGCGTGATGAAAGACGCGGGCGCGACGGCGGCGTTCTCGGCGACCTCGCCGCGCGGTGACGAGCCGCCGGAGTCGCGTCACGTCATGGGTACGGCGCGCATGGGTACCGATCCGCGGGTTTCGGTGGTGTCGCCCGACCAGCATCTGTGGGACGTCGACAACGTGTACGTCTGCGACTCGTCGGTGTTCGTGACCTCGGCCGGTTACAACCCGACGCTCACTCTTGCCGCGCTGGCCCACCGCGCCGCGACAAAGTTGGTGTCATGAAAGCCGCAGTTCTCGGTGGAGGCCCGGGCAAGTTGTCCGTCGAAGAAGTACCGACGCCCGAGGTGGGCGACGACGACGTTCTTGTCGCAGTCGACTTGTGCGGAGTGTGCGGCAGCGATCTGCACATGGTGCTCGACGGCTGGGGCCGCAAAGGGACGTGGGAAGGCCACGAGTGGGTCGGCACGATCGCGGCGGTCGGCAGCGCGGTGACGCAATGGAAGGTCGGCGACGTCGTGGTCGGCGGGCCGACGGTGCGCTGTGGCGAGTGTGACGCCTGCCGCGCCGGGCGGCCGTCGCTGTGCGCCGCGCGCGACACGCCGGGGACCGTCCCCGAGCAGGGCGGATTCGCCACCTACAAGAAGACGCGGGCGACCGAAGTCCTGCCGATGCCCGACGGGCTCGATCCGCGTGCCGCTGCTCTCGCGGAACCGCTGGCGGTCGCGCTGCACGGCATCACCCAGGGCAAGGTGACGCCGGGCGCGTCCGTGATGGTGATGGGTGCGGGTCCGATCGGCGCCTTGACGATCGCCGCGTTGCGGGCGCAGGGCGTCGACGACGTCACGTGCAGCGAGCCGTCGCCCATCCGGCGCGAGATCGCGGCGGCGGTCGGCGCCACGCGCGTGGTCACACCCGACGAGTTGGTCGTTCCGTCGATCGCCGAGCCCGGACTGGTCGTCGACGGAGCGGTCGACGTCGTGCTCGAGTGCTCAGGTCACGGGCGGGCCATGGAGGCCGGGTTGGCGCAACTCAAGCGCGCCGGGTGGCTCGTGCTCGTGGGCGCCGGGATGGCACAGCCGAAGTTCGATCCCAACCGCATCCTGCTGAACGAGGTCAACATCACGGGAGCGTTCACCTACGACCGCGACGGCTTCGAACGGGCGCTCCAGTTGCTGGCGTCGGGGCAAATGCCGATCGACGCGCTCCTCGAACCGGGGCACGTCAGCCTCGACGAACTACTCGACGCGATGAAGGGCCTCGCCGAAGGCCGCATCGCCGGAAAGGTGTTGGTAAAGCCATGACCGGTCCTGCGTTCACGAAGCCGCCGCGCTTCAACCACATCGCGATGTCGGTGCCCGCCGACAGTCTCGACGCCGAAGGACGCGACGCCATCAAGGAGTTCTACGGCGACGTGTTCGGCTTCGAGGAGTACGAAGACCTCACGAAGGATCGCAAGCAGCTTGTGCTGCGCGCCCACCACCACGAGCAGTTCGTGTTCCTCATCGCCGAAGACGATCCGATGCGGGCGCCGCGCCTCGACCACGTGGGCATGTCGGTGTCGTCCGTCGACGATTTCAATGCGGTCCTCGAACGCGCGCGTGCGTGGAAGCAGAAGGAGCCCGACGCCGTGCACCTGATCGAGTCGAAGGTCGAGGAGTACGTGGGCGCGCTCAACTTGCACTCGTTCTACGTCGGCTACCGGCTCCCGTTGCTGTTCGAAGTGCAGCACTTCGAGTACTTGTTCTGAGCGCAACACCCCGTCGCCATACTGCGGCGGGTGAACAAGTTCCTCGGTTATCGCGTGCGGGCTGCGGCGGTGGTTGCGCTTGCCGTGGCCGACGGCGCCCCGCTGACGCTGACGGAACTGGCGGCGGCCCTCGCCGCGATGGGGATCCCGCTCGGCCGTGCGCCCCACAAGACGTTGTCGGACGCGCTGCGCTGGGAGGTTCGCAAAGGCCGCGTCCATCGAGCTGGTCGCGGGAAATACAAGGCGGGCCGCGTGCCGCGCACGACGTTGATCTACATGCGCGAGCGTGTCGCCGCGTACGCCGCCGGCGACACCGTCCCACGCCGCCAGCAACGCAGTGACGCTGCGGCGGGCGCCAACGACGACCTCGAATGACGGCGCCGCTCGTCCGCTCCAACGGTTGGCAAGTCGCTGCCCGTCGGCGTCAGAGCGAATTGGGGATTCGGGCGCCGCGCCCCGCGCCAATTTCGACCCGATTGACGGCGCTCGTCCTCGGCTCCAAAAACATCGGCCGGTCACTCCCAGTCGGCGTCAGAGCGAATTGCTCTCGCAGGCGTGCCGGCGCCCGCAAACGCTCGCGGCGTTTTCGCTCTGACGCCGACGGACAGTGCGGCGCCACCGCGATGGGCGCGCCGAGCGCGGGCACGCGCCCCGTTTTCGCTCTGACGCCGACGGACACGGCGGCGCCGCGCCGAGTGCGGGCGCCCCGTCGCGGGTTCGCTCTGACGCCGACGGACGCCGCCACGGCGATGGCGCGCCGACGCGGGCGCCCGTCGCGTTTTCGCTCTGACGCCGACGGCGACGGCGGCGCCAACGCGCCGACCGTAGGCTCGGCCGTCGTGTTGCTTCCTGCCGACGAGGCGTTCGACCACCCGAGCACGGACGACCCGTCGTGGACCGAGAAGGTGTGCGCGATGGCGGCGCTGGCGGACGGCTCGATTCAGGCGGCGTTCGGGATGGGCAAGTACGCCAACCGCAACGTGCTCGACGCGTACGCCGGCGTGTCGCGCGGCAAGGAACAGTGGACGGTGCGCGCGTCGCGGCGACTGTCGGGTGACGATCGGTTGTCGGTCGGTCCGATCACGTACGAAGTGCTGGACCCGTTACACACGGTGCGGTTCGCGCTCGCCGAGAACGACGTGGTGCCGATCAGTTTCGAATGGATCTTTCGTGGCGCGGTGCCCGCCGCGCGCGAAGACGCGTCGAGCTTCGAGAAGGGCTTGACGCGCTACCACCACATCGGCACGGCCGAAGGGTGGATCGCCGTCGACGGCGTGCGCCACGAGTTGACCGGCGCCAACTCGGTGTCGACGCGGGACCACTCGTGGGGCAACCGCCGGATGGTGGGCAAGCCCGAAAACGAGACGCCTCATATGGCGAATGTGACGAGCACGGTGATCTGGTCGCCGATCCTGATGCAGGGTTACGGCATCCACGTCTTCTACCAACGCCACGCGATGGGTGACTTCGATCGCGCCGAGCTGATGGGTGGCATCGAACACGGCGACGGCACGCGCGAGGCGTTCGCCTCGCTGGTGCCGACCTACGAGGTCGACGACCCAACGCGCCGGCTCCGCGGAGCGGTTCTGCACGCGACGATGACCGACGGGTCGGCGCGGCCGCTCACCGTTACCGCACTCGGTGACACCGGGTTCCACCTCGGCACGGGCCTCTACTTCGGCTTCGACGGCCACTGGCACGGTGAGGACCGCGGCGAGTTGCACGTCGACGGCGAGCACATCGCGGATTGCACCGACCCGGCGACGGCGCGCCGCATCCACCAGATTCGCGACAACCTCGTGCGCGTCGAGGACCCAGTCGGCGGCGCCGTAGGTGTCGGCAACATGCAGACCATCTTCTCGGGCCCGCATCCCGACGCCGGCCTCACCGAAGACGCGAGCTTCATGTGAGCCACTCCTGCGAGATCGAGATCGACGGCGACACCGTCCTGCGCCGGCCGCGCCGCGACGGGGGAATCTTTCCCGTCTACGACCTCGAGCTACAGACCCGCGTGATCAACGCGTTGCGCGACGTTCCAACGCCGCGGCCGGCGACATTCGAAGACGGCGCGATGCGTATGCCCTTTGTCGCCGGCGCGATCCCCAACGACTTCACCCCGCTCGACCCGTGGCTGAAGTCGCTGCCGGACGACGCAGCGCGTCGGCGCGTGTGGGAGTCGACCATCGACGTGATCGCCGCGATCCACCGCGAGCCGATCGTGGACGGCGTGCGGATCGGGCTCGCAGCCGAACTCGACTACTGGGCCGACTACGTCGACTGGATGGGCGACGCGCCCGCCGCCCTCCGCGACGCGCTCGCGTGGTGCCGCGCCCACGCACCGCTGGCCACCGAGCCCGAACCGGTGTTGCTGTGGGGCGACGTGCGCTTCGGCAACATCGTCTACGACGAAGACACGCTCACGCCGAAGGCCGTTCTCGACTGGGACATGGTCAGCGCCGGCCCCCGCGAGATGGACATCGCGTGGGTGACGGCGCTCGACCAGGTCGGCCAGGATCTCACCGGACTCTCGGTGCCCGGATTCGGTACCCGCGCCGAGGCGTTGGCTCGGTTCGGCTGTAGCGCCGAGGGATTCGACTGGTACGAAATCTTCGCGTTGGTGCGCGCCAGCGCCATCTCGACCAAGATCGCGTTGCTGTCGCCCAAACCGATGTTCGCGCCGGGCGAAGACCCCACGCTCGCCGCCGCGACTCGCCGGATCGCCGCCTATCGATGACTGGCGAATGGGACGCGCTCGCGCATTGGGGTGACGACGCGGCGCTGGTCGAGCGGCTTGCCGGTGGAGTCGCCAATGACGTGTGGAGCGTCCGCGTGCACGGGCAAGTTGCCGTCGCCCGGCGAGGGGCGCGCAGCGACGCCGATCTGGCGTGGGAGACCGCACTGCTTCACCACCTCGACAGCGCAGGCTTGACCGTCCCGGCGCCGATCCCGACGACGGACGGCCGGCTCTTCGCCGACGGCGTCGTGGTGATGAAGTACGTCGACGGTGGACCGCCCGAGAACGCGGCCGACTGGCGCCGCGTCGCCGACACGCTCGGCGAACTCCATCGCTTGACGCACGGCTGGCCGCAACGCCCGGGCTGGCGGTCGTCCACGGAACTCCTGCACGCCGAAACCGGCACGAAGATCGACCTCCGCGAAATGCCGGACGAAGCGGTGGCGCGCTGCCGCGCTGCGTGGGCGCGGCTGGTCGGACGCGACACGTGCGTCGTCCACGGTGACCCGAATCCGGGCAACGTGCGCATGACCGCGGACCGCGTCGCGCTGATCGACTGGGACGAGTCGCACGTCGACGTTGCGGACCTCGACCTCGCGCTGCCCGGGAATCCCGCGGGCCTGGACGACCAGGCTTACGACGTTGCGTGGCAGGCGACCGCGGCATGGGAAGCGGCGGTGTGTTGGGACCCAACCGGCGCCGATGAATACGCCGCCATGCGGCTCGCGCAAGTGCGCGCCGTTACAGCGCAGACGTGAGCGCGCGGAAGCGTTCGTAGCGCGCCGCCGCCGCCTCGTGGGCGGCCGCGTCGGGTTCCACGGTGTGCGAGGTGCGGGCCCAGCGGCCGGCGGTCGTCGTCGACTTCTCGAGGCCGGCGACGCAGCGCGCCATGAACGCCGCGCCGATGGCGCCGCCTTCGGCGTTGGCAGCGACGTCGACGGGCAAGCCCGTGCAATCCGCGAGCGCGCGCATCCACATGGCGTCGCGCGTGCCCCCGCCGGTGGCGACGATGCGCGTCGGAGCGAGGCCGGCGGCGCGGCCGAGATCGACGTGATGGCGCACGACGAACGCGCTCGCTTCGTACGCGGCGCGCAACAGATGCTCGGGTCCGTGGTGCAGCGCGACATCGTGGAGCGAGGCGCGCACGTCGCGCCGGTGCAGGGGAGTGCGCTCGCCGCGGATGTAGGGCAACCACACCGGCAGGTCCGACGGATCGGCGGCCGACGCGTCGGCACCGGGCAGCCAGCGCTTGACGCGTTCGAGGAACAATCCGCCGGCGTTCGAGGGGCCGCCGATGAGCATCTTGCCCCGCGCTGTGTGCGGGATCGTCCAGAGCCCCTCGACGTAGCCCTCTTGTTCGAGCACGCCCCACGTGATGAGCGTCGTGCCGCACAGCACGAGCACGTCGCCGGTGTCGTCGGCGCCGGCGACGAGTTGCTCACCGAAGGCGTCGATCGTTCCGGCGCCGACGAGCGCGCCGTCGCTCGTGGCGCCGATCGGCGCGTAGCCAGGCGTGATCTGCGGCAATTGGTCGACCCGTGCGCCCGCTTCCTTTGCCTTTGCCTCGTCCCACGCGGTGTAGTCAAAGAGTGGATGCGCGGTCATCGCCGTCGACGAGTCGATGGCGCCGACGCCGCACAGCGCGTGGTTGGCCGTGGCCTGCGCCGGCCAGAAGCCGGCGGCCTCGGGCGTGCGCGCCGCGTGCCACGCCAGGAAGGCGAGGAGTTCGCCGCTGTCGCCCGGTTGCGTCGTGTCGTTGCCGACGCGTTCGCCGCGCACGTCGCCGTAGAGCAGGCCCGGCCCGAGGCCGCGGCCCTCCGCGTCGACCGCGCCGAGCGACGGCACCATCGCGGCCACGTTCAGCGCCGCGACCTCGTGGTCGCGCGCCACCTGCGCGTACGCCTCGACGACGTTGTCGCGCCACGCGTGGTTGATGTCGTGCTCGAAGTACCCCGCGCTCGGAGTGCGCACGCCATGGACGACGCGTGCGCGCGCGACGACGTTTCCGTCTTCGTCGACCGCCACCGCCTTCACCGAAGTCGTGCCGATGTCGAGCCCGACCGTGACCTGCGCCATCTCCGTAGTATGTCGGCCATCATCCGCATCACCGAAGCGGGGTTCTTCAACCAGCCGGACTACTACGACGTGTTAGCCCGGCTGCGGGCGGAAGCTCCTGTGTACAACAGCGAACCGAATACTTGGCTGGTGTCGCGTTACGACGACGTCCGCACCATCAGCCGCGACACCGCGCACTGGAGCTCGAACCGCGGCGTCCTCATCAACGACCCGGCGCGTCGCCACCGCGCGCCCGAAGGTTCGATCCTGCACATGGACCCGCCCGAACACGCCGAATACCGGCGGGTCGTGAGCCGCGAGTTCACGCCGCGCTCGACGGGTGCGATGGAAGACAAAGTCGCGACAATCGTCAAGGACGTTTTCGACCGCGCGCCCGCCGGCGAGGACATCGACTTCGTCGAGCACGTCGCCATGCCGATCCCTGTGCTCGTGATCGCCGACCTTCTCGGCGTCAGCGACACCGAACTCGCCGACTTCCACCGCTGGTCGGACGCCATGATCGACGTGTCAGACGCGCCGACGCCCGACAACGTCGCGTCCGCGACCGAGTTCTACGGGTTCATCCACGCGCGGATCGAAGAACGCCGCGCCACGCCCGGCGACGACATCATCTCCATGCTCGCCGCCACCGACCTGTCGACAAACGAAGTGCTCATGTTCTGCATGGCGCTGCTCGTCGCCGGCAACGAGACGACGCGTCATCTCCTCGCCATGGGCGCGCACGCGCTGGCGACGCATCCCGAGCAACGCGCCGCTGCTGTCGACACGGACATGCACGCGACCGTCGAGGAGCTGCTGCGCTGGGTGACGCCGATCCAAGCGTTCGGCCGCACGGCCACGTCTGACGTCGAGGTCGGCGCGACCACGATCCCGAAGGGCGACTTCGCCGTGATGCTGTACGCGTCGGCGAACCGCGACGCGTCGGTGTTCGGGCCGACCGCGGGTGTGCTCGACGTGAGGCGCGCCACGTCGCCGACGCATCTGGCGTTCGGCTTCGGCGAGCACAACTGCCTCGGCGCGTCGCTCGCTCGCCTCGAAGCGCGTCTGGCGTTCGACCACCTGCTGCGGCACTTTCCGAACTATGAAGTCGACGAACCCGTCATGACGCACTCGACGTTGGTGCGCGGAGCGAAAGAAATGAAAGTGATCCTGAAGTGAACGCATTGCAGGGCAAGGTCGCCATCGTCACCGGCGCGGGACGCGGCATCGGGCGCGGCGAAGCGCTGGCGCTGGCCGCGGAGGGCGCGAAGGTCGTCGTCAACGACTTCGAGGAGTCGCTGGCGAAAGAAGTTGTCGACGAGATCGCGGCGCGCGGCGGCACAGCCGTTACGAACGGCAGCGACGTGGCGTCGTGGGCCGGTGCCGAGACGATGATCCGCCAAGCCGTCGACGAACTCGGCGGTCTCGACGTGCTCGTGAACAACGCCGGGTTCATCCGCGACCAGATCAGCTTCAAGATGACCGAGGAGAACTTCGACGACGTCGTGCGCGTCCATCTCAAGGGCCACTTCGCGCCGGCGCGCTTCGCGTGCGAGTACTGGCGTGACCGCTTCAAGGAGGGCAACGAGTCGGGCGGCGCCATCGTGAACACCGTGAGCGAGGCCGGCCTCTACGGCGGGACGGGTCAGGCGAACTACGTCGCCGCGAAGGCGGGCATCGCCGGCATGACGATCGGCCTGGCGCGCGAGATGAAGCGCAGCAACGTGCGCGTCAACGCCATCGCGCCGCGGGCGCGGACGCGTATGACCGAGGAGTTGCTCGGTGACTTCGCGGCCGCCAAAGAAGGCGAGTTCGACGAATGGAACCCCGACAACGTCGGCCCCGTCGTGGCGTGGCTGGCGTCGGACAAGTCGGCCCCGATCAGCGGCCAGGTGTTCGTCGTGTTCGGGGGCCGCGTGCACCGGATGAAGGGGTGGGACATGGTCGGCGAAATCGAACAGGACCACTCGTGGTCCGTCGACGAATTGGCGGCGCGCGCCGACGAATTGTTCGGCGACGATCGCAAGGGCATTCCGACGATGGGCTTCGGTCGATGAAGGCGCTCGTGTTCGGAACGCGCACGCAGCCCTACACGCCCCCGCCAGGCGCGGGTCCGCTCGTGCAGGCGTTGGCGACCACGCCGTGCGCCCTCAAGGACATCCCCGACGCCGAACCGCTGCGCCCCGACTGGTACGTCGTGCGGCCGTTGCTCACGGGCATCTGCGGCAGCGACAGCAAGCAGATCCTCATGGACTTCGGCGAGGACGAGAGCGACAACGCCATGAGCGGGCTGTGTTCGTTCCCGCAAGTGATGGGTCACGAGGTCGTCGGCGTAGTCGTGCGCGGCGGCCCCGACGCCCGCGGCTTCGAGCCCGGCCAGCGCGTGATCCTCAACCCCTGGCTGTCGTGCGCGCCGCGCGGCATCTCGCCCGTGTGCCCGAGCTGCGAAGCCGGCGACTACTCGCTGTGCTGGAGCTTCAGCCGCGGCGAGATCAGCAACGGCATTCACACCGGCGTGTCGTCGGATGCGACCGGTGGCTACGCCGAGCTGATGCCGGCGCACAGCTCGATGCTGTTCGCGGTTCCCGACGACGTCGACGACGAGCACGCGATCTTCGCCGACCCGTTTTCCGTGTCGTTGCACTCGATCACGCGGCACCCACCGCCCGAAGGCGGCAAAGCGCTCGTGTGGGGCGCGGGCTCGCTCGGTTCGTGCGCGGTCGCCATCCTGCGCGCGCTGTACCCGTCGGTCGAAGTCGCCGTCGTGGCTCGTTTCGACGCGCAGGCCGACCTCGTGCGGAAGTTCGGCGCGCACCACGTCGTCAAGCTCGACGGCCAGTCGCAAACCGAGCTGGTTGAAGAACTGGCGCGCTGGTCAGGCGGCGTGCTCGTCCCGCCGATGGAAGGCCTCCCCGGTATCCCGATGTGTCACCCCGGCTTCATCGACGTCGCCTACGACACGATCGGCAAGCCACAAACCTTCGAGGTCGAAGTGCGCGTGCTCAAAGCGCGCGGCACGCTCGTGAAGAGTGGCGTCCACGCTGCCGGGCGCTGGGAGTGGAGTCCGCTCTACTTCAAGGAGATCAGCTGGGTCGGCTCGAACGCGTTCGGCATCGAAGAAGTGGAAGGCGTGCGCAAGCACGGCATCGAGCACTACGTCGACATGGCGACCAACGGCCGCATCGACCTCACCGGGCTGCTCACCCACACCTTCGGGCTGTCGCAGTGGCAGGACGCCTTCTTCACCATCGCCGACCAGGAACGCACCGGCGCCATCAAGGTCGCCATCGACCCGTCGCGGTGAGTCGCCGCAGATGAAAATCGAAGGAGCCATCGCCGTCGTCACCGGCGCGTCCTCGGGCATCGGCGCCGCGACGGCTCTCGAGCTGTCTCGGCGCGGCGCGACCGTCGTGGTGACGGCGCGACGTGTCGACGAACTCGAACGAACGGCGGAGGCTTGCCGGGCGTTCGCGTCGTCGTCGTTGGCCGTCGCCGCCGATCTCGCAGTGCCCGGCGAAGCCGAGCGCGTCGTGTCTCACGCCATCGCCGCTTTCGGGCGCGTCGACATCGTGGTGAACAACGCCGGTGTCAGCTTGCACCGCAGCGGCCTCGACACAACCGCGGCCGAGGTCGAGCAGCTCATGCAAGTGAACTTCTTGTCGGCTGTCCGCACCACGATGGCCGCGCTCCCGGGGATGGTGGAGCGTCGCCGCGGCTCCGTCGTGAATGTCACGTCCGTCGCCGGCTATCTGCCCAATCCGCGTGAGTCTGCGTACGGCGCCAGTAAGGCGGCGTTGAGCCGTTGGTCCCACGGGCTCGCCATCGACCTGCACGGAGCCGGTGTCCACGTCGGCGTGCTGAGTCCGGGACCGATCGACACGCCGATATGGGATACCGATTACCGCGGCCGCAAGTATCCGCCCGAGCTGGTGGCGCGTGCGATCGCGACGATGATCGACAAAGGCATCGCCCACATGACCGTGCCGCGCCGCTACGGCGCCGTCGGCGCGATGTACGGCCTCCCGCTCGTCGGACGAGTCATGCGGCGGGGGATTCTCAGCTACGAACGCCGCACCGAGCCGGCGAGCTAGGTCAAACGTTGAAGCGCTGAGGGCCCGCGGCGAGTTCGGCGCGGACGTCGGCGACGACCTCGGGGATCGTGTGGGCGACGGTTTGCGCGGTGTCGCGCAGATGGTCTTGGAGCGCGGCGGGGCGGCGCGCCATCCACGCCAGTCGCAGCGCTCCTTGCGGGTTGAGCGTGATCACTTCGCGCGACTTGTTCACCGCGCTCATCCGTCGCTCGACGATCGGACGGAGTCGGGCGTAGTCGGGGCCGCCGCCGACGCGGCGCAGCGCCCGGAGGACACCGGCGCGCACGAACCACAGCGTCGCGGTGATGGCAGCCGCGACGAGCGCAACGAGCCCTATGACGACCGCACCGACGCCGTCGCTCACGACGGCTCCGACGACGAGAATCGCCGTGATTACGACGGCGGTCCACAGTGCGAAGGCAGTCCGGGCGCGGATGAGGCGTTCGAGGGCGAACGTCGCGACGACGCGACCGGCAACGAACTCGGCTGATGACAGGTCCACGGAGGATGTCGTACCCGTCGTTCGCGGGCTAAGAAGAGCGCGTGCCCGTCCATCCGCTGGAACCGCTGACACGGGAGGAGATCGCGTTCGCCACGAACGCGGTGAAGCCGCGCCTCACCGATGCGGCGCGCTTCAGCATCGTCGCCCTCGACGAGCCGCCGAAGGACCTGATGGATCGCGTCCGGATGGCGCGGCTGGTGATCGTGCCGGGCCCGGGTGCGTCGGTGATCGACGCGAGCGTGCGTCTCGACACCGGCGAGATCGCGTCATGGGCGGAGCATCCCGGCATGCGGCCGGCGCTCGGGATGGAGGACGCCATCTACGCCATCGCCACGCTCCACGAGCACGACGGATACAAGGCGGCGCTGGCGAAGCGCGGCATCACCGACCTCGCCAAGGTGCAGATCGACCCGTGGCCGACCGGCAACTTCGGCGTCGCCATCGAGGAAGGTCGGCGCGTCTTTCGCTGCATCTCCTACGTACGCGACGACCCGAGCGACAATGGCTACGCCCGGCCGATCGAAGGACTGCTGGCGTTCGTCGACGGTGGCGCGCGCGAGGTGCTCGAAGTGCAGGACTTCGGGGTGTATCCGATCCCGACTGACACCGGCAGCTACTACCCCGAGCACAACGGCCCGCTGCGCGACGACGTCAAGCCGCTCGAGATCACGCAGCCCGACGGGCCCGGCTTCACCATCGACGGGTCGCGCATCGACTGGCAGAAGTGGTCGCTGCGGGCGTCGATGGATCCCCTCGAAGGCCTCGTGATTCATCAGCTCAAGTACGCGGGGCGGTCGATCGCGCACCGCATGTCGATTTCGGAAATGGTCGTGCCTTACGGCGACCCGTCGCCGATGCACAACTGGAAGAACGCCTTCGACGCCGGCGAGTGGGGCCTCGGCCGCATGGCGAACTCGCTCAAGCTCGGCTGCGACTGCCTCGGCGAGATCCGCTACCTCGACTTCGTGCACGCCGACGAGCACGGGAACCCGCAAGTCACCGAGAACGCGATCTGCATCCACGAAGAGGACTACGGCATCGCGTGGAAGCACGTCGACCTGCTGGGCGGCCGCACCGAGGTGCGCCGCCAGCGCCGCCTCGTCGTGTCGTTCATCGCGACCGTCGGCAACTACGAGTACGGCTTCTACTGGTACTTCTATCTCGACGGTTCGCTGGAGCTCGAGGTGAAGCTCACCGGGATCATGTCGACGCGCGCCCTCGACACCGACGAGGAGTCGGTGCACGCGCCCCGCATCGCGCCCGGTCTCGCGGCGCCCGTCCACCAGCACTTGTTCTGCGCGCGTCTCGACTTCGACATCGACGGCGTCGCCAACGAGGTCTACGAGCTCAACGTGGAGCAGCAACCCACGTCGCTCGACAACCCGCTCGGAAACGCGTTCGCACCGACGGCGACGTTGCTGGCGAACGAGTCGGCGGCGCAGCGCGACGTCGACCCGGCGCGCAGCCGCGTGTGGAAGATCGTCAACCCGAACGTCATCAACGCGGCGACGGGCGCGCCGGTCGGCTACAAGCTCGTGCCCGGGTCGACGCCGACGCTGCTCGCGCAACCCGACTCGTCGATCGCGCGCCGCGCCACGTTCGCCACGAGAAACTTGTGGGTCACGCCCTACGCGCCCGACGAGCGGCGCGGCGCCGGCGACTAACCCAACCAGCACGCCGGCGGCGACGGCTTGCCGCGCTGGACCGCAGCCGACCGGTCGCTCACCAACCGCGACATCGTGGTGTGGCACAGCTTCGGGGTGACGCACATCCCGCGGCCGGAAGACTGGCCGGTGATGCCGGTCGAGTACTGCGGCTTCCAACTGATTCCCGTCGGCTTCTTCGAGAAAAACCCCGCGCTGGACCTGCCGGCGCCTGACCACTGCGAGCACGAATGACGACTGCACTGATCTGTGCCATGCCGATGGAGCTGGCTCCGCTCGTGAAGAAGCTCGGCCTCAAGCGCGTGAGCAAACAGCGCGCCGCGGGCGAGCGCGTCGTCGCGCTCTACACGGGCATGGGAACGGACCTCGCGACCAAGTCAACTGAGGCGCTGTTCGCCGACTTCCCGAACATCGAGCGCGTCATCGTGTTCGGCATCACCGGTGGCGTCGACAACGACACCGAAATCGGTTCGCTCGTCGTGCCGGAGAAAGTTCGCAACAGCGAGACGGGAGAGGACTTCACGCCGCACGACTCCTACGGCCACACGCCGAAGGGGATCATGTGGACGACCAACGTGATCACGCCCCCGCACGAGTTGCCGCCGCTGCTCGCGCAGGGTGTCGTGTCGCTCGACATGGAAACCGCGGCGATCGCCAAGTGCTGTGAGGAACGCGGCGTGCCGTGGTCGGTGTTCCGCACCGTCAGCGATCGCCCCGACAGCGACATCACCGACGAGGTGTTCAAGCTGGCGCACCAGGACGGCTCGCCCAACTGGAGCAACGTCGCCAAGTTCTTCCTGACGAAGCCCTACAAGGTGCCGGCGATGATGAAGCTGATGCAGCACGGCCGCCTGGCGACCAACAACGCGGCCGACGCGGCCATCGCCGCGCTCAACGCTTCGGCGTGACGGTCCGTCCGGTGAAGGCGACGAGGCGCTCGATCGGCGTGGCGTCGGCCGGCGGTTCGGTCGCGGCGGCGAACGTGTCGCCGTCGCGCAGGTCGGGGCCGAGCAGCTCGCGGGCGAACGCGTCGATCTCGGCGACGAGTTCCGCCGGCGGATCGAAGGCCTGCCCGGTGGCGACCGCGAGATCCCACGCGTGCGTGATGCCGTCGAGGGCGACGTAACGAGCAAAGAAGCCGCCGGTCACTTCACCGAACGGCGAGCTGATCTTGTTGTCCTGCGCGCCGTCGGTGTGGACGGACTCCATGAGCGCACCCATCGCGGCGTTCCAGCGGTCGAAAACGCTGCCTCCGTCGGCGGGTTGGGCGCCGAGCCGTCGCCGCGGAAGCCGGGCGCGAACGCGCTGGCGCCTCCGATCATGTGCTCGAGGATGTCGGCCACCGCGAACTGGGCGCACGGCGTCGGGCGTGCCAGGTCGGAGTCACCGATGTTGCCGACGATGGCGCCGAGCATCGGAGCGACCTGTTCGAGTTGCTGCACTCCGTCGATGGGCCCTCCGAGCGCTACGGCGACCGCCTCGCGATCTCTGCCGATGGCGATCAGGTCACTGATGTGTTCCGGTGTCATGGGTGCAGCGTGCGCTGAGGGCGAAACGCCGGCATCGGCAATTCACGCCATCCCGCACGACACGAGTTGGCACGATCGGCCGATGCCGCCCGCAGCCGGTGCCCGCACGATGCCGGCATGCGATACCAACTCAACGAGATGCCCGTCGAGCTGGAGGTGGGGGAGATCAAGACCCGCGCCTTCGAGCACGACGCGGTGTACACCCGTCACATCAACCTGCCTGCCGGCACCGACTTCACGCCGCTGTTCAAGGGCCTCGAGAACGACCTGTGCCAGTGCCCGCACTGGGGTTACGTCGTCGACGGCAGCATCACGCTGCGCTACGCCGACGGCCACGAGGAGACCAACAACGCTGGCGACGCGTTCGTCTGGCCTGGTGGCCACACCGGGTGGACCGACACCGGCGTGACCTTCATCGAGTTCAGCCCGACGAGCCAGATCATGCCCGTCCTCGAACACCTTTCGAAGCAGCTGGTTCCCTGAGGCTAGAAACGTCGGCGTGACTGAGCTCGACTCCGCCCGGGCTCACCTCGAGCGGTGGGCGTGGGCGGACGCGCTCGATGCCGCGAAGGCGGTCGCCGTCGGCGGTGTCGACGAGGGCGAGCGGCTCGACATCGTCGCGACGGCGTCGTGGTGGCTCGGTCGCATGGACGACTCGATCGACGCGCGGGAGCGCGCCTATCTCGTGTTCGAAGAGTGCGGTGACGCACTTCGCGCCGGCCAGTGCGCCGTGTGGTTGTGGCAGGACAACATGCTCAAGGCGCGCCCGTCGATCGCCGGAGGATGGCTTCGACGCGCCCGCCGCCACCTCGCGGGCCACGGCGAAACCGCGGAATACGGCAACTTGGTGCTGCGCGAGGCCGAGACCGCGCACGGCGCCGGTGATCTCGTCGCCGCGTTGGAACTCGGCCGCGAAGGCTTGGCGCTGGCGCGGCGACTCAAGTCGGTGTCGATCGAAGCCGAGGCGTTGCAGACGATCGGGCGGGCACTCATCGACCAGGGGTTCGTGGCCGACGGGATGGGGCACCTCGACGAGGCGATGCTGGGCGCCGTCGAAGGGCGCCTGACGCCGTACGCCACGGGCAAGGTGTACTGCTCGCTCATCAGCGCGTGTGAGCAACTCGGCGACGTGCGCCGCGCCGGCGAGTGGACCGACGCCACGCTGCGTTGGTCCGAGAAGCATCCGCTCGCGATGTGGCCCGGCATTTGCCGCGTGCATCACGCGGCGCTGCTCACGCTGCGCGGGCAGTGGGACGCGGCCGAACGCGAAGCGAAGCGCGCCTGCGAAGACCTCGGCGACTTTCACGTGGGCAACGCCGCCATTGGCTTTGCAGAGATCGGCGACATCCGGCGTCGCCTCGGCGACTTCGAGGCTGCCGAGGAAGCGTTCGCGCGCGTCGAAGCGCTGACCGGCGCGCACAGCGCGGGGTTGGCGTTGCTGCGCCTCGCGCAGCGCCGCACCGACGCGGCCACCGCGATCATCCAGCGGTTATTGAGCGAGCAGACATGGAACCGCCTCGAGCGCGGCAAGTTGCTCCCTGCGCGTGTCCAGATCGCGGTGGCCGCTGGTGACCTCGACACGGCGGCGTCGGCGGCGAGCGAACTGGCGCAGATCGCGGCGGACTTCGACAGCGGGCTTTTGGCGGCGTCCGCGCTTACGGCGCGCGGCCGTCTGCAACTGGCGCAGGGCGACGGCGAAAGCGCGTGCGCGACGCTGCGCGAGGCGTTGCGCGAGTGGCAAGCGCTCGACGTTCCCTACGAAGTGGCGACGGTGCGTTTGCTGCTCGGCCAATCGTGCCGTGAGTGCGGCGACGACGACGCCGCGACGAAGTCGTTCGAAGCCGCGGCGTCGATCTTCGAACATCTTGGTGCCGCCCTCGACGCGCGCCACGTCCGCGACCTCACGTCAGGCACGCCGCTCCCCGGCGGCCTCACCGAGCGCGAGAGCGAAGTGCTGCGGCTCGTGGCCGACGGCAAGACCAACAAGGAGATCGCGGCGCTGCTGTTCCTCAGTGAACGCACCGTCGCCCGGCACCTGTCGAACATCTTCACGAAGATCGACGTGACCACGCGCACCGCGGCCGCGGCGTTCTTCTACGGACGCACCTCGTAATAGAGGTTGGCGGGCTCGCCGAAGTCGTGCACCGCGAAGCGGGTGAAGCCGGCGTCGCGGCACATCGCTTCGAGCAGGT
Organism: Actinomycetota bacterium; assembly: GCA_041166405.1. Taxonomy (GTDB): domain Bacteria; phylum Actinomycetota; class Acidimicrobiia; order Acidimicrobiales; family JACCXE01; genus JACCXE01. The sequence goes on along the minus strand of JBEEFV010000008.1, from coordinate 46,791 downwards.
CGGGATGCAGCCCGCAGGTGCCGAGGCCCAGCCCGTCGGGCTCCGACAACGCGGACGACATGCAGAACTCGACCGACGTGGCGTACTGCAACGCGATGACCGGGTTCTTCATGTTGGCGGCGAGGTCGCCGGTGCTGCGGATGTCCTTGATCAGCCACGTGCCGTCGGGCGCCAGCGCGCCGCGCACGGCGGCGATCGCCAGGTCGGGACGCGTCATGTCGTGCAGGCAATCGAAGGCGACGACGAAATCGAAGGTGCCGTGCGCCGCGAGGTTCTCGGCGCGGTCGGGTTCAACCGCGGCGTTCGGTAGTTCGGCGAGGCGGACGCGCGCCCGTTCGAGCGCGACCGTCGACGGGTCGTAGCCGTGGAACTCGGAGCGCGGGAACGCGGCGGCCATCGCCGCCAGCGCGACGCCGCTGCCGCACCCGACGTCGGCGACGCGACAGCCGGCTTCGAGTTTGCCGACGACACCGTCGAGAGCGGGAAGGATCGTCGGCACGAGCGCGTGCCGGATCCACGGGCCGAGCATCCGGTCGGTGCGGTGCGCGATCGACGGCCCCATCTCGTCGTAGCTCGGCCCGACGCCGGTGCGGAAGGCTTCCTCGACGCGGGCGAGGTAGTCCGGCCCGACCGGTCCGGCGAAGGCGCCAATGGCGCACAGCGGGTCGTCCTCGTCGGTCAGGACGACGGCGGCCTCGGCTGACAGTTCGAAGCGGTCGGGCGCGTGCAGCTCGACGAGTCCCGCGCCCGCCATGCTCGCGAGCCACTCGCGCACGTAGCGCTCGTTGAGTTCCGTCGCCGCCGCCAGTTCGGGCGACGTCATCGCGCCGCGGCCGGCCATGGCGCGGAACAGCCCGAGCCGGTCGCCGAGGTAGATCATCTGCGACACCAACTCGCCCTGGCGGATGAGCCACACCTTGAGCGCGAACGCCCGCGTCGCCTTCGGGTCAGCCATCGGTGGTGCCCAACGCGTATGCCACCGCATCGGCGAGGGATGCCGTGGTTGCGAAGGTGGCGGCTGTCGCGTCGCCCTCGGGAATGTGGTCTCCGAAGGCGTGCGCGACGCGCGCCATCTCGAAGCTGATGTCGAAGTTGTACATGCCGGTCAGCCCGTAGCCCACGCCCACGATGCGCGCGAGTGTCGCGGTGTCGTCATCGCCGCGCGCGAACCGAAGGGCCGCCATCGCGAGGAGCAACCAACCGACGAGCGGGGGCGTCGGAGCGACGCCCCAACCACCGACCGGGTTGCGGCCGTCCAAGAGATATTGCATCGCCTCGTGGAGGTCGCGCTCGGCGCCGTCGAGATCACCGACGTCCAGTTTCGCGATCCCGCGGTCACACAACGCGTGGTGGCGGTCGACCTCGGTGCGGGCTTCGACGTACAGCTGCTCGTCGAGAGCCAAGGCCTCTTCGGGCCGGTTGAGGAGTTGCAGCAACGCGGCGCGCTGCAGACTCAAAAAGAACGCTTGCCGCCAGTGCACATTCGGAAGCGCGAGCACAGCCTCAATCTCGACGAGGGCGTCGGACCACTTTTGCTGGCGCATGAGGGAACGCAAGGACGCGATCACCGAGGGCCCCGTGCTGTTCAGGGCGCCGGCGCCTTCGGCCCATTCGCGTTCTTTCGCGAGCGCGGCCAACGCCTCCTCCTCACTCATGTAATCCGGGGCGTAATAGCCAACGCTGTCGAAGATTGATGCGATGAGCATGTGGTCGTCGAGTTCGACGCACAGCCGGTGCCCTTCGACGAGCGCGGCGCGTGCGTCTTCCGTGTGTCCGGTGTCGTGGAGCACCCATGAGCCCCAGATACAGACGAGCGCTCGGACGAGTTGTCGTTCCGACGTGATCGGGATCCCCATTGCCTCGCGGGTGAGGGGAAGCGCAGTTGCGACCTCCTCGTACACGCGGTGGACCGAGGCCGAAAGGGTCAACGCCAGCGCTAACAACTCTCGGTCTTCGGTGGCGCGGGCCTCCGTGACGCTGCGCTCGAGGAGGGGGTAGGCGATGTCCTTGTCGCCGAAGTAGCCGAGGATCGTTCCGACGGCCATGCCCGCGCGTGCCAGCGTCTCGCCGTGCAACTCGCTGATAAACGGAGCGAGGCGCCGGTACCACGTCGTCATCTCCGGCTGCCCGGCGCCGTACCACGGAGCGAATGAGAAACCGATGAGCCGGCCCGCGATCTCGTGGTCGTGTTCCATCGCCCAGGTCATCGCGGCGACGATGTTGTCGTGCTCTTGGCGGACGAGCAGGAGAGCGTTGCGTTGGTCCTTGGACTGCAGGAGTCGGTCTTCGACGTCGCGCAACACGTCGACGAAGTGGAGCGCGTGTTCACGCTGCGTCGCCATGAGCAGCCGCTCGGCGGTCAGTTGTTCCAGCGCGTACTCGCGTACGGTCTCGAGCATGCGGTAGCGCCCGTCATGCTCGTCGAGCCCGAGCAGGCTCTTGTCGAGGAGGTCCTGAACTGCGTCGAGGGCGTCGTACTCGCTGATACCGCTGGCCACCAACATCCGCTCGGCCGACGAGAGTTCGAAACCGCCGCGGAACACGGCAAGGCGATGCAGCGCTTCCTGCGCAAGAGGCGACAGCAGCGAGTGACTCCAATCGATTGTGGCCCGCAAGCTGCGTTGATGGGGCAGCACGTCGCGCCCGCCGCCGCTGAGGATGTCCCAGTGACTCTCCAGTCGATCGCGCAGATCCCCGACCTTGAGCACGCGCACCCGCGCCGCTGCCAACTCGATGGCGAGTGGCACAGCTTCGACTCGCCGACAGATGTCGACGACCGCGTCGATGGTCGTCGCGTCGGCGATCAGCGTGGGCGACACGGCAACGGCGCGCTCGAAGAACAGCTGAACTGCTTCAGACGTTGTGGCCAGCGCGTCGTCGTCGGGCAACGCAAGCGGGGGCACAGACCACGCCGACTCGCCGGCGATGCGCAGCCGCTCACGTGACGTCGCGATGATCCGGGCGTTCGGCGCACTCGCGAGCAACGCGGCGGCGAACGCGGCTGCTCCTTCGATGACGTGCTCACAGTTGTCGAGCACGATCAAGGTCGTCTTGTCGGAGAGCGCCGCCACGACTTGTGCCGTCGTGTCGCCGGGAACCAGCGCGACGTTCGCGGCGGCAGCGACCGCATTCGCGACCGCGGCGTCGGCGCTGATCGGCGCCAACTCGCAGAACCAAACGCCGTCGGGGAAGTCGTCGAGGCGATCGGCACCGGCCTCCATCGCGAGTCGGGTTTTTCCCGAGCCACCGGTGCCGATGAGCGTGACGAGTCGTGATTGGCCAAGGAGCGCGCCCACGTGGGCGAGTTCGTCGAGACGGCCGACAAACGACGAGTTCTGCGACGGCAGGTTCGTCGTGGCGCGATTGAGGCTGCGCAACGGCGGGAAGTCGCCGGCGAGCCCGTCGCCCGCGAGTTGGTACACATGCTCGGGAGCGGTCAGGTCCTTCAGGCGATGCAGCCCCACGCCGACAAGCGACAGATCAGTGAGACTCCCGGCCGCGGCGTACGCGGTCGCCTCGGAACATACGACCTGGCCACCGTGGGCGATGGAGCGCAAGCGAGCGGCACGGTTGAGCGTCGGCCCGAAGTAGTCGCCGTCGCGGGCGATGGCGGGCCCGGTATGCACCGCCATCCGCACGGGCATCGCCACGCTCCGCTGCGCGTCGGCGGCGGCGGCCAGAGCATCGGCTGCGTCCGTGAATACCGAAACCGTCGAGTCACCCTCGCCCTTGGTCTTGAGCAGCGTCCCGTTGTGCGCGCCGACCGCCGCAGCGATTGCCGCGTCGTGTGCGGCGAGTTCGGCCTCCATCGCCGGGGCGTCGTTTTCCCACAGCTGCGTCGACCCGACGACGTCGGTGAACAGGAAAGTCAGGTCGGCCACCGCCGCCAAGCTACCGCCCGGATTGCGCGTGACACCCCAGGCGTAGCCTGAGCGGGAGTGGCAGCACTCGACCAGTTTTCGGCGCCGACCAGGGCCTGGTTCCAGGGTGCATTCCACGCGCCGACACCCGCCCAGGAAGAGGGGTGGGACGCGATCGCCGACGGCAAGCACGTGCTGCTGTCGGCGCCGACAGGCTCCGGCAAGACGTTGGCGGCCTTCCTCTGGGCGCTCGACCGCCTGGCCACCGAGCCGGTGCCGACCGACGAGAAGCAGCGCTGCCGCGTGCTCTACGTCAGCCCGCTGAAGGCATTGACCTACGACGTCGAGCGCAACCTCCAGGCGCCGCTCACCGGCATGTCGATCGAAAGCCAGCGCGCCGGCCTGCCGGTGCCCGACATCCGCATCGGCGCGCGCACGGGCGACACACCCGCCGACGAGCGACGCGCGCTCGTGCGGCACCCACCCGACGTGCTGGTCACCACGCCCGAGTCGCTGTACCTGCTGCTCACGTCGCAGGCGCGTGCCGCGCTCGCGGGCGTCGAAGTCGTGATCGTCGACGAGATTCATGCGGTCGCGTCGACCAAGCGCGGCGCGCACCTCGCGCTGTCGCTGGAACGCCTCGAGCACCTCGTCGTCGAGTTGCGCGGCGAAGGAGCCACGTTCCAGCGCATCGGTCTGTCGGCCACCCAGCGCCCGCTCGAAGAGGTCGGCAAGTTCCTCGGCGGGCGCAGCAACGGCGAGTTCCGTCCCGTCACCATCGTCAACGCCCACATGCCGAAGGAGTTCGACATCCAGATCGTCGTGCCCGTCGAGGACATGGCGCAGCTCGGCAAGCCGATCGTGAGCGACGAGGGCCATGTGATGCTCAGCGGTCCCGCGGCGGGGACGCCCGAAGCGCGTCACAGCATCTGGCCAGCGCTGCAAGCGGAGTTGTACGAGCTGATCAAGCAACACCGCTCGACGCTCGTGTTCGTCAACAACCGGCGGCTGGCGGAGCGGCTCGCGGCGTCCATCAACGAACTCGCCGACGAGCAGCTGGCGCGCGCCCACCACGGCTCGATCGCGCGCGAGCAACGCCTCGAAATCGAAGACGCGCTCAAGGCTGGTCGCATCCCGGCGCTGGTGTGCACGTCGACGCTCGAACTGGGCATCGACATGGGCGCCGTCGACTTGGTCGTGTGCGTCGAGTCGCCGCCGTCGGTGGCGAGCGGGCTGCAGCGCATCGGGCGCGCCGGTCACCAAGTCGGCGTGGCGTCGCGTGGCCGCATCTTCCCGAAGTTCCGTGGGGACCTCTTGGTCGGCGCGGTGACGGTGCGGGCGATGAAGCACGGCGAGATCGAAACGACGCGCGTGCCGCGCAATCCCCTCGACGTGCTGTCGCAACAGATCGTGGCGATCGCCGTCGGCGCCATGCCGGCGGCGGTGCCGGTGAGCGCGGTCAAGGAGATGGCGCGCAACGCCTACCCGTACACCGACATCACCGACGACGCGTTCGACGGCGTGCTCGACATGCTCAGTGGCCGGTACCCGTCCGACGAGTTCGCCGAGCTGAAACCGCGCCTTACGTGGGATCGCGCCACCGACACCATCACGGCGCGCCCTGGTGCCCGGATGCTGGCGGTCATCAGCGGCGGCACCATTCCCGACCGCGGGCTCTACGGGGTGTTCACGCCGGACAACTCACGGGTCGGGGAGCTCGACGAGGAGATGGTCTTCGAGTGCCGCGTCGGCGAGACCTTCCTCCTTGGCGCGACGTCGTGGCGGATCGAGGACATCACCCGCGACAAGGTGATCGTGACGCCGGCGCCGGGGGTGCCCGGCAAGATGCCGTTCTGGAAGGCTGACATCGCCGGCCGTCCCGTCGAGCTCGGTCGCAAACTCGGCAAGTTCATCGCCGAACTCGACACGACCACGAACGACGTGTTGCGCGACGAGTGCGGGCTGGACGAGCGCGGCATCGTCAACCTGCGCGCCTACGTCAACGACCAGCGCGAGGCGTCGCAAGGACTCGTGCCGACGGATCGCCAGATCGTCGTCGAGCGCTTCCGCGACGAACTGGGCGACTGGCGGCTGTGCATCCTGTCGCCCTTCGGGGCGCGTGTGCACGCGCCGTGGGCCATGGCGATCGAGGCGCGCATGCGCGACGAGTTCGACGTCGAAGCGCAGCTGATGTGGACCGACGACGGGATCGCCTTGCGCGTGCCCGAAGCCGACGACCCGCCGCCGCTCGAGTGGATCACGCTCGATCCCGAGACGGTGGAGGACCAAGTCGTCGCCGAGCTCGGCCGCAGCGGCGTCTTCGCGGCGCGCTTCCGGGAGAACGCGGCGCGGGCGCTCCTGCTGCCGCGCCGCCGTCCGGGACAGCGCACGCCGCTGTGGCAGATGCGCCAGCGCAGCGCCAACCTGCTGGCGGTGGCGAGCAACTACGGGTCGTTCCCGATCCTGTTGGAGACCTATCGCGAGTGCCTCCGCGACTCCTTCGACGTGCCGGCGCTGCAAGAGATCCTGCGCGACATCCAGGGCCGCAAGATCCGCGTGTCGACCGTCGACACCCCGTTGCCGTCGCCGTTCGCGTCGGGATTGGCCAACGCCTACGTGGCGTCGTTCCTCTACGACGGCGACGCGCCGCTGGCGGAGCGCCGCGCCCAGGCGCTCACGCTCGACCGTCGCCTGCTGGCGGAGCTGGTCGGCAGCGAGGAGCTGCGCGAGCTGCTGGACGCCGACGCGCTCGAAGCGCTCGAAGCCGAACTCCAGGCCCTCAGCCCGACCCGCAAGGTGGCGACGCTCGACAACGCGCACGACCTGCTGCGGCGCATCGGCGACCTGAGCGTCGCCGAACTCGAGGAACGCAGTACCGCACCTGGGCTCGGCCTGGCGCAGCAGTTGCTCGACTCGCGCCGCGCCCTGCCCGTGCGCATCGCGGGCGAAGACCGCCTCATCGCCCAGGAAGACGCCGGCCGATACCGCGACGCGCTCGGCACCGCGCTGCCCGTCGGCGTCGCCGAAGCGTTCCTGGCGTACACGCCCGACGCGCTCCTCCAGCTCGTCCGCCGTTGGGCGCGCACGCACGGACCCTTCCTCGCCGACGAGCCCGCGGCGCGCTTCGGCGTACCGACCGAACTCATCGCGTCGGTCCTCGAACAACTCGAAGCCGCCGACCGCGTCGTGCACGGCGAGTTTCGCCCCGGCGGTCAGGGCCTCGAGTACTGCGACGCCGAGGTCCTTCGCCAGCTACGCAACCGCTCGCTGGCGGCACTACGAAAACAGGTCGCGGCAGTCGACGCCGACGCGTACGCCCGGTTCCTGCCGCAGTGGCAGGGAGTCGGGTCCACGACGATGGGCATCGACCGCGCCTTCGAGGCGATCGCGCAGCTGCAGGGCGTGGCCATCCCCGCGAGCGTGCTCGAGCGCGACGTGCTCTCGGCGCGCATCGCCAACTACTCGCCGCGTCTGCTCGACGATCTGCTGGCGGCAGGCGAGATCATCTGGGTCGGCGCGGGACCGCTCGGTGGGTCCGACGGCAAGGTGATGCTGTTCCGCCGCGACCAGGCGTCGCTGCTGCGGTCGTTCCAGCCGGGCGGCGCCGACAAGCCGAGCGACAAAGAGCATCAACGCATCCGCGAACTGCTGCAACGGCGCGGCGCCTGCTTCTTCGCCGACATGCGCGGCGACAGCGACAAGGCCACGCTCGACGCGTTGTGGGATCTCGTGTGGGCGGGCGAGGTCACCAACGACACGTTCGCTCCGGTGCGGGCGTTGAGCGCCGCCAAGCGAGCGGGCACCGGCGGGCGGGCCGGCAACCGGCCGCGTCCGGGTCGGCTGGCGTCGCTCGGCCCGCCGACTGCGGCGGGGCGGTGGTCGCTGACCCACTACGACGACGACGAGGACGCGCCGCCCGCGAAAGAGCGCGTCGCCGCCGCCATGGCGAGTGCGCTGCTCGAGCGCTACGGCGTCGTCACGCGCGGCGCGGTGCGCGCCGAGGGCGTTGCCGGTGGTTTCGCGTCGGTGTACGCCGCGCTCAAGGCGATGGAGGAGGGCGGGCGCATCCGGCGGGGGTATTTCGTCGAAGGCCTCGGTGGCGCGCAGTTCGCGCTGCCCGGCGCTGTCGAACGCTTGCGCGCCGCGGCTCTCGACGACGACGAGTACCAAGCCCAGGCGCTCGTGCTGGCGGCTACGGATCCCGCGAACCCCTACGGCATCGCCCTGCCGTGGCCGGTGCGGGGCCCGCAGCGCGCTGCCGGCGCGTTCGTGGTGCTGATGGGCGGCGAGCCCGTCGTGTATCTCGAGAAGGGCGGCAAGACCCTCACCGACCTCACGATGACGGACGAGAGCGCCGAGGCGCCGGATGATCTCGACGACCGGTTCACCGGGGCCGCCACGGCACTCGGGCGCATGGTCGACGAGGGACGGTTCCGGCGGCTCGTGCTGGGGAAGTATCCCGATGCGATGGAACGGCACCTGTTGGCTGCGGGATTCACCGCAGCGCCCAAGGGCTTGACCCGCTACGGGCGTGCCTGAGGGCGACACCATTGCGCGCGCCGCAGCGTCGTTGCGGGCGTGGCTCGTCGGCGAAGTCATCACCGCGGTTGACGCTCGCGACGTCGCGCTGAAGCAACGCGCTGAAGCTCTGGTCGGACGCCGCGTCGACGCGGTCGAGGCGCGCGCCAAACATCTGTTGATCACGGTCGGCGACTCCGTCGTCCACTCGCACATGCGCATGACCGGCTCGTGGCACGTGTACACGAAAGGCGAGCGCTGGCGATACCGGCACGACGCCATGCGCCTGCTGCTCGAAGCCGGTGACCGTCAGGCCGTGTGCTTCAACGCCCCGGTCGTGGCCGTGATCCCCGTACGCGAGATCGCCACGATCCGCGGACTGGATCGCCTCGGCCCCGACATCCTCACCGGCCTCGACCCGAGTTCGGCCGCCGACCGCTTCGACCTCGTCAACCCGGCGACGCCGATGGGAGACGCCCTGCTCGACCAGTCCGTGATTTCCGGGCTCGGCAACATCTGGCGCTGCGAGACCCTGTGGGCGCAGCGGGTGCACCCCCGCGCGCCGGTCGGGGCGGTCGATCGCACGACGCGCGAAGCGCTCGTGCGCACCGCGGCGTCGTTGATGACGGCGAGCGTCGCGCCGGGCAACCACCGCCCGCGCCCACAGGTGTACAAGCGCACCGGCCGTCCGTGCCCTCGCTGCGGAGCCGCCGTCGCGTCCGAGCGCACCGGCCGCGACAACCGCACGGCGTATTACTGCCCGAATTGTCAACGGCTGCCGGCAACGATCAACCCTGTGGGCGATTCCAACGAATTGCCCACGAATCGGTAACACGTCCTCAATAGTCGGCCAACGCTGCCGATAGGAATCACGTGACTCCGTTCCCGGCGCTGCACACCTCGGCGAATTCCGAGGCCGAAGAGCATCGGGCCTCGGCGCGCAAGCTGGCCGAAGACGCCGAGGCGTGGCTGGCGGATCTCGACGCCGTGCTCGGCGAGTCGAGCCGGTTCGACCTCGCTCGCTAAGGCGGCTCACCTAACGTTCGGCGCGTGCAGTTCTATTTGTTGCGCACGGACGGCGCCGGGGTGCTCTACGGGGTCAAGCCGACGCCCGACGGTGCCCGCTACGAGTGGAACGTGACGAACTCTTCGGCGGTCGCCATTCGCGTGCGGTCGGTGCGACTCGTATTCGACATGCACCGCTTCGTGGGCGCGCCCCGCGTGTTCCGCAACGGCTACCAGTCGTGGTCGGCGTCCGACGTCGCCACGTTCGGTAGCGACCGCGACCCGTCGAGCTTCGCCGACACACCGTTCTTCCAAGCCGCCCACCACGCCGACGCCACGACGGTCAGCAACGAATACGAGCTGCGCTCCGAATGGGTGACCGTGATCGGTGACGACAGCGACGAGAAGCTGCTCGTCGGCTTCATCGGTTCTGGCAACCACGACGGCACGCTGCGGCTCACTCACGGTGTCGAAGGCGACGTCGAACTCGAGGCCGAGGCGTTCCTCGGCGACATCGAACTCGGGCCAGGGGAGTCGCGCCAGCTCGACCCGATCGTGTTCATGCGCGGCTCCGACGAGCAGGCATTGCTGGCGCGGTGGGCCGACGAGGTGGCCGCCAAGGCCGGCGCCCGCAACGCGGCGCCGTTCCAGGTCGGCTGGTGCTCCTGGTACCACTACTTCGACCACGTCACCGAAGACGACGTGCGCGCCAACCTGGCGCTGGCCGCCGAGTATCCGTTCGACGTCTTCCAGGTCGACGACGGGTACCAGTCGGCGATCGGCGACTGGCTGACGACGAACGACAAGTTCCCGAGCGGCCTCGCGGCGCTTGCGATCGAGATCGCCGACGCCGGGTTTCGCCCCGGGATCTGGCTGGCGCCGTTCCTTGCGGCGCCCGACTCAGAGATCGCCCGCGCCCACCCCGACTGGGTGGCGGAGTTCCGTCCCGGCAAGCCGCTCAAGGCGTGGGTCAACCCGTCGTGGGGCGGCCACATGTACGCGCTCGACACGAGCAATCCCGAAGTGCTCGACCACCTCGAGTCGCTCGCACGCGCGCTCACCGAGATGGGATTCCGCTACCTGAAGCTCGACTTCACGTTCGCGCCGTCGTTCGACGGCGTGTGGCACGACCAGCGCATGACACCGGCGCAGCGCGTGCGCGCCGGCTTCGAGGCGATCCGCCGCGGCGCCGGGGATGACGCGTTCATCCTCGGCTGCGGCGTGCCGCTCGCCCACGTCGTCGGTGTCGTCGACGCCAACCGCATCGGGCCCGACGTGGCGCCGTTGTGGGAGCCCGCGCCCGACACCGAAGTGATCAGGGGCTACCTGCGCACGCAGCCCTCGACCAAGTACGCGCAGGACGCAACGGCGTTACGCGCCTTCATGCACCGCCGGTTCTGGTTGAACGACCCCGATTGCCTGATGCTGCGCACGCAGAAGACGCAACTGACCGACGCGCAAGTGCGCGAGTGGGCGCGCACGGTCGCCGAATCGGGCGGGATGGTCTTCGTGTCCGACGACCTGGCGTTGCTGGATCAGGATGCGAGGGCGCTGCTCGACGAGGTGCTGGCGACCGGCCGCGCCGCCGACGCTGCGTCGTAGCGGTTCGCGAGTCGACGCAGAAACGCTTCGGCCCGAGCGTCTGCGGCCCGGCGTTGCGCGCAGGCTGCGGCGGCGTTGCGGGCGGCGCCGGCGTTGCCCAGTTGCACTAGCCACGTCGTGAGGGTGCGTGCCATTCGTCTCACCCTAAAGATCGACCGTGTCCGTCGATCGACGGCGATGTAAACGTTTGATGAAGGCGTATCGCTGCCGCAGGCGACCTACGTTCTACGCCCGTGGATGTCGCAATCACCGAAGCCGCAAGCGTCGACGACGATCTCGTGGCCGCCTTCGCCCGTTTGATCCCGCAATTGTCGTCGTCGAATCCGCCGCCGGACCGTAACGCGCTGGCCGCGATCGTGGACAACCCCAATGTGTTCTTGTTCCTTGCCCGCGATCGCGACGACGCCGACCGCATCATCGGCTCGCTCACGCTCGTGACGTTTCGTATCCCGACGGGCCTGCGCGCCTGGATCGAAGACGTCGTCGTGGACGAGAACACGCGGCGCAGCCGCGCCGGTTGGAAGATGACCGAAGCCGCGCTCGCCAAGGCGAAAGCGTTGGGCGTCGGGACCGTCGACCTCACGTCGCGGCCGAGCCGCGAAGGCGCGAACGCGATGTATCAGAAGATGGGATTCGAGTTGCGCAGCTCGAACTTGTACCGCTTTGCGTTCTAGGTATCTGCTCGCTGCTATCGGCCTCGCGGTCCTCGCCGTCGTCGCGGTTGTCGTGGCCAAAAGCACGAACCCGAACAACATCGGGGGCGCGACGAAGATCACGTCGGCGAAAGACCTGCCCGTCATCGAGCACGGCCCGTTGCCGTCGCTCGACCAGGGGAACGGGTACCTCAACGGCAAGCCCAGCCTCAAGGGCAAGGTCGTGCTGTACGACTTCTGGACCTACAGCTGCGTGAACTGTGTGCGCACGCTGCCGTACCTGGAGTCGTGGCACGACCGTTACGCCAAGGACGGCCTCGTCGTCGTCGGCGTGCACTCACCGGAGTTCGACTTCGAGCAGATCCACAGCAACGTGTCGGCCGCGGTGAAGAAGCTGCACGTCACGTACCCCGTCGTGTTCGACGACGACATGGCGATCTGGAACGCCTTCCACAACCAGTACTGGCCGGCGAAGTACCTCGCCGACCGCGACGGCGACGTGCGCTACGTCCACTTCGGCGAGGGCGCGTACGACGAAGCCGAGAACGCCATCCGCGTGCTGCTCGGCGTCGCCAAGGACGCGCCGCGCGCCACCGACCCGAAGGCGGCGGCCGAGAGCCTGACCGCCGCCAACACGCCCGAGACCTACCTCGGGAGCGCGCGCGGCGGCGCCGATTACGTGAAGCTCACGGGCCGCTGGGACACGACCGACCAGTACATCGAGTCGAAGGACGCGCACGAGAACCTCAATCTGACGTACCACGCCGGTGAGGTGAACCTCGTGCTCGACCGCAGCCGCAAGAACCCGACGTACGCGGTCGTGGAGCTCGACGGCAAACCGGTACCGAGCGGCGCGCGCGGCGCGTCGATCGTGGAACGCGACGGCCAGACGATGGTCGACATCGACGCGGCAGACCTGTACCACCTCATCGCCCACGGACCGAAGGGCGACCACGTCCTCACGTTCCATCCCGGTGGTGCGGGCGTGCAGGCCTTCGCCTTCACGTTCGGCGACTGAGCCGTGTTGCGCGACGCGATCGCGTTGTTCGGCGCCGGGGTGGCGTCGTTTCTCGCGCCGTGCGTCGTGCCGCTGTTACCGGCGTACATCGCGATGATCGCCGGCGAGTCGAAGCGCGCCGTGACCGGCACGCTGCTGTTCATCGCCGGCTTCACGATCGTGTTCGCCGGCCTCGGCGTGGCCGCCGGTGCGCTCGGCTCGTCGCTGACCGACTTTCGCTCTGGCCTCGAGCGCGTCGGCGGCGTGGTCGTGGCCGCGATGGGCCTCGTGTTGCTCGGCGTGTTCAGCGACGTCTTCGTGCGCGAACGACGCGCCATCCTCACCGTGCCGAAGTCGTTCGGCGCAGCTCGTCCTGTCGTTCTCGGCGTGGCGTTCGGTGCCGCGTGGTCGCCGTGCGTGGGTCCGCTGCTCGGCGCCGCGCTCGTCGTGGCGGCGTCGTCGAGCAACCCGGCAAAGGGCGGCACCCTCCTCGGCGCGTATGCGCTCGGCATCGGCGTGCCGTTTCTCGTCGCATCGCTCGGCTTGGCGTCGTCGGAGGGTTTCAACGCGTTCCTGCGTCGGATCGCTCCGCCACTGCAGCGCGTCGCCGGCGTCCTGCTCGTCGCCCTCGGCGTGCTGCTCACGGCCGGTTGGTACGACCACCTCACGAGCTATCTCGCGCGCTTCACTCCGGCGCTAGGAGGCCTGTGACGCTCAGGAGCAACAGGTGCCCTCGGAACGCGCCGACATGACCTCGGCGTCGGCCAGCACCGTGTAGATCTCCCACGGCCGGTTGTCGGGCGCGTCGACCCAGATCTTGTCCTGCACGGCGTAGCAGCAGGTGCCGTTGTCGTCGGTGGCTTCGAGGCCCTCGCCCGTCACGCGCGCCTTGGTGGCGAGCACCTCGTCCGTCGTGGCGACTTCGACGCCGATGTGGTTGAGCCCACCAGCCTGCGCGGCGTTCTCGATCAGGACGAGCTTGAGGGGCGGGTCGGCGATGCCGAAGTTGGCGTACCCCGGCTTGACCTTGGCCGGGGTCGTGGCGAACAGCTTCGAATAGAAGGCGACGGCTTCGTCGATGTCGGAGACGTTGAGGGCGAGCTGCACTCGTGACACTTGGGTCCTCGATTCATTTATGATTGTCGATGTGAGGATCATTGCGAAAAGATCGACCGATGTCAATACGTTAGCGACGCAGTTCGCGGCGCTCGGTGACCCCGTGCGACTCGAGATCCTCCGCTGCATCTCGGCGTCCGATGGATCGTGTTGTTCGTGCGACCTCGAAGCGCCGGTCGGCAAGTCGCAACCCACGATCAGCCACCACACGAAGGTGCTCGCGGAAGCGGGACTCATCGCCGGCGAGAAGCAAGGCCGGTGGGTGTATTGGAGCATCGTGCCCGAAGCGATGGCCGGATTGAGGGCCGCACTCTCCGAGTAAGGTTGGCCATCGTGGCTGAGTCGATCACGATCACTGACAACCGGACTGGGGAGTCGTTCGAGATTCCCATTTCGAACGGCGGAGTCAACTCGTCTGACTGGCGCAAGGCGATGCCCGACGTGTTCTTCTACGACCCGGGGTTCATGTCGACGGCGGCCTGCGAGAGCGCCATCACGGAGCTCGACGGCGAAGCGGGGATCCTGCGTTACCGCGGCTATCCGATCGAACAACTCGCCGAGCACAGCTCGTACCTCGAGGTGGCGTACCTGTTGCGCAACGGCGAGTTGCCGACGCCGGAGCAGTTCGACGCGTGGAAGCACGACATCACGCACCACACGTACATCCACGAGAACATGCGCAAGCGCTTCATGGAGGGCTTCCACTACGACGCCCATCCGATGGGCATGTTCGTGTCGGCCGTCGCCGCGATGTCGACCTTCTACCCGAAGGCCAAAGAGATCGAGCGCAAGAGCTCGCGCGACAAGCAGATCACGCGCCTCATCGCCAAGATGCCGACGTTGGCGGCGTGCTGCCACCGGTTCTCGGTGGGCATGCCGTTCGTCTATCCCGACAACAACCTCGACTTCGCGGCGAACTTCCTCAACATGATGTTCAGCCCGGACGAGAAGTATCCGTACCAGGATCCGGCGATCGCCAAGGCGCTCGACCTGCTGTTCATCCTCCACGCCGACCACGAGCAGAACTGCGGCACGACGGCGATGCGCGTCGTCGGCTCGTCGCACGCCGATCCGTACATCGCCTGCTCGGCGGCGGCCGCGGCGTTGTACGGGCCCCGTCACGGCGGAGCCAACGAGCAGGTCATCCGCATGCTGATGGAGATCGGCTCGGTCGAGAACGTGCCAGCGTTCATCAAGTCGGTCAAGGAAGGCACCGGTGGGCGCCTCCAGGGGTTCGGTCACCGGGTGTACAAGAACTTCGACCCGCGCAGCCGCATCATCAAGCAGGCGGCCGACGAAGTGTTCGCCATCACGGGCAAGAACCCGCTGCTCGAGATAGCGCTCAAGCTCGAAGAAGTCGCGCTCGCCGACGAGTACTTCACCAGCCGCAAGCTGTATCCGAACGTCGACTTCTACTCGGGGCTGATCTATCAGGCGATGGGCTTCCCGCTCGAGATGTTCACGGTGCTCTTCGCGATCCCGCGCACGACCGGCTGGTTGACGCACTGGGAAGAGATGCTCGAGCAGGATTCGAAAATCGCCCGGCCGCGCCAGCTCTACATCGGCGCCGAGCCCCGCGACTACGTCCCCATCACGCAGCGCTGATCTGCGTCGTCGTCTCCGACGACCACGGCGCGCGCCAGGCGAGTCATTCGTTGCGCGCCGCGGGATGGGGCGGCATCGCGTTCGAGACGAACGTCGACGCCGCGCGTCGAACCGCTGAGAGCGGCCGCGCTGCTGTCCTCAACGTTTCGCGGCTCGACGCCGCCGCGGTCGAGGCATTTCTCGGTGAGCCGTACGTATACGACTGGCGCGTGCCGCCGCCCGAGATGTCGCAGGACGAATGGCTCGCGCTCTACGGCGCCGGCGAGTTCACGGACCGCACCCGCGCCAACCGCCTCAAGTCAGCGCACGAAAAGATCGGCGACGACTTCGAGCACTGGCGCCTGCCCGCCCCCTGATTCTTGTGATGTTTTGACAAGAAGACCCTGACAAAACATCACAAGAACGAAGGGGGTTAGAGCGCGAGGGGGCTGGCGGGGACGGTGGGCCAGCCTTCGGGCAGCAGAAGGTTGCCGGTGGCGGTGCGGAAGATGACCTGCCACTCGTGATAGCCGCGGTAAGCGTTGCCGTTGAGCTGCATGCGCTGCGCGTAATCCTTGACGGCGTTCACGTACTTCACGGTCGGGTTGTAGTGATGCAACGCATCGTCGAGCCGCCCCGGGGCGCCGTTGGCCGCGAGGTAGTGCGCGGCGCCCATGATGGCGTCGCGATTGGCGTGGATGTCGCCGGTGCCGTAGCGCGCCCACGTCGCCGGCAGGAATTGCATCGGGCCCTGGGCGCCGGCCGACGAGTCGCCCACGACGCGACCGAGCTTCGTCTCGACGAGGTGGATCGCGGCGAGCACTTCCCACGGCACGCCGGTCGCAGCCGACGCCTCGCGGTAGTAGCCCATCAATTCGTCGGTCCCGGCGACGGGCACGATGTGCCACGACGCCGGCGGAGCCGCGGCGTGCGACTTACCGAGCGTGAGCAGCTCGCGCACGGCGCCGACGTTGAGTGCGAGCGCCGGCTTGAGATCCGCGGGCAACGCCGCCGACACCGCCGCTTCGAACGACGGGTCGAGCGCGCCGATGCGGCGATAGCCGAGCTGCAGCGCGTAGCCGGCGCTGTGCACGACGTCGGGCGTCGTCGCCGGCTCGAGCGTGGTGTGCTCGGCGAGCGCGATGGCGGCTGCGGCTGCGGCCGGATCAGCCGACGTGGTCGCCGAGAAGTCGGGCGGCGGCGGCACGGTTGTCGTGGTCGTCGGCGGGATCGTCGTGGTCGTCGTCGTCGGTGAAACCCGCGCCAGACGCCGCGGCGCGGCGACGGGTGTGGCCTCGTGATGACACGCCGCCAGCGTCATGGACGCGACGAAGAACGCCAGTACTGCTCGGCGATTCACGAAGCGCGCCCGAATCGATACACCGGACCACTCAACGACAACACCCACAACTCCCCGCTCGAATCTTCCCCAAAGCTACTTGGTTGCGAGATGGTCACTCCCACGTCGCGGGCGACGCCCCCGACGGCGGCCACGATCTGGCCGCGGCAGTTGTCCGAGAACAGGTAGGTGCCGGCGAGCCCGGGGATCGCGGTGCCGCGGTACACGTAGCCACCGACGATGGCGCACGACCCGTTGCCGTGCGACACCTCGATCTCGGGGTCCACCGCTCCCGGCGGCATGGCGCCGCCGTTGTAGGCGTGCTTGCCCTCCCGCTTGTTCCAGCCGAAGTTCACTCCGCGTACGCCGGCGCCGACGTGGTCGATCTCCTCGTACTGGTTCTGCCCGACGTCGCCGATCCATTGTTCGCCGTTGGCTCGGTCGAAGCTCCAGCGCCAGGGGTTGCGCAAACCCCACTGCCAGATCTCGCCCTTGGCGCCTTGGCGTCCGACGAACGGGTTGTCGCCCGGCACCGAATAGCCGCCGCTCGGACTCGGCGCGACGCGCAGGATCTTGCCCCGCAGCGACCCGAGGTTCTGCGCGTTGCCGAACGGATCACCGGCGCCGCCGCCGTCGCCGGTGCCGATGTAGAGGTACCCGTCGGGCCCGAACGTGAGCTGACCGGCGTTGTGGTTGGCGTACTGCGGATGCGGGATGGCGAGGATCGTCTTGCCGTTGTCGGCGCTCGCCCGCCCCGCCGCATACGGGTAGGCGACGATCTGCGTCGCGCCGTTGACGTCGGTGTAGTCGAGGTACAGCGTGTTGCCGTCTTTCGAGAACGCCATCCCGAGCAATCCCTGCTCGTCGCTCGTCGAAATGCGGTCCGAAAGGTTCACGACGTCGATCGGATCCACCGACGCGCTCGACGCGCCGACGCGCAACCGCGTGACGATGCCGCCCTTCTGCGCGATGTAGACGTTGGTCGGTTCGCCCGGACGCACGGCCAGCGCGATCGGCCGCGTCAGCTTCGCCATCTGCGTCGCCTTGAACTTCACGACGCCACCGCCGGAGGTCGTGCCGGGCGATGACGACGCGGGATGGCTCGTCGACGACGCCGGCGGGCGCGCCGTCGTCGCGCCCGGTGCGGCGCCCGTGGTCGTCGTGAGGTCACCCGCGACGCTCGTCGACGTGGTGTCGTCGCCGCGCGTCGTCGTGGTGTGCTTGCGCGTCGCGACCTTGTGGTTGCCGCCGCCTCCGCACGCTGCCAGCACCAACGCCAGCGCTACCGCCACTCGCAACTTCATCGATTGATGACCCGGACCAGTCCTTCTTGGACGACGGACACTGCGAGTCGACCGTCCTGGGTGAAGATGCGCCCTTCGGCGAGACCGCGGGCGCCCGACGCCGACGGTGAGAACTGGTCGTACAACATCCACTCGTCGGCGCGGAACGGGCGGTGGAACCACATGGCGTGGTCGAGCGACGCGCCCATGATGTTGCCGTCTTCCCACTTGAGGTCGTGCGCACTGAAGATCGAGTCGAGCAGCGTCATGTCGGACGCGTAGGTGACGACGCACACGTGGAGCAACGCGTCGTCGGTCAGCTTGCCGTCGGCGCGGAACCACAGCCGCTGCGTCGGGCTGTTCTCGACCGGGTCGATGAACCGCAAGTCGATCGGGCGCGGCCGGGAGTACCAGTCGCCCATCTGCTCCTTGTACGGCTCCATGCGCGTCTTGAAATCGGGCAGGCCTTCAGGATCGGGAAGGCCTGCGGGCATCGCCGCCGCGTGGTCGAGCCCCTCCTCGGCGACTTGGAACGACGCGCTCAGCGTGAAGATCGCCTTGCCGTGCTGGATGGCGTTGACGCGCCGCGTCGTGAAGCTGCGACCGTCGCGGATGCGGTCGACCTCGTAGATGATCGGCGTCGTCGGATCGCCCGGACGGAGGAAGTACGCGTGCAGCGAGTGGACGTGCCGCTCGGGTTCGCCGGGACGAACCGACTCCTGCACCGTGCGCCCCGCAGCCACGAGCGCTTGGCCGGCGACCTGGCCGCCGAACACGCGCTGGCGGTTCTCGTCGGGCGACTGGCCGCGGAAGATGTTCACCTCGATGCGTTCGAGGTCGAGCAATTCGATGAGGTCGTCGAGAGCCGGCTGGTCCGTCGGTTCCATCCGTCTATGTTCGCAGACCCTTAGGCCGAGCCTCGAAGCAGCCGGTAGACGCCGCCGTCCTGCGACAGCACCCACAACTCGCCGTTCTTGTCCTGGCCGAAGCTGACCGGGTGCGGGACGTTGATGCCGAGGTTGATCGGTGTCGTGCCACTCAGCGCGTACAGGTCGCCGACGCAGTAGTCGGCGTACAGGAAGTCGCCGGCCAACCCGGCGATGCGCGTGCCGCGGTACACGTAACCGCCGGTGATCGCGCAGTTGCCGTTGTCGTGGCTGTACTCGAAGATCGGATCGACGTTGCCGGCCGGTGGCGAGCCGCCGTTGTAGGGATGGAGGCCCTCGCGCTGGTTCCAGCCGAAGTTGGCGCCCGTCGTCGCCATCGGCACGCGGTCGATTTCCTCGTAGAGGTTCTGGCCGACGTCCGCGATGTAGAGGGCGTGGGGGGCGGCCTTGTCGAACGCCCACCGCCACGGGTTGCGCAACCCGATGTCGACGATCTGCGGTTTGGCCGACACGTTGGCGGCGTCGATGCGCAGGAACTTGCCGAGCAGCGACGCCGGGTTCTGGGCGTTGCCGTTGGGATCGCCGCCGCCGCCGCCGTCACCGGTGCCGATGTAGAGCAGACCGTCGGGACCGAAGGCGATGTTGCCGCCGTTGTGATTCGTGTACGTCGGATGGGCGATGGTGAACAGCGTGCGTTGCTTTGACCTGTCAGCGACGCCGTTGGCGAACGGGTACTCGTACACGCCGTTGTCGCCGTTCTTGTTCGTCCAGTACGCGTAGAGCTTCGTTCCGGCGGGACTGAAGGTGATGCCGAGCAGCCCTTGCTCGTCGCCGGTGTTCACGCGATCGACGAGGCTGAGGACGTTGGTCGTTCCCGTCCCGAGCGTCCATCTCTTGACGACGCCGTTCTTCTGGGCGATGTACACGACGTTGGCGGGGTCGCCGTTACGGATGGCGAACGCGATCGGTTGGTTGAAACTTCTCGCCAGCTGCGCCCGAACGGCGATGGCGGCGTCGGCGCGCGCCGGCGCGTACGCCAGCGCGCCGACCACGACGGCGGCGAGGGCCGAATACCGTAACGCTCCATGACGACGTTTCCCGATGGCTTCATTTGGGGCACGGCCACCGCGGCGCATCAGGTCGAGGGTGGAAACTGGAACAACGACTGGTGGGCGTGGGAGTGCAACCCCGACTCGGGCTGCGCCGAACCGTCGGGTGATGCGTGCAATCACTGGGAGATGTATGAGCACGATCTCGACCTTCTCTCGGGCTTCGGGTTCAATGCCTACCGCTTCTCAATCGAGTGGAGTCGAATCGAGCCTGAGGACGGGCTGTGGTCACGCGCCGCTATCGATCATTACCGGCGCGTGTGCGAAGCGTGCTTGGCGCGCAACGTCACGCCGATGGTGACGTTCCACCACTTCACGACTCCGCGCTGGGTGACGCATCACGGGGGATGGGAGGAGCCGACGACCGCCGACCGTTTCGCGGTGTTCTGCCATCGCGCCGCTGAGCACCTCGGCGACCTCATGCAGTACGCCTTCACGTTCAACGAGCCGAACATGGTCGCGACGCACGGCTATCTCACCGGTGGGTTTCCGCCCGGCCGGCGCGATCCGGCATTGCGGCGCGCCGTCAACGACATCTTCGTCGACGCGCATCACAAGGCCCGCGCCGCCATTCGCGCCGCGGCGCCGAATGTCCCCGTCGGCCTCACGCTGGCGATGCAGGACAACCAGGCGATCGAGGGCGGCGAGCAGTATCGCGACCGCGTCCGTCGCAATCTGGAAGACGTGTTCTTGGAAGCGGCGCGCGGCGACGACTTCATCGGCGTGCAGTGCTACACGCGGGCGCGCTTCGGTCCAGAGGGAAACGTGCGCCCCGAACCCGGCGTGCCCCTCACGCAGATGGGTTACGAGGTGTGGCCCGAAGCGCTCGAGGCCTGCATCCGGCGCGCCACCGAGGTCACCCACGGCGTGCCGGTGATCGTCACCGAGAACGGCATCGGCACCGCCGACGACGAGCAGCGCATCGACTACGTCACCCGCGCGCTCGCCGGCGTGCAGAACTGTCTCGCCGACGGCATCGACTTGCGCGGCTACGTGTACTGGTCGCTGCTCGACAACTTCGAGTGGGCGCTGGGGTACAGGCCGACGTTCGGGCTCGTCGCCGTCGACCGCCACACCTTCGAGCGCACGCCGAAACCGTCGGCTTACTGGCTCGGCAAAATCGCTTCGTCGTAGTACTCGACGCGGAACAGGTGCGCCGGCTCGGCGATGCCTTTGAGGTGCACGAGACCGCGGTCGACGAACGAGAAGCCCTTCCCGACCGCCAGCTCGCGCACGACGTTCGACACGAGGATCTCGTTGCCCAGCGCTTGGTCGCAGATGCGCGCCGCGGTGGCGACGACGAGGCCGTGCAGGTCGTCGTCCGCCGACACCGGTTCACCGGCGTTGATGCCGATCCGTACGTTGACCGCACGGTCGGGGTGCTCGGCGGTGAAGAGTCCGAACGTCGTCTGCATGTCGATGGCGCAGCCGACGGCTTGGCTCACCGACGGGAACTCCGCCATCAACCCGTCGCCCATGCTCTTCACGAGCCGCCCGCCGCGGACTTCGAGGCAGTCGCGGCTGATGCTGTGGAAGGCGCGGTTGATCTCGTGCGCGGCGGTGTCGCCGATCGCCGCCGTCGTCTCGGTCGAGTCGACCATGTCGCTGAACAAGATGACGGTCGGGCGCACCGGCGTGCGCGGGAAGTAGCCGTCGGCCAACGGGACGTGCAGGAAGGCGCCCACGTCGGCGAGCCACTCCGACGCGTCGCGGTCCCACGGGTTGGTGTTGGTGCCCTCCTGCGCGACGAACACCGCGTTGGGTACGAGCGCGGCGACGCGGCGGCCGAGGTCGACCGGGATCGCCTTGGACTGCCGGCGGTGCGTGATGAGCGTCGGCACGTTGAGGTTGAGGAAGTCCTTCGACACGTCGAGGTCGAACGACAGTTGGTACAACTCCGTCGCCACTTCGGCCGTCACGGCGTCGCGCCCGAAGTGGTCGCGCTGATCTGACGGCATGCGATCGCGCTTGTCGGGGTCGGTGTAGTAACCGAGCATCATCGACGCCATCCCGGGCTGGGCTTGCAAGAGGCGCACGGTCGACAGCACCGACTCGCGCATCTCGGGCGTGCCGAGCTCCTCGCCGCGCGCGTACGGGCAGTCGAGCACGAGGCGCTCGACCATGCCCGGCGCCTGTCGCGCGAAGCGCGCCACGATCGGCGCGCCGTAACACGTCGCCAAGAAGGTGGCCGACTCGATGTTGAGCGCAGCGGTGAGGGCGTGGAGGTCCAACGCGAGATCGTCGAGCGACAGCCGACCGGTCACGTTGCGTTCCGACAGTCCGTTGCCGCGCAGGTCGTAACGGATGACGGTGAAGTGCCGGCCCAGCGCTTCCATCACGAGGCGGTAGTCCGGGAACAGCCACTGCAGGTCGAGGTGGCTCAACCAGCCGCGCACGAACACCAGTGGCGGGCCTTGGCCGTGCACGGAGTAGGCGATGGTGACGTCGTCGTCGGTGAGCGCGAAGCGAATAGGCGGCGGCACTGACCGAAGCGTAAAGACGCCGGGTTCCGCGTTCTGTGACGAATGACGCATCCGCTTACGATGGACACATGACGTCGATCGCCGACCTGCGCGCCCGCGCGAAGAGTCCCGGCGGGCAGAAGGCGATCAAGTACACGCTCGTTTCGGTGATCTCGGTCATCGTCACCCAAATCGCGTTGTTGGGCTTGCAGCTGCTGCACATGTCGCCCGTCGCCGCGAACCTGGCGGCGTGCACCATCGGCGGCGTTCCGAGCTACTACCTCAACCGGCGCTGGGCCTGGGGCAAGTCGGGCAAGAGTCACCTGTGGAAGGAAGTCGTTCCCTTCTGGACGCTGAACTTCATCGGCATCGGTTTCTCGACGGGCTGCGTCGCCATCGCCGACCACTGGAGCCTGAGTCATCACTACTCGCACCTGGTGCGGTCGCTGCTCAACAACGCCGCGAACCTCGGTGCGTTCGGCGTGTTGTGGGTGGGGAAATTCCTCGCCTTCAACAAGCTGATGTTCATCGATCATGCCGCTGAGTCCTGAACTCGCCGCCGTCGCGGCGCGCACCAAGGGATTCATGCCGGTCGACGAAGGCAACGCGCTGCACGACGCCGGACTCGTCGCGGCGCGCAGCGGTCTCGGCCCGCTCGTCGAGATCGGCACGTACTGCGGGCTGTCGTCGATCTACCTCGGCGCGGCGGCGCGCGCCGGCGGCGCCGTGTTGTTCACCGTCGACCACCACCGCGGTTCGGAAGAGAACCAAGCGGGATGGGAACACCACGACACCGATCTCGACGACCCCGAAACCGGTCGCATGGACACGCTGCCGTTCTTCCGGCGCACCATGTTCGACGCCGGACTCGAGGACGTCGTCGTCGGCGTGCTCGGTCAGTCAGCAGCGGTGGCGCCGTACTGGCAACAACCGATCGCGCTGCTGTTCATCGACGGCGGCCACGGCGAAGAACCCGCATGGGCCGACTACAAGGGCTGGACCCCGCACATTGCCGACGGTGGCTGGCTCGCCATCCACGACGTGTTCCCCAACCCGGCCGACGGCGGTCGCCCGCCCTACGACCTGTACCGATACGCCCTCGACACCGACGGCTTCACGGAAGTCAGCGCGACCGGCAGCCTCCGCGTCGTGCAGAAGGCGTAACACCCCGCCGCGACCGAAACTTGTGTTGTGTCGCACGCAAATCGTGTGCGTCAGAACACAACTTCGTTGGGCGCGGCCGCTATGCGCAGGCGAAGGGTGGCAACTGCTCGTCGCCGGTGAAGATGTCCCATGCGGGAGACTCTTCACTGAGTGCGTCGTCGGCGAGCACGACCGCGGCCGCGGTGTAGGACGAGCGCTCGTCGGCGGGGAAGTGCACGCCTTCGTTGAGGGCGATGCCCGTCCAGTACGAGCCGTCGGTGTCGCGCAGGTGACGCGTCTGGTCGAGCAACCACTCGGCCTTGGTGCGCTCGCCGACGGCGAGGTGCGCCAGCGAGCACTCGGCGGTTTCCGCCGCGGTGATCCACGCGGAGTCCGAGACACAGCGCACGCCGCGCTGGTCGTGCGTGAACTCGTCCCAACGTTCGGCGAGACGGGCGCGGCCTGCGGCGCCGCCGACGGCGCCGCACAGCACCGGGTAGTACCAGTCCATCGCCCACGGCTCTTTCGGCTCGAAGGCGTCGGGGCAGTGGGCGACGGCGTGCGCGAGGCGACCGGCGGCGCGCTTCCACGCGGGCCGATCGGCGCCGATCGATTCCGCGAGCCCGATGGCGCAGCGCAACGAGAACGCGGCCGACGACGACCCCGTCAACAGTCCGTAGTGCGGCGGTTCGAGCGACCACAGCAACACGCCCGACGGTTCTTGCAACGACAGCGCGAACTCGACGGCGCGTTCGAGCATCGGGAACGTCTCGGCGACGAAGGCGCGGTCTTCGAAGATGCGCAGGTGGTGCCACAAGCCGGTGGCGACGTAGAGCGAAACGTTGGTGTCGCGGCGCGGGTCCTCGACGCGGTCGCCGGCGAGGTAGTACGAGCACCACGAACCGTCGTCGTGCTGGAGGTTGGCGAGCCAGTGGTACGCGGCGTCGGCTTGGTCGCGATAGCCGCCGATCGCCAGCGCCATCGCCGCCTCGACGTGATTCCACGGGTCGGCGTGGCCGCCCGGGAACCACTCGATCATGCCGTTGTCGAGCTGGAGCTCCGCGATCGAGGCGATCGTCTGCTTGCGTTCGGCTGGGGTCAGCATCAGGCGTCCCGCCTCGCGTACACCACCATGCTCTTGCCGAACAGCGGCGCGGTGACCGCTTCGGCGAGCTGCAACGGCAGCGGGTTGTCGGTGATCTGCCACGTCAGCAGCTGGTGGTACGCCTTCACGAGCGGGTGGGTGTCGTTCGACACGCCGACGGCGCACTTGAGCCACCAGTACGGCCCGTGCAGGCCGTGCGTGTGGGCGACGCCGGTGACCGTGAGCCCGGCGTCCTTGAGTCGCTGCACGAGCACGCTCTGGCGGTAGATGCGCACGTGACCGCCGGGGACCATGTGGTACTCGTCGCTCAGCGCCCAGTTGATCAACTCGGGGCCCCAGCGCGGCACGGTGATGCCGAGCGTGCCGCCGATGCGGGTGACGCGCACGAGTTCGTCGATGGCGACGGTGTCGGTCGGGATGTGCTCGAGGATCTCCGACGCGATGACGCGGTCGAACGCCCCGTCGGCGAACGGCAGCTTCAGCGCGTTGCCGACCGCAGTGGTGCCGGCGCCGGACGACGGGATGTCGCCTGCTTGGTCCATCGCCAGCAACAGGCCGGCAGTGTTCTTGACCTCGACGTCGTCCATGTCGAAGGCGACGACGCGGGCGCCGCGGCGCGCCGCTTCGTACGCGTGACGGCCGGCGCCGCAGCCCATGTCGAGCAAGTAGTCGCCGGGGCGGACGCCGAGGCGGTCGTAATTAACGGTGAGCATCGAGCACCTTCTCGTATTCGCGGACGGTGCCTTCGGCGCACGCCTTCCACGTGAACATCTTCTCGACGCGCGCCCGTCCATTGCGCTCGAGCGACTCGCGAAGATTGCGGTCGTCGAGCACCTTGACGATCGCCTGCGCCAAAGCACCCGGATCGTTCGGCGGGACGAGGAGCCCCGTGCTGCCGTCGGTGCCGACGACTTCGGGTAGCGCGCCGCCGGTCGTGGCGACCAACGCCGTCGAGCACGACATCGCCTCGACTGCGGGCAAGGAGAACCCCTCGTAGAGCGACGGGACGACGGCGACTTCGGCCTCGTTGAACAACTCGACCATGCGGTCGTCGCTGATGCCCGTGTTGAACTGCACGACGTCCTGGAGTCCCAGTTCGGCGACGCGCGACGCCACCTTGGAACCCGACCGCGGCTTGCCGACGAGCGTGAGCGTCACGTCGCGCTCGGTCTTCACCTTGGCGACGGCTTCGAGCAGCGGCATGAGTCCCTTGAGCGGCACGTCGGCCGACGCCGTCGTCATGAGGCGACCCGGCACCTTCTTGACGTGGTCGAGGCGACGGAAGCGTTCGTGGTCGACGCCGACCGGTACCACGCCGAGGCGGTCGAGGTCGACGCCCATCTGCGCGTTGATGTCGCGCTTGGACGACGTGGACACGGTGACCAGCCGCGGCAGCTGGCGTGCCACGCGCTTCTGCATCCCCAGGAACTGGTACCAGCGGCGCAGCGTCAACGCCTTCGGGCGACCCTTGTGGGCCGCGAGGTCGAGATCGCGGTCGACGGTGATCGGGTGGTGCAAGGTCGTCAGCAACGGCCAGCCGTCGGCGACGAGGCCGAGCAGGCCGGAGCCGAGGCACTGGTTGTCGTGGATGATGTCGAAGTCGTCACGACGATCGGCGAGCACGCGCCGGATGCGATGGCTCCACGTGCGCGGCTCCGGGAAGCCGCCCGACGCCATGATCAGGAACTCCTCGACGTCGATCCAGCTCTTGAACTCCCACGGCCACGGGATGCGGAACGGGTCGGGTTCCCGGTACAGGTCGAGTCCGGGCACCGGAGTGAACTTCACGCCCTCGTCGAGGACGGGGTACGGCGGGCCGCTGAACACCTCGACTTCGTGCCCGAGCTCGGCCAGCGCACCCGTCAGGTAACGGGTGTACACACCCTGGCCGCCGGAATACGGGTTGCCCCGGTAGATCAGAAAGGCAATCCGCATGAGGGAGGACAGGCTAACCGGTCGCCTTGACCGAACGGTCAAGCGCAAGGGCCCCCAACACGAGGATCACGACGAGGATCACGACCGGGCGGTCGCCGTGGCGGTCGAACGGCGTGCGGGCGTGGCGCTTGTGGAGAACTGACGTTGCCGCTGCTCGCGGGCCCAATTTGGAGACTTTCGACGTCCGGCCGTGTGCGTCGACGAACGCCGAGTGGCCCGTCGGCGCCGCCTGGACGAGGTCGCGCCCGGTCTCGACGGCGCGCAGCCGCGCCGCGGCCACCTCCTGGCCCGGCACCTGCCGGCCGTTGAACGACGACGCGTTCGTCGGCACCAGCAAAACGTCGGCGCCGCCGTGGACCGCCGTGCGCGCCCGGTCGGCGAAGAACACCTCGTAGGAGATCATCACGCCGAGTTGGCCGGCACGCGTCAACAGCACCCCGTCGCCCTTGCCGGCGATGGCGTCGCGCGGCACCGGAGATATGTCGGCGAGGTGCTTGATGAGCCCGCGAGCGGGCACGTACTCACCGAACGGGACGCGGTGCACCTTCTCGAACCGATCGACGATCTTGCCGCTGCGATCCCACGCCACGGCGGCGTTGCGGAAGCGGTCGGTCCCGGAATCCTCGACGACGCCGGCGACGAGGGTGGTGCGCAGCCCGGCGGCGACGTCGCCGACCACGAACTTGACCGGGTCCTTGGCGATCGGGCCGGTCAGGTCGATGACGTCCTCGGGCCACACCAGGAGGTCGATCGGGCGCGCCAGCCGGTGCGTCGCTTTGAGCTGGTTGCCGAACACGTCGGTGCTGATGTTCTCGATCGCCCGCAGGCCGCGGGGCCCGCCGCCCTGGGCGTAGGCCACCCGCAGCGAACCCGTCGCCTTCGGCGTCGGTGTCAGCCACGCGGCGGCGACAACGGCGACCGTCACGAACGCGGCGACGACGGCCAGCGCTCGGTTGCCGCGCACGCAGTAGATGCCGGCGCCGACCAGCGCCACGACGAACACGACCGCGAGGTCGCCACCGAGTTTGGCGACGGGCAACAGCGGCCCGTTCACCTGGCCGAGGGCGACGCCGGCGAGTGGCAACCCGCCGAGCGGCCACCGATACCGCAGCAGCTCACCGACACTTACCAGCGCCGGAAAGGCCAACACCATCACGCGCGGCGCCTTGATCGGGATCAGGAACGGCAGCGTCGCCAGCAGGGTCTCGATCACCAACAGCCCGATGAAGGCGACTACAGCGAACTCGATCGACCACGCCAGCCCGACCGCGAAGTACGCCAGGTTGAACAGCGCCGCCGACCGGATCCGTTTCCCGTTCGTGAGTGCGTACAGGAACAGCGCGTATCCGAACGGCGCCAGGAACCACAGCCCGAACGGCGGCAACGACAGGCCGACGACGACACCGCCGACGGCCGCAGCCAGGAGCGGGCGCACTCTTACCGCGGCACGAAGCTGGTGGTGCAGGACTCCTGTTGGTTGACGTTGACGTCGACCTTCACCGGGAAGTTCGACGTCGGGTGCCCGATCGAGAACTGCGCCTCGGCGTGCTTGTTGGCGTCGAGCTGCGCGGAGTAGTTCGAGGTGGTCGACTTGAAGTGCACCGCAATGGCCGCGGTCGCGCTCGGGAAGTGCGAGTCGACGATCACCGTTTCGGTTCCGCCCTGCGACGGGTTCGGATCCTTCATCCGGGCGATGCACTGACCGTCGGGCAGCGGCGGAGTCGTGGTCGTGGTCGTCGCCGGTGCGGCGTGCTGGACGGCATCCTTGGCGGCACCGCAGCCCGTGCCCGCAACCGCCACCGCCAGGATCACGAGAACCTTGCGCACCGCTAGCGCGCCTTCTTGAGGAGGCCGAACACGCCCCGCGCCACGGTGTTGATCATCCGGCGTCCTTCTTGCGACTTCAGGTAATGCACGACTGCGCCGTCCTCCTTCTTCTTGTTGTGCTCGTGCGACTCTTTCGGGGCCGGGCCCGGGCTCGGGGCTGTGACCTGCATCTTCTCGGCGAGCATTTCTCGGGCCGACTGACGGTCGATGGCGTTGGCGTACGACGACCACAGCGAGCTCGCCTTCGCCGACGCCTCGACCTGCGACGCGTCGACGGCGCCCATCAGGGAGCGCGGCGGCAACATGCGCGTCCACACGACCGGCGTCGGCGTGCCGCGCGTCGACAGCGTCGTGACGATCGCTTCGCCGATGCCGAGCTGTGTGAGGTCCTCTTCGAGGTCGTAGTCGTCGGTTTTCGGATACGTCGTCACCGCGGCCTTGAGCGCTTTCGCGTCGCGGGGCGTGAAGGCGCGCAACGCGTGCTGGACCCGGTGACCCAGCTGCGCCAGCACGTCGTCGGGAACGTCGTCGGGCAACTGCGTGACGAAGAACACGCCGACGCCTTTGGAACGGACGAGCCGGATCGTTTGCGCGACCTGGTCGAGGAACTCCTTCGACGCGTCTTCGAACAGCAGGTGCGCTTCGTCGAAGAAGAACACGAGCTTGGGCTTGTCGGTGTCGCCGACTTCGGGCAGCTCGTGGAACAGCTGCGCCAGCAGCCACAGCAGGAACGTCGAGAACAGCTTCGGGCGGTCCTGCACGCCCGGCAACTCGAGACACGTGACGACGCCCCGGCCGTCGCTGACCCGGAGCAGATCGTTCACGTCGAACTGCGGCTCGCCGAAAAAGGCGTCGGCGCCCTGATCCTCGAGTTCCGTGATCGAGCGCAGCAGCACGCCGGCCGTGGACGCCGCCAGGCCGCCGATGCTCGCCAGTTCGGCCTTGCCGTCGTCGCTCGTGAGGTACTGCAGCACCGCGCGCAGGTCGCTGAGGTCGAGTAGGCCCAGGCCCTTCTCGTCGGCGTAGTGGAACACGACCGACAACGACGACGTCTGCGTCTCGTTGGCGCCGAGGACCTTCGCCAGCAGCTGCGGGCCGAACGACGACACCGTGGCGCGCACGGGCACCCCGTTGCCGATGCCGCCGAGCGCCAGGAACGTCGTCGGCGTCGCCTCGGGCTGCCAGTCGACGCCCAGCTCCTTGGCGCGCTCGGAAACGGCGTCGCTGGCGGCGCCGGGCGCGCTCAGCCCCGACAGGTCGCCCTTCATGTCGGCGGCGAACACCGGGACGCCGAGCTTGGAGAGCTGCTCGGTCATCAGCTGCAGCGTTTTTGTCTTGCCCGTGCCCGTGGCGCCCGCGATCAACCCGTGGCGGTTGCACATGGCCACCGGCAAGCCGACGACCACGTCGCTGAAAACCTCGCCGTCGTGCAACGCACGTCCGAGCTCGATGTATCCGTCACCGGGCTTGTACGCCCCCGTCATGCGAGCAACGAAGTCGTCGCCCCCAGCCTTCTTCTTCGCCGACATCGATTTCGAAGCTAGCCGCTAC
Source organism: Actinomycetota bacterium (assembly GCA_041166405.1). GTDB lineage: Bacteria > Actinomycetota > Acidimicrobiia > Acidimicrobiales > JACCXE01 > JACCXE01. Next base: position 16,815 of record JBEEFV010000008.1, on the reverse strand, counting down.
ACTGTCTCGCTACTTTTCGTGACGCGAAGGGTCGTCGTTTGGCATCACATCCCGAACTGGTCGCAGAACAGCGTTATCTCGACCAGGTCTATGAACGGCTGCGTGAGCAGCGAGAGCGCGCGTCTGACCTGCTCAGCGACGTCCTCCTGACCGAAGGCGTGACCCCGCAGTCCGTGGTCGAGCGCGAAATGATGGCCGAACAGGCGCAGCTGCGGCTCGGCCAACTCGACGTCGGACACCTCCCAATTTGCTTCGGCCGGATCGACCGCGACCAGTCGCCCTCCGAGCAGGGCATGCCGGGCGAAGCGTTCTACATCGGCCGCATGGGCGTGTGGAGCGAGGACCAGGATCCTCTCGTCATCGACTGGCGCGCGCCGGTCGCCGAGCCGTTCTACCGGGCAACCGGGCGCCACCCCATGGGCCTGGCCCGCCGCCGGCATTTCATGTGCCACGGCCAGATCATCGAGGCGATCGAGGACGAGGTTTTCGACCCCGACGCCCTCGGCGAGACCGAAATCGACATGGTGGGTGCGGGCGCCCTGCTCGCCGCCCTCGAACGCGACCGCACCGGCCGCATGCACGACATCGTGGCGACTGTCCAGCGGGAGCAGGACGAGATCATCCGCGGCTCGATGCACGGCGTCCTGGTCGTGCAGGGCGGTCCGGGCACGGGCAAGACCGCCGTGGCGCTGCACCGCGCCGCCTACCTGCTCTACACGCACCGTTTCCCGCTCGAGCGCCAGGGCGTGCTCGTGGTGGGGCCGAACCCGCTGTTCCTGCGCTACATCGACCAGGTGCTCCCGTCGCTCGGGGAGACCGGCGTCGGGCTGTACACGGTCGACGGGCTGGTGCGCACGCTGCCTGACTCGCACGTCAACGGGCATCGGCGCGGCACCGAGGCCGATGCCGTCGCCCGGGTGAAGGGCGACGAGCGCATGGTGAAGGTCATGGCCAACGCCGTGAGGGACCGCCAGCGACCCGTCGCCAAGGACGTGCGCATCCCGTTCGGCGCGTTCACCCTGACGCTGCACACGGACGAGTCGGCCGAAATCGTCAACATCGTCAAGCGCCGTCCCGGCACGCACAACGCTCGGCGGCGCCAGGTCGAACAGCTCACGATCAAGCGGCTGCTGGCGGCGCACGAGCGGCGGGTGCAGCACATCCGGCCCGAGGCCGACGACGTCGAGACCGACCGGGAACAGAAGGCGATCCAGGAGCAGGAGCAGCGCAAGCGGCTGTCGCGTGTGCCCGAGTTCGTGGCCGCCCTCGACCGGATGTGGCCGGTCATCTCGCCCGAGGAGCTCCTCCACGACCTGCTCGGGGCCAAAGCGCTGATCAAGCTGGCGGCGCGGGGCACGCTGACCGACGAAGAGGTGTCGTTGCTGGTGCGCCCGCGCAGCGACTCGTTTGAAGACGTTGCGTGGACATCGGCGGACCTGGCGCTCATCGACGAACTGCGCATCCACCTCTACGGCCACGACTCCGTGCGCCAGTACGGCCACGTGATCGTCGACGAAGCGCAGGACCTGTCGCCGATGCAGCTGCGCGTGCTCGCCCGGCGCTCGCTCGGGTCGATGACCATCGTCGGCGACGTCGCGCAGGCCAGCGGGCACTGGGCGCCGTCGTCGTGGGATCAGGTGCTGGCGCACCTCCCGTCGGTCGGTGGGCCGGCGCGGCTCACCGAGCTCACGGTCAACTACCGCACGCCGGGCGCCATCATGGACGTCGCCGCTGCCGTGCTCGCCGAAGCCGCACCGGAGTTGGGCATGCCGCGCTCGGCGCGCCCCGGAGGCACACCGCCGGCCGTCGTCGCCACCGACGACGTCGCCGCGGCGCTGGCCGGCGTCGTGCGCGACGAGCAGGCCAAAGGCGGCACGCTCGCCGTCGTGTGCGCCCCCGAAGACGAGCCGCGCATCGCGGCGACGCTCGCCGAGGGCGGTATCACGGTCGGCCGCGACGAGGAAGGCCTCGAAGAGCCGGTGTCGCTCGTCCCCGTCGCCCTGGCCAAGGGCCTCGAGTTCGACTCGGTCATCGTCGCCGAGCCGGCGACCATCGTCGACAACGCCAAGTTCGGCCTCCGTGCGCTGTTCGTCGCCCTCACCCGCGCCACCAAGCGCGTCACCATCGTCCACTCGAAGGAATTGCCACGAGCCCTCGCCCGCGGCCTCGCCTGAGCGGACGTCTCAAGCGCGTCGACGTCAGAGCGATTTTCGCCGAGACCCGGTGACGTTCAACCGATTCGCTCTGACGCCGACACGGTTCGCGGTGCCGGTGGCTGCGCGCGGCGGCCCAGACGCGAACTGGTCCTCTCAACGACCGCCGGGCGGTCGTCTCGAGGACCAGTTCGAGAAAATCTGGGTTGTTAGGCGGAGACCAGCGACGCCAGCGTCTTCTGGTTGAGGCGATCGTTCGTCGTTGAACGCTCGGCAACCGCACGGCGGTAGGCGTTGCGGCGGGCTTCGGCGCGCACCGCGTTCGGGTGGGGACGACGGCCAACCTTGACCTCGGCGACCTCGTCGTCGTCGACCGGGTTGATGCGATCCTCGAGGCCGACCTTCAGCAGGGCCAGCGCCTCGGTGCGCATCTGCGAGATGCGGGACTCGGTGACGCCGATCTCTTCGGCCAGCGTCGCCATCGTCTTGTCCTCGAGGAACGAGCCGATGATGACCTGACGCAGGCGCTCGGGCAGCGTTGCCACAGCGTCGACGAGGTAGCCACGCTTCTCGGCTTCTTCGATCTCGAGGTCGGGGGTGAGGTCCTCGGACGGGACCGACTCGCCGATGCTGATGCCCTCGGCGGTGATGCCGTCGAAGGTCAGGACAACGGCGCGGTTCACATCATCGGCGACCTCGATGACGTCCCGCGGGTCCCAGCCGAGGGCACCAGCAACTTCGACCGGGCGGGGTGCACGACCGAGAACCGGCGTCAGCTTTTCGGTAACAGCGGCGACCTGGCGGGCACGGGCACGGACCGAGCGGGTGGCCCAGTCGGCACGGCGCAGCTCGTCGAGCAGCGCGCCCTTGATGCGGGTGTTGGCGTAGCGGTCGAAGCGCACACCGCGCTCGGGATCGAAACCACGGGCCGACGCCGCCAGCGCCGCCATGCCTGCCGACTCGAGGTCGTCGCGGTTGACGTGGCGCGGGATGCGCGTGGACAGCTGCGAGACGGCGTAGCCGACGAGGTACATGTGCTCGCGGATCAAACGCTCTTCAGCGCGCAGCGGGCGGGTCTGGCGGTTCACGGTGGTCATGAACCAAATCCTCTATGAGCCCTTGTCCCATTCCTATCGATCGCTTGGGCCATTTTTGGGATCTGGGCGGACTAGTTCCCCTGATTAATTTGGAATTGTGGAAGTAACCACCGAAGAACTCGCCGAAGTGTTGAACCCTTTCGTCCTCGACGTACGCCGACATGAGGAGTGGGTCGAAAAAAGGTTGCGCAGTGCGACCCTCATCCCGATGGACGAGCTCAACGATCGCATCGAGGAAATGCCCGATGACCAGGTCATTTACGTGATCTGCGCCGTCGGCGGGCGCTCTGCGCGCGTCGCCGAAGCGCTCCGTCGCGCCGGTTACGACGCTGTCAACGTGGCCGGCGGGGTCAACAAATGGGTCGAGGAAGGCCGCCCCTACGACAGCGGCGAGTGACCAACATCGTCGTCGCCGCCGGCGGGACCGGCGGCCACATTTATCCGGGGCTGGCCACGGCAAATGCACTGCGCAACCTCGATCCGTCGGTCCAGATCACGTTCATCGGGACGCCTCGCGGCCTTGAGCAGCGACTGATTCCCGCGGCGGGTTTCGACCTCGAACTCGTCGACATGGTCCCGTGGCGCGGCGCACGCCGCGGCCCCGAATTCGCGTACGCCGTTGTGCGGTCGTCGCGACAAGCCGGACGCGTGCTGCGACGGCTGCGCGCCGACGCCGTCGTCGCCATGGGCGGTTATCCGTCGCTGCCGACCGTGATGGCGGCGCGGCGGCGCGGGATCCCCGTCGTGATCCACGAGTCCGGGGCGACGGCGGGGCGTGCCAACCGGCTGGCGGCGCGCTTTACGCCCAACATTGCGGTGTCGTTCGCGTCGGCGAAGTTCCCCGGTCGCTCGCCGCGTGTGACCGGCATGCCGCTGAACACCGAGAACCTCACGGGAAACCCGCAGGCGTATCCGAAGCCGATGGTGTTCATCACCGGTGGTTCGCAAGGCAGCGTGCGACTGAACGAGCTCGCCGTCGGCTTGGCGCAGCGGTGGCAGGACACCAGCACGCACATCGTGCTGAAGACGGGCAAGGACAACCACGTCGACAGCGGCGGGGTCCTACAGGCATACGACTACCTCGACTCGATCGGTGACGCGTACGCGTCGGCCGACATCGTCGTGACACGGGCCGGCGCGTCGACGGTCGCGGAACTCGCGGTGTGGGGGCTCCCGTCGATCCTCGTGCCGTATCCGCACGCGCTCGACAACGACCAGGACTACAACGCCGCGGTGCTCGCCGACGTCGGTGGCGCCGTCGTCGTCCGCGACGCCGATGCGACGGCCGACGTCGTCGGCCCCGTCGTCGAGGACCTGCTGGCGAACCCCGACAAGCTCTCGGCCATGCGCGTCGGCGCGCACAGCGTCGGTTACGCGGACGCGGCCGAAACCCTCGCACAGTGGGTACTCGCCCTAGCGTCGTGAAGTGTTCAAGGTGACAGTGCTCAAGCCCACGGACACCCTGCGTGCCGCCATGCAACGCGTGCACGCCACTGGTTTCGCAGAGGTCGCCGGCGGCGCGGTGTTCTACGACATCGACGGCCGTCGGGCGATGTTGCGCGGCGTGTCACTCGACGAGCCGATCGAATCGCTCAAATTGCGACGCAAGCGCGAGGAGTTGCACCGTCCGGCGATGGATGCCGTCGTCATGGCGGGAGGCAAGGGCACGCGGCTGCGGTCGTTGAGCGGAAACGTCCCGAAACCTCTGCTCACGCTCGGCAGTTCGACGATCGTCGAGCGCATCCTCGACAACATCACCGCCGACAAGGTGTACCTGTCGGTCAACTACAAGACGGCGATGTTCAAGAGGAAGCTGCGCGACCGCGTCACGTATCTCGAAGAGACGACGCCGCTCGGCAACGCCGGCGCGCTGTCGCTGCTGCCGGCCAAGGGCGCGCCGTATGTGTTCATCAGCAACGCCGATCTCATCACCAACGTCAACCCTCAGCTCATGCTCGACTTCCATCGTTCGCACGATGCGCCGATCACCATGGCGTGCGCGTCGTTCAGCACGACGCTCAAGTACGGCGTCGTCCACGCCACGAAGCACGGTGTGCTCGACGGTTTCGAGGAGAAGCCGGAGCTGACGTTTCTGTGCAACGCCGGCATGTACGTCGTCGACCGGCCGATGCTCAAGCTCGTGCCGAAGAACAAGTTCTTCCAAATGCCGGACCTGATCGAAGCGGTGCAGAAGCGCGGCGAGGACGTGCGCGTGTTCCCGCTGTGGGAGAAGTGGGTCGACGCCGGATCACCCGAGGAGTTCCAGCAAGTGCTGATCGAGTTCGCGCGCGGGGAAGAGTCATGAGCGACTGGGGAGGCGTCAACGTTTTGGTGACGGGCGGCGAGGGGTTCATCGGTTCGCACCTCACCGAGGCCTTGGTGGCGGCGGGCGCGAACGTGCGCGTGCTGTCGTATTACACGTCGTTCGGCGGCAGCGGCTGGTTGGATCCGTCTCTGTCGGTGGAAGTGATGCCGGGTGACGTGCGCGACGCCGGGCGCGTGCGCGAAGCCGTCGACGGGCGCGACGTCGTGTTCCACCTCGCCGCGCTCATCGGGATCCCGTACAGCTACGTCGCGCCGGAGTCCTACATCCAGACCAATGTGCAGGGTTCGTTCAACGTCGCCGACGCCTGCCGGCGCGCCGGTGTGTCGCGCATGGTGCACACGTCGACGTCCGAGACCTACGGCACCGCCCTGCGCGTCCCGATCGACGAAGACCACCCGATGCAGCCGCAGTCGCCGTACTCGGCGTCGAAGATCGGCGGCGACATGATGGTGCTGTCGCTGCACCACGCCTTCGAGTTGCCGGTCGCGGTAGCGCGCCCGTTCAACACGTACGGCCCGCGCCAGTCGACGCGTGCGGTCATCCCGACGATCCTCTCCCAACTCCTCGGCGGCGCCACGGAGGTGAAGCTCGGCTCGCTCACGCCGACGCGCGACTTCAACTACGCCACCGACACTGCGGCGGGGATGATGGCGATCGCGCAGACCGACGCGTGCGTCGGGTCGGTGACCAACATCGGGTCGGGCCAAGAGATTTCCGTCGGCGACGTCGCGCAGTTGCTCATCGAGGCCGTCGGCGCCGACGCGAAGGTCGTCGTCGACGAATCGCGCGTGCGCCCCGAGGGCTCGGAAGTCGACCGCTTGCTCGCCGACAACACCAAGATCCGCGAACTCACCGGCTGGGAACCGAAAGTCGGCCTGCGCGAAGGCCTGTCTCGCACTGCCGACTGGATCCGCGACCACCTCGCCGACCTCGAAACCGGCAACTACTCCGTCTAACGGCGACCGTGTGCGTACGTAATCGGGCACAGCCCGTCTAAGTACGCACACGCCCTAGGTTTCGGCGACGCGGCGGCTTTCGGACGCCGTCCAGTTGAAGACGCCCTTGGACATGGTCGAGCGTTCGGCGTCCATGCGGCGTTGGAAGACTTCGGCGCGCGCGGCGTGCGCGACCTTCGACTCCGGCTCGGCGTCGACGGCCATCTGCGCGAGGTGGCCGGCGAGGCGCAGCGAATCATCGTCGCCCGCTGCGGCGAGCGCGACGGCGCGCTTGGCGACGGCGTCGACGCCGCCGGCCAGCGCCACCATCTCCGCCGCCAGCGCGGCGCGCGGCGCGGGCTTCAACGATGACGGGTCGCCGTCCCACCAGCCGCCGTACAGCCGCCAGATGTTGCGCACGACGAACTCGGGTTCGTCGTAAACGGGACGGAGATACGGCCGGTCGAGGAGAAGCGCGGGTGCGCGCACGGTGTGCACGATCTCGTCGAGCGACGCGCCGGCGTTCATCATCTCGAGCGTGTTGTCGTGCAAGTAGTCGAGCAACTCGGCGGACTCACTCAACGCCTGGCGCACGCGGTCGGCGCCGGCGATCGGCACGCCGTGGCCCGGGAGCAACAACTCGGCGTTCTTCGCCGCCATGGCGCGCAGCGCGTCGGCCCAGTCCTTGGCGAAGCGCTGCACCTTCTGCGGATTGCCGGCGTTGGGCGACGCCCAGATGAAGAAGTCGCCGCACGCCAGCACGCGCCGGGACGGGACGTACACCCACGTGGCGTCGTCGGTCTCGCCGCGCCCGTGGTGCAGTTCGAAGTCCTCGCCGCCGACTGACACCACCATCGCGTCGCTGTAGGTGACGTCGGGATAGCGGTAGTCGACGGGCCACTTGAAGCCCGGCGCCGAGAACTGCCGCGCGTTGATGACGCCGTTGTAGCCCTGCGTGGCGATGTAGCGGTCAAAGCGCGCCGGCAGCAGTTCGTGCGCGACCACCTGCGGCGCCCGCCACCCGTTGGCGCGCGCGTCTTCTTCGTAGATGGGTACGCCGAAGCAGTGATCGACGTGGCCGTGCGTGAATACGGCGGTGTGCAGCGCCGAGTTGTTCCACGTGCGGATGTCGTCGTGCACGGCCTTGGCGCGGAACGACGAGCCGGTGTCGACGAGCACGAGACCGTCCGCCGTTGCGAACGCCGCCACGTTGGCGAACGACGGCACGAAGCCCGTGTTCGTCGCCACTTCTTCGAGTCCACCCACGATCGAGAACGGGTGGTGATCCTTGATGCTGAGCCTGCCCGTCCACAGCCCGTCGGCAAGGTCCAAAACGTTCATGCCGCATACGCTCCCACGCGTATGAAAACTCTGCGCACCCCCGACGACTGCTTCGCCAACCTGCCGGGATACGACTTCGCGCCCCACTACGTCGAAGTCGACGGTCTGCGCATCCACTACGTCGACGAAGGCACTGGTCCGACGGTGTTGTGCATGCACGGCGAGCCGAGCTGGTCGTATCTGTATCGCCACATGATCCCGGTGCTCGTCGACGGCGGCTGCCGCGCGGTGGCGCCCGATCTGGTCGGGTTCGGAAAGTCCGACAAGCCCGCGGAGCGCACCGACTACACGTACGCCAAGCACGTCGCGTGGATGTCGGCGTGGCTCGAAGCCGTCGACCTCACCGACATCACGCTCGTGTGCCAGGACTGGGGCGCACTCATCGGCCTGCGCCTCGCGGCGGCGTACCCGGAGCGGTTCGCGCGCCTCGTCGTCGCCAACGGCGGCATGCCGACCGGCGACGGCAAGACCAGCGAGGCGTTCTACAACTGGCAGAAGTTCAGCCAGGAGACGCCGGTGTTCCCGGTCGGCATGATCATCAACGGCGGCACTGCCACCGACCTTGCACCCGAGGTCGTCGCCGCCTACGACGCGCCGTTCCCCGAAGAGGAATACAAAGCGGGCGCGCGCCAGTTCCCGCTGCTCGTGCCGACCTCGCCCGACGATCCCGAAGCGCCAGCCAACCGCGACGCGTGGAAGGTGCTCGAGTCCTTCACCAAGCCAGTGCTGACCGCCTTCTCCGACAGCGACCCGATCACCAAGGGCGGCGATCGCGTGTTCCAGGAGCGGGTCCCGGGCGCGAAGGACCAGCCGCACACCACCATCGCGGGCGGCGGCCACTTCCTCCAGGAAGACAACGGACCGGAGCTCGCCAACGTGGTGCTCGACTTCATCCGCGCGACATCGTGAACCTGCTCGACGACGCCGTCTTCGGGGGCCGCCTCGCGTGGGACATGGGCCTGCTGTCGCCCGACGGGCTGCGCCTGGCGCCCGCCCTCGCCATGGCGGTGCAGCGCTACGGCGTCGGGCCGGCGATGGGCTTCGAAGCCGTCGGCAACGCGTTCGGTGACGCCGTCGGTCTCTACGACGACTTCGGCGCGCTCACCTTCCGCGAACTGCGCGACCGCTCCGACGCCCTCGCCGTCGCCTTGGGCGAGCGCGGCGTCGAAGCGGGACAGACCGTCGCGTTGCTGGCGCGCAATCACCGCGGCCTCGTGTTGTCCACCGTCGCCCTCAGCAAGCTCGGCGCCGACATCGTGTTCTTCAACACCGGCTTCGCCAAGCCGCAGGTGACCGACGTCGCGACGCGTGAAGGCGTCGTCGCCTTCATCGCCGACAAGGAGTTCGACGACCTCGTGAGTGGCGTCGACGCGGCGCGCTTTGACGCCGACGACCTCGACGCGTTGATCGACGAAGGCCTCGGTCGTCACCCGCGCAAACCCGAGCGCGCGTCGCGCACCGTGATCCTCACGTCGGGCACGACGGGAACGCCGAAGGGCGCGTCGCGTGACGCCAGCTCGGCCGCCGGCGCGGCGATGGGCTTCGCAGCGCGGCTCAAGTTCCGGATACGTGACACGACGCTGATCGCCGCGCCCGCGTTCCACGCGTGGGGCGCCGCGCATCTCGCGGCAGCGATGGTGCTCGGCTCGACGGTCGTGTTGCAGCGCCGCTTCGATCCCGAGGAAACGCTGCGCGCCGTCGACATGCACCGCGTGCGCACGCTCGTCGTCGTGCCCGTAATGCTCCAACGCATCCTCGAACTGCCCGAGGACGTGCGCACCAAGTACGACACCAGTTCGCTGCAGGTCGTCGCGTCGTCGGGCAGCGCGCTGCCAGGACCGCTGGCGCAGCGGTGGATGGACGCGTTCGGCGACAACCTCTACAACACCTACGGCTCGACGGAAGTGTCGATCGCCACGATCGCTGACCCCAAGCAGCTGCGCGCCCACCCCGGCACCGCGGGGACGCCGTTGCGCGGCAGCAAGGTCGTGATCCAGCCGGACGGTCGTATTTTCGTCGGCAACGCCGCGCTGTTCGAGGGCTACACCGGCGGCGGATCCAAGGAGATGATCGACGGGCTGATGTCGACGGGCGACATGGGCCACTTCGACGAAGACGGCAACCTCTTCGTCGACGGCCGCGACGACGACATGATCGTGTCGGGCGGCGAGAACGTCTTCCCGAAGGAAGTCGAAGACCTCCTCGCGGGACACCCCGACATCTCCGAGGCCGCGGTCGTCGGCGCCCCCGACGAGAAGTTCGGCCAGCGTCTCGTGGCGTACGTGGTCAAGCGCGGCGAGATCAGCGAAGAGCAAGTGAAGGACTACGTCAAACAACACACGGCGCGCCACAAAGTCCCGCGCGACGTCCACTTCATCGACGAGCTGCCGCGCAACGCCACAGGCAAAGTCGTGCGCCGCGAGCTACAAAGCGCAGATGGAGACTCCGCTTAAGGGCAAGGTCGCGCTCGTCACCGGTGCCAGTCGCGGCATCGGTGAATTCATCGCCAAGCGCTTGGCAGGTGCCGGCGCGGCAGTGGCCGTCAGCGCGCGCACCCTCGACGAGGGCGACCACCAGCTGACCGGCAGCGTCAACACGACCGTGAACGCCATCAACGATTCCGGAGGCATCGCCGCGGCGTTCCGCGCCGACCTCGGCAACCCCGACGACCGCCACGCGCTCGTCCCTGCGGTGGTCAAGGAGTTCGGACCGATCGACATCCTCGTCAACAACGCGGCGATCACCTACTTCGAGCCCGTCGACAACTTCGCCGAACGGCACTACGACCTCATGTTCGACGTGCAAGTGAAGGCGCCGTTCGAGTTGTGCCAAGCGGTGTTGCCGTCGATGCGCGAGCGCAAGCAGGGCTGGATCCTCAACATCTCGTCGGGCGCGGCGCGCCACCCGCAGGGCCCGCCGTACGGCCGCAACATGCGCGGCGGTTCGGTCTACGGCATGTGCAAGGCGGCGCTCGAACGCTTCTCGACCGGCCTCGCCGCCGAGGCGTTCCCCGATGGGATCGCCGTGAACTGCCTGTCGCCGACGGGGCTGATCGCCACGCCCGGCGTCGTGCACCACAAGCTCGACCAGTTCGTGCCGAAGGAGAACCTCGAGCCGATGGAGCGCATGGTCGAAGCGGCGTACGCGCTGGTGACGGGCAACCCGGCGACGCTCACCGGAAAGGTGACCTACGCGCTCCCGCTCGTGCAGGAGCTCGGCATCACCGTCGAGTAGGTAGCACCGTCGTCGGCCCGACGTGCTCGTCGAGCCACGACGCGATCGGCGCGCCGCCCTTGAGCGCGGCCTTGACCTTGGCGAGCGTGGGGCTGTCGATGTACTGGCCGACGTACAGCCCGCCGTGGCGCAATAGGTCGACGCGCGCGTGATCCTTCGGATACCCGCGCGGCGCGATCTTGAGCGACTCGCCGTGCACTTCGTAACCCTTCTTGCGCGCGGCGACGACGAGCTTGTGCAGCACCGCGCCCGTTCCGTCGGCGGCGACGGCGTCGCGGTAGCGCGCCAGTTGATCCTTGGCGAAGTAGTAGTAGCCCGTACCGGCGTACAGACCTTCGGCTGAGAAACCGATGTACACCGAAGCGCCGCCTTCGGTCTCGGCTGACGCGGCGATGTTCGTCTTGTACGGCGTCTTGTCCTTCGAGAAGCGGATGTCGCGGTTCGGCCGGAACAAATGGAACGGCCCGTACCTGCTCGCCAGCGCGTCGGTGAGCGCGACCATCGGCGCGCGCACGTGCTCGTCGTACGTCGCCTTGTTGGCGACCCAGAACGCCTTCGTGTTGTCGGCAGCGAGCTGTTCGAAAAACCGCGTCGCTTCGGAAGGAAACAGCATCAGTTCAATGATGGATCGCGCGGCACGTTCTTGAGGCGCGTGTACCGCGGACCTTGGCGATCGAGGACGCGCTCCCACAGCTCTTGGGGTTCGTCGGTCGTGAGATCGAACGGCCCGGCTTCGGTGACGAGCCACGAGTGGCGCGCCAGTTCGAACTCGAGCTGGCGCGGCGCCCAGTTGGCGTAGCCGCGATAGACGCGCACGCTGTCGACGCCTTCGGGCGGCACGGCGCGCGGGTCGATCGATCCCCACCGGTCGAGCACGGGGGCGAAGCCCGGTCGCTCGTCGGTCGACGCGCCGCGCGCCAGGCAGATGATCCCGTCGGGCTCGACGGGCCCGCCCGAGAACAACACCGCGGGCTCCGCGGCTTCGAGAGCCAGCTCCGGGAAGATCTCGCCGAGTTCGACTTCGGTCGGGCGGTTCAGCACGACGCCGAGCGCGCCCTGCGGCCCGTGAGCGAGCACGAGGATGACGGTGCGGTAGAAGGCGTCCTCGCGCACGACCGGCAAGGACAGCAGCAACCGTCCCTTCAGCCAGTCCTCGTTCACGTTTTCCTCATTAGGGTCCGCCTCCATGAAATTCGGCATCATTTTCGCGAACGTCGGACCCTGGGGTTTACCCGACAACGCCGCAGCCATGGCAGCCGCGGCCGAAGAATTCGGCATCGAATCGGTGTGGACCGTCGAGCACGTCGTCGTGCCGAAGGGCTACCAGTCGCCGTACCCGTATTCGCCGACCGGGCGTATGCCCGGCCCGGAGGACAGCCCGATCCCGGATCCGCTGGTGTGGCTGACCTACATGGCGGCGAACTCGACGAACCTGCGCCTGTGCACCGGCGTGTTGATCCTGCCGCAGCGCAACCCGTTGGTCCTGGCGAAGGAAGTGGCGACGCTCGACCAGCTCTCGAAGGGCCGCGTGTCGCTCGGCGTCGGCGTCGGCTGGCTCGCCGAGGAGTTCGCCGCCCTCGGCATCCCGTTCGCCGAACGCGCCGCGCGCACCGACGAAGCGATCCAGGCGCTGCGCGCCGCGTGGACGCAGAATCCCGCGAGCTTCAGCGGCGAACACTTCAACTTCAGCGACGTCCACGTGCTGCCGGCGCCCGTCCAGCCGGGCGGCGTGCCGATCGTTGTCGGAGGTCACACGCCTGCAGCGGCGCGACGCGCCGGTCGCCTGGGCGACGGGTTCTTCCCGGCGCAGAGCACGCTGGAAGAACTCCCGCCGCTGCTCGACACCATGCGCAAGTCGGCGGCTGACGCCGGCCGCGACGGCGACGCCATCGAAGTCACCACCGGCGGCGGCATGGACCTCGACACCGTGAAGAAGTTCGCGGACCTCGGCGTCACCCGCCTGGTGATCCCGCCGCTCGCCTTCGACGTCGAAGGTCTCCGCGCGGGTCTCGGCTCGTTTCAGGAGAAGGTGATCGCCAAGCTGTAATCGGACACAAGGGACGCCGTGGTGACGCGGCGTCACCGAGGCGGGGTCCTGCGCTATAACTGGGCCGACCTGACGGATACCGCGGGTACGCAAAGTTGGGGGGATAACCGAATGTCACAGACACCCGGCGCGCTGGGCCGCCGCTACCTGCCGTTCATCGCACTGGCGGCGGTGCAGGTGTTGCTCGTCGCCATCGCGCCTTCGAAGGTCGGCACCAACTCGAGTGCGACCGGTCTGACGACCGGCGGTAACCAAGCCGCCGTCGGCGGGCAGGTGCTCGACGAGAACGGCCAGCCGGTCGCTGGCCTCACCCAACAAGCCGACGGGTCCTTCGTCGACGCCAACGGCAACGTCGTGAGCGGAGGCGGCGGCGGCGCCGTCAACGGCGCGACTGGTAAGGCCGACCTGAGCAAGTGCGACAAGACCGGCCATCAGATCGGGCCCCCCGGCTACAAGTTGATGCCCCCGTGCGTCCCCGTGTGGCACGGCGGCGACAACGGCGGCGCCACCATGACCGGCGTCACCGACAAGGCGATCAACTTCCTCGTCTACGTCGGCCAGGGCAACGCCGAGGTCAACGCCATCCTCGCCACGCAGGGACTGGCGGCGTCGACGGAGCAGTCGTGCGAGGCGAAGGCCGCGTTCTACAAAGAGATCAACAAGGGCTACTGGGAGACCTACGGGCGCAAGTTCGTCGCCATGGACGGCCCCGGCGCCAACAAGGGCTCGACGCAGCAAAGCCCGTGCAACTTCCCGTACTTCCAGGGCCAGTGTGCACTCACGCCGCCCGACCCGCCGTGCGGCCTCGCCGAGGCGAAGGTGATCGCATCGATGCACCCCGCGTTCGTCATCGGCTCGTACGGCGACGTGATGTCGCAGTACCTCGCTAGCCAGCACATCATCGTGCTCGGCGGCGGCAGCGCGCCCGGCGAGTACTACGCCGAGCGGTCGCCCTACTACTACGGCCTGTTGATGGACGGGTACCGCCAGGCCGACCTCGACGCCGAGTACTGGTGCAAGCGCATGAACGCCAAGCCGGCCATCAACGCCGGCGCCGACGTGAAGAGCACGCGCAACTGGGGGACGACCCCCGGCCAAGTGCCGGTCCGCAAGCTGGCGGCGATCTTCCCAGAGACCAACGGCGACGAGTCGTCGTTCCTCAGCGTCAACCGCTTCAAGAAAGCGGTGACGGGCGGCGTCTGCAATACGCCGGGTGGTGTGCTGATGCTGCCGTATCAGTCCGACATCACGACGGCGCAGCAGCAGTCGGTCAACGTCGTGCAGCAGCTCATCGACAACCACATCACGACCGTCGCCTGCTTCTGCGACCCGATCGCGCCCGCGTTCCTCACGCAGAACATGAGCAAGCAGCACTACTTCCCGGAGAACTGGATCGTCGGCGTCGGCTTGATGGACTACGACGTGCTCGGTCGTCTCTACGACAGCACCGAGTGGGCGCACGCATTCGGCGCGTCCGACCTCGGCACCGGTCAACCGTTCGCACAGACCGACGCCGCGCGGTGGTGGGTCGACGCCGGCAACTCCGGCCAGCCCGACTCGACCGAGAACGCCGTGCTGCCGTTCTTCTCGTTGATGGCGACGTCCTTCCAGGTTGCGGGCTCACACCCGACACCGGACTCGATCCACAAGGGTCTCGTCGCGTTGGACCCCGTCGGCTCGTGGCAGCAACTGCACGACCAGCACAGCATCAAGGTCGGCTTCAAGCCTCCGAGCGAATGGACCGCCACCGAGGACATGCGCGAAGTCAACTGGTCACAGACCCGCGTCTCCGAGATCGACGGCAAGCCGGGTTCGTATTGCCCGATCGACGGTGGCCACCGCTTCGACCTCGGTGAGTGGCTCAAGGGCGAGCCCGACGTCTTCAACCCGTCGAAGAATGGCTGCTAACCCGCTGCGCGCCGCGCGCGAGCGCGTCGGTGAGCTTCCCGGCGCCGACCGCGTGCAAGCGTTGTGGAACCACCCGCGGATCGGCGGCGCGTTGCGCGCCGTCGCCGGTCTCGGTGGGCTGTATTTGGCGCTGCAATTCTTCCTCCGGAACAACGAGCCGGGTCTGGGCATCTACGTCTACGGCGTCATCATCGGGTTGCTCTACAGCCTGCTGGCCATCGGCCTCATCCTCGTGTACCGCGCGACGCGCATCATCAACTTCGCGCAAGCCGAGATCGGCGCCGCCACCGGCGTCATGGCGGTCGTGCTCATCAAGGTGCATCACGTGCCGTACGTCGTCGCCTTCGTCATCGCCATCGGTTCCGGAATGATCGCCGGCATGGTCGTCGAGTTCCTCGTGATCCGGCGGTTCCAGAAGGCGTCGCGGCTCGTCTTGTCTGTGGCCACGATCGGCGTCGGCCTGATCTTCGCCGGGCTGCAACTGCTGGTGCCGTTCTGGCTCGGCGCCGGTAAGCAGATCGACCCCGCGCCGCCGCGCACGCCGTTTACCGGCATCACGTTCCGCATCGGCAACTTCCACCTCGACGCCAACTCGCTCGTCGTCGTGTTCTGGGTCGCCGTCGTCGTCATCGGACTCTCGGCGTTCTTCCGCGCCACCGACATCGGCCTCGCCGTGCGCGGCACCGCGGAGAACGCGGACCGCGCCGCGCTGCTCGGCATCCCGATCAAGCGGGTGTCGACGGTCGTGTGGATGCTCGCCGCCGCGCTGTCGTCGCTGAGCATCTTCTTGCGCGTGCCGATCGTCGGACTCCCGGTCGGTGTGTTCGTGGGCCCGGTCTTCCTGCTTTACGGCCTCGCCGCCGCGGTGATCGCGCGCATGGAGAGTTTCAGTACGGCGCTGCTCGCCGGCGTCAGCCTCGGCGTGATCGAGCAGACGCTCTACTACTTCTCGCGCGACCCCAACGTGGCAGGCGCGCTCATCCTGCCGATCGTGCTCGGCGCCATGTTGCTGCAGCGCGACAAGCTGTCGCGCGGTCAGGACACCGGCGTCAGCACGTGGGCACTCGCCAAAGAGTTCCGTCCGATCCCGCCGGAGTTGCGCAACGTCCCGGTGGTCGTGTGGACGCGCTTCGCGCTCGCCGCCGGCGCGCTCGCGCTGGTCCTGTTCGGCTACGGCGGCGTGGCGTTCAAGCAGCAGATCCTGGCGTCGACGGTGGTGATCTACGCCATCGTCGCCGTGTCGCTCGTCATCCTCATCGGGTGGGCGGGACAGATCAGCCTCGGGCAGTGGGGCCTCGCCGGCATCGGCGCGATGGTCGCCGGCAACCTCGCGGCGCGTCACAACATGGACTTCTTCATGACGCTGATCATCGCCGGCGTCGTCGGGGCGCTGGTCGCCGTCGTGATCGGACTCCCGGCGCTGCGGATTACCGGTATGTATCTCGCGGTGACGACGCTGGCCTTCGGCATCACCGTGCAGAACTACTTGCTGTCACCCGTGTACTTCCGCGGCGTGCTGCCGCCGCACGGCTCGGGCCTCGTGCGTCCGATGCTGTACGGGCGCTTCGACCTCACCAGCGACCGCACGTTCTATTACCTGTGTCTGATCATGCTCGGGTTGTGCTTGGCCTCGGCGCGGGCGCTGCGGCGCTCGAGCGCCGGACGCGTGATCATCGCCGTGCGCGACAACCCCAAAGGCGCGCAGAGCTATTCGGTCAACGCGTCGCGAGCGAAGCTGTGGGCCTTCGCCATCTCCGGTTTCTGGGCGTCGATC
>JBEEFV010000007.1:0-8416 GCA_041166405.1 Actinomycetota bacterium | reverse complement strand
CTCAGTCCCAGTGTGGCTGATCGTCCTCTCAGACCAGCTAGACGTCGAAGCCTTGGTAGGCCGTTACCCCACCAACAAGCTGATATCCCGCGAGCCCCTCCCAAAGCGAAATTCATTTCCTCATCAGGCCATGCGACCCGATGAGGGCATCCGGTATTAGCTCCGGTTTCCCGGGGTTATCCCAGTCTTTGGGGCAGGTTGCTCACGTGTTACTCACCCGTTCGCCACTAGGTCTTCCGGAGTATTGCTACTCCATGGACCCCGTTCGACTTGCATGTGTTAAGCACGCCGCCAGCGTTCGTCCTGAGCCAGAATCAAACTCTCCATCGAAATCTCACCGGTAACCGCAAGCGGTCGCCGGCTTCGACTTATGTTTAATTCCAGACACAAAGACAGACGTTGTCGTCCATTATTGCGTCAAATTATTGACAAGTTTGAACGCAGCCACTTCCGAAGAAGCCACTGCGCCCGCACTGGTTTTTGGCGCATCTCTGTTCCGTTGTCAAGGAGCACCACCGGCGTCTGGCACACACCTCAAGAGAGGTGGAGGTGCTGGAGAGCGCCTGCTCGATCCGAGGGTTGCCACCCAGAACTTCGGGGGTACTTCCTCTTCCGCTTCATCGGGCCCGACTGTGCGCCGGTGCCCCGTGGGGCGGGTTGACGACTGTACGACACGCGCGAGCGCATCGTCAAGCCGGAAAGGCCCAATTTTCAGGCTTATTCGCTGCTCAAGCGTGCTTTGTCGGCGGCCAGGCGCTCCGCGAACCGCTTCCGCTGGATCGCAACCTGCGCCGGGCCGGTGCCACCGGCGGTTTGGCGGCGGGTCACCGCCACGCCGATGCCCAAAAGGGCGGCCGCATCGGTGCCGAGCGCGGGGTGCGTCTCGACGAGTTCGGCGAGGTCGACGTGGCGTTCCAGGCTGTCACGTACGAGGGCGCCGACGATGGCGTGGGCGTCACGGAACGGCGTTCCCCGCTCGACGAGCCATTCGGCCAGGTCAACGGCCGCGGCCGCCGGAGAATCGGCGGCGTCGGCCATGCGGCCGAGGTCGAACGTCGCGGTTTCGAGGAGCCCTCCGAGGGCGGCGAGGGCGAGCCGGACCTGGTCGACGGCGTCGAACAGGGGCTCTTTGTCCTCCTGGAGGTCGCGGTTGTACGCCAGCGGCAGACCCTTGAGAGTGGCGAGGAACCCCGCCGAATGCCCAATCAGGCGGCCGGCTTTGCCGCGGGTGAGCTCCGCGATGTCGGGATTCTTCTTCTGCGGCAGCATGGAGCTGCCCGTGGAGTACGCGTCGGCCAGCTTGAGGAACCCGAACTCCTCGGTCGACCACAGCACCACCTCTTCGCCGATGCGCGACAGGTGCACGCCGAGCAGGGCGATGGTGTGCAGCAGTTCGGCCACGAAATCGCGGTCCGAAGTGGCGTCGAGGCTGTTGTCGAACGCCGCGCTGAATCCCAGCTCCTCGGCGACGGTTTCCGGCGTCAGCGGCAGGGACGAGCCCGCGAGGGCGCCGGCGCCCAGGGGTGACACGTCGAGGCGGCGGCGAGCGTCGACGAGACGGTCGACGTCGCGGGCGAGGGCCCACCCGTGTGCCAGCAGGTGGTGGCTCAGCAGGATCGGTTGCGCCCGCTGCAGATGCGTGTAGCCCGGCAGGTAGGCGTCGCCGACTTCCTCGGCGCGGCGCAGCAGGACTTCCTGCAAGGCGACCACGCCGAGGCCGACGTCGGTGGCGGCGCGCTTGCACCACAGGCGGAAGGCGGTCGCGACCTGGTCGTTGCGGCTGCGGCCGGTGTGCAGCTTGGCGCCGGTTTCGCCGGTCATCTCCGTGACCCGCCGCTCGATGGCCGAGTGGATGTCCTCGTCGGTGTCGAGAAAGCCGAACGCTCCCGACTCAAGTTCGGAGCCCACCTTGTCGAGCGCCGCGAGCAGCACGTCGCCCTCCTGGGCGGTGATCAGTTCGCCGCGCACGAGGCCGCGCACGTGGGCCTTCGACGCCACGACGTCGTCAGGGCCGAGGCGTTGATCGAAGGGCAAGCTGACGGTGAACTGCCACAGCGCTTCGGCAGGGCCCTCGGCGAAGCGGCCATGCCACAGCGTGGTCACTTCCGACCAGGACCCTGGCGCGACGCCCACGTCTGCACGGAGAGACCCCACAGCCGCACGAAGCCTTCGGAATCGCTGTGGCGGAAGGTGTCGGCGGCGTCGTAGGTGGCCAGTTCGTAGTCGTAGAGCGCGTCGGGCGAACGGCGGCCGGTGACGCGGCACGAGCCCGCCGACAACGACAAGCGCACGTCGCCGGTCACGAACTTCTGGCTGTCGTCGATGAACGCGTCGTAGGCGCGCTTCAGGGGCGAGAACCACAACCCGTCGTAGATGAGCTCGGCGTAACGGGGCTCGAGCCGCGCCTTCTCGCGCGCCAAGTCGCGCTCCAGGGTGATCGACTCGAGGTCGCTGTGGGCGAGGATCAGCGCCAGGCTCGCGGGGCATTCGTACGTCTCACGGCTCTTGATGCCGACGCGGCGGTTCTCGACCATGTCGATGCGCCCCCAGCCGTACGCACCGACGGCGGCGCCCAGCTTGCCGATCAGGTCGACGAGGCCGAGCTTCTCCCCGTCGAGGGCGACAGGGACGCCGGCCTCGAAGCTCACTTCGATGTCGCGCGGTTCGGTCGCCGTCGGCTTCGTGAGGACCCACACGCCGGGAGGCGGCTCCCGCCACGGGTCCTCCATTTCGCCACACTCGATGGCGCGGCCCCACAGGTTGTCGTCGATCGAGTACAGCTTTTCGCGCGTCGCCGTGATCGGGATGCCGCGTGTCTCGGCGTAGCGAATCGACTCGTCGCGGGTGAGACCCCAGTTGCGCGCCGGTGCGATGACGTCGAGATCGGGGGCCAGGGCGCGGGTCGAAACCTCGAAGCGGACCTGGTCGTTGCCTTTGCCGGTGCAGCCGTGGCCGACGGCGTCTGCGCCGTGGCGGCGCGCTGCGGCCACGAGGTGCTTCACGATGACGGGGCGGCTCAGAGCCGACACCAGCGGATAGCGCCCTTCGTACATGGCGTTGGCCTTGAGCGCAGGCACGAGGAAGTCGGACGCGAACTCGTCGCGGGCGTCGATGACTTCGGCCTCGACCGCGCCGGCGGCCAGGGCGCGATTACGCACAGAGTCCATCTCGGTGTTGCCGCCGTCTTGCCCGACGTCGACGGCGACCGCGATCACTTCGACGCCGAGTTCTTCACGCAGCCATGCGACCGCCACCGAGGTGTCGAGACCTCCGGAATACGCCAGTACAACGCGCTTCGCCACTACAAGCCCGCCAGTTCCATAAACATGTCCGCCACCTTTTCACCGCCGGCTTTCGCCGACGCAATCACCATCAACGTGTCGTCGCCCGCCACTGTCCCGATCACGTCGCGCAACCCCGCGCGATCGATCGCGGAGCCGACGACGTGCGCGGACCCCGGTGGCGTACGCAGCACCACAACCGGTCCGCTGAAGGCCACTTCTACCAACCACTCCGACAGGACGCGCCGCAGGTGGTCCTCGGGAGCGACGCGTTGGGTCGGCAGCTCCGGCAGGGCGTACGCCGTCTCGCCACCGCGCACGCGAATCTTGACGGCACCCATGTCCTCGAGGTCGCGCGACACGGTCGCCTGCGTCGCCACGACGCCTGCTTCGGCGAGCAACTCGACGAGTTGCGCCTGGCTGGTGACGGTCCCGCCCTCGAGGATCTGGGCGATGCGGTGCTGCCGCTGCTGTTTCGCGAGCCTCACGGCTGGTCCACCAGCCACCAGATGGCGCCGCGCGCAGCGTCGAGACGCTTGGCGGCTTGCTCGAACACCGCGCTCTGTGCGCCGTCGATGACGTCGGCGTCTACTTCGCTGCCGCGGATCGCCGGCAAGCAGTGCAGGAAGACGGCGCGACCGGCGGCCTGCTGCATCAGCTCTTGCGTGACGGCAAACCCCTCGAACGCCACCTTGCGCGCTTCGGTTTCGGCTTCCTGTCCCATCGACACGAACACGTCGGTGTAGACGGCGTCCGCACCCTTGACGGCTTCGTCGGGACGATCCGTGACGGTCATGCCGCCGCCGAGCGCGGCGATCTTGTCGACGTCGAGCGCTGTCGGTCCGTAGTACGGCGGGCATGCGACCACGAAGTCGACGCCGGCGTACGCCGCCGCCATCGCCAAGGACCGCGCGACGTTGTTGAAGTCACCGACGAACGCGAGCCGCAGCCCCGCCAGCTCGCCAAAGCGCGACTGCAGCGTGAGCAGGTCCGCGATCGCTTGGCACGGGTGAGCGACGTCCGACAGCAGGTTGAGCACGGGCACGACGTTCGCCGCTGCCATGCGCTCCAGCACACCGTGGCGCTTCACCCGCGCGCCGACGACGGCGTGATACGCCGCCAGCGTTCGTATGACGTCCTCGGCGGTCTCGCGCGAGTCGATGCCGACTTCGTCGCCCTTCATGCTCACCGGGTGACCGCCGAGCTGCACGACGGCCATCTCCGTGGAGTTACGCGTGCGCCCGCTCGCCTTCTCGAAGATCAAGCCGGCGCCCTTGCCCGCCAGTACCGGCGGCGGATTGGGGTCGGCGCACCTCCGCATCACTTCGCCGAACTCGTCCTTCGACAAGTCGTCGATGTCCAAGATGTGCCTCATCCGAGCACCTCCGTCACGATGGCGAGCGCGGCGTCGATCTCGTCGTCGGAGACGTTCAGCGGCGGCGCGAACCGCAGCGCCGTGTCGGTGACGGCGTTGACGACCAAACCCGCGTCGAGCAAAGCCTTGTTGACCGCTTTGGCGTTGCCGTCGGCCAGTTCGGCGCCCAGCAAGAGGCCGCGACCACGCACGGCGCTGATACCGGGCAGCGCGGCGAGACCTTCGGTAAGCCGGACTCCCGCACGAAGGGCCGCTGTCGGGGCGTCTATGGCGATGAGTTCGTCGAGCGTGGCGCGGGCCGCTGCGCAGGCGAGAGGTTGGCCGCCGTAGGTCGAACCGTGGTCGCCCGGTTCGAACAGCGACGCCACCTCGGCGCGGGCCCAACAGGCACCGATCGGCATGCCGTTGCCGAGTGCTTTGGCGACGGTGACGATGTCGGGGCGCACGCCTTCGTACTGGAATGCGAACCACTCGCCGGTGCGTCCGAGTCCGGTCTGCACTTCGTCGACGATGAGCAGCACGCCGCGCTCGTCGCACAGCGCGCGCAGGTCGCGCACGAAGCCGTCGGGCGCGGGGTGCACGCCGCCTTCGCCCTGCACGACCTCGATCAGCACCGCAGCCGTCGACGCGTCGATCATGCGCTCGATGTCGGCGAGGTCGAACGCCGCCGCGTGCACGAAGCCTTCGGGCAGCGGCTGGAACTTCTCATGCTTCGCCGGTTGCCCGGTCGCGTGCAGCGTGGCGAGCGTCCGGCCGTGGAACGACCCGAACGCGCTGATCACGACGTGCTTGCCGCGCCCGCCGGCGAGGCGAGCGAGTTTGATCGCGCACTCGTTGGCTTCGGCTCCGGAGTTGCCGAAGAAGACCTGTCCCCCGCCGCCGACCAGACCGTCGAGCGTCGCCGCCACTTGCGGCGCCAGTTCGTTGCCGAACAGGTTCGACACGTGGCTCAGCGTCGCCGCTTGCTCGGCGATGGCGGCCGCGACCTTCGGGTGCGCGTGACCGAGCGACGTCACCGCGAGCCCCGAAAGGAAATCGAGGTAGTCCTTGCCGGCGTCGTCGTACAGGTGCGTGCCTTCCCCGCGTACGAACGTCACGGGTGGCGCGGCGTAGGTCGGCATCAGGTGTGACGTCACGGCGTGACCATCGTTCCGATGCCCTCGTCGGTGAAGATCTCGAGCAGCAGGGCGCGCGGCACGCGGCCGTCGAGGATGTGGGCGACGCCCACGCCGGCGCGCACGGCGTCGACGCACGCCTGCACCTTCGGGATCATGCCGCCAGAGATGACGCCGTCGGCGACGAGCGCGTCGACGTCGCTCACGGTGACGCGCGAGAAGACCGACTCGGCGTCGGCGACGTCGCGCCGGATCCCGTCGATGTCGGTGAGGTACACGAGCTTCTCGGCGCCGAGCGCCCCGGCGATCGCGGCGGCCGCAGTATCGGCGTTGATGTTGTACGCCTGACCGGCACCATCCACGCCGATCGTGGCGATGACGGGAATGAGCTCGTCGTCCATGAGACGGCACACCACGTCGGTATTGACGTTGGTGACCTCGCCGACGAACCCGAGCGCCGGATCGAGTTGCTTCGCGGTCAGCAAGGACGCGTCCTCGCCGGAAACGCCGACGGCGAGGGGCCCGTGCACGTTGATGGCGGCGACGATCTCGCGGTTGACCTTGCCGACGAGGACCATGCGGACGACGTCGAGCGTCTCGGCGTCAGTGACGCGCAACCCGTCGACGAACGACGACTCCTTGCCGATGCGCTCGAGCAGGTCGCCGATCTGAGGGCCGCCGCCGTGCACGACGACGGGGCGCATGCCGACCGAGTGCATGAGCACGACGTCGGCGGCGAACTCGGCGAGCCCGTCGGCCGCGCTCGACGCGCCGGCGAGCGCGTTCCCGCCGTACTTCACCACGACGGTCTTGCCGAAGAAGCGCCGGATGTACGGCAGCGCCTCGGTGAGGACGTGCGCTTTTTGTCCCGCCGAAGTCACACCACGCCCCTCGACAGACGTGCGATCACTTTGGCTCACGATGTTCGCATGTTTTCGTCGACGTAGGCGTGCGTGAGGTCGTTGGTGAGCAGCCACCACGAGCCGTCACCCAAGCCGAGGTCGACCGATACGTCGATGCGGCGCTGCTTCATGTGCTTGGCGACGGCCTCGGTGTCGTGCGCGACCGCCACGCCGCCCGCGGCCACCACGACTCCGCCGTAGGCGACCGACACCTTGTCGATGTCGAAGTCGGCGCCGGAGCTGGCGGCCTCGCTCACCACGCGGCCCCAGTACGGGTCCTCGCCGTACCACGAGCACTTGGTCAACTCGGCCTCGGCGATGCGGCGCGCCGCCATAGCGGCGTCGTCGTCGTTGGCCGCGCCGACCACTTCGACGCGCACGAGCTTCGTCGCACCTTCGGCGTCGCACACCATGAGCTCGGCGAGGTCGGCGCACACGCGGGTGATGAGGTCACCGAGCACCGCCGCGTCCGTCGCCACTCCCGCGCGGCCGCTGGCGAGGATGATGACGGTGTCGTTGGTCGACGTGCAGCCGTCGACGGTGATGCGGTGGAACGACTCCTCCATGGCGTGCGCCAGCAGCCGCTGCAGCGTGTCGGGTTCGACGACGGCGTCGGTGGTGAGCACCGCCAGCATCGTGGCCATGTTCGGTGCCAGCATCGCCGCGCCTTTCGCCATGCCTCCGACGGTGACGCCGCTGGCGATCGCCAGGCTTTCCTTGCGCATGGTGTCGGTCGTCATGATGGCGTCGGCCGCCGACTCGCCCGCTTCGGTGGTGCTGGCGAGCGTCGACACGAGCGCCGGAACGCCGGTGGTGAAGGGTGCGAGCGGCAGGGGGATGCCGATGAGCCCGGTCGAGCACACGAGCACCTCGTCAGCGGCGCAGCCGAGTGCGGTGGCGACGAGTCCGCACGCGCCTTGCGACGTGGCGCGCCCGTCGGCACCGGTGGCGGCGTTGGCGTTGCCGGAGTTGAGGATCACCGCAGCCGCACGTCCGCTGGTCGCCGCCAGATGCGCGCGGCTGACCTGCACCGGCGCGGCGGCGGCCAGGTTCGTCGTGAACACCGCAGCGGCGGCGACCGGTTGGCGGTCCTCGGTCGCAACCAGCGCCAGGTCGGCGACGTCGTCGGCCTTGATGCCGCACGACACGCCGCCGGCGACGAACCCCTTCGCGGCAGTGACACTCATGGGTAGACACCCGCCGTCGTGAGTCCCGTCGCTTCGGGGAGGCCGGCGATGAGGTTGGCGCACTGGACCATCTGGCCCGCCGCGCCCTTACCAAGGTTGTCGATGGCGCAGATGGCGATGACCCAGCCGGTCCGCTCGTCGTAGCGGGCGGTGATGTGGGCGACGTTCGAGCCCAGCGTCGCTTTCGTCGACGGCGACCGCTCGCTCACGACGACGAACGGCTCGTCGGCGTAGGCGCCGTGCAGCACGTCGAGCAGCGCGGCCGTCGACGTGGCGCCTGTCGGGCGCGCGTAACAGGTGGCGAGGATCCCGCGGTTCATCGGAGCCAGGTGCGGCGTGAACAGGATCTGCGCGCCGGTCGCCTGTTCCATCTCCGGCGTGTGGCGATGGTTGAGCAAGCCGTACGCGGTGAAGTCCTCGTCGACGGTGTTGAAGTGCGTCGTGGGCTTCAGGCCCTTGCCGGCACCCGACACGCCGCTCGCCGCGTCGACGATCACGCCCGTCGGTTCGACGACGCCGCCGCGCACCAACGGTGCCAGGGCCAGCGCGGCCGCGG
>JBEEFV010000006.1:0-19140 GCA_041166405.1 Actinomycetota bacterium | reverse complement strand
GACCGGCTGTCGACCGGCGGGTTCCAAGACCCGAATGCCGAGTCGACGAAGGCCGCGCAGCTGCTGCGCCACGACTTCGGTCAACAGGACCCCAACCTCGTCATGGTCGTCACGGCGAACAACGGCGTCGTCAGTGACGCCGACAACGCAGCCGCCGGCGCGGCGTTCACGCAGCGCCTGGCGAGTGAGCCCTACATCGCATTCGCGGCGTCGTACTGGACACTCGGCGGGGCGCCGCCGCTGAAGTCGAACAACAGCAAGCAAGCGTTGCTGCTGGCGCGTATCAAGGGCAGCGACGACGACGTCGACGCGCTCGTGCCGACGATCACGAAAAAGTTCGGCGGCAACCACGGCGACTTCCGCGTCGACATCACGGGCATGGGACCCGTCTTCCGCGAAGTCGGCACGACGATCAAAGACGACTTGGCGCGCGCCGAAGCGATCGCGTTCGCCATCACGATCGTGTTGCTCGTGCTGGTCTTCGGCGGCATCGTGGCGGCGCTGCTGCCGTTGAGCATCGGCGTCATCGCCATCGTCGGCACGTTCCTTTCGTTGCAGATCATCTCGTCGTTCACGGATGTGTCGGTCTACGCGCTGAACATGACGACGGTGATGGGGCTCGGTCTCGCCATCGACTACTCGCTGTTCGTGCTGTCGCGCTTCCGCGAGGAAATGGGCGACGGCCACGACGTGCCCGCGGCGCTCACGCGCACGATGAAGACAGCCGGACGCACGGTCGTGTTCTCGGCGCTGACCGTTGCCGTGTCGCTCAGCGCGCTCTTGATCTTCCCGCTGTACTTCCTGCGCTCATTCGCCTACGCCGGGATCGCCGTGGTTGCAGTGGCGTGCATCGGATCCGTCGTGGTGCTGCCGGCGATGCTGGCTGGCCTCGGCACTCGGGTCGACGCGCTGTCGTGGCGGAAACTCCTGCGCCGCCCCGTTCGCGAGCGGGCGGACCACGACGGCTTCTGGCACCGACTGGCGACGACCGTGATGCGCCGCCCGTGGCCCTTCGGTATTGCCGTCGTCGCGCTGTTGCTCGGTCTCGGCGCACCGTTCCTCGGCCTCAAGCTCGGCACGCCCGACGACCGAGTGCTACCGCCCTCGGCCACGACGCGTGTTGCCAGCGACGCCATCCGCGCCAACTTCTCATCCCAGGAAGCGTTCGCCGTGCAGGTCGTCGCCGCGGGAAGTGGTCCGGCTGCGCAGCATGGCGCGGAGATCGACGCGTACGCCACCGCGCTTTCGAAGGTGTCGGGCGTGTCGCGGGTCGACGCCGCGACCGGCTCCTACGTCGCCGGCCGGCGCGTGCTCGGCCCGTCGTTCATCTCGGCGCGCTTCGCACCACCCAACGCCAACGGCACGTGGTTATCCGTCGTGCCCGCGGTCGAGCCCGTGTCGCTGCAAGGCGAGCAGTTGGTGAAGGACGTGCGCCACGTCGACGCGCCGTTCGCGGTGAAGGTCGGTGGTGCATCCGCCGAACTCGTCGACGCCAAGGACTCGCTGTTCCGGTTGCTGCCGATCGCCGGAGGGCTCATCGCCATCGTCAGCTTCGTCGCGCTGTTCATGATGTTCGGCGGGCTCCTCGTCCCGTTGAAGGCCGTGGTGCTCAACCTCCTCAGCCTGAGCGCGACGTTCGGTGCGATGGTCTTCATCTTCCAGGAAGGACACGCCAAGTTCCTGACGGGCGACTTCACCGCCACCGGCACCCTCGTCGCCACAACACCGATCCTGATGTTCTGCATCGCGTTCGGATTGTCGATGGACTACGAGGTGTTCCTGCTGTCGCGCATCAAGGAAGAACACGACAGGACCCACGACAACGAACGGTCTGTCGCCATCGGCCTCGAGAAGACGGGACGCATCGTCACGGCCGCCGCCGCGCTGCTCGCCGTCGTGTTCCTGGCGACGGTGTCGAGCAAGGTGAGCTTCATCAAGTTGTTCGGCCTCGGGCTGGCAATGGCCGTCGTGATGGACGCCACGCTCATCCGCGGCATCCTCGTCCCCGCATTCATGCGCCTCGCCGGTGAAGCCAACTGGTGGGCTCCCAAGCCGATGCGCGCGTTCTACGAACGGTTCGGTTTCAGCGAGGGCGGTCGCGCCGATCTGCCCGAACCGCACGTGGTCGTCGTCACGCGCGCCGTGAGCGACAAGTACCGCACCGGCATCGTGAAGGCAGCCGAAGCCGCGCAATCACAAGACGAGCTGCAGGCGTTGCTCGCCGAGGAAAACCTCACGGTCGAACAACTCGTCGGCTGGGGCGCGAAACTCACCTAATCGGCGAACAACTCACCTTTATCCGGCGACTGCTGCGCTCGATCGCTATCGGCGCGCTCGCCGGCGCGCTCGCCGGACTGTCGTCGTACGCGTTCTTGTGGTCGCTGCAGCGCGTCACGTCGTTTCGTGTCGACCACAACTGGCTGCTGTTCGGCCTGCCGTTCGCCGGGCTCGTCATCGGCGTCGTCTACCTGTACCTCGGCGGCCGCAGCGGCGAGGGCAACGCACTGCTACTCGACCAGATCCACGAGCCGACGTCGTGGCTGCCGCGACGAATGGCGCCGCTGATCCTGCTGGGCACGTTGTGGACGCACCTGTTCGGTGGGTCCGTCGGTCGCGAAGGCACGGCGCTGCAGATGGCGGGGTCGCTGAGCGACGGCGCGGCGCGCGCGTTGCGGTTCGCGCCCGACGATCGACGCCTCGTACTCATCGCCGCGCTCGCGGGCGGGTTCGGAGCCGTGTTCGGCGTGCCGCTCGCCGGCGCAGTGTTCGCGCTGGAAGTCCAAGCCGTCGGCCGAGTGCAGTACGAAGCTCTGGTGCCGGCGCTGACCGCCTCGTTGATCGGCGACGGCATCGTGCGCGGCCTCGGCTATCACCACGAGCGGTTCGCTCCGTTGGCGCCGCACGTCGACCCCGTGCTCGTGTTGAAGGTTGCGGTCGCCGGTGTCGCGTTCGGCCTCGCGGGCGCGGCGTTCGCGTGGTCGACCGAGTGGCTGAAGGAACAGTCCGCGCAGCGCATTCCGTGGTTGCCGCTGCGCGCCGCCATCGGCGGCGTCATCGCGGTGCCGTTCATCTTGCTGGTGGGCCGCGAATACAGCGGCTTGTCGATCAGCCTGTCGAACGCGGCGCTGGCGGGTCACCACGTGGCGTCGTACGCGTTCGCCGCGAAGCTCGCGGCCACCGCGCTCTGCCTCGGGTTCGGGTTCGTCGGCGGCGAAGTGACGCCGCTGTTCGTCATCGGCGCCACCCTGGGAGCCACGCTCGCCGGCCCGCTGCACGTGGCGCAGCGCACGCTCGCCGGAGTTGGGTTCGTGTCGGTATTCGCCGGCGCCGCGAACACGCCTTTGGCGTGCGCCGTGATGGCCGTCGAGTTGTTCGGCAGCGGTATCGCCGTGCCCGCGGCCGTCGGTTGCGTCGCCGCCTACGTCTTCTCGACGCACCGCGGCATCTACACGACGCAGCGCTTCGCGCTCTCGAAGACCGGCATGCCGCTCGGTTAGCGCGCCGCGGCGGCTGCGGCGGCCTCGGCGGTCTTTTCGATCTCCGCGGGGCCGTGGGCCAGGCCGGGGAAGAGGATCTCGTAGGCGCCGGGGGCGAGCGCGACGCCGCGATCGAGCATGCCGTGGAACAAGCGGGGATATTTGCCGGTCGCGGCCGCCGCTTTGGCGTCGTCGTAGTTGGCGACGGGCTCGTCACGACAGAAGATGCCGACGAGCGTCCCGCAGCGCGGAACGTGGTACCCCGAGCCGAGGGCGTCGGCGAGCGTCTTCGCCAGATCGCCGGCGGTCTTTTCGAGTTGCTCGTACGCCGACTCGGCGAGCAGTTCGAGCACGGTCGCGCCCGCCGCGGTGGCGATGGGATTGCCGCTCAGCGTGCCCGCTTGGTAGACGGGCCCAAGCGGCGCGAGGTTCGCCATGAGTTCCGCCTTGCCGGCGAAACCCGCGAGGGGCATGCCACCGCCCAGCACCTTGCCGAAGCACCACAGGTCCGGCGTGATGCCGAGACGACCAGACGCGCCCGTACGCGACAACCGGAAGCCGGTGATTACTTCGTCGAAGATCAACAACGCGCCCGCTTTGTCGCACGCGGCGCGCAGGCCTTCGAGGAAGCCCGGCGCCGGAGGCACGAGACCCATGTTGGCGGCGACGGGTTCGACGATCACCGCCGCGACGTCGGCACCGATGTCGGGCACGACGTTGTACGGGACGATCACGGTCTCGGCGACGGCCTCAGGAGTGACGCCGGCCGACGCCGGCACACCGAGCGTCGCCATGCCGCTGCCGCCCGCGGCGAGCAGTTGATCGGAGTGGCCGTGGTAGCACCCGTCGAACACGATGATCTTGTGACGACCCGTCGCGGCGCGTGCGAGCCGCAGCGCGCTCATCGTCGCTTCGGTACCGCTCGAGACGAGACGAAGTTGTTCGACGCCCGGAATGCGTTCGACGACCATCTCGGCGAGGCGGACCTCGCCGGGCGTCGGTGCGCCGAAGCTCGTGCCTAACGCGGCCGCCTTCGTGATCGTCGCGACGACCTTCGGGTGCGCGTGACCGAGAATCGTCGCGCCGTAGCTCTGCACCCAGTCGACGTAGGTGCGCCCGGCGACGTCGGTGACGTACGCGCCGTTGCCGCTGGCGACGAGGTAGGGCGTGCCGCCGACGGAACGGAAGGCGCGTACGGGCGAGTTCACGCCGCCGGGAATCACCCGCAGCGCCCGCTCAAACTCAGCCGAGTTGTTCGGCAACTTCGGCTGCGAGGTACGTGAGGATGATGTCGGCTCCGGCGCGCTTGATGGCGCCGAGGTGTTCGAGTGCGATGGCGTCGCCGTCGATCCAGCCGCGTTCCGCCGCCGCCTTGATCATCGAGTACTCGCCCGACACGTGGTACGCCGCCACCGGTACGGCCACGATCGAGCGCACGGCCGCGATCACGTCGAGGTGCGCGAGCGCGGGTTTGACCATGACGATGTCGGCACCCTCCTGGATGTCGAGTTCGACTTCGCGAAGCGACTCACGAATGTTGGTCGGATTCTGCTGATAGGCGCGGCGGTCGCCGCCTCCGACGATGCGCACGTCGACGGCGTCGCGGAACGGGCCGTACAGCGCCGTCGCGTACTTCGCGGAGTAGGCGAGGATGACGATGTCGGTGTGCCCCGCGCCGTCGAGCGCGCCGCGGATCACGCCGACCTGGCCGTCCATCATTCCGCTCGGGGCGACGACGGCCGCGCCGGCGTCGGCCTGTGCCAGGGCGACGCGGGCGTACAGCTCGAGCGTGGCGTCGTTGTCGACTGCGCCCTCGGTGGTGAGCACGCCGCAGTGCCCGTGGTCGGTGTATTCGTCGAGGCACAGGTCGGCCATGACGACGAGCTCGTCACCGACGTCGTCGCGCAAGTCGCGCAGCGCGACCTGCACGATGCCGTCGGGGTTCCACGCTTCCGACCCGGACGCGTCCTTGCGCGCCGGCACACCGAACAGGATGACCGCGGGCACGCCGAGGTCGACGAGGCGGCGCACCTCTTTGCGCAGCGACGCGCGCGTGTGCTGCACGACGCCGGGCAGAGACGCAATCGGTTGCGGATCCTCGATGTCTTCCCGCACGAACAGCGGAGCCACGAGGTCGTCGACGCGCAGCGTCGTTTCGCTCACGAGTCGCCGGAGGGCCGCGGTACGCCGGAGTCGCCGCGGACGTTGTGTCGGAAAACTCATGAGGTACGCGATTCTACGAGGGCGGCGACGACGTCTTCGACGGCGGGCGACGCCGCCGTGCGCACCCGATCCCTCGGGATCCCGGCGTGGCGCAGTGTTTCGGCCGTCGTCGGCCCGATCGCGACCACCGGCGCACGCGCGGTGATGAGCCCGGCGTGCGTGACGAGAAACGTCGCGGCCGACGACGACGTGCACACGATGAGATCGGCGACGTACACCGCGTCGCGCGGCGCCACGTCGGCTAACGGCGGCGGACCGATGCGGTACGCGGCGATGCGCGACGGTTTCCATCCGGCGCTCGCCAACCCGTCGGCCAGTTCCGGTCGGCCGTCTTCGGCGCCGACGACGAACACGGTGCGCGCTCCTTCGTCGGGCGCGGCGCCGATGGCCGAGGCGAGCGCGGCGCCGCGCGGCGGGTCGGCGACGAGATCGGGAGGACGGCCGAACCGGCGCTCGAACGCCTCCGCGGTGGCGTCGCCGACGGTGCCGACGAGCGCGTCGCCGAACGCGAACGCCTCGCCGGCGGCGTCGGCGAACGCGTCCACGGACGCCGCTGACGCGAACGTCACCCACGCCGCCTCGCGCGTCCGCGCCACCGCGTCGCGCAGGTGCGCGCCGCCGTCGGTCGCCTCGGCGCGCGTGCCCGTCACCACGTGCGTGATGGTCGCGCCGATGCGTTCCGCGCTAGCGGCGATGCGGGCGCTGTAGCTCTCGGCGTCGCTCGGTTCGCTCGCGGGCGCGGCGATGATGACCCGCGCCACGTCGAGCGGCAGACGGAACCACGCCAGGTCGTCGGCGAGCGCGGCGACGGCGCCGATCACGATCGTCACCGACGGCTTGATGTCGGCGTCGCCCATGTCGGCGAGCGTCGTGCGCACGACGGTTTGCTCCGGTCGCGTCCCCCACGTCACGGCGGTGACCGGCGTGTCGGGGTCCATGCCCCCGTCGAGGAGCCGCTTGGCGACGGCGCCGCGCTCGGCGGCGCCCATCAGCACCACGATCGTGCCGCCGCTGCGGCCCATGGCGGCGACCGCATCCCAGTCGGCGTTGCCCGCCGTGTCGTCGTCACCGTGACCCGTGACGACGGTGACGCTCGCGGAGGTGCCGCGGTGGGTCAGCGGCACACCCGCGTACGCCGGAGCCGCGCTCGCGCTCGTCACGCCGGGCACGACCTCGAACCGCACGCCGGCAGCAGCGAGCGCCTGGCATTCCTCGCCGCCGCGGCCGAACACGAAGGGATCGCCTCCCTTCAACCTCACGACGACGTCGTGGGCGCGGCCCTTCTCGACGAGGATGGCGTTGATGGCGTCTTGCGTTATCGCGGCATGGCCCGGTGTCTTACCGACGTTGATGCGCTCGGCGTCGACGGGAGCCATGTCGACGAACGCCGCCGCCGACAGCCGGTCGTACACGACGACCTGCGCGCGCTCCAGCAACTCCTTGCCGCGCACAGTGATGAGCCCCGGATCGCCCGGCCCCGCGCCGACGAGGTACACGGTCACGACGTGATCGCCCTCGCGACGGACGCGCCCACTTCGACGGGGTCGCTGCCGGCGCCGTGCCACCACAGCTGCTCGGCGTGGTGCGCGTAGAACCCGACGAGACGGATCTCGCCCTCGACGATGCGCGCGTACGCGCCAACCGGCGTGTCGCAGCCGCCGCCGAGCTCGGCGAGAAACGCGCGCTCGGCCCGGACGCAGCGGTGAGCGTCGGCGTCGTCGATCGCCGCCAGACGTTCGAGCGTCGCCGCGTCGTCGGTGCGGCACTCGACGGCGA
This sequence comes from Actinomycetota bacterium, assembly GCA_041166405.1. Lineage (GTDB taxonomy): Bacteria > Actinomycetota > Acidimicrobiia > Acidimicrobiales > JACCXE01 > JACCXE01. The sequence continues at coordinate 11,665 of JBEEFV010000006.1, read as the reverse complement.
GCGCACCTTGCGCGACCTGCGGGACGAACACGTCGGGATCGAACGCTTCGGCGATGCGATCCCCTTCGCCCAACCGCGTCAGCGCGGCCACCGCACCGACAACGGCGTCCAACTCCCCCACACGGGCGAGCCGCGTCGCGATGTTGCCGCGGAGCGGCGCGAAGTTGAGGTCGGGGCGCAGGTGATGCAGCAGCGCCTCGCGACGCGCGCTGCCCGTGCCCACTGTTGCCCCTTCGCGCAAGCCGTCGAGCGTCGAGCCGATCAGACAGTCGCGCGGATCGGCGCGCTCCGGAACGCACGCCAGTACCAGCCCGTCGGTCTGCAGCTCCGCCGACGACGGGAGGTCCTTGGCGGAATGCACCGCGATGTCGGCGCGGCCGTCGAGCACCGCTGCCTGCACCTCGGTGGTGAACACGCCGCGTCCCGACATCGCCTCGAGCGGCACGTCGGTCTTGCGGTCACCTTCGGTCTTGATGACCACGATCTCGGCGTCGGCCCCCAGACGCGTCGCCACGGCGTTCGCCTGCCAAAGCGCGAGCGGACTCCCCCGCGTCGCGATGCGCACCGCGGCCGGAGCCACGCTTACCCGTCGAGGTCGAAGAGGTGGCGCAGGCTCGACGCGAGGCGCTCGCCCGCTTCCGAGCCCGCGGCGTCCTTGAGACGCACGGTCGGATCGTGCAGCACCTTCGCCAACAGCCCCTTGGTCAACGCGTCGAGCGCGTCGCGCTGTTCGTCGCTCAACGACGCCACGAACGTCTTGGCGCGGCGGAGCTCCGCGATGCGTGCGTCTTCGACCTTGGCGCGCAGCGCGGTCACCAGCGGCGCGACCGTTCGGCCGGTCGTGGAGGCGAGGTACTCGTCGACACCTTGCACGACGACGAGGTCGGCCGCCGCGATCGCGGTCGCTGGGGGCGCGAAGCGTTCACCGGCGAAACGGCTGACGTCGCGCACGTCGAGCAGCGTCACGTCTTCGATCTCGCGCACGGTCGGCGCGACGTCGCGCGGCACCGCCAGGTCGATCAGTAACAGCGGCCGGGCGTCGCGACGGGCCAGCGCCGACAACACCAGCGGCTCGGTCACGATCGCCTCCTCGGCGCTCGTGCAGCAGAACACAGCGTCGAAGGAGTCGAGGTGGTCAGGCAGCGTCGCCAAGTCGTGGCTCGTGACGCGGGCGCGGACGCGCTGCGGCTTGGTGGTGTTGCGGTTGAACTGGACGATCTCGCGTGACGGCTGATCGCTGACGAGCGTGTCGAGCACGTCGGATGCAACATCGCCGCGGCCGAGCACCGCGATGCGCGCGTTGGGGGGATCCACCAACAACTCGCTCGCCATGGCGACTGCGGCAGTGGCGATCGAAGGCCGCGGCGCCGTGGAGCCCACGGCGAGCGCCGTGCGCGCCCGACGCGCCACCGACACTGCTTTGCGGAACGCCGCACCGAGTTCGGATCCCATCGCGCCGGCGGCGCGGGCGACCGAGGCCGCGGAGCGCAATTGGCCGAGGACTTCACTCTCGCCGATGACGGGTGAGTCGAGGCCCGCGGCGACGCGGAACAGATGCAGCAGCGCCTGATCCCCGTGATAGGCGAAGCCGTGATGGTTGATGTCCTCGGCGGCCACGCCGGCGATGGAGGCGAGCGCGCCCTGCACCTTGTCGACCGCTGGGTGGTACCACTCGGCCGCGATGTAGATCTCGGTGCGCTGGCAGGTCGCCAGCACGACGGTCTCGTCGATCCCGGGCTCGGCCGTCAGCTCAGCGAGGAGCTTTTCCTGCAGCTCGTTGCCCACGTGCACCCGTTCGAGCAGGTCGAACGGCGCCGAAGCGTGGTTCAGACCGACGACGAAGACAACAGACACGTGCGAAGCCTCTCACTTGCTCTATCGAAGTTGCCAACCGCGACCAGCTCGAGAAATTCCGGATCGAACGCCTCTTGCCACGGCAGGCCTTCGGTGGGGATGCCGTCCTGGCGCAATTCGTCGCGCACACCGGCCACGACCTCGACGAGCGCCGAGACGTCGGGCCCCAGCGCGTCGTCGATGCGGTTGCGCAGGAACGTCGCCATCGCCGGGCTGCGTCCGGCGGTGCCCACGGTCGCCGTGACCGATCCGCGGCGCAGCACCGCCGGCAGGATCGCGGTGCAGTGCTTCGGGTCGTCGGCGGCGTTGACCCACACGCCGTAGGTATCGGCGTCGGCGGCCACCTTCCCGTTCAGCTCGGTGTCGCCGGTCGCGGTGACCACGAACCAGCGCTTGGCGCAGTCGCCCGGCTTGAAGTCGCTCGACGAAATCCGCGTCACCTTCGCCCCGCACGCTGCGAGCGCCTCGGCCTTGCGCTCCGCGACCTCCCCGTCGCCGACGACCAGGCAGTCCTTCCCGTCGACGATCAGGTTCACCGGAAACAGCAGCGCCTCGATGGTCATGCGTGGGCCGCGCGCTGTTGGTAGAAGCTGAGGATCTGCAGCTCGATCGACAGGTCGACTTTGCGGACGGCCACTCCGGGCGGGACGCTGATCACGCCGGGCGCGAAGTTGAGCACCGAGGTGACGCCGGCGGCCACCAGTCGATCCGCAACTTCCTGCGCGACGTTGGCCGTCGTGGCGATGACGCCGATCGCGGGGCCCACTTCTTTCGCCAGCGCCGGCAAGTCGTCGACGTGGCGCACGGTGACGCCGGCGATGACTTCGCCGACTTTCGACGGGTCGTCGTCGACGAGGCCCACCACTTGGAAGCCGCGCGCCCCGAAGCCCTTGTAGTTCGCCAGCGCGTGACCGAGGTTGCCGACGCCGACGATGATCACACCCCAGTCGCGCGTGAGGCCGAGCTCGCGGCTGATCTCGAACACGAGGTACTCGACGTCGTAGCCGACGCCACGAGTGCCCAGGCTGCCCAGGTACGACAGGTCCTTACGGACCTTGGCAGCGTTGACGCCGCCGAGCTCCGCCAAGCGCTCCGACGAGATGGTGGTTTCGTGGTTCTCGGCCGCTTCCATGAGCGTGCGCAGATAGATCGGCAGCCGCGCAACCGTCGCCTCGGGAATCGAGCGTTTGGCGTCGGAAGCCACAGATCCAGGCTACCGGCAATTTTCACAAACGCACGAACGTCGAAACGACCTCGACGTGGGGTGTGTGCGGGAACAAATCGACGGGCTGGACGCGCCTGAGACTGAACCCCGCAGCCCTGAGCAGCATGGCGTCGCGGCCGAGCGCGGGCGCGTCACAACTCACCAGCACGACGACGCGCGGCAGGCACGCGACGACGGTCGCCACGCCGTCTTTGCCAAGGCCCCTCCGTGACGGATCGGCGATCACGCCGTCGACGGGCACCCCCGGCCACTTGCCGACGTCGGCCTTCACGACCTCGGCGATGCCGCGCAGGTTCACGCGCGCGTCGGCGACGGCGGAGCGGCCCGATTCGACGGCGGCCCGTACGTCGATGCCCCGGTCGTGCGCGGCGCCGGCGAACAACCCGACACCGGCGTACAGGTCTACGACGGACGTCACGTCGTGATCGACCAGCGCGTCGGTGACGAGTTGGACGAGGATTTCGGCGCCGTCGGAGCGGATCTGGAAAAAGGACTCGGGCGACACCTGGAAGCGACGACCGGCGACGGTCGCGTCAGCGGCGACGCGCAGCGTCACTTCCTTGTCTCCCGTCCAGCGTCCGTCGCGCAGCTGTTGCGACAGCGACGGGTGCGCCACGAGGCAGTCGTCCACGGCGACGAGGTCGTGGCTGTCGTGCTTGCGGAACGCGGGACGCCCGTCCTTGTCGATCGCCACGCGCACGGTGGTGCGGTAACCGACAGCGGGCAGTGCGATCGTCTCGAGCACAGGTGGGTCGTCGATGCGACCGATGCGGCGCAGGGCGTCGATCACGATGGTGCGCTTGAAACGCGCCTGCGCGTCGGGCGCGATGTGCTGCCACGTGCAGCCACCGCACCCGGCGGCGACAAACGGGCAGGGCGGTGCGACGCGATCAGGCGATGCGGTGACGACCCGCACAATGTCGGCGCGCGCGAAGTCGCGTCGCTCTTCGGTGAAGCGCACGTCGACGCGTTCGCCGGGCAACCCGCCGCGCACGAACACGACGCGCCCGTTGTCTTCCCGCGCCAAACCGTCGCCTCCGGCGACGATCGACTCGACCTGAAGCTCAGGCAACGTACGCGCCGAGGGCGCGACGCAGCCGTCGCCGATGCCGACCGCGCACGCGCAACGGCACGCTGATCATCTCGATGTGCGTCATGCCGCGCAGTTGCATCAATCCCTTGCCCGTGACGCCCGTGCCGTACAGCTGGAGTACTCGCAGATGCGGCAGCGCGCGGAGGTGCGCGATGCCGGCGTCGGTGACGCGGGTGTTGCCGATGCCGAGCTGGACGAGGCTCGGCAAGCGTGCCACCAATGCCAGACCGGCGTCCGTGATGGCGGTGTCCCACAGCTGCAGGACCTCAAGGCGGTCGAGACCTTGCAAGTGCAGGAGTCCCGCGTCGGTCACCGGCGTGTTCGACAGGTCGAGGTGGAGCAGGTCGGTCATGCCCTGCAGGTTCACGAGTTCGTCGTCGTCGATCTTGGAGCGCTCGGCGTGGAGCGACCACAGCCGGTCGGGCGCCAGCGTCTTGAGCGCCGAGAACGACGTCGCGCCGTCGACCGCCAGGCTGATGCGCCGTTCGCCGCGCGAGTTCACGTCGCTGCCGAGGCCGCCCATCCAGTACCGGAACCCCGCGCCGAGGATCTCCTGGGGCGGCGTGGTCCGCGTGCCGCGGTTGGCGTGCTTTCGCCCGCGGACGCTGGGATTCGTCCGCTCGGCGGCGTCGATGAGCGACTGGTCGTAGCTGCGCCGGGCGTTGGCGTCGCGCAACACGTTCCACGCGGTGTTGACCGCAGCCATCGCCCGCTCGGCCTCGTCGATCAACTCGGCCGTCGACCCCGCGTGCGCATCGGGGTGATACGCGCGGGCGCGCCGGTAGTAGGCGCGCTTGATGGTCTCGGGCTTGGCGTCGGCGCTGACCCCCAGAACGTCGTAATGCGTCGTCACGTGACCATGGATTCTACGATCCGCGGGCGTGGTCGACACTGGGTTAGCTGCGGGAGCCGCCGCGTTGGCCGCGGCTTTCTGCGTCGCGACCTGGGAACGGTGGCTGTTGCGGCGCCGGGGACACGAGCTGGCGTGGTCGGTTTCGTTCGCCTGTTACGCCCTGGCGTCGCTCGCGCTGGCGCTCGGCGTGGCCGGCGGGTGGAACGGTTTCGTGTTCCGGCTCTTCTACGGCGCCGGCGCGGTGGCGACGGTGCCGATCCTCGCGATCGGCACGGTGTATCTGCACTACGGGCGGCGGACGGGCGACATCGTCGCGGCGGTGACCGTCATCCTCGTCGCCATCGGGGTGGGCGTCGTGATGGCCAGCCCGTTCACGCACGCCCTCCCGCTTGAGGGCATTCCGCAAGGATCGAAACTCTTCACCGCCGGACCGCGCGTGTTCGCCGCAGTCGGCAGCGGCGTCGGCGCGACCGCGGTGATCGTCGGGTCGGTCTACTCAGCGATACGCGGCCGCGCCGCGCTCGCCAACACCCTCATTGCCCTCGGCGTCGCCGCCAACGGCGCGTCCGGCCTGCTGAACTCGTTGGTGGGCGAAACCCGCGGCTTCGTCGTCATGCTCGCCATCGGCATCACCCTGCTCTTCGCCGGCTTCCTCACGGCCACCACACAACGAACTGGGCGCGCCATATCCCGGAAAACGGGATCTGGCGCGCCCAGTTCGGAGTTTGTTGGGACTTAGTGGCGGCCGGCCATGTACTTGGCCATGCCGTCGGCGTACTGCTCGTAGTACGGGTCCGACTTGAAGAGTTCGGCGAAGTGCTCGCGGGCCTTGGCGCGCTTGGCCGGTAGGTACTCGGTCGGCCAATAGCCCTCGTGCGGGCGGTAGCCCTTCAGGACGTTGCGGGCGACGGTCACCTTGTGCACTTCGTCGGCACCATCGGCGAGGCCCATCGTCGGAGCCGACGCGTACATCGCCTGCAGCGGCGTGAGGTCGGTTGTGCCGAGCGAGCCCATGATGTGCAGGGCGCGGAACGACACGTCCTTGAGCACGCGAGCCATCGTGAACTTCACGGCCGCGATCTGCGTGCGCGCCGCCTGCGTCGACGAGTTGTCGATGACCCACGCCGCGTGCAACACGAGGAGCCGCAACTGCTCGATCTCGACGTAGGACTCGGCGATCGCCTCCTGCACCATCTGGTGGTCGGCGATGATCTTGCCGTGCGACTCGCGCGACAGCGCGCGCTCGCACATCATGTCGAAGGCCTTCTTGCACTGGGCGATCGTGCGCATGGCGTGGTGGATGCGGCCGCCGCCGAGACGACGTTGCGCCAGCACCTTCGCACCGTCTTCGGGACCGAGCAGGTGGTCGAGGGGCACGCGCACGTCGTTGTAGATGATGTGGTTGTGGCTCGACGGGTAGGGCTGGATCTCGACGCCGGGCGTGTCGCGCGGCACGACGAACATGCCGTTGGTGCACATGACGAACAAGATGTCGGCGGCGCGGCCGGCGGACGTGAACCACTTCTCGCCGTTGATCACCCACTCCTGACCGTCCTTGACGGCGTGGGTCTTGAACAGGTTCGGGTCTGAGCCACCCTGTGGCTCGGTCATCGAATACGCCGACCACATCTGTTGGGCGAGCATCGGCTCGAGCCAGCGCTTCTTCTGCTCTTCCGTGCCGTAGGCGGCGAGCATTTCCATGTTGCCGGTGTCGGGCGCGGCGGCGCCGAACATCGCCGGAGCCGAGCCGTACGCACCGATCACTTCGTTGAGCAGGCCGAGCTTGAGCTGGCCGAAGCCGGGACCGCCGAGCTCCTCGTCCAGGAAGATCGCCCACAGTCCCTGCTCTTTGATCTTGTCCTGGATCGGCGTGACGAGCGCGCGGATCTTCGGATCCTTGGAGCGGACTGCGTACGGGAACACGAGGTCGAGCGGCTCGATCTCGTTGATGCAGAGTTCCTTGACCCAGTCCAGCTTTTCCTGGAACTCAGGTTCGGTCGAAAAGTCCCACGCCATTTGCGCCCTCCCTTAATCCTCTTGGCTTGTTGCTGAGCGATTGATTCACCTGCATTATTACCGGGTGCAGGTGCATGCCCGCCAGTCCGACGACACGCGTGAGCGGTTGATCGACGCCGCCGAGACTCTCTTCGCGGAACACGGCGTCGGCGCGGTCAGCCTCCGGGAGATCAACCGCGCCGCCGGCGCGAAGAACGCCGTGGCCGTGCAGTACCACTTCGGCGACCGGGAGGGCATCCTGCGCGCCATCAACGCCAAGCACTTCCCGCCTATCGACGCGGCGCGCCACGCGATGCTCGACGAGTACGAAGCGCAAGGCAAAGACGACATCCGGGCGCTCGCCGCCGCGTGGGTGCGGCCGCTGACGTCGAAGCTCGACGACACCAACGGCGGTCTCGCGTACCTCCAGATCTACGCCGAGCTCATGAACGTGCTCCCCTCGCTGCGCGACGGGACGTCGGAAGGCGGGCGCACGAAGCGCGTCGACAGCATCCAGCGGTGGCGCCTCCTCGTCGAACCGTTCCTCGACGACGACGCAGCGCGGCTGCACCGCCGTTACGCGGTGATGCGTTTCTCTGCCACGGAGATCGGTCGCCGCGCGCGTTCAGGCCCGCACCGCGACGACCGCCTGTTCGTCAGCGATCTCATCGACATGTGCACGTCGATGCTCACGACGCCGCCGTCACCGGAAACGACGCGGCTCATGGGCGAGCGCGACAAGCACCGCAGTCGCAAGTAATTCGTTCGCTGTCGGGCGTGGCGGTTCGTACCGTCGAACGCCGTGTCTGGGGCACGCGACGCCAGTGACGATCTAAGCCCGGGCTCCTTCCTGCTCGGAGTGCGGACGATCTTTCGAGCAACACCGGTCACGTTCTCGGTGTTGCTCTTCATCGGCGCGCTCCGCGGCCTCGCGCCGGCGGTCGCGGCACTGTTGGCCGGCCGTGCGATCAACGCCATCCCCGGCGCCGTCGCCGCCGGCGGTCTCAGCGGGGACGGTCGCCCGCTGCTGATCTCCGTGGTCGCGGTGGCGACCGTGTACGGCGCCAACCAGATCATCGGCTCCCTCACGTTTCCTTTCGAGGAGGCGTGGGGCATGCGCCTGTTCGGCGAGATCGAAGGGCGCGGGTTGCGCGCGCTGGCGTCGCCGCCGCTGGTGGACCACCTGCTCGATCCGGCGACGCGGCGCGCCGCGGACGTTGCGACGAAGCAGCAATGGCCACACATCGGCACCTTCGCCGTGTCGTGCGTGTACGGGATGGCGTGGCTCGTGGGGGCGCTGGCGCAAGCGGCGGTCCTCGCCCGCTTCTCACTTCCGCTCGCGCTGGTCACGACCGTCGTGTGGTTCCGCACCGGCGCGTGGATGCGACGTCAGGACCAACTCGCCATCTGGTCGGCGATCGTCGAACAGCGGTTCCCGCAGTACCTGCGCTGGTTCGCGATGCAGAACGAGCACGCGGGTGAGATCCGATTGTTCGGCAACGCCGCGTGGTTCGTCGAGCGCTTCGACACGTTGATGCTCGACAGCTACCGCAACGCGTGGCAGCGGCGGGCGGCGACGTTGCGGATTCTCGGCCCGTTGCTCGTGCTGCTCGTCGTCGGCAACGCCGCCGGGATCGCGATCATCGGGCACGCGGCGTACGTCGGCGACATTTCCGTGGCCAACCTCGCCGTGTACGTGATGGTCTTCGTCGGCCTGTCGGAGCTTGCGCTCCCGCAGGACTGGACCGAATGGATGTTGTGGGGCGCCAGTCGGCTGCCGTCGCTGCACGCGCTCGAAGCGGTCGCCGCGAACGAGATCGCGCGCGTCACACCGGCGACGCCTGCGCCCGCCCCCTCGCGCGGCCCGACGATTCACTTCGACGACGTGTCGTTCGCGTACCCGGGCCGCCCCGAGCCGATCATCCGCGACCTCACCCTCACGATCGACGGGGGTACGTCAATCGCCATCGTCGGCGACAACGGCGCCGGCAAGACAACCCTCGTGCGTCTGCTGGCCCGACTCCACGATCCGACGAGCGGGTGCCTCACCGTCGACGGCGTTCCGTTGACCGCTCTCGACCCCATCGAATGGCAGCGCGGCGTCGCAGCCGTGTTCCAGGACAGCATCCGCTACCCCTTCACCATCGCCGAGACCATCGCGCTCGAGCCCGTCACCGATGACAACCGCGCGCGACTGGTCGCGGCGGCCGAGGCCGTCGGCTCACACGAAGTCATCGCGGGTCTCGCAGACGGTTGGGACACCGTGATGTCGCGTCGACTCAAGGGTGGCCTCGACCTCTCCGGAGGGCAATGGCAACGCGTGGCGCTCACGCGTGCGGCGTACGCGTTGGCGAACGGCTCGCGCTTGCTGATGCTCGACGAACCAACAGCCAACCTCGACGTGCGCGGTGAGGCGGAGCTTTACGACCGGTTCGTCGATCTCGCACGCGGCGCCACGACCGTGCTCGTGTCCCACCGCTTTTCGACAGTGCGGCGCGCCGACCGGATCGTGGTGCTCGATCACGGCCGCGTCGTCGAGGACGGTTCGCACTCCGAACTGATGCGCCACGACGGGCGTTACGCCGCACTGTTCCGCCTGCAGGCCGATCGTTACGAGCGAACTGGTCTCGGAGAGGCGGCGCTGCAGTGATGGACGAGGACGACATCAGCGTCAACAGCTGGTCGAGCCGTTTCCGGTCGGTGTTGGTCATGGCGCGCGAGGGCTTTCGCGCTGACCCCGTGCGCACCGTCGCCAGCGTGGTGCTCGACGTGGTGGTTGGCGTCGCCTACCCGCTGACACCCGTCGGCGTCGGTCTTTTGGTCGACGGCGTCGCCCAACACAACTCCCGGCGCACCGTCTTCGGCGCGCTCTTCCTCACAGCGGCGACGGGCGCGGTCCTCGGCCTGCAGGTCGTCGGAGACCGCGTGCGTCTGCGCCTCGAGGAGCAGGTGGCGCACCGCGTCGAGGTGCAAGCGCTGCACCTCGTCACCGGACTGCCCGGGGTCGAACACCACGAGAACCCGGCGCACCTGTACCGCATCGACTATCTCATCCATGAGTCGTGGCTGATCGCGAACGCAGTGCCGGCAATCATCATGACGTTCGAGATCGTGGTCCGTTTCGCCATCACGATCGCGCTGTTGGCGGCGATCGACGCGCGTCTCGCGCTCCTGCCGCTCGCAGTCATTCCGTCGTTGATCGCCGGCGCGATCGCGGAAAAGATTCGCCTCGTCGCGATTGCGCGGCGTTCGGGCCACGGCCGCCGGGCCGACATCATCAACTACCTCGTGGCCGACCCGGCTTCGGCGCCCGAGTTGCGCGTTTTCGGCGCGGCTGACCATGTGCTGGGCCGCTACGCCGAAGACCGCGCCGCGCTGGCGCGCGACGAGTTCTGGCATCGCCTCAAGGGCACGTGGTTCATCGCCGCCGGCCGCGCCATCTTCACCGCAGCGTTCGCCTACGCGATGGTCGTCGTCGCCCAACGCGCCGCGCAAGGCACGGTCACGAGCGGCGAGATGGTGATGGCAGTCGGCCTCGCCGGCACCGTCATCGGCCAGGCGATGCAGGTCAACAACCGGCTCAACTGGATCAACTGGGCGACGACCGCGGTGCGCCACTACGTGTGGTTGCTCGATTACGACCGCGCGCACCGACCGTCGGGCGAAACAGTGGCCCCGCCGGCGCATCTTCGCGACGGCATCACCTTCGACGACGTGCACTTCACGTATCCCGACACCGAGCGCGTCATCCTCGACGGCGTGTCGTTCCACGCGCCCGCGGGTTCGACGCTCGCCATCGTCGGTGACAACGGGGCGGGCAAGACAACGGCGGTGAAGCTGCTGCTGCGGTTGTACGAACCGACGAGTGGCCGCATTCTCGTAGACGGTGTGCCGCTGGCTTCCTTCGACGCCGACCAGTGGCGCACGCGTGCGACGGGCGCGTTGCAGGAGTTCACCCGCCCGCACGTGACGGTGCGCGAGACCATCGGCATCGGCGACCACACCGCGATCGACGACGGCGCGCGCATCGACGCGGCGGCGGCGCGCGGCGGCGCCGACGACGTGGTGCGCCAGGTTCCCGGCGGCTTCGACGCCCAGCTCGGCACCGAGTGGGTCGACGGCACCGAGCTCTCGGGAGGCCAGTGGCAGCGATTGGCCATCGCGCGGTCAGAGATGCCCACGACGCCGATCCTGTTGATCCTGGACGAACCGACATCCGCGCTCGATCCCGTCGCCGAGCAGGCGCTTTTCGAGTCGTACACGAGCGACGCGCACCGTCGCTCTGACGCCGTCACGATCGTCGTCAGCCACCGCCTGTCGACGGTCCGCATGGCCGACAAGATCGTCGTGATCGACAACGGCCGCGTGGCCGAGGCCGGTACGCACGACGAGCTGGTGGCTCTCGGTGGCCTGTACGCGGACTTGTTCCGTCTGCAGTCCGCGTCGTACGCGTAGCGCTACCGCAGCGCGCGGCGCAGGAGCTTGCCGCCGAGGCCGTGCTGCAGCTGGTCGACGAAGGTGATCTTCGTCGGGCACTTGTAGCGAGCCAAGCGCTTGCCGACGAACTCGATCAGTTGGTCCTCTTCGAGGTGCACGCCCGGTTCGACGACCACGAATGCCTTCACGGTCTCGCCCGTATGCGGAT
>JBEEFV010000005.1:0-10150 GCA_041166405.1 Actinomycetota bacterium | reverse complement strand
TCATGGCAACGGGGTCGGGGTTCCGTACCGTCGATCGCATGACGACATCCCCAGCAATCGAACTTCGAGACGCGGTGTGCGCGCGTGATTTCTCCACCGTCGGCGCGCTCCTGGCCGACGACGCCGTGATGCGGGGCGTCCTTCCGCCGATGATCCTCGAGGCCTCCGGCCGTGACGAGATCGTCGGCTGGCTCATCAAGTGGTTCGCCGACGGTGACGAGTTCGAAGTGCTCGACCGTGACGACGAGACGATCGCCGGGCGCACGCGAGTGACGTGGCACTTCCGCTTCGGGACTCATCCCGTCAGCGGCGCGGCCGGTGCCCACGACATCGAACAGACGGCGTTCTGCGACGTCGTCGGCGGACGCATCACCCGGATCGACCTGCTGTGCTCAGGATTCCGTCCCGTCGGCGTCGTAATCGACGGGCCCGCCTGCTCGGTCCCGGCTCGCTAGCCCGTGACCGTCGTGCGGCTCCACACCCTCAATTAACCCAATTGGCCCGAGCTCGCCGGCTGGGCTTGAGAATTGTCAACATGTTGTGACAATCCCGGGCCGCAGATGATTCGCGGGGAGTCTCTTGACACCCATGAAGATTTCGCTGTCAAAGCGGACGGCTGTTCGTTATGCGGCCACCGCGTCCTTGATCATCGGTGGCGTCCTGATCGCGTTCGTGTCGCCGGCGTCCGCGCACCATCCCATCGTCACCGCAGACGTCGCGTGTGCCACCGATGGCTTGAGCGTGGTCGCCCATTGGCATCTGCAGAACTCGGAGTTGGTGTCGGGCACAAACCGCACGATGACAGTTGTGTCTGCGGCCGTCGATCACGGCACCCTCGTCGGCATTGCAGCCGGGATGACGGCGGCGCCGCAACCGCTCGCCGGATCGACCATCGAAGGCACGACCACGCTGCCCGCGACCAACGTCGGGACCGTGACCCTGACGGTGCACGTCAGCTGGCCCAGCCCCGGACCGCAGGATGTGACGGGGACCGCGTCCGTGACGCTGCCCGGGAGTTGTGTGATTCCGACGACCACGACCACGGTCGCGCCGACGACGACAACCACGGTCGCGCCGACGACGACGACAACCGTCGCGCCGACGACGACGACAACCGTGCCGCCGACCACCACCACCGTCGCGCCCACGACAACGACGACAGTGCCCCCGACAACGACGACGACAACGCCGCCCACAACGACCACGGTCGCGCCGACAACAACGACGACTGTGCCGGGGACGACCACGACGACCGCGCCGCCGACGACGACCACGATCGCGCCGACGACAACCACGACCGTCGCTCCGACCACGACAACCACAGTGGCGGCGCTAACCACGACGACGGCTCCGCCGACAACGACGACAACCGTCGCCGCTCAGGTTTTGGGAAAGACGCTCAGCCGCACCGGTGGCTTCAGCTCCATGACATTGTTGATGGGGATGGCGCTGCTGTTCCTCGGCGTCGCGCTGCTCCTGCTGTCCCAGTTCGACCCGGCATTGCGCCGCTAGGCGAGCGCCTTCAACAAATTCGCCGGCGTGTCCTTCGGCGAAACCTTGTACCAAGCCTCGGCGATCTTGCCCTTCTCGTCGATGAGGAACGCGGAGCGAAGGATGCCCATGTACTTGCGCCCGTACATCGACTTCTCGGTCCACACGTCGAACGCCTCGGCAACGGCGTGATCCTCGTCGGCGAGCAGCGGGAACCCAAGGCCGTACTTGTCGTCGAACTTCAGCTGCTTCGCCGGCTTGTCGGGTGAGATGCCGAGCACGGCGGTGTCACCGATGTCCCCGAGGATGTCGCGCATCCCGCAGCTCTGCTGAGTGCAGCCTGGCGTGTCGGCCTTCGGATAGAAGTACACGAGCACTTTGCGTCCCTTGAAGGACGACAACTTGACCGTGTTCCCGTGCTGATCGCTGAGCGAGATGGCGGGCGCTTTGTCACCGGGCTTCAGAGGCATGCTTCGACACTAGAGCGGGATAGTCGCGCGAATGCACGATTCGACGGCACCAGCGGCGCGTCGTTACAAGCGGTAGCGCGCGATCGCGTTCGTCGGAAAGCCCTCGACGAACCAGACGTTTCCGTCGGGGCCGGCGGCGATCTTGTCGGGGCTGTCGGCGGGCATCGTGGTGAGGTGGCCGGTGAGCGATCGCTTGCCGATCTTGTCGACGTTGCGGCCGTTGAACCACAGCTCGTCGCCCACCCACGCAAGGAACGTCGGCCACAGGCCGTCGTTGTCGAAGAGTTCGTAGTCGCCCGACGTCGTCATCCGACCGATCGAGCCGCTCGAGGAGAGGCCGTAGGTGAACCACATGGCGTCGTCAGGGCCGGGCGTGACGTCCCAGATGACGCCGACCTCGTCCGCGTTGGGCGGCGGGATCACGTAGGTCGACACGATGGTGGCGTCGTTGCGGACTCGGTAAATGCTCGCCGCGTACGGCGGATGGTCCATCGGGATGTCGCTGATCCAGAGGTAGCCGTCGGGACCGGTGGCGATCGACTGGAGTTCCGAGCCGAGCGCGTAATACGTGAACTCGCCGTTGACCGTGAGCCGACCGAGCTGACCCAATGGATGGTCGTTGGCCCACGAGTGGTTGGCGATGAACCACAGCGCACCATCGGAGCCAACGGTGAGTCGGAACGGCCACAAGTCGCCGGTGCTGAATTCGGTGATGTCGCCGTCGCCGTCGATACGACCGATCCGCTGCACGCTCTGCTCGACGAACCACAGCGCGCCGTCTGGACCGACGACGATGTCGTCGGGCGAGCTGTTCGGCGTCGGCGTGTGGAAAACGGTGCGGTGGCCGGTGGCGGCGTTGATGCGCCCGACAACGTCGGGCCAGACGGTGTACCAAACGTTGCCGTGCAGGTCAGCCACGAGGCCGCCCGCATCGGAGTCGCCGTCGGTCGGCCACTCGGTGAGGCGGTTGTCGTGAGGGAGCAGCGTGGTCGGCGGGTGGACGGGCAGCGTCGTGACCGTCGGTGGTGTCGGTATGACGGGCGTGTCGTCGGTCGTCGACGTCGTCGTCGTCGGATGATGGTGGTGCGTGCTCGAAGTGGTTTCGCCGTCGTCCTCGCCTTGACCGTCGTTGTCGTCACCGGAGGTGACGGTGAGCGAAGGGTGCGCGTGGTCGCGGCTCGCGACCGTCGTCTCGGGTGCGCTGTCGTTGTTCAGAACCGAGATGGCAGCGGCTACCACCAGCACCGCGATGGCGCTGGCGATGACGGCGCGGCGGCGTTTGGGCGCGCGCGTCCGTAGATCGGCGCTCTCCAGCTGTTCGCCCACGGTTCCTTATCGGCAGGAAACCCCAATTAGTGGAGTATTGACACCGGCGTCCGCGTTAG
Source organism: Actinomycetota bacterium (assembly GCA_041166405.1). Lineage (GTDB taxonomy): Bacteria > Actinomycetota > Acidimicrobiia > Acidimicrobiales > JACCXE01 > JACCXE01. Next base: position 6,804 of record JBEEFV010000005.1, on the reverse strand, counting down.
ATCGGCGGCGTGCCGGCGCGCATCCGGCGAATCACGAGCGCGACGGCGGTACCGATCGCGCCCAACCCGAGGATGAGTCCGGCAACGACGCCGGCGCTCGTTCCCTCGTCGCCACCGGTGCCGAGGGCGCGCGTCGTGTCCGTGCTGAACACCGTGGTCGTCGGCTCGGTCGACGGTTCCTCCGCGAACACGCCGTTCAGGTCGTCGGACGTCGTCGTATTCGCGACGGTGGTGGTCGTCGTCGGTTTCGTCGTCGTTGTTGCCTTGGCCGTGGTGGGAGTCGTCGTTGCCTGCGTCGTGGGCGTCGTCTGCGTGGTCGACGACTCGCCGGTGACCTTGATCGTTCCGGTCATGTACGAGTGGATCGAGCAGTGGTACGTGATGGCGTCAGCGGGCGCCGAGAACGTGTGGGAGTAACTGCCACCGCTGCTGATGTTTCCGCTGTCGAACGACGAATCGTTGGCGGTGACAGTGTGCGCGGCCTGCGTGCAGTTCCTCCACGTGATCTCGTCGCCGACGTGAATCGTGAAGTTGCCGTCGCCCGAGGCGTGGTTGCAATCGCCGGTCTCGAACTTGAAGGGCTGCGTCGCGCTGCCGCTGTTGCTCATCGTGGCGCCCCAACCCGTCGAGGCATGCGCGGGCGCGTCGAAGACGACGGCCCCTGCCGCGACGAACAGCAGCGCCGCCAAAACCGCTCGCTTCATACGACTGGCGGTTTGTTGGCTTCGTTCTGTTCGGTCATGTACTTCCGCACACCGCTCACGATCGCCGCGATCATCGACACACGGCGAACCCACTTGAACAGCGTGCGGATCTTGCCCTTCTTCTTGTTTCTTGCCACGCCGCGCACACTACGCCGCGCTGGCCGGGGTCGTGCTGCGCCCTATCAGTTCGAAATCGGCGAATTTCGCGCTGATAAGGCGCAGCGCCGCCAGTGGAGTGCCCGAGGTGGGATTCGAACCCACACGCCCGTGAGGACGGAGGATTTTGAGTCCTCTGCGTCTGCCATTCCGCCACTCGGGCTTGAGTGGATTGCGAAGTTACTAGGACAGCGGGACGCATTCACTAAGCGTGGCATCAGTCGGCGTTGTGCTTTCCGCCGTGGGCGACGATGAAGTCTTGCAGCGTGCCGCGGTCGACACGGCGACACTGCTGCATGAACAGCCACGCGGTCGCCACGATCTTCGACGGCAGCTGGTGTCCCGGCGCGACCGTCACGTGGTCGTAGTGGTGGGCGAGCGACACGAGCATGCGACGACTCTCGGGAGTCACCTTGCCGTACTGGATCAAGATCTGTCCGCCTTCGAGTGCGCTGACTTGCGCGGGCTTGTCGAGGGGGGAGGTGAGCACGCTGCCCGGGAGCGGCCCCGGACGGTGCGCGCCCGACGTCGGCGGGTTGGTCGAATACGCGGGCTCGGGCGCTCCCGGCAAGAGGTGTTGCGACGACAGCGGGTCGATCGCCTCGGGCGTCGGGGCGTCGCACGCCTTGCCGTGCGGACCGCATGCCGGCAGCGCGACGGCCACGAGGAAGCAGAACAGGATCCGGCGCACGAGGCGTCACCGTAGACTTGACCGACCATGTCGCGGTCACTCGTCGAACGTCGGCTTTCCGACGTCACCAAGCGTTTGCGCAAAGCGCGCGAAGAGCTTTCTGTGGTCGACGAGCAGCGCGCCCACTTCGCCGAGACCGCCGATGACCTCCGGATTCGGGCCCTCGTGGCCGAGACGCCCGGTGCCGAAAAGGAGTTCCGCGAGGCGCAGAAACACGTGGACGCGATGGACCGCAGCCGGAACGAACTCGCCAAGCACATCGCCGATTTGCAACGATCTCAGGACGAGTTGCTCGAACGGCTCGTCCCCGACGCAAAGTAGGAGTGCTGTTGCCCATCCGCGTGGTTGTCGCCGAAGACGAAGCCATCATCCGCCTCGATCTCAAAGAAACCCTCGAAGAAGAGGGTTACGAGGTCGTGGGCGAGACGGGTCGCGGCGACGAAGCCGTGCAGCTCGTCCGCGACCTGAAGCCTGACCTGGCGATCCTCGACGTACGGATGCCGGGCCTCGACGGCCTGTCCGCGGCGCGCGAGATCACGGGCGAACGTCTCGCTGCCGTGCTCGTGCTCACGGCCTACAGCCAGCGCAACTTGATCGAGGAAGCCCGCGACGCCGGCGCGCTCGCGTACGTCGTGAAGCCGTTCCAGCGCAGCGAACTCATCCCCGCGATCGAAGTCGCACTCGGGCGTCATCGCGAGATGCGCGCCATCGAGGACGAAGTAGCGAGCCTCGAGGAGCAACTCGAGACGCGCAAGGTCGTCGACCGCGCCAAGGGCAAGCTGATGGACGACTTCGGCATGAAGGAGAACGACGCGTTCAACTTCATCCAGAAGACCGCAATGCAGACTCGTCAGAAGAAGCGCGACATCGCGCAGCAGGTCATCGACGGGGAGTTACAGCCTCCGGCTGAGTAACGCGAGCGCCACCGCGGCGGCGGTGGCGACGTTGAGCGAGTCGACGCCCTTGGCCATCGGGATCGAAGCGCGCACGTCGGCGGCGTGCAACGTGTCGTCGCTGAGCCCGTTGCCTTCGTTGCCGACGAACAACGCGAACCGGTCGGCGCGCACGTCGGCGATGTCGGTGGCGCCGTCGGACGTGAGGGCGATCGTCGTGAAGCCCGGCAGGCGCGGAATGGGGCCGCGTGCAAACGGCACGCGCAGCGCGTGGCCCATCGAGACGCGAATGACGCGCCGGCTCAGCGCGTCGCACGTCGTCGGGTCGAGGAGCATCCCGTCGACGCCAAACGCCGCGGCGTTGCGGAACAGCGCGCCCAGGTTCTCGGGGTCGTTGACACACTCCGTCACGACGAGCGAACGCGCGCCGTCGACGACCTCGTCGACCGACAGCGCGTCACCGCGCCGCGCGCAGGCGACGACGCCGCGGTGCATGTTGAATCCGACGGTGTCGTTGATGACTTCTTGCGACGCGACGATGACCTCACCCGGAAACGACGCGACGAGCGGGTCGTCGGCGAGGCGTTCGGCGACGAGCAGCGACACCGGTTCGTACGGCGAGTCCAGCAGCGCCTCGACGGCAAGCCGGCTCTCGACGATGCACAGATCGTCGGTGCGCTCGTCGGCGCCGTACATGCCGACGTAAGGCGCGAGCCGCGGGTCGTCAGCTGACAGAGACGTAGATCTGCGACGTGAGCGCGGCGCCCAATGAGACCGGCTCGCCTTCGACTTCGATCGTGAGCGTGCCGTCGGGCGCGCGGGCCGTGACCGTCGCGTCCGCGCCCGGACGCAAGTTGGCGGCGTCGAGATAGGCGAGCGCTTCGGTGTCGATCTCGACGCGCTCGGTGACGCGCGTCAGACGCGCCGTCGTCCCGACGTCGCACGTCGACAGCGGCTTCTGCTCGACGTCGGTGGCCTTCGTTCCCGGGATCGGATTGCCGTGCGGGCACGTCGTGGGGTCGCCGAGCAGCACGACCAAGCGCTCCTCGACTTCGTCCGAGATCACGTGCTCCCACCGGCACGCTTCGAGGTGGCTGCGCGACCAAGGCAGGCCGATGATGTCGGTGAGCAGCCGCTCGGCGAGGCGGTGCTTGCGCACGACGCTTTCGGCGCGCTCCCGGCCGGTCGCTGTCAACGCGATGCTGCGGCCGGAGATGGTGATGAAGCCTTCGTCGCGCAGGCGATGAATCATCTCCGACACCGACGCCGCCGTGTGTTCCAAGCGCTCGGCCAGCCGTGCCTGGATAACGGGGATGCCCTCTTCTTCGAGTTCGCAGATGGCCTCGAGGTATTCCTCGATCGGAGGATGGAACCCGTCAGCCACGCCCCAAGGCTACTTGTAGGAGGCGACTGCCTTCAGCGTGGCTTCGGCCAACTCGGGGCGCACGATCAGCAGATCGGGCAACCACGTCGTCTCGCGGCCGTATTCGAGCGGCGACCCGTCGACGCGCGAGCAATGCAAACCGGCGGCGAGTGCGACGGCGACGGGCGCTGCGGAGTCCCACTCGTACTGACCTCCGGTGTGCACGTACACGTCGGCCTCGCCGCGCACGACGGCCATCGCCTTGGCTCCGGCGGAGCCCATAGCCAGCAGTTCGCCACCCAACGCGCTGGCGACGGCTTGCGCGGCGGCGGGCGGGCGCGTGCGGCTCACGACGACGATCGGCGCGCGCCCGTTGTTGTCGGGCACGACCGGCGGCTCCGACGTGTGCAACGTGAGGTCCATCCCCGGGAGCGCGACCGCGCCGGCGACCGCTTCGCCGCCGACGACGAGCGCGACGTGTACCGCCCAGTCGGTGCGCCCGGCTTCGCCGAATTCGCGCGTGCCGTCGAGCGGGTCGATGATCCAGAGGCGCTCGGCGTTGACTCGTTCGGGATCGGCCTCGGCTTCTTCGGATAGAACGGCGTCGTTCGGCCGTCGCTGCGCCAACTGCCCCGTCAGCCACGCGTGTGACGCGGCGTCGCCTGCGTCCTTGACCGCGGACGGCTCTTCGCCTTCGGCGAGTCGCCCTCGCAGGTCCAACAGGATGCGCCCCGCGGCGGTCGCCAACTCGGCTGCAAGGTGGTGGTCAGAAGCGTCAACGGCCATAACACGTGCGAGCGTAAGCGAGCCGATGAGATAGGGCGCACGCTCGGGGTCGTAACGCCGAAGGCGTTACACGCAGAGCGTATGTTGAAACCTGTGGCGCGCCTTCTATTGGTCGACGGGAACTCGCTCGCGTACCGCGCGTTCTTCGCGCTGCCGACCGACTTGGCGACGGCGGCGGGTCAGGTCACGAATGCCGTCCTCGGTTTCACGCAGATGCTCACGTACGTGGTCAAGGAGTTCCGTCCCGACGGGGTGATCGTCGCCTTCGACCGGCCGGAGCCCACCTTCCGCCACGGCATGATCGACGACTACAAGGCGGGCCGCGCCGCCGCGCCCGACATCCTCAAGCAGCAGATGGGGTTGGTGCGCCAGGTGCTCGAAAGCCTGCGCGTGCCCATCGTCGAGATTCCCGGGTTCGAAGCCGACGACATCCTCGCCACGCTGGCGACGCAAGGCCGCGATCGCGGTGACGAGATCTTCATCGTCACCGGCGACCGCGACGCGTACCAGCTCGTCGAAGACCCGTACGTCCGCGTCATCTACAACAAGCGCGGCGTATCGGATTACGCCAACTACGACGAGGCCGGTATCAAAGAGAGAACGGGTGTGACGCCGGCGATGTACCCGCAGTACGCGGCGCTGCGCGGCGACCCGTCCGACAACTTGCCCGGTGTGCCCGGCGTCGGTGAGAAGACCGCCGCGAAACTCATCAACGAATACGGCGGCCTCGACGGCATCTTCGAGAACCTCGACAAGATGACGCCGAAGCTGCGCGAGAACCTCGCGGCGCACGAAGACGCCGTGCGCGCCAACGCCGAGGTGATCCCGCTGATTCGCGACGTGGAGTTGCCCGAACTCGATCCCGACGCCGTGCAGTGGGGCGGATGGGACGAGCAAGAGGTCCGCGACTTGTTCGCGTTTCTCGAATTCCGGGGACCGATCGAGCGGCTGATCGAAGCGTTCGGCGCTGACGGGCGCGGCGGTGCTGCCGCAGCAGCGGGCCCCAGCGCGCCGGTGGTGACCAACTCCTTCGACGTCAGCGTCACGACGGCGTCGTCGGCCGCCGATGTGGCGGCGTTCAACAACGGCGTGGCGATCGTCGGTGCGTGGGAAGGGCGGTCGGGACGCAGCGCGCTCGCCGGCTTGGCTCTCGCCGCACCGGACGCGACCGACGCCGCAACGTGGATCCCCGCAGCGCTGCTCGACGACTCGGAGGTCGTCGCCGCGCTGAACGACGTCCTGAACGGCGACAAGCCCGTGACTGCGGCCGATGCGAAGACGTTGTTGCGCTCGCTCACGCCACTCGGCATCGACATGCACGCGCTCGGTCTCGACGTCGAGATCGCGGCGTACCTCATCGATCCCGCGCAGTCGGCGTACGACCTCAACGAGCTGGCGGCGCGCTATCTCGGCCTCACGCTCGACGCCGCGGCCGCCGCCAGCCAGCAAGGCCAGTTGCTCCTCGATGATGCGCCGCCCACCGAAGTCGACGTCGCCGGCAAGCGCGCCGTCGCGCTAGCGCGCCTCATCGAGCCGTTGAGCCGCGCGCTCGAGGCGCGCGGGTTGAGCAAGCTCTACGACGAGATCGAGCGCCCGCTCGTGCGCGTGCTGGCCCGCATGGAGGTCGCCGGCATCGCGGTGGACCGCGACTGGCTGACCGACTTGTCGGTGTCGCTCACGAAGGAAGTCGGCGAGCTCGAAGCCGAGATCCACGAGTTGGCGGGCGGCGCCTTCAAGGTGAACAGCACGCCGCAGCTGCGCGAGGTGTTGTTCGACAAGCTCGGCCTGAATCCGTCGAAGCGCACGAAGACGGGCTTCTCCACCGACGCGGCGTCGCTCGAAAAGCTCATCGATCAGCACCCGATCATCGCCAAGCTGCTGCGCTGGCGCGAGGTCGAGAAGCTGCGCAACACCTACGGCGAAACGCTGGCGGCCGAGATCGCCGAGGACGGGCGCATCCACGCGTCGTTCAACCAGACCGTGGCGCGGACCGGCCGGCTCTCTTCGGACGCGCCGAACCTCCACAACATCCCCGTCCGCACCGAAGGCGGTCGTCGCTTCCGCCAGGCCTTCATCCCGGCCACGGGATGCCGTTTGCTCGTCGCCGACTACAACCAGATCGAGCTACGCGTGATCGCGCACTTGTCGGGTGATCCCGGGCTCACATCGGCCTTCGCCAACGGCGACGACATCCATGCCATCACCGCGGCG
>JBEEFV010000004.1:0-3558 GCA_041166405.1 Actinomycetota bacterium | reverse complement strand
CTCACTGGTCGACAAGCCGGCCGTGGCCAGCACCTCGCCGGTGCCGTCGACGAGTGCACCCGCGTCGCTGCCCATGACCCGCAGGGCGGCGTCGAGCGCGCGCCCGCCCAACTCGACGCGGTCGGCGTAGAAGAGCAACAGGCTGTCGATGACCTCGCGGAAGGCAGCGTCGTTACGGAGCCGCCACATCCGCCGCACGAACGACGGCACCATGAAGCCGGTCCACAAGATCGGCAGGAGCAAGAGGACCAAGACGTTGGCGAGCATGCGTACGATTCCGTCGCCGGAAGGCGCCGACATCTCGACGATGAAGCAGGCCAGGATGCTGGCGTAGGCCATCGACAACGCGCGCATCCGCGTGCGCTGGGCCGACGGCCGGTTTCGACTCGCCCGCCAGAACCCGATGATCGGCTCGCCGACCATCGCGATCCAAGCCGCCACGATCACCAGGATCGGTGCGATCTCCTTCGGCGCGAATTGCGGATCGGCGCGGTTGGGGATGTGACCAACCACGGCGACGATCAGACCCACGGCCACGGCGATGGGCGCCGCGATCAGGACACGACGCGCAAGTGGGATGAACGAGTGGCGAAACAACAACAGGGCCCAACCGGAACCAAGGAACGCCAGCGTGCTCAAGTACACGAACACTTGATATCGATAGTGGAAGACGCCGTTGACGGCCGCAATGATTCCCAGCAAGCCCATCAACGAGAGCGCGACGGCCAGCGACAGGCGTTGCCCGTCGCGTCGCTTGGTCCAACCGCGGGCCGCGAGCAGCGCCAGCGCGAGGAATCCCGCGCCAACGACAACGCGCAGCGCGAGCACCGCATGTGTCACCGCTCGAAGGTACGTGAGCCGCAAACACCACAGCCATAGCGCGAACGCACGATTTTCCGTGGTCCGCCCTGACTAGGCAACTGGCGCGTGCTGCGCAAACGCGAAGAAGCGGGGGCATTTCGCCCCCGACATCCGCGAGCGCCGTACGCTGGCCGCCCATGGCCGCCTACCCCTCCGCCCGTCGCCTCGATCTGACCGAAGATCTGCACGGTCACCGGGTTGCTGACCCGTACCGCTGGCTCGAAGACCCGAACGCAGCCGAGACGGTGGCCTGGTCGCAGGCGCAGGACGACCTCGTGCGTTCCGCGCTCGATGCGCTTCCTGGGCGCGCGTGGCTGACGAACCGCCTCCACGAACTCCACGCGGCGGGGTCCGTCATGCCTCCTACTGCTCGCGGTGACCGCCTCTTTTTTCTGCGGCGCACGGCGGAGCAGGAACATGCGGTGCTGTTGGTGCGCGAAGCCGACGGCCGCGATCGCGTCCTCATCGACCCGAGCGCGCTCTCCGACGACGACACGGTCACTCTCGATTTCATCGAACCGTCATGGGAAGGCGACCTCCTCGCCTACGGCTTGTCGGAGGGCGGCAACGAGGAGTCGGTGTTGCGGGTGATGGACGTCGCAACCGGTGCGATCGTCGACGGTCCGATCGACCGTACGCGTTACTCGCCGGTCGCGTGGCTGCCCGGTGGCCGCAGCTTCTATTACGGGCGCCGGCTCGCGCCGGATCAGGTTCCCGAAGGCGAAGCGATGTTCCACCGGCGTATCTACCTTCACCAGGTGGGCGCCGACCCCGACACCGACGTGCTGGTGTTCGGCGAAGGGATGGAGAAGACCAACTACTACTCCCTGGCGATGTCGCGCGACGGCCGCCATCTCGTCGTCGGCGCGTCGGCGGGAACGGCGCCGCGCAACGACCTGTACATCGCCGACCTTCAGGCGGGCGGCGCGTTTCGGACCGTCGTCGAGGGAGTCGATGCAGAGACATTCGGCAAAGTCGTCGACGGGTCGTTGTATATGCGGACCACGATCGACGCGCCCCGCGGACGCGTCGTCGTGACCGACCCCGACAACCCGGAACCCGCCCATTGGCGCGAACTGATCGCGCAGAGCGGCGTCGTTCTCGACGGCCATATCGTCGTCGACGGTCGCGTCGTGGTGTATGGCAGCGAGTGGGGGATTGCGCGGGTGATTGTGCATGACGCGCGCTCGGGTGCGCGCCAACGCTCCGTCGAACTTCCGGGCGTGGGTTCGCTCACCGGCGTCAGTGCGCGGCCCGAAGGTGGCGACGATCTCTGGGTCGGATACACCGACTTCGTCACGCCGCCGAACGTGCACCATGTGTCGCTCGCGTCAGGAGCATTGACGGTATGGGCGACCGCCCCGGGTCATCACGCCGTCGACGGTGTGCGGGTCGAGCAGATTTGGTACGAGTCGCTCGACGGGACGCGCGTGCCCATGTTCCTGATCGCTCCCGCCGGCGCGGCACCGGAGCAGCCGCGCCCGACCATCTTGTCGGGCTACGGCGGGTTCAACATCGCGCAGGTTCCCGGATACAACGTGCCGGCGCTCGCCTGGGTGCAAGCCGGCGGGGTCTACGCGGTTGCGTCATTGCGGGGCGGTGGCGAAGGCGGCGAGGAATGGCATCGCGCCGGACGGCGCGAGCTGAAGCAGAACGTCTTCGACGACTTCCACGCCGCGGCGGAATGGCTGACGAAGACAGGCTGGACCGACGATGATCATCTCGCCATCGCGGGCGGCAGCAACGGCGGGCTCCTGGTGGGCGCGGCGTTGACGCAACGACCCGACCTGTATCGCAGCGTGGTGTGCAGCGCGCCGTTGCTCGACATGGTTCGCTACGAACTGTTCGGGCTCGGGCGCACCTGGAACGACGAGTACGGCACCGCCAATGCTGCGGACGAGTTCGAGTGGCTCTACTCGTACTCGCCCTACCACCACGTGATCGATGGCACGCGCTATCCCGCGGTGCTGTTCACGGTCTTCGAGTCGGATACGCGCGTCGATCCGTTGCACGGCCGCAAGTTGTGCGCCGCACTGCAACACGCAACATCGGCGCCGGAGGCGGAACGGCCGATTTTGATCCGGCGCGAAGTCAACGTCGGCCACGCCGGTCGTTCGATCGGACGCATGGTCGACCTCAGCGTCGACACCATGTCGTTTCAAGCGGCACAGGTCGGCCTGTCGTTCCCCGAATGACGTTTCCCGAATGACGTTCCCGGAATGAACCTGATCCGGCGGCGGGCGCCGGCCGTCGTGTTCGCGACGACGTTGGCCGCCCGGTTGGCGACCGCGCCGCGGTTCGCCACGGAATGGGACAGCGCACAACTCGCGCTCGGCGTGCGCCACTTCGACGTGCGTCAGGATTCGCCCAACGCGCCCGGCTACTGGCTGTTCGTCATGGCCGGACGAGTCGTCCGGGCCCTCTCACCGTTCGGCGCGCACGCGTCACTCGTCATTGTGGTCGCGTCGGCGTCGGCGGCCACGGCCACATTGCTCTTTTTGATCGGCCGCCGACTCGGCCGCGACTGGCTGGGTTGGGGCGCCGCGCTCCTGTGGCTCACCAGCCCCTTTGCGTGGTTCTACGGATCGATTGTCAACGTGAAGGTGTTCGACTCGCTCGCCATCGCCGCCGTGCTGCTCTGTGCGCTACGAGCTCGGAGGGGCGGGTCGCAGCACATCGTTGCGGCCGTGGCCGTGG
>JBEEFV010000003.1:0-4894 GCA_041166405.1 Actinomycetota bacterium | reverse complement strand
AACGACGCGCCGCGGAACAGGCCCATCTGCTCGAGCACGACCATCGGCGGCGCGGCCACCGCGCCGATGCCCGCGCGGGGCATGGGGATGCCGTCGGCCAGGGGGATGTGCGGGGCGTTCCACTCGGCGGCCAGCTCCTGGAGCTCGCCCCCGTGGCTGATCGCCACCATGCGCCCCCCGGCCATCGCGGCCTCGGCCGCCGCCTCGAGCGTCTCCTCGGTGTTGCCCGAGAACGAGATGGCGAAGAAGAGCGTGTGCTCGTCGATGAAGTTCGGGATGCTGTACCCCTTGTGCACGACGATCGGCACCGGCATGAACGGGCCGGCCGTGACCGTGAGGACGTCGCCGGCGATGCCGCTCCCACCCATGCCGAGCACGACGACGTTCTCGATGTCGTCGTGCGCCGGGAGTCCGTCGGCGTGTTCGATGACGCACGAGGACGACGCTTCGGCGACCTGCTCAGGCAATCCCGCGGTCGCGTCCCACATACCGACGCTGTCCAGGGCGAGGCCCATTTACTTGTCGGGCTCCCAACCAGGCGTGATGTTCTCGTCCTTCGCCTTCTGGTCGAGACGTGCGGCCTCGGCGTCGTCGGCGATCGTCACGGCGTCGTCGAGGAAGTTCGGGATGTCGTTGGTGATCGGGTACTTGCGCTTGAGCCGCGGGTTGTAAAGGAACTGCTCGTCAACGAAGTACAGCAACGGACCCTTGTCTTGCGGGCACGCCAGGACGCTGAGGAGTGCAGGGGCGAGTGCCATGTCAGCCTTCTCTCACGATGGCGAGGACCTCTTGGGTGTGGGCCTCGCATTCTTGTTGGTTCGCGGCCTCGAGGTTCAGCCGTAGCAGCGGTTCGGTATTCGACGGGCGCACGTTGAACCACCACGTGTCGCTGTTGACGGTGAGCCCGTCGAGACGATCCTGTCGCAGGTGCGAAAACCGCTGCGCCACTTTTTCGATCGACGCCTGCGTATCGGTGACGCGCGTGTTGATCTCGCCCGACTGCGCGTAGCGCTCGAACGGCTTGCGCAGCTCCGACAACGGCTGCTGTGCGCGGCTCATCAACTCGAGGGTCATGATCGCCGCGATGAGTCCAGAGTCGGCGAAGTAGTTGTCGCGGAAGTAGTAGTGCGCCGAGTGCTCGCCACCGAAGATCGCGTTCGTCTGCGCCATGCGCGCCTTGATGAAGCTGTGACCGACGCGCTCGACAACCGGCGTGCCGCCGTGTTCGCGTATGACCTCGGGCACGGCGCGCGAACAGATCAGATTGTGAATGACCGTCGCCCCGGGATTCCGGTCGAGCAGCATCGCTGCGAGCATCGCGGTCGTCGTCGAGCCCGAGAGTCCGACGCCCTGCTCGTCGACGAGGAAGACGCGGTCGGCGTCGCCGTCGAACGCCAGACCGACGTCGGCGCTAGTTGCGCGCACGCGGGCGATGAGGTCGACCTGGTTGTCGGGATTGATCGGGTCGGCCGGGTGGTTCGGGAACGTGCCATCGAGTTCCTCGAACAGGATCTCGAGCTCGATCGGAAGCTCCTTCATCACCGAAGGCAACGCCAGCCCGCCCATGCCGTTCGCAGTGTCGGCCACGACTTTGAGCGGACGGATCGCGTTGAGATCGACGAAGGAGTGCACGTGCGCCGCGTAGTCCGGCAGCAGGTCGAGCACGTGCGACTCGCCGCGCCGCGACGCCGGCTGGATGGTTCCCGATTCGATGTCGGCCTTGATGTCGCCGAGGCCGGTGTCCTGGCCGACGGGCTTGGCGCCCGCGAGGCACAGCTTGATGCCGTTGTACTGGGCGGGGTTGTGCGAGCCGGTGAACGTCGCTCCGGGCATGTTCATGTGGCCGGACGCGAAATACAGCAGGTCCGTCGGGATGAGACCGAGGTCGATCACGTCGACGCCTTGCGCGACCGCGCCTTCGATGAACGCGCCGCTGAGTTCGAGACCCGACGGACGCATGTCGCGCCCGACGAGGATCGAGGGTGCGCCGGCGAAGCGAGCGAAGGCGCCGCCGACTTGGCGAGCCAAGTCGGTGTTGAGTTCGTCGGGCACCAAACCGCGGATGTCGTAGGCCTTGAAAACGTTGTCCAGCGAGCTCATTGCGTCGCAGAACCTAGTTGGTTCAGTCGTAAAGGCCTTTACCGCCCATGCGGCGGATGCGGACCATGTCGACGAGGACGCGCAGCGAGTCGAGACCGACCTTGACCGTGGATCCCGCCGAGTTCTTGAGCGTGACGGGCACTTCCTCGAGTGAAAGGCGCAAGCGTTCCGCGAGGTGGAAGACCTCGATGTCGAAGGCGAAGCGGTCGATGCGCGCCCGCGAGAAGATCGCCTCGGCGGCGTCGGAGCGAAACGCCTTGAGCCCGCACTGCGTGTCTCGGTAGGCGCCGAGCAGCACCGCGAACGAAATGAGGTTGATGGCGCGGCTACCGAGCGCACGCAGACGCCGGGCGCGCACCAGCGTGACGGTCTCGACATGGCTGCGGCTACCGACCACCACGTCCCACCCGGCCTCGACCTCGGTCAGCAGTTCGAACAGCAAGGCTGGCTCGTAGGCCAGGTCGGCGTCGGTGAACGCGATCGTGCGCCCGTTCGCGCTGCGCATTCCGAGACGCACCGCCGCGCCCTTGCCCTTGTTGTCGTCGAGGCGCAGCACCGCGTCGGCGGTCGTCTTTTGCGCGGCGGCGAACGTGTCGTCGGGCGACCCGTCGTCAACGACGACGATCTCGAGGTCGCCGTCGACCAAGGTCCCGAGTTCGGCGCGCAATCGCTCGACCGTCTCACCGATGAACGCCGACGCCTTGTAGGCCGGCACGACGACGCTCATCCGCCGCGTCCCCGGCGCGGTCGGTCGATCACGCGCAGGTTCGTGCAGCGCCGCACGGACCTGGCGAAACAGCAGTTGGCGATACCCGCCCACACGCACGATTCCTGCCACCGCGAGCGCGGCCACCTTCGACAGCAGCAGCGTGCGTGCCGAATTTGGGTCGAACAGCAGGCCGGCACGCAGCACGGCGATGTCGACGAGACCGGCGGCGAAAGTCACCATCCCGTACGCGAACGGTTCGTCGACCCAGCGCAGATGCGGGTCGTGCGTGAACGTGAGCGCCCGGTTGGCGAAGTACGACACGACGGCGCTGGCGAGGATCGCTATCGCGTCGGCGATGATGACCGGGAGTCCGACGCCCAACCGCAGCGTCGCCAGAACGCCGAAGTCGACGGCCGTCACCAACACCCCGACGGCGGCGAACCGCCGCAACTGCGATCGCATTATCCGCTCATTCTTGTGCGGTTTCCCCGAACTGGTCCTCCCCACGACCGCCGCACGGTTGTGGGGAGGACCAGTTCGGGATTTGGCGGGATGTGGGGCGTTCTACGTCGGAGGGCCGACGCCGGCGAGTTCGCGCAGCCAGGCGTCGTCGTCGTTCTCGGGGGTGGCGCTATGCGGACGCTCCTCGACGACGGGGCGCGGCTCGTCGACGCCGTCGTCGTCGTCATCCCGGGGTGAGCGACCCCACAACAGGATGAGACCGAGGAGGCCCAGCAGCGTGGCGACGTTGCCGAACATGTCGACGGGCGTCCATCCGTAGTGCAGCGACACGTGCTTGCTCGTCGGGATCACGACCATCTCGTTCGGCGTCACGCGCCACGGACCTTGCGCGCCGCTCGCCTGCCAGTTCGGGAAGTACGACGACTTCACGACGACGGGCACGCCGACTTTGGAGACGTCGAAGCTGATGCGGTCGTCGCTCGTGTGGATGCGCGAGACCTTCGTCGTGCCCGCGACGCGCTTTGCCGGGGGGTTCGCCGTCGGGCGCGCAACGCGTGGCCATGACTTCGGGCCCGACGCCGCGTACAACACGTCGTGATTGGGCGCGAGGTACGCGTTCTCGGCGGCGTCCTGCCATTCACGCCCGCCCTTCGGCACGCTCGTCATCACCGCCGGGTAGTTGGTGAGCGGCTCGACGATCGCAGCGTGCTTCACGAGATAGATCTTCCACCCGCGGCTCTGCACCGCAGACGCGCCGTTGTCGTTGATCGTCGCCGACCACTCGCCGGTTTTCGCGATGAGCTGCAGGTCGGGATTGGCGTCGGCCTGCTGCTGTGCCTGCGTGCTGATCGCCATGTAGTAGCGAACGCCCAACTCCTGCAGGTGCTTCACACCGGCGTCGACGTTGAGGTCTTCGTAGCGCAAGTCGCGTTGCGGACGTGACGGGCGCTGCGACATCTCCGACTGATTGAGGAAGTGATACGGCGTGCTGGCCGCGGACTCGAAGAACAGCCCTTCCATCGACAGGATGCAGTCGTCGGTCCAGTACGGCAGCAACATGAGCGCCATCGGCGTGCCGAGGCGGTCGAGTTCGGGCTCGTACTCCCACATGGCGCGTCCGCACCCGTGCTGCTTGCCCATCCGCTGCATCGTGGTGACGACGTCGTGGTACTCGGGATAGCTCGGCTTGCGTTCGTAGCCGGAGTAGTTCCATGCGCCCCAGTCGACGACGAAGTTGCGGTCGGTCGTCTTCCACGGACTCCACGACGGCAGCGCGCCGAGCGACATCCCGACGGTGGCGAACACGTACGCGGCGGCGATAACCGGCGCGAGCACCCGCGGCATCCACTCGATCTGGTCCGAGTCGGGATCTTCGACGTCTTCGCCGATTACCGCACGTCGCATACCGCGCAACAACGACGACGTGCCGAGCGCCAACTCGGCGGCGGCGACACCGGCGAGCAGGTACAGGCAGAAGAACCACGACGGCAACAACCGCGCGTTCCACAACCGGCTCTGCGGGGCGAACATGAATCCGAGTGCGGACAGGCCGGCCATCGCCGTGGCCCACAGACCGAACTTGCTCCACCGCACCACCGCGAGGAACGCGCCCACTCCGGCCAT
>JBEEFV010000002.1:0-56310 GCA_041166405.1 Actinomycetota bacterium | reverse complement strand
AGTTCGTCTTCGGTCTCTCGAATCATGATCTCGCCGGAGATGGTCTTTTCGATCTCGTCGTAGTCGCGCCCGACGTCTTTGCAGTGACCCTTCAAGATCTCGCACTTCGCGGCGAACTGCTCCGGCGTGCCGCCGAAGTTCGACCGGTCGGCGAGCCGCGCCACGACGCGCAGCGTGAGTTGCTCGCCGCCGCCGCCGATGAGGATGCGCGGGTGCGGATCCTGCAGCGGCTTGGGATCACAGTTGGCGCGCTGCATCTTGTAGAACTTGCCGTCGTAGGACGTTTCCTGTTCGGTCCACATCGACTTCACGATCTCGACGCACTCGCGCAGCATGCCGATACGGTCCTTCGGCGCCTTGAACTCGAAGCCGTAGCCCTTGTATTCGTTCTCGTACCAACCGGCGCCGATGCCCCAGTCGAGACGACCGCCTGAGATCACGTCGACGGTCGACGTGATCTTCGCCAGCACGCTCGGCTCGCGATAGCTGTTGCAGCCGACCATCTGACCCAACCGGATCTTCGACGTGCGCTGCGAGATCGCGGCGATCGTCGTCCAGCACTCGAACACCGCCTCGTGCGCCGGCACTGGCACGTTATGGAAGTGGTCATACACCCACAGCGAATCGAAGCCGAGTTCCTCAGCCTTCAGCGCGATGTCGACGGCGGCCTGCCACTTCGCCGCCGCGCCGTCGATGCCAGCGAGTTCCATCTTCCAGCCCTGAGGCATGAACACACCGAATGTGATGGGAAAGGTCATGGCTCGAACCTAGCCACAGCGCTGAACTTCCCGCTCTCTGTGAGTTTCGCACGCTTCTAGGCTTGTCTTGTGACAGATGACTCGACGGAGGATGAGCGTGCGCCGACGCGTCACCCGGACACCAGCAACGCCGTCCCTGCTGACTCGAACAAGACTGCGTCCTCGCTCCGCTTCGGACTGCCCGCCGGGTTCATTTCCAAGTCGGTTCTTCCCGACCTCACGCGGCTACTCGGCCCCCGCGAAGCGCTTGCGAAGTTCACCTCGGCCGCCGTGATTCGGTCCGGAGCGCTGAACTCCTTTAGCCGGTCTACGGCATTTCAAAACCTAAGCCTTCCAACACTCGGTCTTACCGACGCTTTCGCCAAAGCCACCCTAGGACCATCGATGTTGTCGGCGAGCCTCGCTTCCCAAATGGCAGGAGTCCGCGTTTCATCGCTAGTTAAGGACATAAAGCTGAACGCGTTCGCTAGACCGGAGCTTTTTGCTCCTCAGCTCAAATCGATCGCGCTGACAGCCAGCTTTGTCGAGGACCAGAACCGCGCGCTCGCTGCGCTTAGACCGGAGATTCGGATCGTTCGCGCCGCGGTGTTTGCAAGCGAATCGTGGAACGACCTCGTTCGCGTTTCGAGCCCGACGCCGTCAGCAGCACTCCTCAGCCGCCTCGAGGTAGGCGGACGAGGTACGGGTTGGACCCTAAACGCCGGAATGACGTTGGCAGTTTCGGCCGAAGAGCAACGCCGTTCCCTGCAGGTACAGGCAGAAGCAACGCTTGGGCCAGCGGAGGCCAGCGCCGAACTGAGACTTCGCCTTCATGAAGTCCATCCGAGTCTCTGCGAACGCCTCGATGGAGCCTGGGAGCGAATTACCGCCGGCGGCAAAGACGCCGCGTCACAGGCGGCCAACAGCCTCATCGAAACTGTGGACTGGACATTGAGAACACTTGCCCCCGACCCAGAGGTCCTTCGGTGGCACGCCTCAGAGGCGAGGCCGGCTAAGGAGCTTCACGAAGGCAAGCCCACACGAGCACTGCGCCTCCGATTCGCAGTTCGCGATCAACCCGACAAGAGTAAGGCGCTTGACCTTTATCTAAAGGCACTTACTGCGCTCGTTAGCGCAGTTCAGTCGCCGAAGCACGCGATTGACCTGCAGGCACCGAAGGCGCTCGTTCCGGTCGCCCTGAGTGTTGAGGGGCTGCTGCATCTACTCGTCGTTGGATGAACGACCGGCGCGACCCGATCGAGGGTGGAGGTCTGGGCGCGCTCGTGTCGTCCCACAGCGTATTGAGAGACGTGAAGGAAGCGTCCGCCTGAGATCTCGCAGCTACGTTCTACCGAAGGAATGGTCGTGCACTCGCAAGCCGTCGAAGGAGTTCCTCGGCCTTCACCGCGATGTCGACCGCCGTCTGCCATTTCGCTTCGGCGCCGTCGGTGCCCGCCAGTTCCATCTGCCAGCCTTGGGGCATAAACAAACCCCGAACGTGATTGGAACGTCTTCCAACGAAACCGGTTAGGAATAGCGCGAGAGCCGCGCGACGTGCCCGACGCTCAAGCACGCTGCGGCCCCCGTCGGCGTCTACTTCAGCGTTCGAGCGAGAAGCGGCGACACTTCGAGAACGATCGTCTCCCCACTCATGAATCGGCCGATTGACACGAGCCCTTGTGCCTCGAACGGCTCGATCAGCGCTTCGACGAGTAACGCCTGCACGCCGAGCGCCTCGGCGAGATCTGACAAATCCAGATTCGAGTCGGACCGGTTGACAATGGAACCGACCACCGTCGCGGTGAGAGCGGTGACGTCTGCGTTGACCGCGTCACGGTAGGCGCGAACGCCAAACAAAGAGATCGTGACGTGGCCTATCTGGTCGCCGTAAACCGAAACCTCGCCCACCAACCCGTGTTGGTCGAGCGCAAGAAGGCTTTCCAGCACGGCTGCATTACTCAGACCGACCTGGGCCGCCGCGGCCGTGAGAATCCCGCCGTCGACCAAAGGTGACCCACTCGTCAACGCCTCGTCGACAACGAGCGATAACACCGTGGCATCGGCGTCAATTAGTCCTGGAACGTGGAGTCGATCCACAAACGCAGGAGCGGCGCCGAGCACCGGCTTGGCGGACGCGCGAAAGATAGCCCTCACGAGCTCGTCGTACTGCGACTCGTAGGAGTCCACGTCGCTCACGAACAGTGCCCGCGTCGACTTCAATGCCACCGGTAGAGCTTCGCCATCGAGGACTACAGGCATGACACGGCACTGGCCCTCGATACGGAGGACGACTGCAGCGTTCAACTCCTCGCGCGCCCACGCCGAAGAACTTGAATGCGCTGAGATAACGACGATGAACACGTCGGCTTCTTTGATGCCCTGGGCAAAGATCCGGTCAACAAGGCTGTCACCGACTGCCAGTTCCCACTCGTCATACCAAACGTCGACGCCGTCTCCACGGAGCCGAGCGGCTAGCGCTCGGACTAGGCGCTCCTTGTCCGCGCTGGAGTGGCAGATGAACGCCCTTGGACTTGCGCGGACGTTCGCTCCCTCAGCCATGGGTCATTGTAAAACGCGCGTTCAACCTGTTGGCCGTGGAGCACCACGGTCGTGGATCCGCGGCCGGGCAAGACCGCGACGTCGACCGCCTTGGCAACATGTCGGGGCGGGGTCACTCCGGTGACGACGCGGAGGACGCTGGCGCGGACCACCCGTCCTCGTTGAACTCCCGGCGTGCGGTCTCGTCGCAGCGCCGCCGCTTTCGCAGGTCCGCGCCTGCGCCGCTCCCCTAGTCCTCGCCGTCGTTTTCGGACGGAGGTGCCTCGCGTAGTTCGTCGGCGTCGCCGGCGACCACACCCGTCGCAGACGGGGCGGTCGTTGCCGGCGGCGGCGGGACGGGTGTCGGCTCTTCGCTGCGGTCTTCGTCTTCCACGTCCGCTGCAGTACCCATTTGCTTGTCGGAAGTTATGCCGGTGATCGCGCCGCTCGGCACGGGTTGCTGTCGAGCACACGGCGAAACACCGTGTAGTCCCACGTCGGGTGGTCACCTGGTGGCTGCTCGATCAACGGGCCGGGATACAGCAGCGCGGTGACAGGGCCGTACTCGGCGGCCGCGTCACCAAACGTGTTCTTCGTGTCCGGAAGCATCCTGCCGCCCATCTGCCACGAACATGCGCCTGCGTCGTCGCGTGTGGAGAACACCGGATAGAACGCGGCGCCCGGCGGCGGATCGACACATCCCTCTCCGGTAAGGAGGTGGCATGGACCTCCGGCCTCGGTGCGCTCGTCGAACGCGAGCGCGTTTTCGAACGCGACGCGTTCGTAGTTGCGTCCCGCCGAGATCGGACTCGAGAAGCTGACGGGTCCGCCGTGCAGCGCGACATCGGTCGCTGGATCGGGATCGGTGCCCGGCCAGACGCGTTTGTATGGAGGACCATCCCAGTCGGTGTCGGTGTCCAAGCAGCCACCGATGCGCACGAGTGTCGACTCGGACGGCTTGAAACAGTACGTGTCGTCGGAGTCGAGACGTTCGTCACCACCGTTGGTGCAACCCCCTCCGCCACCCGGCGTCCGGTCGCAGTATTCGAAGTGGCCGATCTCGTTCGCGAAGGAAATGTTCGACGAGTGCGCGCCCCACGGCACGCGCGTGCGCTCGCTCGACGTCGAATACATCGGGTGGAACGCATACGGCTTTTCGGTGCAGGTGGACGCCCGCGGGCTGTACACGACGTGTTGGAAGCCGTTCGCCCTGCTCGCCGTCATCGACCCCGCCTGTCCCGTCGTGCGATCCTTCAGTCCGACGAACACACCCGCTGCCGTGTCGTGGATATCGACGCCGACGTCGTCGCCGGGACCGAGCATCAACACCTTGCTCGGATCGACGTCGTACGTGATGTTGAACGGGTCGACGGAGTTCGCGGGCTTGCCGTCGCGCGTGATGTACGCGTAATTGGCCGGCTCGACTCCGACGCGGTCGAGACAGTCCTCGTTGTTGTTGACGCTGCGGTTGTAGTCGTAGTTCACGCTGAAGATGTTCAGCGCTGCGCACCACTTGACCGGGTCGCACGCGTACGCGTCGGGCGCGGGCGCGAATCCCGGTGAATAGAACTGGACCTCGAGCAGCGCGCCGCCCGGGTGCCGGCCCACATAGTCAGGCGCGTTCGGGTAGGCGTTTTCGAAGATGTTGAGGTCGGTATCCGGCTGGCACGCGTCATGGGTGAATTCGGGAGCTGATTGGTTGTCGCACAACGCCATCCCGAACCAGAACGTCACCGATCGTTGAAAGTTGTACGTGCCGCCCGTGCCGTTTTGGTTGGGCATCGTCGTGGGCTCTGTCGGTATGCGCAGTGAGTACTGGCTCGAGTTCCCTGACCCCGGCTTGTCCGAATAGAACAGCAACGCGGGCTCGTCGTGGCCGACGTACTGGTCGTCGTAGCCCGGGACGCCGACGGCTTCGGCGCACGTGGGGTTGTTCTGATCGCAGTGCAGCCGCGACGCCGTCGGTTCGTCATCGTCGGCGTCCGCAGCACGCGCGCCAACGGTCGACACCAGGCAGAGCGCGACGAGCACAGCAAACACGCGTGGCGAGCGCCGAAATTTCATGCGACAAACACCCCGAACGTGAACGGAAAGGTCATATGGCGAACCTATCTCGTCCCGGGTTGGGAAAATTTAGGGACTTTCGGCGTTATTACCAACGGCTTCCCAACCGATTGGGATGTCGTATGCCTTTCTCGGACGTCGCTCCGATAACACCACGCGCGCCGTCGGCTCTCCGCCGGCGTGCGTGGTGGCTCTACCTGCTCTTCGGGAGCGGTGCGACGTTCATGTACATGGTGCTGCCCAAGGAGCCCGCCAAGCTCATCTTCTGGCCGCTCATCGGCTGGTCGTCGGTCATCGCGCTCCTCGTCGGCATCCATGTACACAAGCCAAAGAACGCCGGAGCGTGGCGCTTCCTCGCCGCCGGTACCGCGATGTTCATCATCGGCGACAACTTCTACACATTCCGCGCGCAGATCCAGCAGAAGCCGCTGGAGATGTTCCCATCGTGGGTGGACGTGATCTATCTCGCCATGTATCCGACGATGATCGTCGGCCTGGCGTGGATGGTGCGGCGACGTACCAACCGTGAACGTGCGGCGCTGATCGACTCAGCGATCGTGACGAGCGCCCTCGGCTTGCTCGTGTGGGTCATGTTGATCGCGCCCTACCTCGACGGCTCGATGCGTGTCATCGAGCGCCTCACCTCGATCGCCTATCCGATGGGCGACATCGCCCTCTTGGCCGTCGGCGTGCGCCTCGCCGTCGGCGGTGGCACGCGGTCCAAGTCGTTCTGGCTGCTGGTCGGATCGATCGTGCCGCTGATCGTCGCCGACTCGCTGTACGGCTACGGCAACTTGATGGGCACGTGGCACGAGCACAACCCCGTCGACATTGCGTGGGCCGCGTTCTACATCGGGTGGGGCGCTGCCGCGCTGCACCCGTCGATGACCGACATGACCAAGCGCACCGACAGCGATCCGTCGCTCGGAGGTTTGCGTCTCATCGCCGTCGCCACTGCGGCGCTGATGCCGCCGGCGATCCTGCTCGTCGAGCAGACGATGCACCACGTCGACGACGCCGTCGCCATCGGCTTGATCGGCATCGTCTTGTACGGCCTCGTCTTCTTCCGCATCGCCGACCTCGCGCGCGTCACCGCCGAGACCGAAGGCGAGTCGCGGTTCCGTTCACTGGTCCAAAACGCTTCCGACGCGATCGTCGTGGTGAACGACGCCTGCGAGGTCATCTACGAAACCCCGTCGACGATGCCCGTTCTCGGCACGTCGCTGATGCCGCCCGACGGCCACGTCCTCACCGAGGTCCTGCACCCCGCCGATCGACAGAAGCTGCGCATGATGCTGGCGCGCCCTGACAGCACCGGCGCCGCCGAATGGCGGATGCGAGCCGGAGACGACTGGCGCTACATCGACGTGCGCGCGGCCGACCTGCGCGACGTACCCAGCGTTGCCGGCGTCGCCCTGACGATCCGCGACAGCACGGAGCGCAAGAAGCTCAGCGCCGAACGCGAGGCAGCGGTCACCCGCGCCAACGAAGCCTCGCGACAGAAGTCGGTGTTCCTCGCCAACATGAGCCACGAGATCCGTACGCCACTCAACGGCTTGATGGGCATGCTCGGGCTTGTCCTCGACACGAATCTCGACCTCGAGCAGCGCGACTACCTGACCACGATGTCGGACTCCGCCGAGAGCCTGGCAGCCCTCGTGAACGACGTGCTCGACTTCTCCCGCATCGAAGCCGGTCGACTCGACCTGGACCGCCAGCCCTTCAGCTTGCCGTCAGCCGTTGACGCCGGTGTCAGCGGCTGCCTCTCCGAAGCGCGCCGCAAGGGCCTCGACGTGCGCGTTCTCATCGCCGAAGACGTGCCCGAGGTCGTCGTGGGCGACCGCTTGCGTCTGCGTCAGGTGCTGGCGAACCTGACGTCGAACGCCGCCAAGTTCACCGAGCATGGCGAGATCAGCGTGACCGCCGTCCGCGTCGGCACGCTTCTGCGTTTCGACGTCGCCGACACCGGTCCCGGCATCGCGCCCGAGAGCTGCGAGCGGGTCTTCGAACAGTACGTACAGGCCGACGCGTCCACGACGCGCCGACACGGCGGTAGCGGCCTCGGCCTCGCCATCTGCAAGCAGCTCGTCGAGCTCATGGGCGGCCAGATCGGCGTCGAGAGCCAGGTCGGGCGCGGCAGTCGCTTCTGGTTCACGATCGCCTTCGAGCCCGCCGACGGCTGCGAGCAGCCTGTGCCCGAACCGCCGAAGGAAGTCGTCGAACTACCGGTGCGCGCGCCGAAGTCGCGGCCCGCAGAAGGCGGCACGCTTGGCCACCTCTTGGTGGTCGAGGACAACGCCGTCAACCGTAAGGTCGCCGTCGCGCTCCTCAAGCAGATCGGCTACACGTGCGAGCTCGCCGTCGATGGTGTGGAAGCGGTCGAGGCCTTCTCACAGCAGTCGTTCGACGCCGTGCTGATGGACTGCCAGATGCCGCGCATGGACGGCTACGAAGCCACCACAGAGATCCGTCGCCTCGAAGGCGGACGGTGCACGCCGATCATCGCCATGACGGCGTCGGCAACCTCTTCGGATCGTGATCGCTGCCTCGAAGTGGGCATGGACGACTACATCACGAAGCCCGTGAACCGTCAGACGCTCGAGGAAGTCCTCGAGTCGCTGATCTTCACGACGGCCGCCGCGGCGACCGCCGACGCCGCGAACTAGGGACCTTCGCCGACTCCGAAACCCGCAATTGGGGGTGCCGAGAATTCGCGCGCTCGTTCACCCTCACTCCGCATGCTTCCGCGGTTTGACAACTATTTGGGTCTTTGCAGGCCCAGGTTTGTGGTTCCTCTCCGATCTTTGTCGCGACAGCGCCCTTCTCGCCCTGTCCGCCACGCAGATCCCAAGGAGATCACTTCATGACCCCCCTCCCTACCCTCTTGCCTTTCGCGCCCGGATTTGGGGCCGCTGGCAATCCGTACCTCGGCGACGTCGAACTCGCACAGAAATGCGCCGACCATCTCGAGAGAGAACAAGCGCGCATCATCGAAGTGCTCACAACCCACGAAAGCCACGAAGCGGCCAGCGGCGAACTCGAAAGCTCAATCGACGCGCTGCGCAACCTGCACCGCGAGCTCGTCGGTGTGCGCCAGGGTGCAGTTGAAGACATTTCGGTCTTCCTGCCGATCAACCTTCCGCTGTATTCGCTCGTCCTCTTCGCCGCGGTGCCGTCGCTGATGGCAGATCGCGTCGACGTGCGACTCCCCGCGGCCACCCCCGAGTGGGTGCGTTCGGTGGCCGACGCGATGCGCCTTCAGGAGTTCTTCCCGCGCGTCCACCTCAACGAGTTCACGCGCCGCCGGTTCATCAACGAACAGGCGAGCCGCGCTGACGCGGTCATCTTCACCGGCCGCTACGAGGCCGCCGAGGAAGTCCGCGCCCAGTGCCCAGAAGCGCTGTTCATCTTCCAAGGCAGCGGCGTCAATCCCGTCGTCGTCGGTCCCGAAGCCAACCTCACTCCTGAGGTGCTCGACCTCATGGTGACGGCGCGCATCTACAACGGTGGCCAGGACTGCGCGGCGCCCGACGCGTTCCTCGTGCACAAGCAGCGCGCCGACGAGTTCATCGACGCCATCATCGAGCGCGCCGACGCGCTGGTGTCGGGCCCGTACAGCGACCCGCAGGCCAGGGTCGGCACGATCCTCAACCCGAACACCCTCGGCGCGATCGCGGACCGCCTGACGGCCCTCGCCGATGACACCGTCCTCGGCGGGTTGGTCGACCGCGAAGCGGCGTACGTCGCGCCGACCGTGATCGTGCGCCCGCTGTCCGAGCACGACGAACTCATGGAGTTCTTCGCGCCGGTGTTCTACATCCTCGTGTACGACAACGACGACGAATTGGCGGAGTTCTTCAGTGGGTCGGAGTACGTCGAGAACGCGATGTACGCCTCGCTCTACGGACAGCGGCCGGTCGAAGGTCTCTTCGAGTCGTCGACCGTGCTGTTCAACCAGACGGTGTTGCAGGCCGAGCAGGGCAACATCGCGTTCGGCGGCAACGGCGCGAAGTCGAACTACATCGCCTACCGCGACGAGATCGAGGTCGGGCCGGCGTTGATGACCGACGCGTTAGCGCGCCATCTCCAGCGACTGAACGAGGAAGCGGTCGCGCCGCCCGTGTCCAACACTCCGTCGGAGGACTGGTGGATCCGTAGCGGGATCCTGGCGAATCAGGACTGCGGGCGCGTCGAACGACTGCCGCGGGTGCGCAGTTGAGCGGATCGCTCGCCACTGCCGCGCTCGCCGGTCTCGGGGGGATGACGGGGTGGGGACTCGCCGACTTCTTCGCGAAGAAGACGATCGACCGCGTCGGCGAAGTGACGACGCTGTTCTGGGCGCAAGTTATCGGCGTCGTCCCGCTCCTCGCCCTCTTCGCATTCGCACCGAGCGTGCCCGCGTTTCACCGCATGGACCCGGTATGGATCGCGCTGTTCGGGATCGTCAGCGCGCTTTCGTACCTGTCGCTGTACGCGGGCTTCGGCAAGGGCGCGATCAGCTTCCTGAGCCCCGTTTTTTCCTCGCACGCCGTGCTGATCGTGATCCTCAGCGCGGTCGTGTTCGGCGAGCGGATCTCGGGCGGGCAATGGGCGGCCATCGCCCTCGTGGCCTGCGGCGTGCTGGCGATCAGCACGACGTTCCGCGAGTTCTCTCAGGCCGTGCGCGGTTCGGGCTCTGTCATGCGACGCGGGTTGCCTCAGGTACTGGCGTCGGCGGTGCTCGACGCGTTCTGGTTCGTGCTGTTCGACCATTTCCTTGGAGCGCGCCACTGGCTGTTGTTCCTCATCCTGATCCGCGCCACAGCGGCGCTCACTGTTGCGGTGTACGCCATGGTCACGGACACCCCGTTGGCGATCTCGCGGCGTGACTCCGACCTCGCGATCCACGCAGGTGCGGTCGGTGTCTGCGACGCCGTCGCTTTCGCGGCGGTCAGCTACGGGCTGAGCCTCACGAACCACACCAGCATCGTGATGATCCTCAGCTCGGCGTTCTCCGTCCCGACGCTGATCCTCGCTCGCGTCTTCCTCCGCGAGCGAATGGAGACCCAGCAGAAGATCGCCGCGGGGATGATCGTCTGCGGTATCGCCCTGGTGTCGATTCACTAGCGAAACGAGTCAACCAAGTCCGCCGGTTGTGCGTCTGTACCGGTGATGATGTCGTTGGTGGAGACGGACCGGGGCGAGGTGCTCTCGGACTTGTACCGGGAGCACTACAAGTCGCTCGTCCGTCTCGCCGCGCTGCTGCTCGACGACGTCCCTGCCGCCGAGGAAGTGGTGCAAGACGCGTTCGTGCGGTTGCACCGCGCGTGGGCGCGCGTCGAAGACCCGTCGAAGCGCGCCGCCTACCTGCGCAGCATCGTGATGAACGGGGCGCGGTCGCGCTCGCGGCGACGCGCGACGGGCCGTCGGCTCGAGGTGGTGTCCGCGCGGACGGAAGTCTCGGCGGAGGCGTCGGCGCTTCAGCACGAAGATCGCCGCCAGATGCTCGCGGCGCTGCGCGCCTTGCCTGACCGTCAGCGCGAGTGTCTCGTGCTCCGGTACTACCTCGACCTTTCCGAGGCCGACATCGCGGCGACGCTCGGCATCTCCGCCGGCTCGGTCAAAACCCACACCCACCGCGGCATCGCCGCGCTCGAACGCGCGCTGGAGGCAACGCGATGAACACCGAAGACCGCCTGCGCGACGCACTCCACGGCGAGGCGGCGCGCATCGAGCCCCGCGAGGGTTGGGCGAACATCGAATCCCGTCTCGGCGAAGCGGTTCCGCGGAACCGTTTTCGCATCCTGTCCATCGCCGCCGCGGCGGTAGTGCTGCTCGCCGCCGGCGCCCTCGTGATTCGTGACGACGAGACGCCGCGACCCGTCGTGACCAATCCGGGCCCGACGACTTCCCCGCCGACGACAACCGCGATTCCGGCGAACGGGCACGGCGGACTCTTCATCTGGCCCGCCGGCGCCGACGGCTTCCCGACGCCGGCGGCGGCAGGAGAGGCGTTCGCCCGCGACTTCCTGACGATGGTTAATCCCGAGGTCGTCACGACCGGCACGGAAGTCGTCGGTTCGGGGGCGAACGCCGAGGAGCTCACGTACGTCGACGTCCGGCCCGACCGGGCGGGGCCTCCGACGCACCTCGTGTTGCCACGGGAGGCGTCCGGCTGGTTCGTCCGTACGGCCACCGCTGACGACCTCGAGGTCCATTCGCCTGCCGGCTACGTCGACGCCATTCCCGACCCGAACACACTGCACATCACGGGGAAGTCGATCGCCTTCGAGGGAGTCGTGCACGTAACCGTGCTCGCGCTCGGCAGTTCGCTCCGGGGTTCGGGGATGTTCAGCGAGTGCGCCGGCGACACGAGCGCGGCCGACGGGACCGGACACGCACTCGCCAACACGACTTTCACCGGCGGCGGCTCGGAGAAGACCGACTTCGCGGTCGACGTCCCCCTCGACCGTCCCTACGGGAACTACGGCGTCCTCGTTCTGTGGACAGACTCCGCCCGCGACGGCAGCCTCGCCGAGGCAACGGTCCGACTCATCCGCCTGTCGTAGCCACCCGCGTGCGTACTTAGGAGGGCCCAGACCGATTAAGTACGCACACGAGCCGACGTGTGGGCGTGTCTAGGCAGGCTGAGCCGCCCTGGAGACGCCCACACCCCCGGTTAGAAGCCGTACGGGTCGGTGGTCGACGTGCTCGTCGTGGTGGAGTCGCCGCCGATGAACGGTGGGCTCGACGTCGTCGACGTGGTGTCCTCGGTCGTGGGTTCGTCGGGGTAGGTCGTCGGCGTGGTGTCCTCGGTGTTGTCGGAGCCCGACGGCGCGCTCGTGAGACGGGCGTCGTCGCGTAGGTCGCCCCACATCGCGGCCGCGGCCTCGGTCGGATACACGACCGACTGACCACCCGAAGCGGTGCCGATCTTGCCGGGCATCACGACGTTCTGCAGCCACGACGGATCGATGCGGCGGACGAGCGCGGCGAGGCTTTCCATGTCGGACATCGGCGCGTCGAACTCGGCGTGCGACGCCAGCACGGACAACCAGCGACGCAGCCCGGCGTCGTCGCCGACCTCGGCGCGCATCTTCGCCAGCGTGGCCAGCATGAGGCGACCTTGATTCTCCGACCGCGTGAAGTCGCCGTACGCGACGTCGTGGCGATCGCGGCAGAAGGCCAGCGCCTGCTCGCCGTTGAAGTGGTGGTACCCCTCCTGAAAATGCGCGCCCGAATACTTGTCGTCCATGTTGCGCGGGACGTACACGTCGACGCCGCCGAGTTCGTCGACCATCTCCGAGAAGCCCTGGAAGCCGGTGAGCACGTAGTACTCCACCGGCAAGTTCGTGAAGTTGCGGATGGTCTGCATCATCAGCGACGGACCACCGAGCTCCATCGCTTCGTTGATCTTGTGCTGGCCGTGACCGGGAATGTCGACGAAGGTGTCACGCGGGATGCCGACGATCGTGCCCGACCGGGTCGCGGGGTCGATGGCGACGACGTGCAACGAATCGGTGCGCGTGTGACGCAGGTCTTGGCCCGGCCGCGCGTCCGACCCGACGATCAGCATGAAGACGAGCCCGTCTTTCACCGGGATGTTGCTGTGAAACGCGAGGGCGCGCCCGTACGCCGATCCGTTGGCACCCAACAGCGAGCGCGAACTCTTCGGTGCCGGAATCGGCGCGTGACCGATGTCGGGAGCCGGAACGGTGACGGTCGGAGCGGTTGTCGCGCGCGGCGCGTCGTACTTGCCGACGACGAGCGCCTTGTGGTCGGGCGTCGCCTTCACGATCCCAAATCCCACGAGGACGATCGCGATCAACGCGATTACTGCAATGCGGGCTCGTTGCGCTCCGGCGCCCCGCCGAAAGTGACTGCTCATCTGCCCTCAATCTAACTTGGAGGCATGGCTCGCACGGCGCCACCTCTTCCCGAAGGCGAGGAGAAGGTGCACGCCGTCGGCGCAATGTTCGACACGATCGCACCGCGCTACGACCTCGTGAACCGGCTGATGACGTTCCGGCTCGACGTCGGATGGCGCCGCCGCACGCTCGACTCACTCGGCTTGCCGGCGGGCGCCCGCGTGCTCGACGTTGCGGCCGGAACCGGCGACCTGTGCCGCGAGATGGAACACCGCGGCCTCGCGCCGATCGCGCTCGACCTGTCCGCCGGGATGCTGGCCAACGCCCGCACCACCGCGCCGCTCGTGCAGGCCGACGCGCGGTTCGTCGCGATTGCCACTGGTTCGATGGACGGCGTCACCTGTGGGTTCGCGCTGCGCAACTTCGTCGATCTCGCCGCCTGCTTCGCCGAGATGGCGCGCGTGCTTCGGCCCGGCGGTTCGCTGGCGCTGCTCGAGGTTTCGGCGCCGACCAACCCGATTCTGGCGATGGGACACCGCGTGTACTTCGGGCGCGTGGTCCCGCTCATCGGCGGGCTGATGTCGGACGGCGCGGCCTACCGCTACCTCCCGCGCTCGGTTGCCTACCTCCCGCCCACCGCCGAACTGCTCGGCATGATCGAACGCGCCGGCTTCGTCGACGCGCAACGCCGCGCACTGACCGGCGGCATTTCGCAACTCATCACCGCCAGGCGCCGGTAATGGACGTCACCAAGTTGCTCTCCGGGGTCCGCGACGACGACTTCGTCATCCTCGGCGGGCGTGATGGTGGGTTCGTCGGCCGCGGCATCCGCGCCCGCATCGATCTCCCGGCAGGTGCGTCGGACGGATCGCTCGGCGAGCGCGTCGGGAACGAGCTGGCGGCGATCGGCGACGACGCCGTCGCCATCGGCGCGCTCCCGTTCAACCGCGTGCTGGCGGCGTCGCTCGTCGTCCCCGAGGAAATCTGGTTCGCGCGCGATGGCGGTGGGCCGTCGCCCTCCGACGAGGAACGACCGTTGTCGCCGGACGCGTTCACGCTGACGCCGTCGCTCTCGCACGCCGACTGGTGTGACCTCGTCGAAGACGCCGTCGCCGCCATCGACGCCGCACAGTTCGAGAAGGTGGTGGTGGCGCGCGCCGTCGAAGTCGCGGCGAACCGACCGATCGTCGTCGCCGACGTCGTGCGCAAGTTGCACGATCTGTACCCGTCGTGCACGACGTACTCCGTCGACGGGTTCGTCGGCGCGAGCCCCGAGCTACTCATCAGCCGCTTCGGCGCCGAGATTGTGTCGCACCCATTGGCGGGGACGACGGCGCGCGTCGGCGATCCCGATGCCGACAACGCCGCGGCCGCCGCGCTGCTGGCATCCGACAAGGACCGCGCCGAGCATCGCCTCACCGTCGAAGGAGTCGCCGCCGCGCTGCGGCAATGGTGCGACGCACTCGACGTGCCGACCGGGCCGTCGGTCGTCGCGTTGCGCAACGTCACGCACCTCGGCACGAAGATCACCGGAACGCTCGCCGCGGCGGCGCCGCAGTCCGTGCTCGACATCGTCGCCGCGCTGCATCCGACCGCGGCCGTCGGCGGCCAACCGAGCGCCGCCGCGCTGTCGTGGTTGGCGAAACACGAACGCCTCGACCGCGGGCGCTACGCCGGACCGGTCGGATGGGTCGACGCCCAGGGCAACGGCGAGTGGTGGGTCGGCATCCGTTGCGCGGAGATCGACGACAACCGCGCCGTGCTGCGCGCCGGGTGCGGCGTCGTCGCCGGATCCGACGGTCAGTCGGAGTTGGTCGAGAGCCAACTCAAGCTCCAAGCGCTGCTGGCCGCGCTCGTTCGCCCCTAGCCGTCGAGGGCGGCGGCGACAGCCGCCTGGACGGCGCGGTGCGTGGCGACCGCCGTGCCCTGCGGCACGCGATGCACCGCCACACGCACTCCCGGCACCGACGCGGCGACGGCGTCGAGGTCGAGGCCGTGCGGCGTCGTGAACAGCGTGCGGAACGCGTCGGGCTCGAGGGCCGACGCCTGCGGGAGGAAGTCGAAGATGGCGCCGCCGTCGTTGTCGATGACGACGTAGTCGAGGTTCGTCAGGTCGGCCGCTGCTCGCAGCCCCCCGACGTCGTGCAAGAACCCGAGGTCGCCCAACACCGCGGTCACCGGGTCGGGCGCGGTCGCCCACGCGATGCCCGCCGCCGTCGACACCAGTCCGTCGATCCCGTTGGCGCCGCGATTGGACAACACGCGCGTGCCGTCGCGGGGCGCGGCGAACCATTCGAGGTCGCGGATCGGCATCGATGACGCGACGAACAGCGTCTCGTTTGGGTCCGCCGTCGCGACCAGGCCGCGCAGCACCGACGAGGCGCTCGGCGCATGGCCGGCGTCGGAGAGGGTGGCGTCGATGGCGCGTTGCGCCGCGGCTTCGGCGGTCTTCCACGCGTCGACCCAACCGTCCTCGGCTGCGTCCTCGGCGACCAGCGACACCGGCCCGCGCACGACGGTCGACGCCAGCCGATTCGGGTCGGGCCACGCGCCATGCGGGTCGATGACGACGTGATCGGCGTTGGTCGACGCCAGCCATTCGTTGACGACGCGGCTCGCCCACGGCTCGCCCACGTGCACGACGACATCGGGTTTCTGCGCCTCGGCGAAAGACGGGACGCGCAGCAACGCGTCCGCCGCCGCGATCGTCAATCGGTGCGGCACACGTGCGCCCGATCGCGGGTCGGCGAGCACCGGCCAGCCGAGCTGCTGCAGCGACCCCGCGGGCGGCGAACCCGCGCCAGCGACGACGAGACCGCGTCGACCGGCGATACCGAGCGGCGTCAGACCGGACGGGCTGGCGTCGAACCGGTGCCACGGTCCCCCGTCGGCGCGCCCGGGTCGCGGTTCGTCGGGACGATCGGGCAACAGCGGTTCGCGAAACGCGAGATTGAGATGCACCGGTCCGGGACCCGCGGGGTTGTGCCGCGTTTCGATGAGCGCGCGCGAGGCCAGCGACCGCCACGCTTTCGCGGAGATCAGATCAGGCACGCCCGGCGACGCCGAAAACCGCGTCAAGCCGTCGAACAGCCGCGCTTGCTCGATCGTCTGTGGTGCCCGCACGTCGAGCGCTTCCCACGGACGATCAGCGGTCGCCAGCAACAGCGGCACGCGCGCGTGATGCGCCTCGACGGCGCCTGGGACCAATTCAGCTGCCGCAGTCCCGCTCGTCGTCAACACCACGGCCGGCCGCCCCGTCGCGAGTCCCACGCCGAGCGCGACGAACGCGGCGGACCGCTCGTCGAGCACGACGCGGATCTGCAGTTCGTCGCGCTCCGCGAGCGCGAGCGCCAACGGCGTCGACCGGCTGCCGGGGGCGATCACGGCGTGCGTGAGCCCACCGCGGATCCACTCGTCAACGATCGTGGAGCAGAACTCGGCCTGTACCGTCATACGCGATGGCCCGGCTGATCCTCGTGCACGGCTTTACGCAGACGGCGGCGTCGTGGGATGCGATCGAATACCGGCTGTCGGCGCTCGGTCATGACGTGGTCGCCCTCGACGCGCCGGGCCACGGCGCGCACCACGAAACACATCTCGGCCTCTGGGAAAGCGCCGACCTCCTCGCGGCCGAAGGTGGTCGCGGCACATGGGTCGGCTACTCGATGGGCGGCCGGCTGGCGCTGCACGTCGCGCTGGCGCATCCCGACAACGTCGAGCGCCTCGTTCTCATCGGCGCGACGCCCGGACTCGAGTCCGCGAGTGAACGCATCGAGCGCCAAGCGTCGGACGAATTGCTCGCCGAAGAACTCGAACGCGACGGCCTCGACGCGTTCCTTTCGCGGTGGTTGCATCAGCCGTTGTTCGCGACGTTGCCGGAGGACAGCGCCGGGCTCGACGCTCGGCGACGCAACACGGTGTCGGGCCTCGCGGCGTCGCTGCGGCTGATGGGCACCGGCGCGCAGGACCCGCTGTGGGACCGCTTGCACGACATCCGGTGTCCCGTGATGTTGGTTACGGGCGCGCTCGACACGAAGTTCACCGCGTTCGCCGAGCGAATGGAAGCACTGATGCCCGACGCACACATCGCGTCGCTCAACGGTTGCGGCCACGCGGCTCACCTCGAGGCGCCGGACGCGTTCGTCGGTGTTCTCGATGCGTTCATCAACGAACCAGCAACCCCACGCTGAGCGCGGCGCCCGCGGCAATCTGGAACGTCGACGTCTTCATCAGGACGGCGACCAGTTCCCGACCGACTGCACCCTTCGCCACCAAGTTGCGCGGCGGAATCGCAAGCGGGATCGCCAGCAACGCGAACGGCGACGCGACCGCGGCGACGAGGAGACCCACCGCGAGACACCCGACGTAGAGCGTGCGCGTGTTGCGGTCTCCAATACGCACCGCCAGGGTGCGCTTCCCGCTCTTCTCGTCACCGACGCGATCGCGCAGGTTGTTCACGACGAGCAACGCCATCGCCCACAGCCCTACGGCCACTCCGGCGATCGCGCCGCGCCACGTCACCCGTTCGAGCTGCACGTATTCGGTGCCCATCGTCGCGACGAGGCCGAAGAACACGAACACGAACAGCTCGCCCAAACCCGCGTAGCCGTAGGGACGCGGGCCGCCCGTGTAGAACCACCCCGCGAGGATCGCGGCAGCACCGACGAGCGCAAGACCCCATCCCGCGGCGGCGCACAGCGCCAGACCGAACGCGGCTGCGAGTGCGAACGAGATGATCGCGGCGCGCTTGACCGCGCTCGGCGACGCCAGCTTCTGACCGACCAGGCGCACCGGCCCCACGCGGACGTCGTCGGTGCCCCGAACACCGTCGGCGTAGTCGTTGACGTAGTTGGTGCCGATCTGGACGAACAACGCCACTGCGAGCGCTGCGCCAGCGCGCCACCAGATGATGCCGTTGCCTGCGGCGTGCGCGGCCGCCGTCCCCACCGCGACGGGAACGATGGCGGCCGGCAACGTACGAGGCCGCGCCCCTGCGATCCACTTGTTCATCCGCGGTTTACGGTAATCGTCGTGCCGCGACTCGAAGCGATTGACGCCGTCGGCATGGGCTTCGTCGACGCCATGCGCCGAGCATGGGACCGCGGAGATGTCGTGGCGCCGATCGATCCGCGCTTACCCGCCGCCGCGCGCGCCGCGCTGCCCACGGAAGGCGCGCTCCAGGATGACGACGCGCTGGTGGTCTTCACGTCGGGCACGTCAGGCGAAGCCAAGGGAGTCGTCCTGACCCACGACGCGATCGCCGCGTCGGCGCGCGCGTCGAACGCCGCGCTCGGCGTCGACGACCGCGACTCGTGGTTCGCGTGTCTGCCGCTGGCGCACATCGGGGGACTGTCGGTCGTGTTGCGTGCGCTCCACGCGGAAACACCGTTCTCGTTCGAGGACGATGGCGCGACGCTCGTGTCGGTTGTACCGACGCTGCTCCAGCGGATGGACACCTCGCGCTACCGCCGTGTGTTGCTCGGCGGGGCCGCGGCGCCCGACGGACTCGCGCCCAACGTCGTGCGCACATACGGGATGACCGAGACGGGTAGCGGTGTCGCGTACGACGGTCGACCGCTGGACGAAGTCGAGCTGCGCGTCGACGGCGCCGGACAGATCCACGTGCGCGGCCCGATGCTGTTGCGTTGCTACCTCGACGGCACCGATCCGAAAGACGCCGACGGGTGGTTCGCCACCGGTGACGCAGGCGAGATCGTCGCCGACGTGCTGCACGTGCACGGCCGCATCGGCGACGTCATCAACACCGGCGGCGAGAAAGTGTGGCCGACCGCGGTCGAGCGCGCGCTCGCAGGTGCCCCGGGCGTCGCCGAGATCGCGATCGCCGGACGAGCCGACCCCGAATGGGGTCAGCGCGTCGTGGCGTTCGTCGTGCCTGCCGATGCGCCGCCGACACTCGACGCCCTGCGCGACGTCGTCAAGCAATCCCTGCCGGCGTACTGCGCCCCGAAGGAACTGGTGCTCGTCGACGCGCTGCCGCGCACGACGTCAGGAAAGATCCGTCGCCGCGACCTCGCGTGAGGTCGTGACGAACCACATCGCGACGACGGCGCCGCAGGCGAACAGCACCGCCACGTGGTCGATCGCGCTCGCAGTGGCGCTGCCTTCGGCTGAGAGGAATCGGTTGCCGCCTTCGAGCAACCACTCGCCGATCTCGGCGGCGATGGCGATGACGCCGAGCGCGGCGGCGATGCGACCGGCGACTGCGCTGAGCCGGGTGCGCGGGAGCACATACGCCAAGATCCCAAGCGCCAGCACTGCGGTCGTGATGTCGAAGACGCGGAAGCGCAGGTACCACGTGAACGACGTCCCACCCGACAGGTTCAACCCGACGACCGACAACGACCGCGCGGCGGCGGCCCCGGTCACCGCGATCGCCACCGCCATTACGGCGATGACGACGGCGTCACACTTCTCGCGGTTCGTCACGCGTTGGACCAATTCCCGCGGCGAGCGTGAACCCGCCGGCGATCAACAACAACGAGGCGGCGTCCTGCATCAAGTCGGCGCCGCGGCCTCCGGGCGCGAGAGTCCGGTTACCGAAGAAGACGTCGCCGACTATGCCTAACGCGCTCACCGCGAACACCGCGATCAGGATCCATCGCGCGTAGCCGCGGCGCGCATCGTCCATCCAACACGATGCGCACGCCGCGCCGAACGCCGGCAGGAGCACGCCGCTCACCGTCGCCGCGGCGTAGGACCAGAACGTCGTGGCGTGACCGCGCGCAATGTCGGAGGCCGCCCACGTGCGGGCGACCAAGCTGAGCGCGACGAACGCCGTGAGGACGAGCGTGACATCGCCCAACCGCTGCGCGGTCGAGCGCGTCAACCTCCCCCCATCATCATTGAGCCCCCGTCGACGATGAGCGACTGGCCGGTGATCCAGCTCGCGGCGTCGGACGCGAGGAATACGGCAGCACCGGCGATGTCGACGGGCTCGCCGATGCGCTTCAACGGGAGCCGCCGCGCCATCTGTTCGCCGGCGGCGTCGACGAGTGCTTTCGCCATGTCGGTCTTTACGAGCCCAGGGCAGATGGCGTTGACGCGCGTGTTCGGCCCGAGCTCGAGGGCGAGGTTGCGCGTGAGGTGGATGACGGCCGCCTTGGTCACGTTGTACCAACCGATCACGTTGTTGGCGCCGAAGCCGCCGACCGACGCGATGTTGACCACCGAGGACCCCGCGTTCTTGCCCAGCCCGGCCTCGACGGCGAGCTGCGTCCAGCGCAGCACGCCCCACTGGTTCACCTGCACCGTCTTCTCAGCGCGGCTGTGGTCGATGCCGAGGATCGAGCCCATGTACGGGTTCGTCGCGGCGTTGTTGACCAGGATGTCGATCCCGCCGAGGCGCTCGACCGTCGCCGTGATGCACGCCGCGGCCTCGTCTTCGTTGCCGGCGTTGGCGGCGAACCATTCGCATCCGTTGCCGATCTCCTTCGCGGCAACTTCCAAGTCTTCGGCCTTGCGCGACGAGATCATCACGCGCGCCCCCGAGTCGGCCATCGCCTGCGCGATGGCGCGTCCGATGCCGCGCGATCCGCCGGTGACGACGGCCACCTTCCCGTCAAGTCGTAGTTCCATGCGGCGGAACCTAATTTGTCGGACGCGATGGAGCCGATCTTCCACATCACCGCAGCCGCCGACTGGTATGCCGCCGCCGCGACCGGCGTCTACACGGGCTCGACGCGAGGCAAGACGCTCGCCGACGTCGGGTTCATCCACTGCTCCTATGAGCACCAAGTGCAACCGACTGCGCAGCTCGTGTACGGAGATGCCACTGAAGACCTTGTGCTGCTCACAATCGACCCGGCCTTAGTGGGCCCGCCCATCAAGGTCGAAGACGAATTCCCCCACATCTACGGACCGCTGACTGTCGACGCCGTCATCGCGGTAACTCCCTTCAATGCCTAACCGCCTCGCGACCCAAGCGAGCCCCTACCTCCGTCAGCACGCCGACAATCCCGTCGATTGGTGGCCGTGGGGCGACGACGCCTTCGCGGAAGCGCGCCAGAGCGGTCGCCCCGTGTTGCTGTCGATCGGCTACGCCGCGTGCCACTGGTGCCACGTGATGGCGCACGAGAGCTTCGAGGACGACGCGACCGCCGAAATGATGAACGACTGGTTCGTCAACGTGAAGGTCGACCGCGAGGAACGCCCCGACGTCGACGCCATTTACATGGAAGCGACGCAGGCGATGACCGGCCGCGGCGGTTGGCCGATGACGGTGTTCGTCGAACCTGACCAACAGCGACCGTTCTTCGCCGGCACGTACTTCCCGCCGTCGCGACGCCACGGCATGCCGAGCTTCGCCGAGGTCATGGACGCGGTGCACGACGCGTGGATCAACCGGCGCGACGAGGTACTCGAACAAGCCGACCAGGTGACCGGTGCGGTGCGCGAACGCTCGACCGGCGGCTTCAGCCTGTCGGTTCAAGGGCGCAAGGAGTTCGACCCGATGCCCGGCGCGGTCGAGCTCTTGCTCGCCAATCACGACGACCGCCTCGGCGGCTTCGGCGGTGCGCCAAAGTTCCCACAGCCGTCGATGCTCGACGCGGTCCTGCTCGGCGCGCGCGACGGCAACGACGAGGCGCGGCGCGCCGCGGTGCGCACGCTCAACGCCATGGCGGCTGGCGGCATCCACGATCACCTCGGCGGCGGCTTTTCTCGTTACTCGGTCGACGCGCAGTGGCTCGTGCCCCACTTCGAGAAGATGCTCTACGACCAGGCGGGCTTCGTGCGCGTGTACCACCACGGCGCGCAGCTCACGGGCGACCCGTGGTACGCCCGCGTCGTCGAGCGCACGATCGAGTACGTGCTGCGCGACCTGCGTCTCGAAGGCGGCGGCATCGCGTCGGCCGAGGACGCAGACAGCGAAGGTGAAGAAGGCCTCTTCTACACGTGGTCTCCTGAGGAGATCCGCGACGCATTGCGCGACGACGCGCTGGCGGACGCGTTCATGGAGTTCTACGGCGTGCGACCCGGCGGGAACTTCGAAGGGCGCAACATCCTGTTCCGTCCGATCGACGCCGATCCGACGGTGCCCGCGAATATTGCGGAGGCATCGCAGCGTCTGTTCGACCTCCGGGCAACCCGCGTGCGACCGCTACGCGACGACAAGGTCATCACCGAGTTCAATGCGATGTTCGTCTCGGCGCTCGCCGAAGCCGGTCGCGCCGGCGACGCCGTCCACATCGCCGAGTTCCTCCTCGCCAATCTGCGACGTGACGACAACCGGTGGATGCGGGCGTGGCAGGCCGAGGCCGGTGCGCAACACCTGGCCGTCGCCGGCGACTACGCCTGGCTGGTCGACGCGTTCACCCGTCTGTCCGAAGCCACGGGCGAAGCGCGCTGGATCACCGAAGCGCGCGCAGCAGCCGACGCCATGCTCGACCTCTTCTGGGACCAGGACGGCGGTGGGCTGTTCACCGTCGGGCGGGACGCGCCGGCGCTCGTTGCCAACCCGAAGGAGACCTTCGACGGCGCGACGCCTTCGGCAAACGCAGTCGGCGCACTCGCCCTCGTCCGCCTCGGCGCGCTCACGGGTGACGAGCGCTACACCGACCACGCCCGCACGATCGTCGCGGGCCTGCCGATCGGTGACCATCCCGCCGGGTTCAGCCACGCCGCCTACGTCGCCCACCTCCTCGCCGTCGGCGTCACCGAAGTCGTCATCCCCGGCCGCAACACCGAGCTCGTCGACGCGTATCGGAGCGCGTGGCGCCCGCTGTCGGTCATCGCGTGGGGCGAGCCCTACGACTCACCGCTTTGGGAAGGTCGCTCAGAAGGCAACGCCTACGTGTGCCGCGACTACGTCTGCGAACTCCCCGTCCGCGACGCGGAGGCGTTCACCGCACTCTTGTGATGTTCCGTCGAGAAGACCTTGACGGAACATCACAAGAATCGTCGGCGCGCGTGAAACGCGAGCATCCACCAACCGCGTTGTCCACAGGACGAACATTTACGCGTGGCATTGGCACAGAGCCCGCAGCATCCGGCGTTTCGCAAGCCGGTCGCGCCTGTTGGCGCGCGCGTGCGCTTGATGCTGCTCGCTCCTGATTACGGCGAAGCCGCGTCCGTCGACCTCGACAACGGCGGACTCGTGTGGGCGACGTGGGATCCCGAGTCGAGCAACGTCGTGCCCATCCGGCTGCGCCCGCTCGACGTCGTCACCGCTCGCACCGTCGCCAATCCGGCGCCGCCCGATCCGTCGCGGCCGGAGACGATCGAACTCGCGGAACCGCCCGTCGCCCTCGGTCGGCTGCGCGGTCGGCGCGCCCAAAAGCTGCTGACGCCGCTGCACCACCCCGAGAAGAACGAGTTGCTCGGCTTCGCCGGCGAGGCGGTGCCCTACTGGACTCTCGAAGGCAACCGTCCGTCCATGACCATCGTCAACCCCAACGGCGACATCGTGTTGTCGCCGACCGCCGAAGGGTTGATGGTGAAGTTCCGCTTCCGCGGGCACGTCAACGAACTGCCGTGCACGGACCCGGTCGCCATCGAGGCGGTTAACAAGCGCAACGGCCATCCGCTGCGGGCGCGTCGCCGCTTACTCGTCGCGCTCAGCGCGCCCTTCTTCGGGCACTGCTACAAGACGGTGCCGGCGCTCCTGCCCGGGTAACGCCGTCAGGCGGCAAACGCGTCGGCGAAACGTTCAGTCGCCAGCGCCTTCACCGTCGCCTCGTACGCCAACTCGGCGATCTGCTCGAGACCGTGCGGCCGCATGAGGTTGAAGCCGTGATTCCTGATCTCGGACGCGGAGGGGCGGAACAGCAGCACCTCGACGTTGCGACGACGCGCCAGTTCCATCTCGGCGTGCAACTGCCGAGCGGGGATGCGCCGGACGATCTGGCCGAGCGGCCCCGGAGGGACTGAGGTGTCAAACGCCAGCGGCACGACGCCGATGATGCGATCGACGTCTGCCTGCACACCGAGGTCGAGGTTGGAAGTGGAGTGGGCGCCGCCGTCGATGAGGCTGCGTCGCCCGACCTGGACCGGCTGATAAATGCCTGGGATCGCCGCGCTCGCCAACACCGCGCGCGGCAAGTCGGCGTGCGGGGCGCCGGGACGACCGAGCACGACGCGCCGTCCGGTCACGATGTCGACTGTCGTCAGCCACAGCGCCTTCTCGGGCCATTCCGCTGGGAGTTCTTCGGCAAAGCGCCGCTCACCCTCCTCCAGCGTGAACATGCCGCCCGGGAACACCGACCGCAACAACGCCGGCGGTCGCAGCGGAAACGGCGACACGGCGCGCGCCAGCACGTAGCTCGAACCGATCAAGTGGCGCGCCACGTCGATCGGATTCGTCCAGGCCGGCGTGAACAAGTCGGGATCGCGATCGCCGCTGCGCCCGAACGACTCGTGCGACGGGTGCTCGCCGCGCGCCAGCAGCCACATGTCCTGCGTCGTCATTCCTGTGCGCAGGTACGCGCCGATCACGGATCCCGCGGACGTGCCGACGATCACCTCGGCGTCGTCCGGCGAGAATCCCGTTTCGACTTCAAGGGCGCGCAAAACGCCGGCGTGATAGGCGAGGCCAACGGTGCCCCCGCCCCCGAGGACTAATGCAGTCTTCAGAGAACTACTTCGGCAGCTTGCCGCCGGCGAGGTCTTCCGCCATTGCCCAGCCGAAGGCGATCAGGTAATCGCCGTTGTCCTGCTTGAGCGGCTTGAAGTACGCAGCGACATCAGCCTTGATCGTCTCGGGTTTGAGGCACTCGTGGTCGAGCACACCCGGGGTGGCGCCGTCACCGGTGACAATGAAGGTGCGATCGTCGATGCGGCCCTCGGCGCCGAAGCGCTTCGCCAGGCGCCGGCTCCACGCCCGCTCCTCGCCCGTCGTGCGGTGCTCAGGTTGCGGGCAAACGTCGGTGAGGCCCTTGAAGGCGTTGAACGCGCCGGCGTCGATCAGCTTCGTGCCGACGACGACGTCCTCATCGGGGAACGCCATCACGGCGCGCTGGTACATGTTCGCCATGAGCGCCTTCAGAACGGTCTCCCGCTTCGACGTGCGCTTGACGGACCCCAGGCCGATGAGCAGGCACGGCGTTCCGCCGATCCGCTCGAGCGTGCAAAAGGCAAACCCGTGCAGCTTGTTGTTCTCCCGCGCCTGTGAAACCAGGACCCAGTCCTCCCGGTACTTCGACAGGACACCAATTTCGTATCCAGCGGGCCCCCCGGCACACATATCTGCCAGTTCGGCCAGCTCCGCATCGCTTAGCGCGGTGCAGTCCTTGGTTGCGACATCAATCGCCATGGACCTCGATCTCTCCTCGGCGTGCTTTGTGGTCGTACTTGACCGCTCGGTCAGTTTATTCGCTGGAGCGACCAAAAGTTCACACGACGGCGGTCGGACCGAGTAAAACGCGCAGTTCCGCCACCAAACGCGAGCTCGGATCACACCGAAACTCCGCTGGTAGACGCAGCTTTTTGGTGCCGAAGTGCAAGAAGACGTCGGCGTCGCCGGGATATTCGAGCAAGATCCGCTTGAGTTCGCCGACGGTCGAGTCGGTGATGCCTTCCGACACGCGCAGTTCGAGGCGCTTCACGGCGTCGAAGGTGATTTCGGGCCGGCGGACTTCGAGACACGTGAGCTTCGGCTCGTCCTCGCGCTTGTCGACACGCGCCTTGACGCACAGGATGGCGTCGTCGGCGAGGAGGCTCCCCCACTCCTGCATGGTCTTCGGGAAGACCATGACCTCCATCGCACCGTCGAGGTCTTCGAGGACGAAGGTGGCCATGAGGTCGCCCTTCTTGGTCCACTTGCGCGCCAGCGCGGTGACGACACCGCCGACCACGCGCACCGCGCCGTCGTCCAGCTCGCGCGCCTCCGACACCGTGGCGTCGGTGAGGCGGCGCAACGCCGTCTCCGCGCCCTTGAGCGGATGGTCCGACACGTAGAGCCCGAGCATTTCCTTCTCGAACGCCAGCCGCGTCATCTTGTCGAACTCGGTGTCGGGGATCGCGACGCGGGTGTCGTCCCACGACGGCTCGCCGGTGTCGTCGAGTTGGTCGAACAGACTCATCACGCCGACGTCGCGCTCGCGGCGGCGTTGCAGCATCAGGTCGACGATCGACTCCGCGGCGAGGCACAACCCCTGGCGCGGGTGGCCGAGGGAGTCGAACGCGCCCGACTTGATGAGCGAGTCGATCGAGCGCTTGTTCAACACGATCGGGTCGACGCGCTGGCAGAAGTCGTAGAAGTCGACGAACGGACCGTTGGCCTCGCGCTCGGCGACGATCATCGCCACGAGGTTCTGGCCGACGTTGCGGATCGCGGCCATCCCGAACGGGATCGTGCGGCCGATGGCGCCGAACCCGCCGACGGACTTGTTGACGTCGGGGACGAGCACCTCGATGCCGAGGTTGCGGCACTCCGAGAGGTACTTCGCGGTTGCGTCCTTGTCGTCGCGCACGCTGGTCAACAGCGCCGCGAAGTACTCGACGGGATGGTGCGCTTTGAGCCACGCCGTCTGCCACGACACCAATCCGTAGGCGTAGGTGTGCGACTTGTTGAACGCGTAGTCGGCGAACGGCTCGATGATGTCGAAGAGCTGCTTGCCGAGCTTCTTGCCGTAGCCGGTCTTCTCGCAGCTGGCCTCGAACTTCTCGCGCTCCTCGGCCATGATCGAGCGGACCTTCTTGCCCGCGGCCTTGCGGAGGTTGTCGGCTTCGGCGAGCGAGTAGCCGGCGAAGCGCTGCGCAACGCGCATCATCGACTCTTGGTAGATCATCAACCCGTAGGTGTCGCCGAGCAACTCCTCCATCTCGGGGTGGATGTATTCGATCGGCTTGCGGCCGTTCTTGCGGTCGGCGTAGTCGTAGTGCATGTTCGCCGCCATCGGGCCGGGGCGATACAGCGCCAGCAACGCCGACACGTCGTCGAAACTCGTGGGCGCGAGGGCGCGCACCAGGGAACGCATTGGTCCGCCTTCGAGCTGGAACACGCCGATGGTGTCGCCGGTGCGCAGCAACGCCAGCGTGTCCTCGTCGTCGAGCGGGATGTTGTCGACGTCGGGCCGCGTACCCGTGTTGGTCTCGATCAGGTCGAGCGCCTGCTCGATCACGGTGAGGTTCCGGAGACCGAGGAAGTCCATCTTCAACAGACCGAGCTTTTCGATCTGCGGGCCTTCGAACTGCGTGACGATCGGCGCCTCTTCGGGGTCGACGCCCGCTTCCGGCTTGCGCTGCACCGGGCAGTACTCCATCAGCGGCTCACGCGAGATCACCACCGCCGATGCGTGAATGCCCGACTGCCGGCGCAACCCTTCGAGTCCCTTCGCCACGTCGATGACCTTGCGGGCGTCGGGATCCGTCTCGTACATGATGCGCAAGTCGCCGGCCATCTTGAAGCCGTCTTCGTGACCGGTGAGCTGTTCGAGGCACGCGGCGAGCGGCGTGTCGCGGCCCATGATCAGCGGCGGCATCGCCTTGGCGATCTTGTCGCCGACGACGTACGGGTAGCCGAGCACGCGCGCCGCGT
Organism: Actinomycetota bacterium; assembly: GCA_041166405.1. Classification (GTDB taxonomy): domain Bacteria; phylum Actinomycetota; class Acidimicrobiia; order Acidimicrobiales; family JACCXE01; genus JACCXE01. The sequence continues at coordinate 28,630 of JBEEFV010000002.1, read as the reverse complement.
CGCGCACCGCAGCGCGCGCCTTGATCGTCGAGAACGTCACGATCTGGGCGAGGCGATCGCGGCCGTATTTGTCGGCGACGTACCGGATCATCTCGCCGCGGTAACGCTCGTCGAAGTCCATGTCGATGTCGGGCATCTGCTTGCGCCCCGGGTTCAGGAAGCGCTCGAACAGCAGGTCGAAACGGATCGGGTCGAGGCTGGTGATCCCGAGGCAGTACGCCACGCAGCATCCCGCCGCGCTCCCGCGGCCCGGGCCGACGCGGATGCCCCGCTCCCGGGCGTGGCGGATGAGGTCGCCGACGATGAGGAAGTAGGTGGAGAACCCCATCTCGCCGATGACGCGCAACTCGTAGTCGAGACGTTCCGTGACTTCTTTCGCCAGCACTTCCCCGTAGCGCTGGCGCGCGCCTTCGTACGCGATGTGGCGCAGGTACTCGGCGTCGTCGGTGAACCCGTCAGGCAGCGGGAAGTGGGGAAGTTCGGCGCGGTCGAACTCGATGTCGACGTTGGCGCGCTCGGCGATCCACAGCGAGTTGTCGCACGCTTCCGGTAGCTCGCGGAAGAGGTAGCGCATCTCCGCTGCGGTCTTGAAGTAGTGCTGGTCCGAACTGAAGCGGAACCGGTTGGGATCGTCGACGGTCGAGTTGGTCTGCACGCACAGCAGCGCGTCGTGCGCGGTGGCGTCGGAGTGGTTGGTGTAGTGGCTGTCGTTGGTCGCCAGCAGCGGCGCCTGGATCTCTTTGGCGATCTCCAGCAGCTGCGGGTTTGTGCGCTGCTGCTCGTCCATGCCGTGGTCTTGCAGTTCGATGAAGAAGCTGTCGCGTCCGAAGATGTCCTGGAGCCGGCTGGCGAGCTTCGTTGCCTTGCGTTGGTCGCCCTGCAGCAGCGCTTGCAGCACGACGCCACCGAGGCAGCCGCTGGTGGCGATGACACCCTCGTGGTGGCGCTCGAGCAGCTGCCAGTCGAGACGGGGTTGGTAGTAGTAGCCCTCGAGGAAGGCGAAGCTCGAGAGCTTCATCAGGTTCTGGTAGCCGGCGTTGTTCTCGGCCAGAAGGGTCAGGTGGTAGTAGAGCTTCTGGCCGCCCTCGGCGTCGCCGCCGGTGTCGTCGACTCGGCCGCGGCGCGGCGGGCGCTCGAAGCGGCTCTCCCCCGCCATGTACGCCTCGAACCCGATGACGGGGTTGACGCCTTCTTTCTTGCAGGCGGCGTAGAAGTCGAGGGCGCCGTACATGTTGCCGTGGTCGGTGATCCCGACCGCAGGCATCCCGTCGGCGACGGCCGCCCGCACGACGTCGGCGACCCGCGCCGCGCCGTCGAGCATCGAATACTCACTGTGCAGATGTAGGTGGGTGAAGGAGGAGCCCACAAAACCTCGAAATTACGACCGTGTAGTTAGCAATGGCACCGTATCGCGTTCGTCAAGTCCCGCGCCGCTGTGCAAAATCGGACGGTGACCGCCCCGAGCCCGTCGACCGACGAGTACATCCACCCCGACGACGCCCGCATGGCCGCCGTCGAGCGGATCTTCTCGCGCTACCTCGTCGTCGAGGACATCTATCCGGACATCGCCAACCGCCTCCGCGCGCACGGCGTGACGCGTTTCGCCGAGATCGGCGGCGGGCGCGGCCCGATCGCGCGGCTGCTCGACGGTGTCGCGACCGTCGTCGTCGACCGCGACGAGCAGATGCTGGCCGACGCCGTGACGCCGGCAGCGCGTGGCGACCTGCGAGCGCTCCCACTGGCCGACGAGTCGGTCGACGGCGTCGCCGCCGTCAACTGCTTCTACTTCCTCGAGGATCCGCTCGCCGGCATCCGCGAGGCCTACCGGGTGCTGGCGCCCGGAGGGGTATTCGTGGCGTCGTCGCCGAGCCGGTGGAACGACGCCGAACTCGAGGGCATCGATCCCAACTGGGGCACCGCCACCACGTTCGACTCGGAGGACTCGCCGGCTCTCGTGGCGGAGGTGTTCGGAGACGTCGAAGTCGACGCGTGGGATCTCGTCGCCTTCGAGTTACCGACGCGCGACGCCGTGGCCGACTACCTGCACGCGTTCAACGTCGCCGACTGGTCCGCCAAGGCCGACGCCATCGAGCCGCCGATGACGATCACCAAACGCGGCGCGCAGGTGTGGGCGCGGAAGTAACTCAGCCGTCGGTGAGCAGCGCGCGGCGGCGCGTCCACGCCCACCGGAGTAGCCACACCGAGAACACGAGCGTGATGATGTTGATCGCGAGTTCGATGACGCCGCCGGCGTTCTTGAACCACACGCCGTGCTCGACGTCGTACAGCGCGTCCATGCAGAACAAGTAGACGCCGGCGCCGCCGCCGGCGAGCAACCAGAACACGCTGAACGACGCCCTCCGGCGCAACGTGGCGATGGCGCCGACGAGGCACACCGTGAGCCAACCGTCGGCGAGCGGAAAGGCGTTCTCGAAGTCGTAGTACGCCTTGGTCGTGTTGCTGGCGACGACCGATCGCGTCGTGAACCACAGGGTCCAGTACGCCACCATCACGACGATGCCGATCGTCATGGCGGCGATCACACGCCGGCGATCGCGCTCGTCGATCACGTGGCGCTACAGGTACGTGCCGGGGCGGTCGCCTTCTTGGTGCCCGTCGCCCGAAGCGCGACCGAGCTGCGGTTGACGCAACCCCTCGAGTTGGTTGCGCGCCGCCATTTGCTGCGCGAACAACGTCGCCTGAATCCCGTGGAACAACCCTTCGAGCCATCCGACGAGTTGCGCCTGCGCGACGCGCAACTCCGACTCCGACGGCGCCTCGGCGTCGAAGGGCAGCGCCATCGCCGCGAGTTCGTTCTGCAGGTCGGGCGACAAACCGTGCGCCAACTCGCGCACGGACGTCTCGTAGATCTCCCGGAGGCGGATCCGCGCTTTCTCGTCGAGCGGCGCCGCCTTGGCCTCGTCGAGCAACTGCTTGAGCATCGACCCGATGCGCATCAGCTTCGCCGGCTGGTTGACGGTTTCGGTCTCGGCGATCTCTTCCGAGGGCGATTCGACGACCTCGAGACGGGGCGCGGCGGTGGGTTCGTCAGTAGTCGACATGGGGAAGCCAACGTAGTACCCGCATCGCCGCCCTACGATTACGAGCGTGAAGGTGTCGACGCGGGGCGATTACGCCAGCCGGGCGTTGTTGAGCCTGGCGCTGCACGACGACGCCGGGCCCACCTCGGTACGCGACATCGCGGAGCGCACCGGGCTGCCGCAGCCGTACCTGGAACAGATATTGCTGGCGTTGAAGGGCGCCGGCCTCGTGCGGTCCAAGCGCGGCGTCGGCGGCGGGTACGTCTTGGCGCGGTCGGCGGCCGAGATCACGCTCGGCCAGATCGTGTCGGCCGTCGACGGACCCATCGTCGCCGGCGACTTCGGCGAGCCGCACCAGAACGGCGCCTGCGATCACGAGGGGCAGTGCGTGCTGCTCGGCGTGTGGGCTGACGTCGGGCGGACGATGCGCACCTACCTCGACAGCTACACGCTCGAGCAGATGGTCGACGCCGCCCAGGGCAAGACCGTGCCCGCCGCTACGAGCTGAGCGTCGCCAGAACGGCGGCGAGGTCGTCGGGCAGCGCCGAGCCGAACGCCATTTCCTCACCGGTGATCGGGTGCGAGAACGCCAGCCGTTCGGCGTGCAGAAACGGTCGATCGCATGTGATGGCGGGACGGGCGCGTCCGTAGCGCGTGTCGCCCACGACGGGATGCTTGATCGACGCCAGGTGGACGCGGATCTGATGCGTGCGACCCGTGTCGAGATGACACTCGAGCAGGGTGACGGGCACGGGCGACGCGAACCGTTCGAGCACCACGAAGCGCGTGCGCGCTTCGCGGCCGTCGGCGGTGATCGCCATCTTCGTGCGCTCGCGTTCGGAGCGACCGATCGGCGCGTCGATGAGTCCTTCCTCGCCGGCGACCTCACCCCACGCCAACGCGCGGTACTGCCGCGAGACCTCCCGCGCCGACAGCATCTCGACGAGCGTGGCGCGCGCCGCTTCGGTCCGCGCCACGACCATAAGGCCCGACGTCCCGCTGTCGAGGCGGTGCACGATCCCGGGACGGTCGCGCTCGCCCACGGAAACGATCTCGGGGTACCGCGCCACCAAGCCGTGCACGAGCGTGCCGGCGGCGCGACCGGCGCCGGGGTGCACGACCAATCCCGCGGGCTTGTCGACGACGATGACGTCATCGTCCTCGTACACGACGTCGAACGCGACGCCAGGCTCGGCGACGAGTGAGTCGTCGACGACGGGCGCGAGGACCGCGGCGATCACGTCACCGGTGGCGACGCGTGCGCTGCCCTTCGTGACGACGGCGCCGTTCACCGTCACCGCGCCCGACGAGACCAACGCCGACGCCGCGTTGCGCGTGAGATCGGTCTCGAGCGCAACGATGCGGTCCAGTCGCTCGCCCGCCAACGCGTCAGGGACGACGAGGTTCATTGCGTCCTTCGAAGAAACTCAGCAGCAGCAGCAACGCCACGCCGCAGAACAGCGACGTGTCCGCCCAGTTGAACACGGGCCACCAGCGCGCGATCTCGACGAAGTCGATGACGCGGCCGCCGTTGCCGCGCACCAGCCGATCGACGAGATTGCCGGCGGCGCCGCCGATGATGAGCCCGAACGCGACCGCCTGCGCGGGACGGTGCTTCACCCAAAATGCGTACGCCGTCAGGCCGGTGATCGTGACCGATGCGACGAGCGTGAAGACGGCGCTTCGTCCGGCGCCGACGCTGAACGCCGCGCCCGAGTTGTAGGTGAGCACGAGACGCGCGCCGAACAGCAAACGCACCGGGCCGTCAGCGAGTCCAGACTCCGCTATCGACTTGGTGATCTGGTCGACGATGACCGACGCAACCGCGGCGCCGACGATGATCGCCGCCGACGTGCGACGGCTCAGCGGCGCGCTAGCCGGCGGCGCTAGCGACGTGACAGTCCGCCGGTTTTGCACGCGATGCACTGCCGCGCGTATGGCAGTGCCTCGAGGCGCGCCTTGAGAATGTTCTGGCCGCACGTCTCACAGGTGCCGTACGTGCCGCGCTCCAACTTGCGCAGCGCGTCGTCGATCTCTTCGGTGATGCTCAGGGCCTGCAACGCCAGCGCGAGGTCGCGCTCGCGGTCGATGGCGAGCGTTCCGCCCTCGCCCGACTCGTCGTCGAACTGCACGTCGCCGGGCTCGGCGCCGCGCATCAACTCGTCGGCTTCGTCCTGCAGAAGCCGAGCCTGCTCGAGGTACTCACCCTTTTCGGAGAGCAACAGCTCTTGCTGCTTCAGCTGCCACTTGTCGAGCACGACCTTCTTCGGTCGCTTCGGCGCCGCTGCCTTCGTGGGAGCGGGCGCCTTCGCCGGCGCCGGGGCTTTCGTCGGCGCGATCTTCTTGGCGACAGGCGCCTTGGCTGCGGGAGCCTTCTTGGCGGGCGCGGGCGCGGCCTTCTTCACCGGAGCCTTCACCGCGGCCTTTGCGGGTGCCTTCGCCGGCGCTTTCTTGGCCACCGCCTTCGCGGGGGCCTTTTTCACCGTCGCCGCCGCCTTCTTTGCCGTAGCCATGCCTACTTCCTTCCGCCTCCCCTGCCCTAGGGGGCGGCGGAGAATAACAGACCGCGGGCAGATCTATTCCCTACGGCGTCGGAAGCAGCACACGCGCCAGCTGCGGGGCCAAGCTGCGGGAGTACGCCCCGGTCATGTGGACGCCGTCCCAATACACCGGCGTCGAGCCGATGACGGCAGGGCACACCGACCGGTAACAGAACCAATTGAGCGGGTCGACGTAGGTCGTATGCGCGGCATTTGCGCCCGCCGACTCTGCCCCCCGGACCGTGAGCCAGCGCGGTTGCACCTCGCGGTCGCAGTCCTGCGGCGTGCTGCGAACCGTCACGCATTCCTGGAGGTTCTCCGAGCTGGGCGGCGCGCCGAGCAGGACGACGCGGGCGCCCGTGGCGCTGAGCGCGCTGAGCGTCTTCTGCGTCCCGTCACGCCAGCGGTCGGCGTTCGTCGAGCTGCCGGCGGGGCCGCCCCCGACGAGCGCGTCGATGAACGCGAACGAGTTCGACACGATGACAAGTTCGGGGTGGAGCCGCTCGACTTCGTGCAGCGCCCACGGCTTGTGGTCGGCGCACCGCTGGTTCAACCCCGTGGAGTGCGCCGACGCTTTCGTCGGCGTGTCGATCATCGGGCATTCGCCAAGGGTGAGCGGTTGCACGCGGTACGCCGAGCCGAGCGCGGCGCGGATGCCCGGCAAGTAGCTCGACGCGATGCTGTCGCCGAGAACGACGGCGAGATGCGGTGCGTCGGGCGCCCCGTAGCTGCAGCGGGTCTCGTTGTCGGCGCGGACGTCGAGGCAGTGGTCATGGATCCATTCGGGCGCGCCGGCGTTGTCGAGCGAGTCGATCGGCGGATCGAGCTTGCCCCAGCTCGTCGCAAAGGCCGACGACTTCACGAGCGCTGCGAACGGATCAGACGCCTCCGTCGTCGCCGTCGCGCCGCTGGCGTCGCCGACCGGTGCAACGTCCGACACGTTGACCGTCTGCGTCTTGTCGTTCGCGTCGGAGACGACCGTCCATACCTGCACACCGACGAGCGCGACGGCGGCCGCAGCTGCGAGCATCAGCGTGCGCTCGTTGTCGCTCGTCCATTCGCTCATGCGCCGCCGGTCGCGCACGTAGCCCGCCGGCTTGCGTGACAGCCAGAACGAGTGGCGGATCGGCTCTTCGACCAACTGGAACGTGATCGCCGACAGCACGAGCGCGCCGATCAGCGCCGAGCCCCGCGCCGCGACCGACCCCTTCACGAAGTAGGCGTTGGCGAAGATGATCGCCGGCCAGTGCCACAGGTACAGCGAGTACGAAATGTCGCCGAGGTACAGCGACGGGCGCGCGCCGAGCGCCCAGCGCTCGCCGACCCCACCGTCGACCGGTCCGACGGCGAGGATCACGGCCGTGGCGACCACCGGTACGGCGGCGACCCAGCCCGGGAACGCCGTGAACGGCCCGATGGCGAACGCCGAGACGACGATCACGGCGAGGCCCGTCCAGCTCGCGATCGCCCGCGTCCGTTCGGGGAGCTTCGCGACGTTGCCGGCGACGAGCATCGTGAGCGCGCCGACGCCCAGCTCCCACGCCCGCGTGAACGCCGAGAAGTAACTGCCCGTCGGGTTCGAGTGCGTGTACGCCACGCAGAACGCGAACGACGCCGCGACCATGACCGTGGCCGTCGCGCCGACGGCGGTGCGGGTGCGACCCTTCAGGAGGTGGCGGCCGACGAGGAACGCCGCCAACAGCATCCACGGCCACAGTAGGTAGAACTGCTCCTCGACGGCGAGGGACCAGTACTGCTGGATCGCCGACGGCGGCCGGTGGGCTTCGAAGTAGCTCGTGCCGATGGCGACGAAGTGGACGTTGGCCAGAAAGCCGAACGCCCAGAGGGAATCGACAACGGTCTGGTGGGCGCGCACCGCGGTGAAGATCAGCTTCGCGGTGATGTCGGTCACGACCAGAACCAGCACCGCCATCGGCAGGATGCGGCGGGCGCGGCGCGCGTAGAACTCGCGAACCGAGAAGCGGGCCGTGCGCTCGTTCTCGCGCACGAGCAGTCCGGTGATGAGGAACCCCGAGATGCAGAAGAAGACGTCTACGCCGATGAAACCGCCACGGGGAACGCCGAACACGTGGTCCACCAGGACGAGCACGACGGCGACGGCGCGCAGGCCTTGGACGTCGGCGCGGACGGCGCGAGGGGTGGCGCCGTGTCGGACGGGGCCGAAGCCTTCGTCGGTGAGCAGCACCGGCTGCCCCGTACGTTCAAACCCCTGTCCCGCCACGGCAGGGTCAGGGTAGTGGACCGCCGGTGCCGCGCTAGCGGCGCTTGCCGCCGTGCGTCGCGTCGTCCATGGCGAGCTCGAGCAGACGCTCGAGCTCGGACTCCTCGATGCCGTCGATCTTGACGCGCTTGGCGCGGCTCGACTCGCCGCTCACGAGGCTCACCTGCGCGAGCTTCACGTCGAAGGTGGCGGCGACGAGCGCCACGACGGCGTCGTTGGCGCGGCCACCCTCGGGCGGCGCGGCGACGCGCACCTTCACGGCGTCGCCGTGGCGGCCGACGACGGCGGTGCGTCCCGCGCCGGGCTGCACGTGCAGCCTGATGATCGCCGTGCCGGTGTCGTCGTTTTCACCGGCGGTGTAGTCGTACAGGTCCGCAAACATAAGGAGCCGAGGTTAGGTCCTCGTAGGATGAACAACTCATGTTTTCGCCGCTCCCGAACGTTCCCGACCACAACGGGCTCGAACTCGAGATCCTCGAGCTGTGGGAACGCGCCGACACGTTCGGTCGGCTGCGCCGCCAAAACCTCGACGGCCCGAAGTTCCGTTTCATCGACGGACCGGTCACTGCGAACAAGACATTGGCCGTCCACACCGCGTGGGGCCGGACGCTCAAGGACGTCTTCCAGCGCTACAAGGCGCTGCGCGGCTTTCACCAGCGCTACCAAAACGGCTTCGACTGCCAGGGCCTGTGGATCGAGGTCGCCGTCGAGAAGGAACTCGGCCTGAACTCCAAGCGCGAGATCGAGGAGTACGGCCTCGAGAAGTTCGCAGAGAAGTGTCGCGACTCGGTGGTCCGCTATGCGAAGGACCTGACGGAGGGATCGATCCGCCTCGGCCAGTGGATGGACTGGGGCAACGATTACCTCACCTTCTCCGACACGAACATCGAATACATCTGGCGCTTCCTCAAGATCGTCCACGAACGCAACTGGCTCTACCGCGGCCACCGGGCAACGGAGTGGTGCCCGCGCTGCGGTACCTCGATCAGCGCGCACGAGCTGATCGGCAGCTACGTCGACCGCACCGATCCCGCGCTGAGCGTGCGGTTTCCGCTGATCGACCGCCCGGGTGAAGCGATCGTCATCTGGACGACAACGCCGTGGACACTGCCGGCCAACGTGGCCGCCGCCGTCAACGTGGACGCCGACTACGGACGTCTGCCGAACGGCGACTGGATCGCGGTCGCACGCGCCGGAAAGAACGACGAGTTCATTCAGACCCTGCGCGGTGAAGACCTCGTCGGTTGGCGCTACACGGGTCCGTTCGACGACATGGAAGGCAGCGCCGCCGGCAAGCACGTCGTGGTGGCGTGGGACGAAGTCGCGCTCGACGAAGGCACCGGCATTGTCCACATCGCGCCGGGCTGCGGTACCGAAGACTTCGAGCTCGGCAAGGACAACGACCTGCCGATCGTCATACCCGTCGACGAAGCCGGCAACTTCTACCCCGCGTTCGGGTGGCTTGCGGGCCGCAACGCGCACGAGGCCGCCGACGACATCATCGACGACTTGCGCACGCGCGACCTCCTCGTCGCCGCCGGCAAGATCACGCACCGCTACCCCGAATGCTGGCGGTGCCACACGCCGTTGATCTTCCGCATCTCCGACGACTGGTTCATCGCCCTCGACGAGATGCGCCAACCGATGCGCGACGCCAACGCCAAGGTCGAATGGACGCCGGACTACATGGGCAGGCGCATGGACGACTGGCTCGTGAACATGGGCGACTGGAACATCTCGCGCCGCCGGTATTACGGCCTGCCGCTGCCGTTCTATCCGTGCGACTGCGGCGAGCTGACCGTGGTCGGCTCGAAGGAAGAACTGGCGCAACTCGCCACCGGTCCGATCGACGGACTCGAACAACTGCGCCGGCCGTGGGTCGACCGCGTGCAGATCACGTGCCCCGCGTGCGGCAAGGCGGTGTCGCGCATCATCGAAGTCGGCGACGTCTGGCTCGACGCCGGCATCGTCCCGTTCTCGACGCTCGGCTGGATGAACGACCGCTACATCGAAGGCGGCTACGCCACCGGCGCGGCGGCCGGTCTCACCACGGCCGACCTGCCGAACCACGAATACTGGGAAGAGTGGTTCCCGGCCGACTGGGTGTCGGAAATGCGCGAGCAGATCCGGTTGTGGTTCTACAGCCAGCTGTGCATGTCGGTCGTACTCACCGGCGAGGCGCCGTACCGCAAGGTGCTCGGCTACGAGAAGATGCTCGACGAGACGGGCCGCGAGATGCACGGCTCGTGGGGCAACACGATCGAGGCGCCCGACGCCTTCGAACGCATGGGTGCCGACGTGATGCGCTGGCAGTTTTCGATGCAGCCGCCGAACCAGAACCTGCTGTTCGGTTTCGGTCCCGCGTACGAGATCCAGCGCAAGCTGCTCACGTTGTGGAACAGCGTCACGTTCTTCATCCAGTACGCCAACATTGCCGCCTTCTCGCCCTCGACCCTCGACGCGCCAACGTCGGGTCTCGAAGGGCTCGACGAGTGGCTGATCGCGCGCACGCATCGCCTCGTTGCCGAAGCAACCGAGGGCTACGAAGCGTTCTTGTCGCCGAACGTGTTGCGCGCCTTCGACGACTACGTCGAGGACCTGTCGAACTGGTACGTGCGCCGCTCCCGCAAACGGTTCTGGAACGGCGACCCCGGTGCGCTCAGCACGTTGTGGTTCGCGCTGGTCACAGCGTTGCGGGTGGTGTCACCGGTCATGCCGTTCCTCGCCGAACACCTCTGGCAGAACCTGGTCACCGGCGTGTTGCCGGACGCGTCCGACTCGGTGTTCCTCGCCGGCTGGCCCGCGCAGTCCATCGTTGACCGCGAGCTGCTCGACGAAGTCGCCGAAATGCGCCAAGTAGTCGAGCTAGCGCGCCAAGCGCGCGCCCAGTCGGGAATCCGCAATCGTCAGCCGCTGCGTCGCCTCGTCGTCGACGGCGCGGCGCGCGCCGAGCGTCACGCGCAGGAGATCGCCGACGAGTTGCGCGTCAAGGAAGTGGTGTTCGGGCCCATCGAGGCGACCGAACTGCGCGTACGACCGAACCTGCCGGTGCTCGGACCGCGCTTCGGCAAGGAGCTCGGCAAGATCCGCGCCGCGCTGCAGAACGGCGAGTTCGAACAACTCGACGATGGCGGCTTTCGCGTGCTCGGCAACGACTTAACCGCCGACGAAGTCCTCGTCGAGAAGACGCAAGCGGAGGGCTGGGTCATCGCCTCCAACGAAGGCGTGTCCGTCGGACTCGACACCGCGCTCGACGACGAGCTCGTGCGTGAAGGCCGCGTCAACGACCTCGTGCATCACGTCAACGTGCAGCGCAAGGACGTGTTGAAGCTCGAGATCACCGACCGCGTGCGGCTATGGCTCGCGGCCACCGACGCCGACCTGATGCCCTACGCCGAGCGCGTCGCCAGCGAAACCCTCGCCGTCTCCGTGGAACTCAGCGACGGCGAAATGCGTATCGAACTCGCGGCCGACTAGCTCGACTTCTTGGCGGCCGCGGCTTTCTTCGCGGGCGCCTTCTTCGCAGCTGCGGCCTTCTTCACGGGAGCCGCCTTCTTCGTGGGCGCAGCCGCCTTCTTCGCGGGAGCCTTCTTGGCGGGCGGCGCCTTCTTTGCCGGAGCCTTCTTGGCGGGCGCCTTCGTAGCCGCGGCTGCCTTCTTCGCTGCCGGAGCCTTCTTCGCTGCCGGTGCCTTCTTCGCGGGCGCGGCTGCCTTCTTGGCCGGGGCGGGCGTCGGCGAAAGCAGTTCGTCGATCTTCTCGAGGATGGCGCCGCGGTTCGCGCCGCCGCGCTCGTGGTCGCGCACACGCTCGAGTTCGTCGGCGTACAGCTGCGGCAGCAACGGAAGAATCTCGTTGGCGCGCAGGTCGTCGTAGTCCTCGATCGGGAACGGCTCGTCATCGTCGACGACCGGCAAGCCGACCGTCTCTTCGACTACAGGCGTCGCCATTGTCGGTTCGAGCTCGAGCTCAGGCTCGTCGGCGAGCGCCGGATTTTCCCGCGCCGCGATCTCGCTGTCGATGCGGCGCAGCACACTGGCGCGCGCCTTGCCCGATTCTTCGCGAGCGCGCACCTGGCGCAACTCCGTCGCCGAAAGGGCACCGAGCATGGGGACGACTTCGGTGACGAGCAGTTCGTCGTAGTTGGCGATCGGGAAGGCGTCGCCCGTCGAGGTGAGCGGCTCGTCGAGCGGCGTCGGACCACCAGCGGTGGCGACCCGAGCGGCGCCCGCGCTGCGACCCGCGATGATCAAGATGACGGCGGCAGCCACGCTGCATCCGATGGACACGTAGATCAGGCCGACTGCGTCTTGGGCAAATCCAAGGAGCAGAGTCACCGCGCTGACGATGACGAGTCCGATTGTTACCAAGAGCACCACGAGAGAATCCTCCGGGGTAGGGCGCGGGTCGGCGATGACTCTAGTCGGACCTACTCCGAACGCCAGGTTTCAGCGGCAGCGCTCTAGCCAGCGAATTCGTCGTCGTCTCGGGGTCCGAGCGGCGACTGGTCGAGCATCGCGGCGCGAAGCTCGGCAAAGAACGGATCGTCGTCGACCGGCGCAGCGCGCGGGGCCACGACTGCCTCCTGCGCACGGTTGAGCACGGCGGCGTCACCGCTCGACGCCGGTACGGGCACCGGGTAGTCGGGCTGCGAGACGGGCGAGGGCGCCGGGCGCGTGGCGCGCACCGCGGGTTGGCCCGTCGGCGGCGTGTGCTTCGGGTTCGCAGTGGGCGCGGCGATCGGCGGCGTGACGCTCGCCTTGGCCCGCTCCACCGGCGGCGTCACCGCAGGCCGCGGCGGCGGTGGCGTCTTCGTTCCGGCGGCGCGATCAGACGCCAGCTTCTCCCGCGGCGGCGCCGGCACGCTCACCGGCTTCGGCACTGGGGCGTCGCCCGTGTCGCGCACGTGCTCGATGCGATCGGCGACGTCGATGAGCGCGCGCTTGATGCGGCCACGCTCGCCGTCGAGCCAGGAACCGAGCGCCTGCACCTCACCGAAGAGCTGGTCACGCGCGGTTTGCAAGCGCTCGAGGTCGGCGCGCAAATCGGCCTGCGCCTGCTCGGCGATCTGCGCTGCGGAGTCCTCGGCGCCCGCGATCATCCGGCGCGCCTTTTGCTCCGCGGTGCGAACGAGGCGTTCGGCCTCGGCCTTCGCTTCGTGAATTGCGAGGTCGGCAGTGCGCTGCGCGAGCGCCAGCGTCTTTACCGCTTCGTCGGCTCGCGGCGCCGGCTCGGCGGGAGCCACCGAGCGCGCCTTGTCAGCCGCGTCACGCAGGCGGGCGAGCAGCACCTCGAGACCGCGCGCCACCGACTCGAGAAACTCGTCGACGTCGTCGGGGTGATATCCCCGCAGCTTGTCCCTGAAGGTTGCCGATCGGAGCGTCTCCGGAGTCAGGTCCATCATTCACTATCCCCTCGCGAGAGCTTGCCCCAACAGCTGTAAACCAAAAATGACGACAAGTGGTGACAAGTCGAAGCCACCGAGTGGAGGAAGTGCACGGCGAACGGGGCCCAACACAGGCTCCGTCACCGTGTAGAGGAAGCTATACACCGATTCCAGCGGGCTGCCCCGAGAAATCGGAAACCAACTGAAGATGACCCGACCGAATACCAGCAGTGTGTAGATCTCGATGATTCTGTACAGCAGCACTTAGCTGTAGAGCCCACGTTCGGCGAGACGAGCTTTCTCGTCTTCGGGCATCTCGGTGTCGGCCGGACGCAACAGGTACACCTTGTTCGCCGTGCGCTCCATCTTGCCCATGAGCCCGGCTTGCAACCCGGCCGCGAAGTCGACCAGGCGACGGGTGAGATCGTCGTTGACGCTTTGCAGGTTCACGAGCACGAAGTCACCCTCACGCGCGTGGGTCGCGATCTCTTCGGCGTCCTTGAATTCCTGGACGACGACGACGTGCACCTTCGGGGCGGTCTTCGGCGGAGACACGGGGCGCACGACGGGTCGCGGCACAACCCCTTGAGGCACGGGCGAGACGGTCTCTTCGCGCTGGAGCGTGCGCACCGCGCCGACGTTGGGATCAGGGTCGGCCGTGCGCCCGACGCGCACCGGTCCACTCGGGATCGGTTCGTCGTATGGCTCGAAATCGTCGTAGTCGTCATCGGCTAAGCCGAGAAACGACATCGCCTTTTGTAAGCGGCCCATCTGGTCCTCCTCGGGGTTCAGTCTACGTTGCTCGGCCGTTTGGATCGGGGCATAGGTCGGCCCCCGAATAAGGCGGTACCGACCCGGACCATGGTCGAACCGCATGCGACCGCGACATCGATGTCGTCGGACATGCCGAGCGAGCGAACCGGCAGGCTCAACTCGTCGGCGCAGCGCACGACCGCGGCGAACCCCGGTCGTGCGGCGTCGGGCCCGCCATGCGGACCCACCGCCATCAGCCCGCGCACGACCAAGCCGTCGGCTTGGAGATCGCGCACGAGCGCGGGAACCGCAGCGAGGGAAGTGCCGCCGCGGTTCGGATCATCTGTGAGATTCACTTCGACGAGCACGTTCGCCCCCGGCGCGTGGCGCGCGATCGCGGGACCGAGCTCGGGCCGATCGACCGACTGCCACAGCGACACGTAGCGCGCCACTTTCGCGACCTTGTTGCGCTGCAGCTGACCGAGGAAGTGCCACCGGACGCGCTCGTCGTTCGTCGCGGCTGCTTTCTCGGCGAGCGCGTCGGCACGGTTCTCGCCGATGTCGAAAAGCCCGGCGTCGATCGCCGCTGCGACCGCGCCGTCGGGCTGCTGCTTCGTGACGGCGACGACCGTGACGGCGTCGGGATCACCGCCCGCACCCGCGATGCGATCGCGCAACGACGCCAGGTTCGCGGCCACGCTCACGCCAACCACGCAACCGTGGCTTGGCGCTGCTTGTCGGCGCGCGCCCGATGCGACCAGTAGCCGGGCGCGCAGGCGGTGCACGCGGGCTCTTCGTGCGCGAGCCGCACGTCGTTGGCGCGCAGGCTGGCGCGTACGGCGGCGGGCAGGTCGAGCGCGGTCGCGCGTTCGCGGGTGCGGCCTCGCACCTCGTCGCCCAGCGCGTCGACGATCGGGGCGAGGTCGCCGTCGGAGAACTCGTAGCACTCGGCGTGGATGCACGGCCCGAGCGCGGCGGAGATGGTCGTGACGTCGCGCGCCCGCATCACCGCGACCGTCGCGTCGACGACGCCCAACAAAAGACCGCGCCACCCCGCATGCACCGCGGCGACGCACGAGTCGTCGTCGGCGACCAACACGATGGGCGCGCAATCGGCGGTCACGACCGCAACCGGCGCGCGCGGCACGAACGCGACCGCGGCATCTGCCAGCGCGCCTGTATACGCACCGGGCTTCTCGACCGAGACAACTTCGCGTCCGTGCTGCTGGCGCAACCACGTCCACGGACCGACCGAATCGTCGCCGATAACAGAACGACGCCGCGCGGTTCGCGCGGCGTCGTCTGTTGCGTCCGGCGGGGAGAAGTCGCCGTCAGACGTCTGAGTAAATCGGATGTGGGCAGCGCCTAGGCGCACCTATTTCAAGAAGCTCGGGACGTCGAACTCGTCGTCACCTTCGTCGTCGAAGTCGTTGCCGGTGGCGAGGCCAAGACCGCGACCGCTCTCGGCGAACGAGCCGCCGCGCTTGTCGTCCCAACGCTCGAAACCTGCGGCGATGACGGTGACTTGCACCTCGTCGCCCATCGAGTCGTCGACCACGGTGCCGAAGATGATGTTGGCGTCGGGGTGCGCGTGCTCGTGCACGATGCCCGCCGCCGACTGCACCTCGAACAGGCCGAGGTCGCTGCCGCCCTTGATGTTCAGCAAGATGCCGCGAGCGCCTTCGATCGAAGCCTCGAGCAGCGGGCTGGTGATCGCGGAACGCGCCGCGACCGTGGCGCGGTCGTCACCCGACGCCGTGCCGATGCCCATGATCGCGGTGCCGGCGCTGCTCATGACCGCCTTCACGTCGGCGAAGTCGGTGTTGATCAGACCCGGCGTCGTGATGAGGTCGGTGATGCCCTGCACA
Organism: Actinomycetota bacterium; assembly: GCA_041166405.1. Lineage (GTDB taxonomy): Bacteria > Actinomycetota > Acidimicrobiia > Acidimicrobiales > JACCXE01 > JACCXE01. The sequence goes on along the minus strand of JBEEFV010000002.1, from coordinate 12,803 downwards.
CCTTGCAGCAGGACTTCGTCGGCGACCTTGAACGCGTTGACCATCGACGTCTTGTCGTTGGACACCGTGAGCAGCCGGTCGTTCGGGATCGTGATGAGCGTGTCGACCTTCTCACGCAGCTTCTGGATCCCGGTCTCTGCTCGCACGGCGCGCTGACGTCCTTCGAAGCCGAACGGACGGGTTACGACGCCGATCGTCAGCGCGCCGAGCGACTTGGCAATCTCCGCCACGACGGGCGCGCCACCGGTACCGGTGCCGCCGCCCTTGCCGGCGGTGATGAAGACCATGTCCGCACCCTTGAGCATCTCTTCGATCTCGTCGCGGTGCTCTTCGGCCGCCTGGCGACCGATCTCCGGGTCAGAGCCGGCACCGAGGCCGCGCGTGAGCTGGCGGCCGATGTCGAGCTTCACATCGGCGTCGCTCATCAGCAGCGCCTGCGCGTCGGTGTTGATGGCGATGAACTCGACGCCCTTCAGTCCGGCGTCGATCATTCGGTTGACGGCGTTGACACCGCCGCCACCGATGCCGACCACCTTGATGACGGCGATGTAGTTCTGCGTTGCACCGGGCATAGGTCCCGCTTCCTCCTGGATTCTTAGGGAAGTACGCCCGAGTCCCCCAGCAAACCCTTAACCTCAACCTGAGATTCAGTGTTATGTCAAGCTCTCGTGGCGGTCGAGACATTAGCGGCGAGTGCCCGAAGTTTCAAGGTCTACGAGTGGATTACCGCAGGTGACCCAGGTACGCGCACGTCGATCACCGTGCCGGGAGCGTGTTGGGCGGCCAGCACCGCCTCCGCGGCGGCGAGCTTGTCGGCGACCTGCGTCGCCTCCCCCAGGCGGATGGTGACCCGGCCGTGCAGGGTCAGTTCGTAGGTCGCGGGATCGCCGGGGATGCGGTGCACCGATTCGGTCTGTGCTCCGAGACCTTTCGAAAGCGCGCCGAGGATGCGCACGGCACCGAGCACGGGCTGCGGGACCATGCGGCCGGCCGCGGGGATCTTGTCGCCGGGCGCGACCGTGATGGCGTACGTGTGCTCGGGAGCCACCGTGGCCTTCGTGACGACTCGCCCCTTGGCGTCGACGACCGCCACACCTCCCGGCACGCCGATGACGCCCAGCGGCACGCGCTCGACGATGAGGACGCGGACGACGTTCGGCCACTTGCGCGTCACCTCGGCGCGGTCGACCCACGGCAGACGCTCGATCCGGTGCGCCAGCGCGAAGCGATCGACGCCGACCATCGGGTGGCCCCGCTCGCGCAGGCCGGTCGTGGCGAGCACTGCCGAGACGCTCGTGTGTTGCGCGCCTTTGACTTCGACACGGTCGACGTCGAGCGCCGGTGACATGACGGCGCCGACCAGCGCGGCGACGATTGCCAGCGCACCACCGACGACGAGGAGTCGTCGCCGCCGCTTGCGGGCGGCCTCGGCGGCCACTTCGGCGCGACGCTTGGCGACGCGGGGATCGACTTTCGTCGGTGTCACGGCGCGTGGAAGCCGATCATCCGCACTTCGGTGGTCAGTTCGACGCCCGTCGCGTCGCGCACGCGTCGTTGCAATTCGGCGATCAGGGCGCGTACGTCGTCGGCGCGCCCACCGGCGTCGGCCTGGATGAAGTTGGCGTGCTTGGGCGACACTTCCGCCGAACCGATGCGTAGACCCTTGAGGCCGCACGCGTCGATGATGCGTCCAGCGCTGTCGCCTTCAGGGTTGGTGAAGACCGATCCGGCGTTCTGGCCGCCGGGCTGGTTCTCGCGCCGCCACCGCACGATCTCGCTGATCTTCGCCTCGGCGTGCGCGGGGTCGCAGGGCTCGCCGGCGAACGTCGCCGACGTGACGACGTGGGCGCTGCGCACCGACGTGTGCCGGTAGCTCGCCGCGAGATCGGCAACGGTGCGCTCGCCGTCCGCGCCACCGCGAAGGTCGACGAACGTGTAGCTCACGAGGTTCGACGCGACGTCGGAGCCGTGGCCACCGGCGTTCATCCGGACCGCGCCGCCCACCGAACCGGGGATGCCGACGGCCCACTCCAGCCCGCCGACGCCTGCGGAGGCGGCGCGCCGCGCCACTTCCGGCAACGAGCGACCACCGCCCGCCGTGACGTGAGCCGACGCGGCGTCGATGCGGACGTCTGCCAGCTCGTCTTCGAGGGTGAGCGCCAGACCGTCGAAGCCGGCATCGGCGACGAGCATGTTGGAGCCCTTGCCGATCACGAGCACGTCGAGATTCGTCTCCATCACCGCGGTACGCACGCGCCGCAAGTCCGTGACGGCGCGGGCGACGACGAACAGCGCAGCGGTGCCGCCGACGCGGTACGTGGTGCGGGCGCCGAGGGGTGCGTCGCGGCTCGCCAGTGCGCCGAGCAAGCGCGCCGCGGCGTCGATCGCCGTGGACGTCATGGAATAGCGGCGACCTCGTCGGGCACCGACGTCAGATCGCCGGCCGACAACAGCAGGCACAGTTCGCCGGGTTGCATCACTCCGGCAAGGTGTTCCGCGAGGTCGGCGCGCCCGGGCAGCCACGTCACACCGAGCTTGGGGTTGGCGGCGCGCACGGCGTCGACGACGAGGTGGCCGGTCACGCCCGGTCGCGGGGATTCGCGCGAGCCGTAGATGTCGGTGACGATGACGTGGTCGGCACCGTCGAACGCGTGGGCGAAGTCGGGCGCCAGCAGTTGCGTGCGCGAATACAGATGCGGCTGGAACACCGCGACGATGCGATCCCACTTGCCGTCGCGCGCCGCGGCGATCGCCACCGCGACTTCGTCGGGCAAGTGCGCGTAATCGTCGACGTAGTCGACGCCGCGATGCGTCCCGCGGAACTGGAAGCGACGGGCGACGCCGGTGAAGCGCGACAGCGCGTGTTGCGTTGCGTCGATCGGCACGCCGAGTTCGAGCGCCATCGCCGTGGCGACCGCAGCGTTGCGCACGTTGTGGAGCCCCGGCGTCGGCATCGAGTAACTCCCGACGACATGGTCGCCGCGACGGAGCCGGAAACGCACCGTCGATCGCTCGCGTTCGATCTCGTCGACGGTGTACCGGCTGTGGTCGTCGAGCCCGACGGAGATCACGTTGCGCGCGCCTTCGACGATCTCCAACAGGTCAGGGGCGTCGCCGACCACGACCGGCCCGTCGGTCTCGCGGGCGAACCGCGCAAACGCGTCGCGCACGGCGTCGTAGTCGCCGTAGAAGTCGAGGTGGTCCGCCGCGACGTTGGTGATGATCGCCGCCTTGCGGGGTAGTTCCAGGAACGTGCCGTCGCTCTCGTCGGCTTCGACGACGAACCACTCCCCTTCACCCCACACGCCGCCCCCGCCGATCTCGTTGACCTCGCCGCCGATGATGAACGAGGGATGCCAGCCGGCCTCCACCAGCATGAGCGACAGCATCGACGTCGTCGTCGTCTTGCCGTGCGTGCCGGCAACGGCGACGGTCGCGCGCTGCGCGCAGATCGCCGACAACATTTCGGCGCGGCTGTAGACCGGCACACCGGCGGCGCGCGCCGCGCTCACTGCGACGTTGTCGTCGCGAATCGCGGTACTGATCGTGACGGCATCCGCCTCGCCGACCTCATCGCTGGTATGCCCGACGCGCGTGCGTACGCCCGCGGCCTCGATGCGCGTGAGCACCGCGCTGTCGCGTGCGTCGGAACCGCTGACCGTGTGACCCATCGCCGTGAGCACGGTCGCGATCGCCGACATCCCCGCGCCACCGATCCCGACGACGTGGATGTGCTGCGGCCGCTCGAGGTCGATCACCGCGCCGATGCGGCGGCGGGGCGCCGCTGGCGCGCGATGTTCACGACGATGCCGGCGGCGGCCATGCCGAAGATCGTGGACGTGCCGCCGAGCGACACGAACGGCAAGGGCACGCCGGTCACGGGCAGCGCGCCGACGACGGCCGCCATGTTGAGCGCGGCCTGACCGACGAGCCACGCCGTGATCCCGCCGGCGACGAGCGCGCCGAACGCGTCCGGTGCACGCGTGGCGGCGCGCATGCCGAAGACGCCGAGCGCCACGAACAACGCGACGACGCCGAGACCGCCGACCAGCCCCAGTTCCTCACCGATGATGGCGAAGATGAAGTCGGTGTGCGCGTTGGGGAGAAACCCCCACCTCGCCTTGCTGGCGCCGAGGCCGACGCCGCGAATGCCACCGGAGCCGAGCCCGAGCAGCGACTGCACCTGCTGATAGCCGCTGCCACTCGCCGACTTGAACGGATCCGCGAACGACAGGAGTCGCTCCCGCCGGTACGGCTCGAAGATGGCGACGAACGTGCCGACAACACCGATACCGGCCACGCCGATGCCCAAGTAGTTCATCGGGATGCCCCCGAGGGTGAGTACCGCGAGCACGCTGCCGAGGATGATCATGCCGGTGCCCATGTCGGGCTCGAGCATCACGAGAAACAGCGCAACTACCGCGACACCCCCGACGACGTAGAGCGGAGTGGGCCCTTCGCGCTGCGGCGGATGACGGGCGAGGATGTCGGCCGCGAAGATGACGAGCGCGAGCTTGGCGAGTTCCGACGGCTGGAACTGCATCGGCCCGACTCCCAACCAGCGGCGGGCGCCGTATGTCATCTGCCCGAGCCCGGGCACCAGCACGCACGCCAAGAGGAACAGCACGAGTCCCACCGCCGGCACGGAGAACTTGCGCCAGAAGTGGTAGTCGATGCGCGCCGTAAACCACAGCGCGACCGCGCCGAGGCCGACGTAGATCGTCTGGCGCACGAAGAAGTACCACGAGGATCCGTACGTCCGGAGCGCGTCGACTGACGACGCCGACAGCACCATCACCAATCCGACGATGCACAGCGCGGCGATGATCACGAGCAGCGGGCGGCCGGGATCGTCTTTCCCGCGAGCGGTATGCGACGGCCGCGGCGTTCGCAGCTTGAGATCGCGTGCGGTCTTCACGGTGTCGCTCCGGGGTGCTCCCTGACGGCGCGCGCGAAGTCCTCGCCGCGCTCGGCGTAATCGCGGTACCAGTCCCACGAGGTGCACGCCGGCGACAACAACACCGCGTCGTTTTCTTGCGCGGCGTCGACCGCAAACGCGACGGCCTCGTTCATCGACCCGGCGATTCGTGTCGGACGAACGCCCTCGAACGCCTGCACCACTTCCTCGGCAGCGGTGCCGATGGCTACGACGGCGCGCACGTGGTCGGCGGCTTCGGCCAGCGCGGAAAGATCGAGTCCCTTGTTCTTGCCGCCGGCGATCAGCACCGCGGAAGGGAAGGCGCGCAGCGCCGTCACGACCGACGCGGGCGTCGTTGCCTTGGAGTCGTCGAAGCACGGCACCCCACCAATGTGGCCTACCAGCTGTATCCGGTGAGGGAGCCCCCGGAAATCGCGCAGTACTGACGCGCAGGTGTCGGCGTCGACACCGAGCGCCAGCGCAGCGCACGCGGCGGCGAGACCGTTGGCGAGCTCGTGCGGGAACGGCCGCGCCATGTCGGCGATCGCGCCGAGATCTTCACCCTGTGGCCCGCGCATCCGGCCCTCGACGACGCGGGCGTCGCCGGCGTCGATGCCGAATGTGACGGCACGCGACGCGATGTCGTGGCCCGCCGACATCACGATCTCATCCTCGGCGTTCAACACGGCGACGTCGGCCTCGGTTTGGTTGGCGAAGATCTGGGCCTTGGACCCCACGTAGTGCTCGATGCTCGGGTGCCAGTCGAGATGATCAGGGCTGAGGTTCGTCCACACGGCGACGAGCGGGTGAAAGTCGCGCGCATCGGCGAGCTGAAAGCTCGAAACCTCCACGACGTAGTACTCGGCGGGGTCCTCGATGGCATCGAGGATCGGAAATCCCACGTTGCCGGTCTCGACGGCTTTGTGCCCAGCGGCGACCAGCATCTCGGTGATCAGGCGCACGACGGTGCTCTTGCCGTTCGTGCCCGTCACGGCGACGAACGGTGTGGTGGTGCGCCGCGCCGCAAGCTCGACGTCACCGATGATCGGCCGGCGCGCCGCATGCGCGGCGGCGCGCAGCGGATGCGCCAGCGGGAAGCCCGGGCTCACGATCACTTCGTCGACGGCGGCGAGCTCGCCGGCGACGAACGCGGCCGTCGAACCGACGCGGTCGAGGCCGTACTCCTCGCCGACGCGCTGCGCGGTCGCTTCGTCGTCGTCGTAGCCCACGACTTCGTCGCCGTCGCGCTGCGCCATGCGAATGACGGACTGGCCCGTACGCGCCAGTCCCGCCACGAGATAGGTCGTCAATCGATCCCGCCGTGTGTGATGAACGTGGCGTAGAACAAGCCGAGCGCCAACGCCGTTGTCATGGCGACGCCGATCCAGAAGCGAATCGTGATCGCCGTCTCCGCCCAGCCGCCGAGTTCGAAATGGTTGTGGATTGGCGCCATCCGGAACACGCGTTTGCGCGTCACCTTGAAGACGGCGACCTGGATGATCACCGAGAGGCTTTCGATCACGTACAGCGCGCCGACGAGCGGCAACAGCAGTTGCGTGCTCGTGAACAGCGCCAGCGCGGCAAGACCGGCGCCGATGCCAAGCGCGCCGACGTCACCCATGATGATCTTGGCGGGCGCAGCGTTCCACCACAGGAACCCCGTGCACGCGCCCGCCATCGAAGCGGCGACGAGTGCGAGGTCCAGCGCTTGGGGCACGTGGTAGTAGCCGACGTGGCGGAACTCCCAGAAGCCGATCACGATGAACGCGGCGAAGCACAACGACGCGGAACCCGCGGCGAGGCCATCGAGGCCGTCGGCGAGGTTCACACCGTTCGTCGTGCCGGCGATCATCAACACCGCCAACGCCACCCACCCGATCGTGCCCAGGTGCCAGCCGGGGCGACTGAAGTCGGTGAACGACAACGTCGTGTGCACGTCGGCCACGCGAATCGCCAGCACGGCGAAGACGATCCCGACGACGAGCAGCCCGATCATCTTCGTGCGCGCCCGCAGGCCGAGGTTGCGCTCGTTGCGCACCTTGATGAAGTCGTCGAGGAAGCCGACGAAGCCCGCTCCGATGACGGCGCCGATCGTGAGGAGGCCACCCCACGTGAAGATCGTGCCGCCGCGCACGTGCGCCGCGAGGTAGCCGAGCGTCGCGCCGGCGACGATCATCACGCCGCCCATCGTCGGCGTGCCCTGCTTGTGGGCGTGCATCTCGAGGAGTTCTTCTTGGACCGGTTGGCCGATGCCGCGTGCCGCGAGGGCGCGGATGTAAAGCGGCATGCCCAGCAAAGGCACCGCAACCGCGATGGCGCCGGCGATGAGGAGTGCGACCACTAGCGCTCCCGTTCGGCGAGCACGGTACGTGCCACTTCGCGGTCGTCGAACGGGATGACTTCGTCACCGATCGTTTGGGTCGTCTCGTGTCCCTTGCCGGCGATGACGACGATCCCTCCGGGCGCGGCCCGGTCGATCGCGACGCGGATGGCCGCGGCACGGTCGGGTTCGATGATCACTCGCGATGGGTCGCGCAACCCCGTCTGCATCTCCTCAAGGATCGCACGTGGGTCCTCTGATCTTGGGTTATCCGAGGTCAGCACGACGCGGTCGGCCAAGTCCTCGGCGACCGCCGCCATCAGCGGACGCTTGGCCCGGTCGCGGTCGCCGCCGCAGCCGACGACCACCGTGACCTCGCCGTCCTGACCGACGGAGTCGCGCGCGGCGCGCAACACGACGTCGACGCCATCAGGCGTGTGCGCGTAGTCGACTACCACCGAAAACGGTTGCCCCATGTCCACGTACTCGAAACGACCGGGGACGGAGCGCAACGACGACAGCCCGTCGAGTACCGCCTGGGGCGAAAGCCCGAGCGCCTCGCCGATGTTGATGGCGACGACGGCGTTGGCGCGGTTGTGTTGACCTTCGAGGCGAAGCGCACCCGACGCGCCGTTCCAGCGAATGTCCTTGCCGTCGACGGCGATGTCGCGACGTGAACAGCGGACTACCTCGAGCCCGTTCTGATCGGCGAGGCCGGCCATGCGCGCGCCCCACTCGTCGTCGACGCACACCACGGCAGTTCGTGCCCGATCGCGTGTGAAGAGCATTGCCTTGGCGGCGAAGTAGTTCTCCATCGTCCCGTGCAAGTCGAGGTGGTCCTGGCTCAAGTTCGTAAAGGCGGCGACGTCGTAGACGATGTCGTCGACGCGGTGCATGACCAACGCCTGCGACGAGACTTCCATCGCGACTGCCGCGTATTCGTCGTCGCGGAACTCCGCCAGCAGCGCCTGGAGATCCGAAGACTCCGGCGTGTTCGGCGGTGCACCCGGCACGTGCGCCGACAACGTCCCGACGGTCGCCGTTGCGATGTCGTTGGCTTCGAGGATGGCGTTGACCATCGCCACCGTCGTCGTCTTGCCGTTGGTACCGGTGATCCCGACCATCGTCAGCGCGCGCGCCGGGTGATCCCAGAAGTTCGCGGCGACGCGCGCCATCGCCCGACGCGTGTTGCGCACGACGACCTGCGCGGAGCCGAGCGGCAGCACGCGTTCTACCAACAACGCCGTCGCCCCCGAGCGCACCGCTTGTGCCGCGAAGTCGTGGCCGTCGACGGTCGCGCCGACGAGGGCCACGTACAACGAGCCTTCGGTGACGCGACGCGAGTCATGCGTGACACCGGCGATGTCAGGGTCGCCGCCGGCGACCTCGAGCGCGTCGAGGCCGCGGACTACCTCTGAGAGCAGCATGACACCGCGGTGGTGCTTGTGGCGCCGACAGGAACGTCACCGTCGCCCTGCGTCACCTGCGCCGTCGCGACTGTGGGCGCGGGAGCGGCGGCGGCCGCGGTCGACGAAGGAGCGATGCGCATCTCGCGCAGCACGGCGCGTGCCAACTCCGAGAACACGGGAGCGGCGACGAGACCGCCGAAGATCGGCGTCGGCTCGTCGAGCATCACCAGCGCGGTGATGGCCGGGTGGTCGGCCGGAGCGAACCCGGCGAAGGACGACATGTACGCCCCGTCGAGATAACCCTTGCCGCCGGGCGCGGGCTTGCGGGCCGTGCCGGTCTTGCCGGCGACGCGGTAGCCAGGGATCTGCGCCAGCGTGCCCGTACCGCCCTTGACTACTTCTTCGAGCATGGCAGTCACGGCGTGCGCCGTCGCATCCGACACGGCGCGCCGCGTGTGCGCTTCGGGAGTGGCGTGACGCACACCGTTGCCGTCGATGGTGGCGCGCACCAGGCGGGGCGAAACGTACTTACCGTCGTTGGCGACGGCGTTGTACGCCGCAAGCATTTGCAGTGCCGACACCGACACGCCTTGGCCGATCGGGATCGATCCCATGTCGGTGCTGTACCAACTCGACGTCGGGCGCAGCAAACCGGCGGACTCGCCCGGGAAGTCGATGCCCGTCTTCGTACCGAAACCGAAGTCCGACAGGTAATCGCCGAGGCGCTGCTGGCCGAGGCGCTGCGCAATCATGATCGTGCCGATGTTCGACGACTCGCGCATGATGTCGGTCGGGCCCCAGTTCACGACCGCGTGCGGGTCGTGGTCGGAGAACACGTGGCTGCCGACCTTGAGGTGATCGGGCACGTTGAAGCGGTCGCTGACTTTGATGGCGCCGTCCTCGATGGCGCCCGCCATCGTGATGAGCTTGTTGACCGAGCCGGGTTCGTACACGTCGGTCACCGCAGTGTTGCGCGCCGCCTGCACGACCGGTCCGCCGGGCTTGGATTCGTGGAGGTTCGCCATGGCCAGCACGTCGCCGGTCTGGGTGTTCATGACGAGCGCGATCCCGCCCTTGGAATGCGACTTCACGATCTCGTCGGACAGCAACCGTTCGGCTTCGTATTGCAGGCCGCGGTCGATGGTCAATTCGAGATCATTTCCCGCGACGCTCGGCGTGACCTTCTTCTCTCCCGACGCGATCTGCCGCATGTGCCGGTCGGCGTCGACGATGATCGAGCCCGGCTTGCCGGCGAGCGTCGACTCGTACTGGCGCTCGAGACCACCGAGCCCGTCGTTGTCGAGGCCGACAGCCCCGATGAGCGGCGCCGCCAAGTCGGCAGCGGGGCGCATGCGCGCCGACTCGCTCGTTTGCGCGACCCCGGCGAGGTGCAGCTCCTTGACCTTCTTCGCCGTCGCGTCGTCGACCTTGCGCGCCAGATAGACGAAGCGCCCCGACTTCGTCAACGATTCCTGCAACGACCGCACGGGCAACTTGAGCACGGGCGACAGCGCCTTTGCGGCCGCGAGCGGGTCTTCGACGAGCGACGGGTCGGCGTAGATGGTCGTGCGATCGATCGACAACGCGAGGTCGCGCCCGTTGCGGTCGAGGATGCTGCCGCGCGTCGCCGCCAGAGGAATGGTGTGACGGATCTGGTTGACGGCGAGCGCTTCGAAGCGATCGTGCTGGACGGCTTGCACGTAGACGAGTTTCACGACGACGATCGCCAACACGACGAACAGCGCCACGCCGACAGTCGCGACGCGACCCATCGAGGGCATCGGCTCGACCGGGTGATAGCGACGAATGGCGCGGTCGCGCACCACCGGCCGCGAGCGGGGGCGCGCCTGTGTCTTCGGGCGCGGGCGCGCCGCGCGACGGTCGTCGAGCGCGATGGTCATTTCTTCGCCAGTTCGGCTTTGACGAGACGCCAGTCCGGCGCGTCCGTCACGTGTGCGCTCCTGTCGACCGGATTGTCGACGACGGGCGGCACATAGTTGACCTTTTGCGGTTCGATCATGCCGAGGCGGTTGTGCGCGGCGGCGACGACGCGCTCGGGCGATTCGAGTTCGGCCACTTGGTACCGCAGCCGTTCGTACCGCTGCTGGGCAGCGTCGACTCGATGATTGAGCTTGTCGAGCTGATCCTGGTTCTGCGCCACGATCACCTGCGAGATGGCGACGCCGAACGCGAGCGCGACCGTGATCGTGGTGCACATGGTGACGAGCAGGCGGCGCCGCTGCCGGGCGGAGACGCGGCGCCGCGTGCTCGGGTGTTGCGTTGGACGCGGGGAACGCGGCGCAGGCCGCGCTCCCCGGCGTGGTGTCGGGCGTGGGGAAGGACGCCCGAGACTTTCTGCACGCGCAGCCATCACGCCACCGCCTCGCACGCCCGCAGGCGCGCGCTTTCGGCGCGATGGTTGCGCGCAAGTTCTTCTGCCGACGGCTTGTGCGCGCCTCGGAACACAAGTTTCACCTTGGGCTCGGCGCCGCACACGCACGGCAGGTTCGGCGGGCACGTGCACCCGCCGGTCACCGCTTCGTTGAACCGTTCTTTCACGATGCGGTCCTCGCCCGAGTGATAGGCGAGGACAACGCACCTTGCTCCCACAGCCAACATCGCGATCGCGTCGTCGATCGCACCCGGCAGGATCGCCAGCTCGTCGTTCACCGCGATGCGCAGCGCTTGGAACGTGCGCGTCGCCGGGTGGCCGCCCTTGCGCCGTGCCGCCGCGGGAATGGCGTTGCGCACGAGTTCTGCGAGTTGCGCGGTCGTCTCGATCGGACGCGCGGCGACCAGCGCTCGGGCGATGCGTGACGCCCAACGTGTTTCGCCACCGTCGCGCAGGACGCGCGCCAGCTCGTCGACCGACGACTCGTTGACGAGGTCGGCCGCACTGCGGCCCGTCGTCGGATCCATGCGCATGTCGAGCGGACCGTCGTTGCGGAACGCGAAGCCGCGTTCACCGCGGTCGAGCTGCGGCGAGCTGACACCGAGATCGAACAGGACGCCGCTGACGGGTCCGTCGACGATGTCGCGCAACGCGTCGAAGCGCGCGTGGTGCACTTCGGCGCGCGCGCCGTACGGCGCGAGCCGTTCGGTCGCGGCCTCGATCGCGTCCGGGTCGCGATCGAGGCCGATGACCGACAGGTTCGGGTGCGCGTCGAGGATCGCCGTGGCGTGGCCGGCGCCGCCGAGCGTGGCGTCGACGACCGCGCCGTCGGGCACGGGCGCGAACAGGTCGACGACTTCGGCGCGCATGACGGGCTCGTGGGAAAAGGCGCGGGCCATCAGCAACCCCCCGGCCGGGGGGAAGGTTGCGGGTTTTGTCTCCCGGTCACCACCGACAGAGCGGGCGGAGTTGAATACTCCATCGGCTCCGGCCGGAGGGCAGCTGATGTTCCGCGCGAGGTCATCACGCGTTGTCCTTCGTGAACTTGGGTCCGGCGACGGTCGCCACTCGCTCGTCGAAGAGGTTGGGGTTCCACACGGCGATGTGGGTGAGGCGACCGCTGAGGCGTACGGCTTGTCCGGGCTCAAGGCGAGCGTGCTCACGCATATAAGGGGGCACGAGCAGACGACCGGTCGAGGCGTCGACGGTGACGTCCTCGATGTTCGACGACCAGAACTCGGCCTCTTCTTCTGCACCGGGCGCGCCCGATTCCATCTTTTCGATCCACTGCTGCGCCTGGCGCTCATAACTGGCATGCGTCCACAAGGCGAGCGAGCGGTTGCTGGCGATGCCGAGGTGTCCACCTTCGGCGAAGTACGAGCGGTACTTCGCGGGCACGATCACCCGCCCCTTGGCATCGAGCGTGTGCTCGCTGTGCCCGCTGAAAAGTTCCGCCACGTCGACTCCGAAATTGGCCCCGGTCCCTCCCCGGTCCGCCACTTCGCGACACTTTAAGGGTCGTCCGCGCCACTTGCAACCACAATCAGGGGAAAAGTCGCCCCCACAGGCCAACTGGTCGCACGAAACGGCCCTATCGGGCCGTTTCGTACGGCCAGTTCGGGCGGGAGAGAGCGAGCGAGGGTTAGAGGGCCGCCGCGAGCGCGGCGATGGCCGCGTCTGCGGTGGCGGCGTCGAGCGTGGCGACGGGTGCGTCCCGCGCCGGCTCGGCGGCCTCGCCCAGAACCTCGATCAGCGTCGAGGGGT
>JBEEFV010000001.1:0-51517 GCA_041166405.1 Actinomycetota bacterium | reverse complement strand
GCCGGTGGCCGAACGTGCAACTCGAGAAGGCACCGCTGTGGTGTTCAGTTGACCTGCGCGACGGGAACCAGGCGCTGATCGATCCGATGGATCCGACGCGCAAGCTGCGCATGTTCACCACGCTCGTCGACATGGGGTTCAAGGAGATCGAGGTCGGCTTCCCGTCGGCGTCGCAACCCGACTTCGACTTCGTACGCCAACTCATCGAAGACGACCTCGTCCCCGATGACGTCACGATTCAGGTACTGACGCAGTGCCGCGACGAACTCATCGCGCGCACCTACGAGTGCCTCGAGGGCACGAACAACGCCATCGTCCACTTCTACAACTCGACGTCGATCCTGCAGCGCCGCGTCGTGTTCAACATGGACGAGGACGGCATCAAGCAGATCGCGACCGACGCCGCGAAGTTGTGTCGCAAGCTCGAGCAGAACCTGACCGGTTCGAACATCCGCTACGAGTACTCCCCCGAGTCCTTCACCGGCACCGAGATCCACTACGCGATCGAAGTGTGCGCGGCAGTGTTCGACGTGATCGAACCCGACGCCGATACCAAAGTCATCTTCAACCTCCCGGCGACGGTGGAGATGTACACGCCCAACATCTACGGCGACGTCATCGAGTACTTCCACCGCAACGTGCCGCACCGCGACCGCATCGTGCTGTCGCTGCACCCGCACAACGACCGCGGGACGGGCGTCGCCGCCGCGGAGTTCGGCGTCATGGCAGGCGCCGACCGCGTCGAAGGCACGCTGTTCGGCAACGGCGAGCGGACCGGCAACGTCGACATCGTCAACCTGGCGATGAATCTCTTCAGCCAAGGCATCGACCCCGAACTCGACATCTCCGACATCGACGCGCTGCGCCGCGTCGCCGAGTACTGCAACCGCCTGCCGGTCTCGCCGCGTCATCCGTGGGGTGGCGACCTCGTCTACACGTCGTTCTCGGGTTCGCACCAGGACGCGATCAAGAAGGGCTTCGACGCGCTGTACGCCGAGCAGGGTGAGGACTACGAAGAGTGGGGCGTTCCCTACCTGCCGATTGACCCGAAACACGTCGGGCGCACCTACGAAGCCGTCGTGCGCGTCAACAGCCAGTCGGGCAAGGGCGGCGTCGCCTACATCATGAAGGCCGAGCACGGCCTCGAGCTGCCGCGTCGGCTTCAGATCGAATTCAGCCGCGCTATCCAGCACGTGACGGAAGACACCGGCACGGAAATCTCACCCGCCGCCATGTGGGCGAACTTCGAGACGGAGTATTTCCCGGCCGAGCCGGCGTACCAACTCCTCAGCCACGAGATGACCACCAACGACAAGGGCGCGACCATCACCGCGCAGCTCCTCGTCCGCGGTGAGCACAAGACGGTCACGGGCACCGGCAACGGGCCCGTCGCCGCGTTCGTCCACGCCCTCCAGTCACAACTCGACATCGACGTCGAAGTCACCGACTACGCCGAGCACGCGGTGTCGGCGGGCGCCGAGGCGACGGCCGTCGCCTACGTCGAAGCGCGCAACGAGGATGGCATCCGGTGGGGTGTCGCCAAGGACCCGTCGATCCTCGCGGCGTCGCTCAAGGCCGTGTTGGGCGCCGTGTCACGGTTGGAGCAGGTGTCCTAGGCGTCGAATCGCGATGCGCAGCCCGACGGTGCCCATCACCGCGAGGTAGAGCGCGCGCACGACGAGGCCGCCGCCCACGGCGCCGACGACGAGGGCGCGTTCGAGGGCGACGCCTTGGTACAGCGGCGTCCAACTCACGATCGTCCGCACACTTTCCGGGTACCGGGTCAACGGGAAGAACGTCGCCGAGAACAGGAACATCGGGAAGATGGCACCGTTGATGTAGTCGAAGTCCGTCCACGAACGCATGAACGTCGTCGCTGCGAGACCGACGCCGGCGAAGGCGTATCCGACGAGCAGCGCGACCGGCACGCACAGCAGCGACCACCACGAGTGGAGCATTCCGAACGCCAGCATCACGACGAGGAACCCCGCCGCGTAGATCACGCCGCGCAACAGGCCCCACAACACCTCACCGATCGACAGGTCAGCGATGCTGATCGGCGTCGCCAGCATGGCGTCGTACGTCTTCAGGTACTTGTACTTGACGAAGAACGCGATGGTCGTGTCGAAAACCGAACCGAGCATCGCGGAGGACGCGAGCAGCCCGGGGGCGACGAACTCGCGATACGTCAACAGGTGTCCACCGGGGCCCGGCAGCTTGCCGACCAACGCCCCCACGCCGATGCCGACCGACAACAAGTACAGGACCGGCTCGACGAACGCTGAGGTGAACGACAGCCACATGCGGCGGTACGCCATGGCGTTGCGCTCGACCACCCGGCGCGCCAACAGCGTCGCCGTCACAGCGCCAGCCTCCGCCGAAACGATCGCCGCGCGCCGAGCGACGTCGCGGCGATCACGATGACGAGAAACGCGATGTGGCCGACCGTCGCCGCCACCGAGCGCGCGTGACCCGTCGTCGCGGCGCGACACAACTCGATCGAGTGGTACAGCGGCGAGAGCAACGTCGCCGTGCGGAGCCACGCCGGCAGTTGGCTCACGGGAAAGAACGTGCCGGAGAACATCGCCAAGGGCATCACCGTGAGGCGCAGCAACGCGGAGAACCCGAAGTCGTTCTCGCGGCTCATGGAAAAGCCCGAGAACGGAACCGCGAAGCACAACGCTCCGAGCACGGCCGCGGGAATGGCGAGCGGGGCCCACCACGACGACACGCCGCCGAGGAGCGTTGCAGCGACGATGAACAACGTGGCGATGAGCGCGTCGTACGCGGCGAGCCACAGCATGTAGCCCGAGAACACTTCGGTCGCTTCGATCGGCGTGGCGACGGTGCCGTGGTAGAAGCCGAGCCACTTGTGCCCGGCCATCACAGGCCACAAGGCCTCGGCAGCCGCCGACTGAGCGATCATGAACGCCAGCAACCCCGGCGCGATGAACGCGAGGTAACCGACGCCGCCGACGTTACGCGTGCGCGCGTCGACGATCGGCCCGAGGCCGACCCCCATCGCGCCGAGAAACATCAGCGGCATCGCGAAGTGCGAAATCACCGATCCTCGCCACAGCGTTCGGTACACGCGCGCTTGGCGCTCGAAGACGCGCACCGACCCGGTCGTGAGCACTTAGTCCTCCAGCGTTCGGCCGGCGAGCGTCAGGAAGACGTCTTCGAGCGAGCTGCGGCGCACGAGCACCGACGCCGGCTTCGGCGCGTCGCCCCCGCCGAGGTGCGCCGACACGTGATCGCCGTCGTCGGCGTAGACCAACACCCGATCAGGCAGTCCCTCGACGCGGTCGAACGTCTCGACGAGGCGCGGCAGCGCCGACTCGCGATCCGCGGCGCTGTGGTAGCGCAGCTCGACGACCTCGCGGCTGGCGTAGCGCTCGATCAGTTGGCGCGGTGAACCCTCGGCGACGATGCGCGCCTGATCCATGATCACGAGCCGGTCGCACAGCTGCTCCGCCTCGTCCATGTAGTGGGTCGTGAGGACCATGGTCACGCCCTCGCCCTTGAGCTGCCACAGCCGTTCCCACAGCAAGTGGCGCGCTTGCGGGTCAAGGCCCGTCGTCGGTTCGTCGAGCAGTAACAGCTCGGGTCGGTTGATGAGCGACCGCGCAATGGCCAAGCGACGCTTCATGCCGCCCGACAGCGGATCGACTTTGTCGTCGCGCCGGTCGCGCAGCTGCACGAAGTCGAGCAACTCCTCCGCGCGCGGGCGGATCTCCGACATCGGCAGGCCGAAGTAACGCCCGTAGATGACGAGGTTGTCCCAGACGGTGAGCTCAGTGTCGAGGTTGTCGTCTTGTGCGACGACGCCGAGGCGCGCGCGTATCCGCGGCCCGTCGACCGCAGGATCCATGCCGAGGATCGACAAGTGGCCGCTCGTGATGGGTGACACCGCTCCGACCATGCGCATCGTCGAGCTCTTGCCCGCACCGTTGGGCCCGAGAAAACCGAACGTCTCGCCGCGCTGCACGGTGAAGTCGATGGCGTCGACCGCGGTGAACGCCCCGAACCGCTTCGTCACCTCGCGGCCAACGATCAATGGCTCGCCGGAGGCGAGTCCGATGTGGCTGGGCGGGCTCGCGGGCTCAGCGGACATGGCGACGCAACCTATAGATTCGCCGTCGGCATGGGGAAACGGATTTGGGCGCTGAGTTTGGCGTGCGCGGTCGTAGTGCTGGGGATCGTTCCGGCGCGCGCCGCCTCAGATGAAGTCACACCCGCAGAGGACAACCCGCCGGGGTGCACCACTGCCGGCATCGGCAGCGGCGACCAGTGCGGCGCGCAGGGACGCAACAACTTCAACGACGCCAACCATCTGCCGCCGATCGAGTCGTGCAAGACCCAGACGGCGCCGTCGGGTTCGACGATCACGCGCATCGTTCCCGACGGACCGCGCCGCGCCGACAACTCGTTGGCGTTCATCTCGGGCGCGTGCGTGTACCTCCCGCCGGGCTACGGCACCAGCGGACTGCGCTATCCGGTGGTGTACCTCCTCCACGGTGGTGGGGGCGACGAGCAGGACTGGGCCAATCCTCACAACGGCGACATCCGCACGATCCTCGACGGGTTTTACGCGACGGACCCGTCGCACGCGGTCATCGCGGTGATGCCCGACGGCAACGACGGCAACTGGCACGACTACTACGACGGATCGTTCCTCATCGAGCAGTACGTGTTGCGCTACCTGATCCCCTACGTCGACCGTCACTTCCAGACGATTCCCGATCGCAGCGGACGCGCCATCGACGGACTGTCGAACGGCGGCTACGGCGCGCTGCACCTCGCCGCGAAAGCGCCCGACCTATTTGTCGCCGCCGGCGCGATGTCGTCGAACGTCGGCGCGCGCGACATGTCGGGCCTCGGCACGCCGTGGGTGCCGGGTACCGATCAGGTGCAGAACCAGGAGTTCGGCGCGTTCTATTACGGCAACACGCCGACGCCACTCGCCTCCAACCTCGACAATGTCGGCGTCACGATGGACCTCGGCGCGTCGTGCGCCAATCAGGAAGACCTGAGCACGAACCTGTGCTTGTTGCTGGCGGTCGACACCGCCTTCAGGTACGACAACGAAGCGTTCCGCGACGCGATGACCGCGGCGAAGCACGTCGGCGCGTTCGACTACCGCGAATCCGAAGGCACGCACACATGGCGTTGGTGGACGTACTGGCTGCGCGAGCGCCAGCTGCCGTTCATTTACGAGCGCCTCGCCAAGCCCACGAAGCATCCGACGAGCTCCCCGCTGCCGGCGTCGTTCCGCTACCGCTCCATCGCGTCGCACTTTTCGATCTACGACTACGACGTGACGGTCACCCGCGACCATCCGGAATTCCTCGACCTCACCAACGTGCGCGCCGACGGGTTGACGGTGACGGGTACCGGTGTCGCCGACATCGTGACGGCGCCGCGGTACAAGCCGGGCGCGACCTACGCCGTCGGGGCGAGCCGCGTCACCGCGGACCGCGACGGTCGCCTGCGATTCTCCGTCGACCTCGGGCCGTCCCACGACGCAGAGCAGTACTCGCCGCGGGCACGCGCGGAGGAGGCGGCAGGTCTCTTCCGCTTCGTCACCCGCGACGTCGCCATTCGACCGATCGCGGTGTGAACCGCCTCCGTACCTCGGAGTAGGGTCGGCATCCGTTTCGTGAGAACCAACTAGGGAGTGAACATGTCCAAGGCTGCCGTTTTCGTCGGGCAGGACCAGCCCCTCGTCATCCGTACCGATGTCGAGGTCGAGGCGCCGCACGCGCATGAAGTGAAGGTCCGCATGGGCGCGTCGGGTGTGTGCCACTCCGACTTGTCGATGACCAACGGCACGATGTTCGCCATGCCGCCGATCATCCTCGGCCACGAGGGTGCCGGTGTCGTCGAGGAAGTCGGCGAGGGTGTCACCAACGTCGCCGTCGGCGACCACGTCGTCATTTCGTGGGTGCCACAGTGCGGCGAATGTTTCTTCTGCAAGAAGGACCAGGGCTACCTGTGCGAGGCGGCCTCGGGCGCGTTGGCCGCGGGCACGATGATGGACGGCACGACCCGTGCGACGTCCGAAGGCGCACCGCTGCCGCAGATGGCCGGCGCCGGCACTTTCTCGGAAGTCTCGATCCTGCCTGACGTCGCCGTCGTCAAGATCGACAGCGACGTCGACCTTCGCGTCGCCGCCCTCATCGGCTGCGGTGTGCTCACGGGCACCGGTGCGGCAATGAACACGGCCGACATCAAGCCCGGTGACACCGTTGCCGTCGTCGGCTGCGGTGGCGTCGGCCTCAACGTGATCCAGGGTGCGCGCATCAAGGGCGCCAAGGAGATCATCGCTATCGACATGGTCGAATCGAAGCTGCAGCTCGCGAAGGAGTTCGGCGCGACGGCGACCATCAACGCCAGCCAGACCGATGCCGTCGCACAGGTGATGGAGATGACTGGCGGCCGCGGCGCTGACGTCGCCTTCGAGGTCATCGGCCTCCAGGCCACCATCGACCAGACGATCAACATGGCGCGTCGCGGCGGCCAGGCGATCCTCGTCGGCGTTCCGAAGATGGACGCGATGGTGACCCTGCCGGCGTTCTTCGGCGTGGTGCTCGCCGAGAAGACGATCAAGGGATGCTGGTACGGCTCGTCCAACGTGCAGAAGGACGTGCCGAAGCTGGTGGAGCTCTACAAGAAGGGCGAGCTGAAGCTCGACGAGCTCATCAGCCGCACCATCACCCTCGAGGAAGTGAACGACGCGTTCGACGCCATGCAGACCGGCGAAGTCGCCCGCTCCGTCATCCAGTACTAACCCGCGCGTCAACGCGAAAAGAGGCCCGCCCCGAGGGGCGGGCCTCTTCGCGTTCGTTAGACCTCGCCCGTCGACGGGTCGATGACCGTCGAGACCTTCTGGACGCGCGTGGCGGGGAAGCCGCCGCAGCGCGCGTGTTCGTAGAGGATGTCCTCGTCGGGCGCCACGTAGACGCAGTAGATGGTGTCGTCGGTGACGTAGCTCTGGAGCCAGCGGATGTCGGGGCCGAGGTCCGCGAGGACCTGATTGGACTTCTGGCTGATGGCTTGGAGTTCGTCGGCGCTCAGCTTGCCTGCGCCCGGCAGATCCCGCTCGATCACGTATTTCGGCATGTCGTTCCTTTTCAGTTCCCCCGTACTGCCGGTATGTTCCTTACATACCGTCGGTAGGTATGTATCATGCATACTGTGAGTATGCACGTCAAGAGCGCGGCCGACAAAAAGGCCGCGCAAGGGATCCAGACTCGTGCAGCACTGGTGACGGCAGCCCGGCAGATCTTCGGCGGGCAGGGGTTCGCCGGCACGAACACCGAAGAAATCGCCGCCAAGGCGGGCGTCACCAAGGGCGCGCTGTACCACCACTTCTCCGGCAAGGAGGACGTGTTCCGCGCCGTCTACGAGCAGGTACAGCAAGAGATCGCCGACCGCGTAGCAACGGTGTTCATGGAGCGTGACCCCTGGGAAGCGTTGCGGAAGGGTTGTCACCTCTGGATCGACGCGCACCAAGACCCGTCGGTGCGCCGCATCGTGCTGCGCGACGCGCGGTCGGTGCTCGACGCTGATGCCATCCGCGACGTCGACATCCGCTTCGGCGCTGTCGGGCTGCGCGGCGCCTTGCGCAAGGGCATGACCGCCGACGTCCTCCGGCGCCAGCCGCTGCGACCGCTCGCACTCATGCTCGCGGGCGCACTCAAGGAGGCGTGCGTCTACGTCGCCGACGCGGAGGACCCGACGGCGGCGCGCGCCGAAGTGGTCGAGCTGATCGACGTGTTGCTTACTGGGCTGCGGCCTGCTCGTTGAGTTCGATCACGGCGAACACCGCGCCCTGCGGGTCCATCGCGACCGTCATCATGCCGACGCCACCCGCCTCGAACGGCTCCATCATCGTGGTCCCGCCGAGCTCTTGGATTTTCGCTACGGCGGCGTTGACGTCGTCAACCGCGAAGTACACCAGCCAGTGTTCGGGAACTTCGGCAGGAAAACGCTCCGGCGTCATCGGCATGCATCCGCCGACGACGCGTCCGTCGACCATGAACTCGCTGTAGTCGGCTCCGCCGCCCCACGTCCACCCGAACACGTCGGAGTAGAACTTCTTCGCGGCGTCGATGTTGCGCGTGTTCAACTCGTTCCAGCACAACGCGCCGTGCTCGTTGACGCGGTTCGAGCTTGTCTCGCCGGCGCGCCACACGGAGAAGACGCCGCCGTGCGGATCGGCGAACACCGCGATGCGCCCGCCGCCGGGAATGTCCATCGGAGGTGCCAACACCGAACCGCCCGCGGCTTCAACCTTCTTGGCGGTGAGGTCGACGTCGTCGACGGTGAAGTACGTCGTCCAGAACGGCGGACCGGGATTCTGCGCGGGACCGATGCCAGCGACGTCGTCACCCTCGATGCGCGCCATCCGATAGCCGCCGGCGTCGGGGCCGAGGTCGTCGACGCTCCAGCCGAACAGTGCGCTGTAGAAGGCCGCGGTGGCGTCGGGATCGGGCGAGCCGATGTCGACGTATGAAGGCGTGCCCGAAGGAAATGCGGTGACTTTGGCCATACCGCGCACCCTACGCCTGAGGTGTTACGCGCAAAACGGCGCCGCGGTTACTGTCTGGTAACTCCCTATGGCGGTCCGACTTCCCGCGGCTGAACGCCGGCAACAGCTCGTCGAAACGGCGCTTGCGTTGTTCGCGGCGCGCGGCATGCACGGCACATCGATGGACGACATCGCGGAGGCCGCCGGGGTCACCAAGCCCGTGCTGTATCAGCACTTCCGGTCGAAGCGGGCACTGTTCACCGAGCTGCTCGACGAGGTCGGCCAGCAACTGCTCACGGCGATCACCGAAGCGACTGCGCAGGCGCCGACGCCCCGCGAGCAGGTCGAAACCGGTCTGACCGCGTACTTCCAGTTCGTCGCCGACCATCACTCGTCGTTCGTGCTCCTGTTCGGCGACGGCACGCGCCGCGACGAAGAGTTCGCGGCGGCTGTCAACGCCGTCGAGGACACCATCGCCGACTTCGTCGCCGCGCTGATCGACGCCGACCTCGACGATGAGCACCGCGACCTGCTCGCGCACGCCATCGTCGGCATGGCCGAAAGCGCCAGCCGCCGCTGGGTAGCCGGCGGCGCGAAGGAGCCGGCTGCGGTCGCCGCGAGCCGCGTCGCCAATCTGGCGTGGGCAGGGCTGCGCGCCGTGCACCGGTGACGCCCGGACGCGACGTGCGCGTCGAACCGTGGCGCGGCGAGTGGCCGGACGACGACAAGGACGCCAACTTCAAGTCTGACGTCGCGCTCTACGCGCACAGCGATCCCCTCGACACGCTCGACGCACTCGGCGCAAACCTCGGCATCCCTGTCGGTGGGCTCGTGCACTACGTGCTGGCGCGGTGGGCGAGCGCGGGAAGCGCGGCGCTGCTCGAAGTCGGCCCGTCGATGATCAACCGCATGTGGGAGCAAGTCGAAACCGCCGAGAACGCTGCAACCGACGAGGCGCGACTCGCGGCCTACGGCGCGCTCAAGGAGATGCTGTCGTGGCTCCGCCTGCCGCTCCGCGACGAATCTTCGTGACCTCGGGGTTGTAACAAACGCCGCGCATGCCGAGCATTTGCGCGGACACGCACTTGTTCGAGTTGCGGCACAGCCGCGGCGCTCCGTCGCCGGCGAGGATGCGTTCGGCGAGATTGGGCTCGGCGTAGAACGGTCGCCCGATGCCGACCATGTCGGCGGCACCGGCATCGAGGATCGCGTTCGCTTCTTCGGCAGTGCGGATACCGCCGACGGCGAACACCGGGATGGACACAAGGCCTTTCACCGCGGTGAACAGATTTCGATTCCACACCGGAGTGAACGGCGCACGCTTGCCTCCGTACCAGGCGCCCGCCTTGAGCACGCCGCGTCGGAACCGCTTCGGTGCCGCCTTCTGCAGACGGGTCTTCATGCCGCTGTTCGTCCACAAGCCGTCGGGTACGCCGCCGCGGCACAGGATCGTGTCGGGGAACACGCCCACCTCGACGGGCGTGAGCGCGTCGAAACCCCACTCCTCGAACAGGGTCGCCAACCGCAGGGCGTCGTCGAAGCCGATGTGTTTCGTACCCGGAAGGCCTCCGAACTCGCACGGCACTTTGACCAAACACGGGTAGTCGTCGCCAGCCTGACGCGCGACTTCCTCGCGGATCAGCCGGATGACGCGCGCGCGGTTCTCGAGTGATCCACCGAACTCGTCGGTGCGCCGGTTGTAGAACGGCGACAGGAACTGGTCGAGCAACTTGGCGTTGGCGTTGCCGAGTTGCACGGCGTCGTAGCCGGCCTCTCTCCCCCACGCGGCCGCGCGGCCGTAGGTGACGGCGAGCGCACGCACTTCGTCACTCGAGAGCGCGTGGACGGGGACGCCGCGGAACGCGATCGCGATCGGCCACGGCGGCTTCGACGCCGCGAGTAACGGCGCCGTGCGATTCGTGGCGTAGGGCTCGTGCCACGCCTCGATGGCGTACAAGCCACCGTGGCCGAGTTGCAACACGATGGCGGCTCCCGCCTGGTGCACGGCGTCGACCATCGGGGCGAACCGCATCACCTTCTGGCGCGTGTCGGCGCACGACATGCCGGGCCCGGTCCGGCCTTCGACCGAAATGCACGTCGAACCCTGCACGATCATGCCGACGCCGTGGCGCGCGTTCTCGACGAAGTGCGCGGCGTACTTGTCGCCGGCATCAGGCCCGTCGCCGACCCCTTCCAGCACCGGTGCGCGGTATAGGCGGTTTCGTACCGTCAGCGATCCGATCGAAAGCGGCGTTTCGATGACGCGGGTCACATCCCCATCCTGCCGCGCGGGCCTATGGTCGCTTGCATGATTCGGCGGATTGCGATGGTTGCAATGTTGGCTACGGCGTTCACCGCGTGCGGGACGAGCGGCGGCGGCGGCGAACGCCAGGTGCTCGTCGACTACAGCCCCGACGATGTCGCGACCTTCGTGGCCGCGGACTTCCCGTCGAAAGTGACGGTGAAGCCGGGCGAGACGCTCGTGTTCAAGCAGACGTGGACCGGCGAACCGCACACCGTCACGGGCGGAACGACGACGAGCAAATCGGTACGCCAGATAAGCAAGTGGTTCACGTTGTTCAACGGTTACACCGATCTGGCGCAGCGCAACGACGAGATGGTCAATCCCGACGGGCCGAGTGACGCCACGTTCCCCGAGTTCGCCGCGAAGCTCAAGGCCGCCAAACCGGCGAAGGACGCTGAGAAGGTCGTCGCCACGTGGCGAGCGTTGCGGGCCGACTATCCCGAGCTGCCCGATATCGACAATCCGCCGGACGTTCCCTTCAACGACGTCAACGATCTGATCGACCGGTTGTCGAGCGGAGGCGACTTGCTCGAGGCCACGTCCGACCAGTCGACCGTCAACCAGAACGTCGCGCAACCGTGCTATCTCCGATCGGGCGCGCCGCCGACCGATCCGACGCAGGCGTGCACTTCTGCGCAGCAACGCCAGCCCGCGTTCGACGGGACGCAGTCGTTCTACAACAGCGGCGTGCTGCCGTACTCAGGGCCGCGCGGCAACACCTTCCGCATGCCGATCGCCAAGACCGCCAAGCCGGGCGCGTACTTCTTCTACTGCGCGGTGCACGGCCCCGGTCAGCAGGTCGAAGTGGACGTGGTCAAACCGACCGCAAAGATCGCGTCGTCGTCCGCCCAAGCGCGCGACGCGCGCAAGGCGGCCGAGTCCGCTGTGGCGCCGCTCGTGCGAACCTTCCGCGACGCGCGCGACGACGGCAAGATCAGCTTCGAAGGCCACAAGCTCACCGGTCCGTTCGCGGGACTCCCGAGCGACGGCTCGATCCACGCGACGGTGAACGAGTTCATTCCCCGCCGGATCGAAGCCAAAGCCGGTGATCCGATCACCTGGAAGGTCGTCGGCAACCACACCATCAGCTTCGACGTTCCCGCCTACCTCCCGATCCTGCGGTTTTCGCCGAAGGAGATCACGTACAACCCGAAAGTGCACGGCATCGCCGGCGGCGCACCCGAAGTCCCCCCGCAGGACGAGAACGACCACGGCCCGCAGAAGTTCGACGCCGGCACCTACGACGGCACCGGGTTCTGGTCCTCAGGTTTGATGGGCGCCGATCCCTACCTCGAGTACACCGTTCGTATCGCGAAGCCGGGCACGTACGCCTACGCGTGCCTCGTGCACCCGAAGATGATCGGGCAGATCGTCGTTCGTTAGCTGAGCGCCTTCATGGTGAGCATCGTCTCTTCGCCGAGGTTCGCCGGCACGATGTAGTCGGCCTCGGAACGGATCTGCTCGAAGTTGTCGCGCACGTCCTCGAGCGTGAGGCTCTTGTTCACGTAACCCGGACCGACGGCGATGAAGATGCGCGCCACGCGACCGCCACCGCACGAATACACCTCGCCCGACACCGGGCAGTCCTCGTGCGACAACCAGGCGACGATCGGCGTGATGTGCTCCGGCAACAGCCCGTCGGCCATCGGGCCGAGGAGGTCCTCGGTCATGCGCGTCTTGGCGACGGGCGCAATGGCGTTGGCCTTGATGTTGTTCTTCGCACCTTCGACGGCGAGCACCCGCGTGAAGCCGACGAGACCCATCTTCGCCGCGCCGTAATTCGTCTGACCGAAGTTGCCGAAGACGCCGGCCGGCGACGAGGTGTTGACGATCCGGCCGTAGCCCTGCTCGCGCATCCGGATGTACGCCGGACGGGTGACGTTGAACGCGCCCTTGAGGTGCACGTCGAACACGGGGTCGACGAGGTCGGGCGTCATGTTGTGGAACGACTTGTCGCGCAGGATGCCGGCGTTGTTGATGACGATGTCGACACGGCCGTAGGCGTCGATGGCTGTCTGCACGATGGCTTCGCCGCCTTCGGGCGTCGAGACGCTGTCGTAGTTGGCAACGGCCTCGCCGCCCGCGGCCTTGATCTCCTGGACGACTGCTTCGGCTGCGGTGTGCGACGAGCCCTCGCCGCTGATGGCGCCGCCGAGGTCGTTTACCACGACGTACGCGCCGCGCCGCGCCAACTCGAGCGCGTGCGAGCGGCCCAAGCCGCCGCCCGCGCCCGTGATGATTGCCACCTTGCCGTCAAAGCTGAGATCACTCATGACGAGTGATCCTAGGAGCTAACCGTAAATGTTCACCGTGTCGTCGAGGCCGAAATCGGCGGGATTGCCGCGACCGGTGGCGGCGAGGACGAACAGTCCGGGGTTGCCGGTGACGCGGTCGCCGCCGCCTTTGATGTCGACCTCGGGCATGCCGTCGAGCGCGAGGGTCGCCGGACCCCAGCCCTGATCCTCGAGGTGGAACGCGACGTGGCTGAGCGCGGCGACGAGCTCCGCGTGGTTCGGGTGGTGGCCGAGGTCGAGCGCGTCGTCGATGTCGTCGGCGTGTACGGCGGCGTCGAACAACAGCGCTTCGACGCCCTCGGCCAGCGTGCCGTCGAAGCCCACCAACGGTGCGTCCCACGCGTCGTCGGGGAATGCCGCCAGCAACACCGGCACCGCGGTCGCGGCTTCGTCGAGCTCGTCGGCGAGCTGGGTTCCGGTGCGGCCGCGACGCGCCTCGACCTGCCGGTTCGTCACGGCCGGCGTGCCTTGACCTTCGACTTCTCCGGCGGCGATCTCGGCGATCGAGCCGATGAAGTGACCGGCGACGTCGCCGACCGTCCAGCCTTCGCAGCGACTCGGTGTCGCCAGCTGCTCGGCGGTCAACGGGCGCACGAAGTCGGAGAACCGCGTCAGTGCTCCTTGAAACGATTGGATGATTTCGTCACGGGATTGAAGGGGTGCCATGCGTCCACCCTCCGCCCGGTCGGTCATCGGGCCAATTACCTGTCAGGTCATGGTCGCGGTGTACGGGTTTCATTACCTTCGACGTCATGACCGCTCTGCCTGTCCTCGAAACCGGCACGGGATCACTGCTGCGCCAGTGGCGGCAGCACCGGCGGTTGAGCCAACTCGAACTGTCGAGCCGCACCGGCGTGTCGACGCGCCACCTGAGCTTCGTCGAGACGGGACGCGCGCAACCCAGCCGCGAGCTGCTGTTGCACTTGGCGCGCGCCCTCGACATCCCGATGCGCGACACGAACCGGCTGCTGCTCGCGGCCGGCCTCGCGCCGGTCTTCGGCGACGCGCCCATCGACGCACCCGAGCAACGCGACGCGCGCGCGGCGATCGAGCGCGTGCTGCACGCGCACGAACCGTGGCCCGCGCTCGTCGTCGACCGCCACTGGAACCTCGTCATGGCTAACGCCGCCGCGATGCTCTTCACCGAAGACATCGCACCCGAGTTGCTGACGCCACCGCTCAACGTGCTGCGCGTGTGCTTGCACCCGAACGGTCTCGCGAAGCGGATTACGAACCTCGGCGCGATGGCACACCACGTGCTGAGTGGATTGCAGCGACAGATCGACGCCCTCGGCGATCCCGTGCTCGCCGCGCTCGCCGACGAACTGCGCGGCTACGTACGCGACGTCGACTTCGCAGGCATCGACGGCGACGTCGGCTTGGCGGTGACGATGGAGCTGCGCCGCGGTGACGACACGCTGCGTCTGATCAACCTCATCGCCACGTTCGGCAGCGCCGTCGACGCGACGACGTCGGAACTGGCGATCGAAACGTTCCTGCCGGCCGACGAAGCGACGGCGGCCGCGCTGACTACAGCCGCGTCATCGCCTGTCGGATGATCCACTTCTTCACGCGCGTGAACGGCGGGTAGAGCAGCGGCGGATCCATCCGTGTCGGCTTGTGCAGCACGCTCTTGCGGTGCGAGAAGGCATCGATGTTGGCGCGGCCGTGGTACGCCCCGGTGCCCGATTGGCCGACACCGCCGAACGGCAGCCCCGCGGGCAGCAGTTGCAACACGACGTGGTTCAGCGCGACACCACCCGACGACGTGTTGGCGACCACGTGGTCGAGCGTCTTGTCGTCGCCCGAGAACGCGTACAACGCCAGCGGCTTGTCACCGGCGTTCACGCGCGCGATGGCAGCATCCACGTCGGACACGCCGATAATTGGCAACAGCGGACCGAAGATCTCTTCGGCCATGACCGGTGCGTCGTCCGCCACGTCGACCATGAGCGTCGGCTCGACGTAGCGGTCGGCGGCGTCGGTCCGTCCGCCCGACGCGATCGACGCGCCGCGCGCCATCAGTCCTTCGAGGCGAGCGAAGTGGCGAGCGTTGACGATGCGCGCGTAGTCCGGGCTTTGCTGTGGATCCGCGCCGTACATCGTCGCAATCGCCTTGGCCATGCGGTCGGTCAACTCTTCGCGCACGGCTTCGTGCACGAACACGTGATCGGGCGCGACGCAGGTCTGCCCGGCGTTGAGGAACTTGCCCCACACGATGCGGTTCGCCGCGACCTTCAGATCGGCGTCGCGGTCGACGATGACGGGGCTCTTGCCGCCGAGTTCGAGAGTGACCGGCGTCAGATGTTCGGCGGCGGCGCGGGCGATCACGCGGCCGACGTGACCGTTGCCCGTGTAGAAGATCGTGTCCCACCGTTCGCGCAGCAACGCGTCGCTTTCGGGGATCCCACCCTCGACGATTGCGATGGCGCGTGGGTCGAGATACTTCGGCGCCAGGCGCGCCATCGCCGCGCTCGACGCCGGAGCGATTTCGCTCGGCTTGCCGACCACCGCGCACCCCGCCGCAATCGCGGCCGCCATCGGCACGAGCAGTAGCTGGATCGGATAGTTCCACGGCGCGATCACGAGCGCGACGCCGAGCGGCTCACGCACGATGCGCCCCGTCGCCGGCTGCACGGTCATCGGCATCCGGACCTTCTCGTCCGCCGTCCACTTCTCGAGCTTGCTGTTCAGCAGCTTGATCTCGCCGCGGGCGAACGCGAGGTCCGTCACCCAGCCTTCGATGGCGGGCTTCCCGAGGTCGGCCTCGAGCGCGGCGATGAACTCGTCCTCATTCTCGACGAGCATCTTCTCCATCTGTGCGAGTTGCTCGTGTCGCCATTGCAACGGGCGCGTGATGCGCGCGTCGAACGTCGACCGCAACTCGCCAACGAGGCCCGAGAAGTCGAGGGCGTTACCGAGTGTCGTCACGCGCCAAGGCTACGCCCCGTACTGCTTGGCCAATTCCTCGACGATGCGAATGCAGTCCGCGGCGGTCTCGGTGATCACATCCGCGACCGGGCGCACCGCGTCGATGCGGCCCATCACTTGGCCGCCCAACGCGATGCCCGCTTCCATGTCGCCGCCGAAGTAGAGCTTCATCGCGTCGCCGAAGGCCGCCATCGGTTCGGTGTCGGTGTCGAACTCCAGGGCGGTCGTGCGGTCGGTGCGCAGCGCGCGCATCGCCATCCGCCCCGCCCGACCCAGCACGATCGTGTCGGCTTCACCGGCGTGCACGATCGCTTGCTTCCAATTGTCGTGCACCGGCGACTCTGCGGCGCTGACCATGCGCGTGCCCATCTGGATGCCTTCGGCGCCCATCGCCAGCGCGGCCGCCATCGTCGGTCCGTCCATGAAGCCGCCCGCAGCGATGATCGGCACGTCGGTCTTCGAGCGGATCAGCGGGAGCAGCACCATCGATGCCACCGGTCGCGGGCTCTTGAATCCACCACCTTCACCGCCTTCGACGATGAGGCCGTCCACACCGGCGTCGACCGCCTTGAGCGCGCCCGCAAGATTCGGCACGACGTGGAACACCGTGAGTCCGCCGTCCTTGAGCACCGAGGTGTACTTCGTCGGGCTCCCCGCCGAGGTCGTCACGAACTTCACGCCCTGCTCGATGACGAAGTCCGCGATTGCGGGGTCGCGGACGAACGCCTGCGCGATGTTCACGCCGAACGGCTTGTCGGTGAGGTCCCGCATCTTGCGGATCTCTTCCTTGACGTTTTCGAGTTCGCCTGAGCTGGTTTCGATGATCCCCATGGCGCCGGCGTTCGACACAGCCGACGCCAGCTGCGAACGCGCGATCCATCCCATCGGCGCCTGCACGATCGGGATCTCGACCCCGAGCATTTGCGTGACGCGATTGTCGAAGCTCATGACAGCATGTTCGCATGGCGAACCCCGATCCCGCGGCGCTGGAAGAACTCGAAGACCTGCGCGCCAGCATCGACAACCTCGACGCCGCGCTCGTGCATCTGCTCGCCGAGCGGTTCAAGTGCACGCAGCGAGTCGGTCGTCTGAAGGCCGCGCACGGCATGCCGCCTGCGGACCCCGCGCGCGAGTCGCGTCAGGTGGCTCGGTTGCGCAGCCTCGCCGCCGAAGCGCAACTCGACCCCGAATTCGCAGCCGCGTTCCTCGACTTCATCATCGCCGAGGTGATCCGTCACCACGAAGCACTGCAAGGGTGAGCCCGCGGCTGTTCGTCACCTGCGGACTGCCAGGCTCCGGTAAGACCACCCTCGCCCAGCAACTCGCGGCGGAGCACGACGCCGTCCGCTTCTCACCCGACGAGTGGATGACCGACCTGTGGGACGTACCGACGCGCGCCCTCGTCGAAGAGAAGATGTGGGAAGTGGCACAGCAGTTGCTCGCGCACGGTGTCAACGTCGTCATCGACTTCGGCTCGTGGTCGCGCGCGGAACGCGACGTGCTGCGCGAAGGCGCCCGCCGCCTCGGCGCCGCCGTCGAACTGCGGTACCTCGATCTACCGCTCGACGAACTCGTCCGCCGCGTCGAAACCCGCGCCCGAGAAGGCATCACCCGCGCCCACCTCGAGGAGTGGCAACAACTCATTGAAGTCCCCACCGAAGCGGAGTTACAACTGTTCGACGCACCTCCCCCGTGAGTAATTGGCGCACTTTGCCTTGTGATCGAGCAGCGATCACAGGGATAAGTGCGCCATTCCGAACGGAGGACGAATGCGAGAACTGCGCACAACCGCAGCAGCGCTCGAGGGCGGCGCGAGCAAAGCAAGGATCGAGTGGGCCCTGAAGACGGGTCGCTGGACCTTGATGATCCAAGGCGTGTACGGAAGAGGTCCGGAACCGCCCAGCAAGCTCGACATCGCGCGTGCGACGGCGCTGGTCACACACGGCGTGTGTCACGGCCTCGTTGCCGGCGAATTGCTCAACTTCGACAACGTCCAGGCAGACGGACCCGAGGTGTGGGTTCCGCGCAGCTGTAGCAACCGGCGTGCGGGTGTGTCTCGGACGTCACGGATGCCGAGCGACACCGTCGAGGTCGCGCAGGTGCGGTGCACGAATGCGGCCGAGACATTGCTCGAACTGGCGGACCGGCTCGGAGACGACGAGTGGGAACAGGCGCTCGAGTTCTGTTTGCGGAAAGGTCACGTCACACCGGAACTCATCGGATCGTGGCGGCACCGACGCATCCGCCGTGTCGTCGGCAGCCGCGGCGGCGTGCAGCTACCGCACACCGACTCGCTCCTGGAAACGCTCGGGATCCAGCTGATTCGTTCCGACCCGACGCTGCCGACGCCGACGCGCCAACTGCGGATCTTCGATCCGATGTCGGAGCGCTTTATCGCGCGTGTCGACCTCTGTTGGCCCGCGCTCGGGATCTTTCTCGAACTCGATGGCCAGCAACACCGAGACCAGCCCGTCTACGACGCCACCCGCCAGAACAAGGTGACGGCGGCGACTCGCTGGCTGTGCGTGCGGCTGACTTGGGACCAAGTAACGAAGTGGCCCGAGGCGACGCTGCGGGACTTGCGACCGCTGCTTGTCCCTAACTGTTTGGTATCCTAACTATGTGGATGACGAACTGATTTCCTCGGTTCGAGCCCTGGCGTTCGCGAGCCGGACGCTCGAGAAGGCGCTCGACCAGATGACTTTGCCGCAGTACCGGGTGTTGACCCTGATCGCCAACAGCCCCGAACGCGCCAGCCGGATTGCGCAGACCGCCGACGTGACGCGGCCGTCGATGACCGGCCTCGTCGACGGGCTCGTGGCGAAGGGATGGGTGACGCGGTCCGACGTCGACGGCGATCGCCGCGGCGTGTCGCTGGCGATCACGCCGCAAGGAGCGAAGGCCTACGACACGGCGCAGCACGCGATGGCGTCGGCCGTTCAAGAATTGCTCGGCCACGCCGACGCAAAGACGGCGCGGCGGGCGCTCGACGGGCTGGTCGCATTCCACCAGGCTCTGTTGGCGAAGCGTGACCGGAGCGCGGCATGAGCACACCGCAAGCGCACGCGCGCCCCGTACCCGAACCGGCGCCGAAGGAAGCCGGCGGCTGGGTGAAGCGGCTGATGCTGCCGTTCCTCGCCGCCCACAAACGCAACGTGTACATGGCCTTCGGTGTCGCCATCGTCGGCCAGGGCGTGCAGGCGCTCGTCCCGCTCTGGTCGCGGCGCATCGTCGACCACGTCATCCTCCCGAACTCGAAGCCGAAGACGCACCTCCAGGCCGTCGTCCTCCAACAGCATCGCCTTCACGCCGAGTCGCTCACACCGTGGCTGACTCTCCTCGTGGTGACGGCGATCGCCACGTTCGGGCTGGCGTTCGTCCGCCGTTTCTACGGCGGGCGCGTCGCGCTCGACGTGCAGTACGACCTTCGCAACGCCGTCTACGAGCGCCTCCAGCGGCTCGACTTCGCCAGCCACGACAAGATGCAGACCGGCCAACTCGTGAGCCGCGCCTCGAGCGACACCGCGCTCATCCAGAGCTTGCTCACGATGCTGCCGATCATCACCGGCAACGTGGTGCTGCTCGCCGTCGCGCTCACCGCGATGATCCTCACGTCGATCAAACTCACGCTGGTCGCCGTCCTCGCGATCCCGGCGATGTTCATCGTCGCCGTTCGCCTCCGCCGCACGATCTTCCCGGCATCGTGGGACGCGCAACAGCGCGCCGCCGAAGTGGCGGGCGTCGTCGACGAGGCCGTCACCGGCGTGCGCGTCGTGAAGGGCTTCGGTCAGGAACAGCGCGAACTCGACGACCTCGCGGCCGTCGGCAAGGACCTGTACCAGTCGCGCGTGCGGCTCGTGCGGCTGCAAGCCCGCTACACGCCGACGATGCAGTCGATCCCCGTCCTCGGCCAGGTCGCCGTGCTGGGCTACGGCGGATGGCTGGCGCTGCATGGCCAACTGAGCCTGGGCACGTTCCTGTTGTTCTCGCAGTACCTCGTGTTGCTCGTCGCGCCCGTGCGAATGTTCGCCATGCTGCTGGCGCTCGGTCAGCAAGCTCGCGCCGGTGGAGAGCGCATCCTCGACATCCTCGACGCCAACCCGATGATCACCGAACAACCCGACGCGGCGCCGCTCGCGCGCGGCGAGGGACACGTGGTGTTCGACAACGTGACCTTCGGTTACACGGTCAGCGATCCGGTGCTCAAGGGATTCACGCTCGACGTCGCGCCCGGCGAAACGGTGGCGCTCGTCGGCTCCAGCGGATCCGGCAAATCGACGGTTGCCCTGCTGCTCCCCCGCTTCTACGACGTGGCGACCGGCTCGGTCACCATCGACGGCGTCGACGTGCGTGACGTCACGCTCGACTCGCTGCGCCGCAACGTCGGCGTCGTGTTCGAAGACCCGTTCCTGTTCTCCGACTCGCTGAAGGCCAACATCGCCTACGGACGGCCCGACGCCACGGACGACGAGATCGTCGCCGCCGCAGTGGCCGCCGAAGCCGACGTGTTCATCCGCGCGCTGCCCGAGGGTTACGACACCGTCGTCGGCGAACGCGGTCTCACGCTGTCGGGCGGGCAACGCCAACGCGTCGCGCTGGCGCGCGCCTTGCTGACCGACCCAGCGGCACTCGTGCTCGACGACGCGACATCGTCCATCGACTCCAAGACCGAAGAAGAGATCCACGAGACGCTGCGTCACCTCATGGCTGGACGCACCACGATCCTGGTGGCGCACCGCCGCTCCACGCTGCGCCTGGCCGACCGCATCGTGGTCGTCCACGAAGGCGCTGTCCAGGACATGGGCACGCACGAAGAGCTCATCCGTAGCTCCGCGCTTTACCGCGCGCTGCTTTCGGGCCCCGACGGCAACGTCGAAGAAGTCGTCGCCGAAGCACCGGCCGACACGCTGCGACTCGACGGCCTCACCCCCACGGCCTGGCCGTACGACCTGGCGACGGAAGGGCCGCGCGCCACAGCGTCGACGGGCGTGCCGCGGATAACGGGTCCCGGTGGCGGGGGCGGCTTCGGCCAATCGCTGTCCGCGACGCCAGAGTTGTTGGCCGCGCTCGACAAGTTGCCGCCGGCCAACGACGAGCCCGACGTCGACGTCGCCAAAGAATCGATGCCCAAGGGATCGTTCAGCCTGCGCCGCTTCATCGCCCCGTACCGCAAGTGGCTGGGGATCGGCTTCGCCTTCGTCGCCCTCGACTCAGTCGTGATGTTGCTCGGCCCCGTGTCGATGCAGCGCGGCATCGACCACGGCGTGCGCGGCGGCAACATGCACTACCTGTGGTTGGCGACCGCCGCCTTCGCGCTGTTCGCCGCAGCCGACTGGGCGCTCACGATGACCTACACGTTGATCACGGGTCGCACCGCCGAGCGATTGCTGTACGCGCTGCGCATCCGCATCTTCGCCCACCTGCAGCGGATGTCGGTCGACTACTACGACGGCGAAATGGCCGGGCGCGTCATGACGCGCATGACCACCGACATCGACTCCTTGCAACAACTGCTCAGCCAAGGACTCATCACGGCGATCGTCGCCCTCATGACGTGTATCGGCGTGTTCGTCGTGTTGATCGTGCTGGCGCCGATGCTCGCCCTCGTCGCCGCGGCCTCGTTGCCACCGCTCCTGCTGGCGACGTTCGTGTACCAGCGCAAGTCATCCGTCGTGTACGCCGAAGCGCGCGACCGCATCGCGGCGGTCAACGCCAACTTCCAGGAGAGCCTGTCGGGCGTGCGCGTCGCGCAGGCCTACACGCGGGAGGACAAGAACATCTCGAGCTTCCGCGACGTGAACAGCGGCTATCTCGAGTCGCGCGTAAAGGCGCAGCGTTACATCTCGCTGTACTTCCCGTTCGTCCTTCTCGTCGGACAGCTCACGTCAGCGGCCGTCCTCGGCGCCGGCTCGACGTTCGTGCGCACGGGCGCCGTCAGCGTCGGCACGATCCTCGCCTTCATGGTGCTGCTCGACCAGTTCTTCGCGCCGATCCAGCAGATCTCTCAGGTGTTCGACTCGTGGCAGCAAGCCAGCGCGTCGATGACGAAGATCGACGAGCTGATGGAGCTGCGCACGAGCACGCCCGAAGCCGAGAACCCGCTGACGCCTGGTCGACTCAAGGGCGAGATCACCTTCGAAGGCGTCCACTTCAAGTACCCGACCGCCATCAACGAAGCGCTGACCGGCGCCGACCTCACGATCAAGCCCGGCGAGACCGTCGCGCTCGTCGGCGAAACTGGCGCCGGCAAGTCCACGATCGTGAAGCTCGTCGCCCGCTTTTACGATCCGACGGCGGGCCGCGTGCTCATCGACGGCATCGACGTCAGGGACATGTCGGTCAGCGCGTTCCGCCGTCAACTCGGCATCGTGCCGCAGGAGGCGTTCCTGTTCACCGGCACCATTCGCGACAACATCGCCTACGGCCGCCCCGACGCGACCGACGCCGAGGTCGAAGACGCGGCACGCGCTGTCGGCGCGCACGACTTCATCTCGCGCATGCCGCTCGGCTACCTGTCCCACGTCAACGAACGAGGGCGCAGTCTGTCGGCGGGCCAGCGTCAGCTGATCTCGCTCGCCCGCGCCCGACTCGTCGACCCGGTGATCCTGCTGCTCGACGAGGCCACGTCGAACCTCGACCTGCAGACCGAAGCCGAAGTGCAACGCGCCATGGGTGTCGTGGCCGAGGGGCGCACGACGTTGCTCGTCGCCCACCGCCTCCCGACGGCGCGCACTGCCGACCGCATCTTCGTGATCGACGACGGCCACGTCGTCGCCGTGGGCCCGCACGACGAACTGCTGCTCACCAGTCCGCGTTACGCCGAGCTGTGGCACTCGTTCGTCAGCGAGGAAGACGAGGCCGCGGCGTGACCACTCGCGACGCGATCCTGAAAGGTGACCGCGCGGGCGTCGACGACGCCGAGGTCGCGCACCTGCGCGAAGAAGAGCCCGCCCTGCTGCTCGCGGTACTGAAGGACGGCACGGCCGACGGTCTGCGACTCGCCGTCGAGCTCGGCTTCGATGTCAACGCCATGGACAGCTACACGCCGCTGCACCACGCGGCGGCGGCCAACGACGTCGAGACGTTGCGCTTCCTGCTCGACCACGGGGCAAACACGACCGACGTCAAGGACGACGAGTACGGCGCAACGCCACTCGGATGGGCGCAGTTCTTCGACGCGCCCGACACCGCAAAACTGTTGAGCGACTAACTCTTCGCCTGCAACATCTGGATTGCCTTGACGATACGACGCTCACGCGTCGCCTCGGTCTTCGCGTCTTCGACGGCGCGGACGTGCTCTTTGCGGTGCGTATAACTCAGCGAGTCGAACGCGGCACGGACACCTGCGTTCTTCAAGGCCGCCGCGAAGTATTTCGGCACCTCGACCTCGCGCGGCGCGGTGTCGAGCTCGACGGTTACCGACAGCGTTTCACCGGCCTTGACGCCGGCCGCGGCGCGGTTGTCCGCGTTCACGCCGATGAGGTACTGGCCACCCATCGGGGCGACCGTCGTACGGAACGAGAACCCGTTGATCGTGACCACGACCGGCGGGCGTTTGCCCGCGCCGAGCTTTTCGATGACCGACTCCGGCACAGCCATGCCCGTCGCCGTCTTGCCGTGGAGTTCGAGGACCGCTTTGAATTTCATACGTAGGCTGGAGCGTATGGCGCTCGACGTCGACACCATCGTCGAACGAATTCAGGCAGCAGCCCGGGAACACGCCCCGTCGCTCGCGGTCCGTGACGTCCTCAAGGAGTTCGTCGCCTCGGGCGGACTCGAAGCCGCTCTCCCCGAGGTCACCGAGGGCGGCCTGACGACGCTCTACAA
Organism: Actinomycetota bacterium; assembly: GCA_041166405.1. Taxonomy (GTDB): domain Bacteria; phylum Actinomycetota; class Acidimicrobiia; order Acidimicrobiales; family JACCXE01; genus JACCXE01. The sequence continues at coordinate 27,627 of JBEEFV010000001.1, read as the reverse complement.
CGCGCCGGATCTCACCGTGCTGCGCGTCGCGTGGACTCCGGGGATCCGCATGGTTCCGCACGATCACAAGGTCTGGGCGGTGATCGGCATGTACGGCGGCGTCGAAGACAACTCCTTCTACCGGCGCGACTCCAAGAGCGGCCTCACCCAGTCCGGCGGCAAGCAAGTACACGCTGGGGAGGTGCTCGTGCTGGGTGACGACACCATCCACTCGGTCGCGAACACCCGCAACGAGTACGCCGTCGCGATTCACGTCTACGGCAACGATTTCTTCGCGCCCGGCCGCGTCGAATGGGATTTCGAGACCTTCACCGAGCGCCCGCGCGACGCCGAAGGCATCCGCCGCACCTTCTCCGAAGCCAACGAACGCTGGGCTGGCACGCAGACCTAAGCGCGCAAGAAAACAATTCGTTGGTTTCCCTCCCAAATCGAATTGGGATGCCGATGAGTAATCCGTGACGTCTTTCCGTTCGCGCTGGCTGCCCGAAGGTCGAGGTCTCCCTTACGACACGTGGACGCTGCGCCATAAAGCGATCGTGAACATCCTGTGGCTGCACGTGCCCTTCGTGGTCGTGTTCGGGCTGGTCAGGGGCTATCCACCGGCGCACGTCGCCCTGGACTCGTCGCTGCTGATCCCGTACGCCGTGGCGGCGAGCATGACGCGGTTCTCGCAGATGGTCCGCACGATGGCGTCGACCGTCGGCCTGTTGTCGTCGTCGGCGATCCTCGTGCACCTCGCGGGTGGCTCGATCGAGATGCACTTCCACTTCTTCGTCATGATCGGCGTGATCACGCTGTACCAGGATTGGCGGCCGTTCTTCGTCGGCATCCTGTTCGTCGCCGTGCACCACGGAGTCATGGGGACGATGTCGGCGCACGGCGTCTTCAACCACTCCGCTGCCTGGAACCACCCGTGGGAATGGGCGGGTATCCACGCGCTGTTCATCCTCGGCGCCAGTGCCGCCTACATCACCGGTTGGCGCTACACGGAGATCGAGCGCAAGCGCGCTGAGGAGTTCGGCGCCGCGCTCGCCGAGACGGCGCTGCTGCAACGTGAAGCGCTGGAGATCAACGACAACATCATCCAGGGACTCGTGGCGATCGAAGCTGCGATGGACTTCAACGACGAAGAGCTGGCGCGTGAGGCGCTGACGTCGACACTCGGTTCCGCACGCGCCATCGTCAGCGGCCTGCTGCAGCACGCGAAGACGAACGGCGAGTTCGCCCCCGGCGACCTGCGCCGCGACCACGCAAGCTTCGGCGTCAACTCGGGGTCGTAGACCGCCCCGTGTCCTGCCGAGCGCTGCGCGTCCTCATCGTCGACGACACCGCAATCGTGCGCGCCGTCGTTCGGCGCACACTCGAGTCGGACGCGCAGTTCGAAGTGGTGGGCGAAGCCGCGAACGGCATCGTCGCCATTGAACAAGCGCACGCGTGTCAGCCGGATTTGGTGCTGCTCGATCTCGCCATGCCGGAGATGGACGGGCTCGAGGCCCTACCGCACATCCTCGTCGCTGCTCCCGCGGCACGCGTCATCGTGCTTTCGGCGTTCAGCCCGGATCACATGGCGGCGCAAGCGCTCGCGACCGGCGCGTGCGCCTACCTCGAGAAGAACCGCATCGCCAAAGAACTCGTGCCGGGAATCCTCGCCGTGTTCGAGGTGCTACTCGATGCGCAAGCCTGAGATGGCGCGGCTGATCACCAGCTGCTGAATCTGCTCCGCGCCTTCGAAAATGTCGAAGATCTTGGCGTCGCGGTGCCAGCGCTCGACGGGGTACTCGCGGGTGTAGCCGTAGCCGCCGAGGATCTGGATGGCGCGCTCCGTGGCCCACACGGCGACGCGGCCGGCCTTGAGCTTGCTCATCGAACCTTCGGCGTTTTTGTAGCCGCTGTTGCGCGCCAGCCACGCCGCGCGGTGCACGAGCAGACGCGCCGCGTCGATCTCGGTTGCCATGTCGGCGAGGATGAACGCGATCCCCTGGTTCTGGATGATCGGCTTGCCGAAGGCCACACGTTCCTTGGCGTACTCGAGCGAGTACTCGTACGCGGCGCGTGCGATCCCGATCGCCATCGCGCCGACCGACGGACGCGTCGCTTCGAAGGTCGCCATCGCCGGCTGCACCGCGCCGGTGTGCGCCTTCTCCTTGGCGCGGGCGATCTTTTCGTCGAGCTTTTCCTTGCCGCCGAGGAGGCACCTTCCGGGCACGCGCACGTCGGCGAGCACGACCTCGGCGGTGTGCGACGCGCGGATGCCGTGCTTCTTGTACTTCTGTCCTTGCGTTATCCCCGCGGTGCCCTCGGGCACGATGAAGCTCGCCTGACCGCGCGAGCCGAGACCGGGCTCGACCGCGGCGACGACGACGTGCAGCGACGCGATGCCGCCGTTGGTGATCCACGCCTTCGTGCCGTTGAGCACCCACTCGTCGCTGGCCTCGTCGTACACCGCGCGCGTCTTCAGCGACGACACGTCGGATCCGGCGTCGGGCTCGCTGACGCAGTACGCGCCGAGCTTGATCTCCTCGGGCGAGCCGAAGCACTGCGGCACCCACTCGATGGTCTGCTCGGGTGTGCCGCTCGATGCGATCCCGGCGGCCGCGAGGCCTGAACCGAAGATCGACAGCCCGATGCCGGCGTCACCCCAGAACAACTCCTCGAGGGTGAGCGGCAACGTCAGACCGGTCTGGTCGCCGAGCATGGCGTTGGCGAAGAAGTCGAACGAGTACAGGCCGATCTTGGCTGCTTCTTGGATAATCGGCCACGGCGTTTCTTCACGCTCGTCCCACTCGTGGCCGGCCGGCCGCACCACGTTTTCGGCGAAGTCGTGGACCCATTTCTGGATCTGTTGCTGGTCCTCGCTGAGCGCAAGGGAGAAGTCGGGCATTTCGTACCTCACAAGGGGGAAAGCGCGTTGTTACTGAACGGTAACATGGCACGAGCGATGTTTGCGCATGCCGTGGGACCGGTACCCTCCAAGGCGTGACCGCGGTCGCACACTTCCCCGCTTCCTTTGACAAAGGCTTTCTCGAACGGCTTCGCCGTCCGTTGTCCGCGCTCGCCGCCACCATCCTCGTCATCGATCTGATGGGCCTCGGCATGCACCTCGCCGACTCCGCCGAAAGCCCGTTCGCCAACGACGCGCCGACGCGCGCCAAGGTGCGCGTCGGCGGGCCGGAGGCCGTGGTGCCCAACACCACCGTCGCCGGTGCCGGCGCCGATCGTCGCGCCGATCGCACCGTGCAGCCCCTCGGGTGCCTGGCGATCTCGTCGGGTTGCTACGCGGGGCCGCCGGCTTCGTCGACGCCGCCCTCCGGATCCAACACGGCAACGCCGCAAGGCAACGGTGGTGGAACCACGACGCCGGCCAACGCGGCGAAGCCGCTCGCCCAGGCTGACGTCGCGGTGCCCGCGCTCGGCGCGCAGGTTTCACTCGGCGTCGGCGACGGCGGTTGCACCGGCCTCGACCTGACGCTGCTGGCCGTCGGTGGCTGCCCTGCGGCCACGGGTGACGGGCCCGTGATCGTGAAGCTCGGTGGCTCGTTGGTGGGCGACTGACCAACGCCGTCCCAACGGGGACTTTGTGCCCTACTGCCAATCGTTGACCGGACTTAGGTTGCCGGTATGGAGGCCCCGCTCCATTTGGGTTCCGCGCGGAGGCCGTTGCTGGCAGTGGCGATCGCCCTGACGGTAGGCGGGTTCCTCAGCCTGGCTATCACGACGAACGACGCCCTCACGCCGGCGCCGCGTCTCGTGTCGCCGACGTTCGGCACGACGAGCCCGTACACGACCGGCCTCTTCGGCGGAACGACGACCACGGACCGTCGCGTGCGCCGCGCCACGACCTCGACCTGGGCCACTGGCGGCCACGCCGACGTTGGACGCGGCCATACGTCAGGTCCGACGACGAGCGGTCCGCAGTCAGAACCCCCGACCCAGGTCGACGTCGCCGTACCCGCGGCCGGCGCGCAGGTGTCGGTCGGGCGCGGCGACGGAAGTTGCACGGAGGTCGCCATCACCGCGCTGACTCCGGACAAGTGCCCCAGTCCGCAGGGTGACGGGCCAGTCGTGGTCAACCCGGGCCCGTCGTCCGGCCCGCTCCTCGGCTCGCCAAAGTCCGCAGATCTCGCGGCGTGACATGAAACAGCGGCCGCCCCGACGGGACGGCCGCTGCTCCAGAAACTGTTTGCTAGTCCCTACGCGGGACGGACCTTGGCCGCTTGCAGCCCCTTATCGCCTTGCTGGACCTCGAACTCCACAGCTTGACCTTCGGTCAGGCTGCGGTAGCCGTCCATCTCGATCGCACTGAAATGCACGAAAACATCAGGCGAGCCATCGGACTGGGTAATAAACCCGTAGCCCTTTTCGCTGTTGAACCATTTAACGGTGCCGGTGGGCACGGGCGTTCCCCTTTGTTGCGGTGATATGTAGCTAGGCCAACATTCAATCGACCTCACGCGAAACGCTAGCCGTTCAGCCTCAGCGATGAACAGTGGTGCCGCCGGCGCCGTCCTCGACGGTCCAGCCCAGCGCGACCAGTTCGTCGCGGATGCGGTCGGCCTCGGCCCAATTCTTCTCGTTGCGGGCGACGTTGCGCGCCGCGATCAGCGCCGCGGTCGGCTCGTCGACGTCGTCCACGGCCGTCCGCAACGACAGCCCGAGCACACCTAATAGCTCGAGCGCCGTCGCGGCGTTGGCGTGCGCGCCTTCGTGGTCACCGGCGTCGGCGGCCTTGTTCGCGTCGCGCACGAGGTCGAACAGCAAGGCCGTCGCCGGCGGCGTGTTGAAGTCGTCGTCCATCAACGCGACGAACTTGGCGACGACGTCGGGCAACGCCGGTGCGGGCGGCACGTCGGCGAATCGACGCCCGAACGCGTCGAGGCCCTCGAGTGTGTTCACGGCGCGCTCGATCGTGGCGTCGGTGACTTCAACGGGGCTGCGATAGTGCGACTGCAGCACGAGCAATCGGTAGGCGCGGCCGTCGACCTTGTCGAGCAGGTCGGTGAGATTCACGAAGTTGCCGAGCGACTTGTGCATCTCCTCGCCGCCGGCCGCGGTGACCATGCCGCTGTGCACCCAGTGGCGCGCGAACGGATGGCCTCCACCGAGCGCCTGCGCGCGTTCGTTCTCGTGATGCGGGAACGCGAGGTCGTTGCCGCCACCGTGAAGGTCGAATCCTTCGCCGAGCAAGTCGAGCGCCATGACCGTGCACTCGATGTGCCAACCGGGGCGCCCGGCGCCCCACGGCGACGGCCACTCGGGTTCGCCGGGCTTGGCCTTCTTCCAGAGCGCGAAGTCGAGCGGTGATCGCTTCTCGTCTTCGCCGACGACGGTGCGGTCGCCGGCGCCGGTGCGCAACGACTCGAGCGGCTGGCGCGCCAACAGTCCGTAGCCGTCGAGCGTGGACGTATCGAAGTACACGCCGTCGCTCGTTTCGTACGCGCTGTCGCGATCGACGAGGTCTGCGATGTAGTCGACCATCTTGTCGACGTAGGCCGTGGCGTGGGGCTCGGCATCCGGATGACGCACGCCGAGGCGATCCATCGCGTCCCACCACGCCTTCTCGTACGTCCGCACGATCTCGTCGGTGGGCACGCCGGTCTCGTTGGCGCGCCGAATGATCTTGTCTTCGATGTCGGTGATGTTCGACACGTAGTGGACCTCGTAGCCGCTCCATTCGAGGTACCGGCGGATGACATCCCAGATGAGGCTGAAGCGACCGTGACCGATGTGGGGCACGTCGTACACCGTCGGCCCGCACACGTACATCGAGACCTTTCCCGGCTCGCGCAGCGCGAGCTCGGTGACCTGTCCTTTTGCAGTGTCGTGGAGGCGGAGCACGCAGGTACGGTACTGCGCACCATGTCGACAGCCGTCCCGGATAAACCCGCCCTCGAGGGCCTCGAAGAGAAGTGGTCGGCGCGCTGGAAGGCCGACGACACGTACGCGTTCGACCGCACGAAGACGCGCGAGCAGATCTACTCCGTCGACACGCCACCACCGACGGTGAGCGGTCATCTTCATCCGGGCAGCATGTGGTCCTACACCCACACCGACTTCATGGTCCGCTACAAGCGGATGACGGGGTGGGAGGTCTTCTATCCGATGGGGTGGGACGACAACGGCCTCAACATCGAGCGCCGCACGCAGATCAACTACGGCGTCATCTGCGATCCGTCGCTGCCCTACGTCGAGAACTTCGAGCCCCCGGAGAAGCCGCCGAAGGATCCGATCCCGGTGTCGCGTCCCAACTTCGTCGAGCTGTGCCGACGCTTGACCGAAGAGCTCGAGGACGAGTTCGAGCAGCTGTGGCGGACCGTCGGGCTGTCGTGTGAGTGGTCGTACTTGTACCGCACCATCGGCAAGGACGTCAGCGGCATCTCGCAGCGCGCGTTCTTGCAACTCGTCGAGCGCGGCGACGCCTTCCGGCTGGAGGCGCCGACGCTGTGGGACGTCGACTTCCAGACGTCGCTGGCGCAGGCCGACCTCGAGGACCGCGAGCTCGCCGGCGCCTATCACAAGATCAAGTTCTCGGATATCGAGATCGAGACGACGCGGCCCGAACTGATCCCGGCGTGCGTCGCGCTCGTCGCCCACCCCGACGACGACCGCTACAAGGCTCGCTTCGGCACCACGGTGCGCTCGCCGTTGTTCGACGTCGAAGTGCCTGTGCTGGCGCACGAGTTGGCCCAGCCCGACAAGGGCACCGGCATCGCCATGATCTGCACGTTCGGCGACCAGACCGACGTCGTGTGGTGGCGCGAACTCGGTCTGCCGGTGCGCTCGATCATGGGCCGCAACGGACGGCTGCTTCCCCTCGAGTGGGACGACCCCGAAGTCCAGGCGCGCTACGACGAACTCGCGGGGCGCAACGCGAAGCAGGCGCAGAAGCGCATCGTCGACATGCTGCGCGAGTCAGGTGACCTCGTCGGCGATCCGAAGCCGATCACGCACGCCGTGAAGTTCTGGGAGAACGGCAAGAGCCCGCTCGAGATCGTCACGACGCGCCAGTGGTTCATCAAGTTCCCGCCGAAGGAGAAGCTGCTCCAGCGCGCCAATGAACTGCACTTCCACCCCGAGTTCATGCGCGTGCGTTTGCAGAACTGGATCGAGGGTCTCCAGGGCGACTGGAACATCACGCGTCAGCGGTTCTTCGGCGTCCCCTTCCCCGTCTGGTATCCGGTCGGTGACGACGGGGAGGTCGACTGGCACACGCCGATCACCGCGCCGCTCGACGCGCTCCCCGTCGACCCGTCGACCGACGTGCCGCCGGGCTACACCGCGGAGCAGCGCAACCAGCCCGGCGGGTTCATCGGCGACCCGGATGTCATGGACACGTGGGCGACGTCGTCGGTCAGCCCGGAGTTCGTGTCGGGATGGGAGCGCGACCCTGATCTGTTCGAGCGCGTGTTCCCGATGGACCTCCGCCCACAGGGCCAAGACATCATCCGCACGTGGCTCTTCTACACACTCGTCCGCGGCGAGATGCAGTTCGGCGGTCTGCCGTTCACGCACACGAACATCTCGGGCTTCGTCACCGACCCCGACCGCAAGAAGCTGTCGAAGTCCGCCGGCAACTCCGAGGACACGCCGTTCGGGCTCATCGCCAAGCACGGCGCCGACGCCGTGCGGTACTGGGCCAGCGGCGCCAAGCCCGGACGCGACGCGACGATTGATCCGAACGAGTTCAAGATCGGCCGCCGGCTCGCGATGAAGGTCCTCAACGCGTCGAAGTTCGCGTTGGGCTTCGGCGAAGAGGACGCGAGCGCGCCGATCGGCGAACCCGTCGACCGCGCGCTGCTCGCCGGGTTGCGCGCCACGATCGCCCACGCCACCGCCGCGTTCGAGGACTACGACTACACGAGCGCGCGCGACGTCGCGGAAACGTTCTTCTGGTCGTTCTGCGACGACTACCTCGAACTCGTGAAGACTCGCGCCTACGGCCAAGACGAAGGCATCGGGCTCGAGGCGACGGCGAGCGCCCGCCGAACGCTGCGCATCGCCCTCGACGTGCAGCTGCGCCTGCTGGCGCCGTTCGTGCCGTTCGTGACCGAAGAGGTGTGGTCGTGGTGGCGCGAGGGCTCGATCCATCGCGCCAAGTGGCCCACCGTCGACGAGCTCGACGGCATGGCGGATGGCGACGACGCGACGCTGCGCGCCGCAGCGCACGTGCTCGGCCAGATCCGGCGAACGAAGACCGAGGCAAAGGTCGGCATGCGCGCGCCCGTGCTGCGCGTCGACGTCGCCGATGCGGAAGAGACGATCGGTCGGCTCGCGCACGTCGCGGACGACCTCGTGCGCGCCGGGTCGATCGGTTCGTTGAACCTGACCATCGGCGAACCGCTGATCGCGGTGGAACTCGCTCCTACTGAATAAAGACGGGCGTGCCGAGCGGCAGCAAGTTCGCCAGCCGCTCGATGGCGTCGTTGTGCAGTCGCACGCAGCCGTGGCTGGCGTCGGTACCGACTGAGGAGAACTCGTCCGTGCCGTGCATGCCGACGGCGCCGTCGCCGGATCCGAAGGTCTGGTACACCTCGGAGTACGCCGACAGCGTGAACGCGTACGGGCCGTACGCACCGCCAGGGTTGCCCGTCTGCAGCAATTCGACGGCGAAGAATTGACCCGTTGGCGTCGGCGTCGAACGCTTCCCGACGGCCACTGGTTCGTCCATGACGACCGACTCGTTGGCGTCGAACACACGCAGGCGATGTGACGCCCGATCGATCTCGACGCGGTAACCAACCGACGACAACTCGACGTCGCCCTTGCGGATCCAACCGACGCTGTCGTTCGGCCGCATCGGCAGCAGCACTTGCAGCCAGTCGCCGGCCGACGCCACCACGACCACGACGCGCGGCGCGCCCGACGGCAGCGGATTCGCCAGCACCGTGGCCGGCGCAGCGTCGGGCGACGGCGACACGTTCAAGCCACCGCCGAGCGCGCGCGCGACGATGTAGTTGCCACCCGTCAACTTCCCGCTGTAGTGCTCCCACGGCGATGACGGCTTCGGCGCGGCGTGCACGGCGGGCGCGGATGGAGTCGCGGCGCGCAGCACGTGGGGCCGCGCGACGTGCGACGCGAGGACCGTCGCCGCGGCAGGCGCAGTCGTGGTCGTGGGACCGACCGTGGTCGTCGGCGCCGCCGCCAACGCGTGCGGGCGGGTGCGCGTCACGCGCACCGGCGTCGCCTGTTGTTTGTCGCCGCTCGCGACACAACCTGCGAACACTGCGCTCATGACAAGCACGACCGCGACCAAACGCCCCAACGTCCCCTGCACTTCGGACCGAATCCTACGACCTTTGCGCGCCGCGTGCGCTGAGTAGGTTGCACGAGATGTCGTCCCAATGGGCTCGTTGCGCGTCCGTCGCGCTCTGTGCGGCCATCGTCGCCGGGTGCACGTCGGGAGCGAGCTCGGTCAAAGCCGAAACACTGCGCGAAGCGCTCGAACGCGCCGCGCCGGAACAGCCATTGCATCGGATCGCGGATGTCGGCGAACCGAGCAGCTACCGCATCGAGTACGCGCGTTACATCGCCGGTCGGACCGCGGGAAAGATCGTGCGCAGCGGCGGGCACAAGCGCAAGGCGCTGACTCCCACGCACATCGTCCGCGACGTCGTTCGTCCGTTCAACGAGTCGGGCACGGTCAGCCGTCGTCTCGGTTTCCTCCGCGAGGCCGCGGGCGCGACGTCGCGTGTTTCGCTCGTACGGCCGCTGCCTGACGACGCACGTCCTCGTATCTATCCCGCCGACGACAAGCCGACGCGGCAGCGCACGGTCGTCGCGCGGCGCTGCACCGTCCACCTCGTCGGCGGCGACGAGTACTGCGTCGACGCCGCCGGGCTGGTGCTCGTCGCCCGCACCACCAAGACGCTCGAGGTTGCGGACAAGGTGACGATCGGCCACGAGCGGCGTAGCGCGGACCAGCTGCGCGCCGCGTTGGCGAACGGCTTCATCAACGTCGATCGCGGCAGCATTCGTCCGATCGACCCCGACTCCGCTCCGGGGGGCGCCACCGACTACTCGCTCGACGCGGCGCCCGAAGGCTTTGCCCTCGTTGGGCGCTACGCCGTCGTCGGGTTGTCACGGGCGGTGCTCGATCGGCAGTCGCGCAAGGTCATCGCCGGCATCGTCGACGTGTACGTCGACGGCCTCAACACGGTCGTCGTCGAACGCGGCGGAAAGCTGGACACGAGCAACGCCGACGAAGGCGACCTCGGATCGCTGGGCGAGCAGCACGACGTCGATCTCGGCGCGATCGGCACGGGCGTGGCCGGCATCGGCGGCGAAGGGCCGTACGGGTATCGCGAGGTGCGCGCGACGCCTTCCCAGGGCCGCTACCTCGTCGTCGCCGGGACGGTGCCCGAAGACCAACTCGTCATGCTGGCGCGGTCGCTGCACGCGTGGCCGGGCACGCAGATCAAGTACATCGACCACCCGACGCAAGGACCGAAGGTCCCGCGCACGACGGTCACCGATCAGGTTGCGCCTTAGACGCCGACCTTCTTGCGCGCCCCCGCGCGCTGTGCCGCCGCGCGCTTCACAACAGGCTTCTTCGCCGCGCCGTTACCGTTCCCGTTGCCGTTGGTCGACTTCTTCGCGGCCGCGACCTTTTTCGTCTTCGGCGCAGGCTTGGGCTTGCCGCCGCCGCCCGAACGCTCGATGACTTCGATCGTGCCTCCGAGGTAACCCTCGACGACACGCGGATCGTGGATGACCGCGTCCGGATCGCCTTCGGCTACGACCTCGCCCAACTCGAGCGCGACGAGGCGGTCGGAGATGCCGCGGATCAACGGCATGTCGTGCTCGATGACGATCAGCGCCGCCTGCGTCTGGTCGCGAATGTTGAGCAGCAACGGCGCGAGCGCTTCGGCCTCGCGTTGTGCGATGCCGGAGCTCGGCTCGTCGAGCAACAGCACCGACGGCTCGTGCGCCAGCGAACACGCGATGTCGACGACGCGGCGCGTACCCGTCGAAAGCTCACCGACGAACTTGTCGGCGAACGCCTGCAGGTGCATCGTCTCGATCAGCGCGTCGACTTGCTGTGCGAGCCCGCGCTCGGCGATGCGCACCGCCGGCGACAGCACCGCGGCCGCGAACGGGTCGCGGATTTCGAGGTGACGCTCGAGCGCGGTGGAGATCGTCTGACGGACCGTCATCGACGGGAACAGGCGCGCGTCCTGGAACGAACGACCGAGCCCGCGTTCGGCGCGCATGTCAGGCGTCCACGCCGTCACGTCTTCTCCGAGGAGATCGACGCGCCCTTCGGTCGGCACGACGAAGCCCGACATCAAGTCGAACAGCGTCGTCTTGCCCGAACCGTTCGGTCCGATGATGCCGACGACCTCCGACGCGCGCACCGCGAGGTCGACGCCGTTGACGGCGCGGACACCGCCGAAGGAAACGCCGATGCCGGACACGGCGAGTACTTCGTGGTGCTCGTGGCCGCAGTGGTGGCACACGTCGATGAACGGCTTGCGCGCGGCGGCGGCGACCTTCGGCACGTCGGCACCGCGGCCGGCGTCGGCGCCCTGGAGGAACACGGCGCGCAGGATGTCGGGACGCTCGAGCAGATCGTGGGTCGGCCCGTCGAAACGCACTTCGCCTTTTTCCATGAAGATGGCGCGCTGCGCCAGCGTGATGGCGACGTTCACCGACTGCTCGACGAGCACGACCGTCGTGCCGTTGGCGTGAATCGCGCGCACGATGCCGAGCAACTGCTCGACGATCAGCGGCGCGAGACCGAGGCTCAGCTCGTCGATCATGAGCAACCGCGGCTTGGCGATCAGCGCCTGGCTGAGTGTGAGCATCTGTTGCTCGCCACCCGACAGGTTGCCGGCCTTCTGGTCCCAGCGGTCCTTGAGGACGGGGAAGTACTCGAAGCACTGGGCGTACATGCCGTCGAGGTATTCCTGGTCCTTGGCGAACTGCCATCCCGCGAGCTTGAAGTTCTCCTCGACGGTGAGCGTCGGGAACACGCCCTTGCCGCCGGGCATGAACACGACGCCCTTCGCCAAGGTCTCCTGGGGCGTGTCGCCGGCGATGTCGACGCCGTCGAAGGTGACCGTGCCCTTGCTCGGTTCGAGCAGACCGGAGATGACCGACAGCAGCGTCGACTTTCCGGCGCCGTTGGTACCTAGCAGCGCGACCATCTCGCCGCGCTCGACGTGCATATCGACACCGAACAGCACCTGCGTCTTGCCGTAGCCCGCGTCGAGCTCGCGCACGAGCAACAACGGGTCCTTCGGCATCGACAGATGCTCGATCTGCTGCGTCGGCAGGTTCTCGAGATCGGCTTCCTCGTCGAGGATGTTCGTTTCCTCTTCGACGCGCACGTCGGCGAGCAGGCTTGGCACGACGATGTCGCGGCGGCGCGCAATGAAGCGCAGCACGTTGTCACGCACGCTGTAGATCAGCGACCCCAGACCCGCGGGCATGAACATCAAGATGATGAGCACGCCGACGCCCGAGGCCAAAAAGCGGCTCAACGGCTCGCGGGTGAAGCTCGAGTAGTCGACGACGGTCATGTACACCGCTCCGAGGAGCGCGCCCGGAATCGAGCCGAGACCACCGACGACGGCCATCGAGAACACGCGCACGCTCGAGTCCGGATCGAGAACCGTCGACGAAATGCCGTGCTGGTGGAAGACGTACAGACCGCCGGCGAGCGCCGCGAAGAATCCTGACAACGCGAACGCCGAGAGCTTCGCCCGGATCGGGTTGATGGCGTAGGACTGCGCGGCGCGCTGGTTGTCGCGCGTCGCCACGAGGATGCGTCCAGTGCGGCTGCGTCGCAGCGAACGCACCGACGCCAACGTGAACAGGAAGAAGATCAGGATCACGAAATAGAACGTGTGCTCCTTCTCGAGGTCGAACTTGTCGAAGAGCACGGGGCGCACGACGCGCTTGTTCGGGTCGGGCACGAGCCACGTGAAGAACTCGTTGTTGAGGAAGTACGTGCCGGTCGCCAACGCGAACGCCAGCGTCGACACCGCGAGGAACAGCCCCTTGATCCGGAGCGCCGGCAGGCCGACGAGCACCGCGATGAACGCACCGACGAGCCCCGCGCCCATCAGACACAAGAAGAAGTTCCAGTTCGCCAGCGCCAGCGATCCGCCGACCGCCGAGCCGAACGCCATGAACGCGACCTGGCCCAGACTGATCTGGCCCGCCCATCCCGTGAGGATGACCAATGACAACGTCACCATCGCGAACATCAACCCGACGCCCATGAGGTTGACGCGTCCAGGCGACAGGTGCAGCGGAACGACGACAAGACCGAGGAACATCACGATCCCGAGCACGACCTGGCTCGCCCTGACCTCGGGGAGGAACGACAGTTCGCGCGGGATGGGGCGCACCTCGCGGGTGGCCGCCCACGACGACGCGCCGAGGTCGTCGGCGCGCGACTGGCCACCACGGCGCTGGAACAGCAGGCCGGCGATGACGATGAAGAAGAGGAAGCCGTCGACGAGCACCGTTCGGCCGGTGTGGTACAGCACCGCCTGCTCGAACATGCCGAGCCCGATGGCAGCCGCGAAGGCTTTGGGCAGGCTCTCCATGCGAGCGATGACGGCGGCGGCGAGCGCTCGCATCAGCAGCGCGGTGCCTTCGATGCCGCCGACGTTCACGCCCTGAATCGGCAGGCGGAGCAGAACACCGAGGCCTGACAGTGCGGCCGACATCGTCCACACAAGCGTGCCGAGGCGCTTCACCGGGATGCCGAGCAATGCCGCGCGGTCGGCCGACTCCGCGGACGCACGCACGGCGATGCCGACACGCGTCGCGCGGAAGAACAATCCAAGCCCGATGGCGACGAGCGGCACGACGAGCACGACGAGCACGTGGCCGCCCCGGAAGACGACGGGATGCCAGTTGATGTGAAAGTTGAACGGCTGCGGCGGTTGCGGCGCGGTGTCGAAGTGGAAGAGCCGCGGCAATCCAAGCTGGAAGAACGCGAACAGCTGCATGATGCCGATCGTCGCGACCGTCAGCAGAAGGCGCGGCGCCTTCGCGAACCGGCGGATGAAGACGAACTCTGTGATCGCGCCGAGGACGATCGCGGTCGCCAACCCCACCGCCGCCGCTGGCAAGAACGCCCACTTCGGTCCGACGATGAGCGACGCCGTCATTGCTGCTGCGACACCGCCAACCTGCGCCTGCGCGAAGTTGATGATGCGATTGGCGCGATAGATGAGCACGAGTCCCATCGCCACCATCGCCGAAAGCGAGCCGACGACAACGCCGACCGCGAGGATCGCGACCGGGACCGGCACGAAAATGCGGAACGCGACGAACACGCAAAACCAGAACGCGATCGCCCACTGATAGTTCTGCCACGTGTCGACAAACCATGCGCGTGCGCGCGCCGCGCGACCGTCGCCGTCCCAGCCACCGCTTACTTCTGCGGCCAACTCTGTTTCCCCCCTCGAATCACGCGCTGTCCCCACAGGTCGTCCGCCTGACAGGCACGTTGGTACGTTCGCGACGTACCATGCGCCGCAGCATAAGCCGAGCCGTGTTCCGTTTGTCGGCTGGGACAACAGGGGGGACCTGAACAAATGACACTTCGTCAAGCCGTAGATCGCTACGGCGCGGCCGGCGTGATTCTCGTGGCGCTCGCCCTGATGGTCGTGCTGATGCCGAGCAATAAGGACAAGACGGACTCGACGCTCAACACGGGCAACAACTCGAGCGTCAACGGCAACGGCGCCAACGGCGGCGACCAGTTCGCGCAGTCGACCGACTCGACGCTGCCCGACGGTTCGTCGGTACTCGGCACGTCGGGCGGCAGCGGCGGAACCGGCGGTAGCGGTGGCGGCGGACAAGGCACACCGGTCGGCGGCTCGGCGTACGAGTTCGGCAAAGGCCCGCACTGCCGCGCCGATGGTCGTCAGGTATCGATCGAACGCGTCGCTCCCCCGTGCGTGAACTGGATCGGCAAAGACAACGGTGGCAACACGTCGCAAGGTGTGACGAAGGACAAGATCCTCATCGTCCGCTTCATCAGCCAGGTCGACCCCGCGACGCAGGCGATCCTGCAGGGCGCGCAGCTCGCCGACGACCCGGCGATCGTGAAGCACGCGTACGAAGCGCTGTTCACCTACTTCAACCAGCACTACGAGACCTACGGCCGTCAGGTCGTCTTCCAGGACTACAACGCGTCTGGTCCTGACGACAACGACGAGCAGATGAAGGCCGACGCCACGACGATCGCCACCCAGATCAAGCCGTTCGCGGTGTGGGGCGGGCCGAAGGTCTTCGGCGCCGAACTCGCGTCGCGCGGCGTCGTCTGCGTGTGCACCGTGACGCTCTCGAGCGAGTTCTACACGTCGCTGCCTCCCTACATCTGGGGCTCGCTGCCGACGTCGACGGAATACGCGCAGCAGCTCGGCGAGTACATCGGCAAGAAGTTGAACAACCGCCCGGCGAAGTTCGTCGGCCAAGGCTGGACGGCGCCACAGACTGCGAAGCGGAAGTTCGGCCTCATCTACCTCGAGGGCATCAAGGGCAAGGCTGACCCCGAAGGCAAGCGCGCCAAAGACGCGCTCGACTCAGAAATGGCGAAGTACGGAGCGAAGTTCTCCGACGAGATCGCGTACACGTACGACCCGGGAAGAAACCAGCAAGACATCACGACGATGATCGCCAAGCTGCACGGTGACGGCATCACGTCAGTCGTGATGTTCGTCGATCCGCTGTATCCGATCCTCATCACGAACGAAGCGAGAAACCAGGCGTACTTCCCCGAATGGATCATCTCGGGTTCGGGGTTGTCCGACACCACCGCCGCGGGCCGTCTCTACGACCAGACCGAGTGGACGCACGCATTCGGTATCTCGCCGCTGTGGATCACGTGGGCGACGGTGTCCAAGTCGTACGGGTACCGCGAAGCGCACCACGGCGACCCGAACATGAAGCCGGGCGACGAGGGCGTGCTCATCAACATCTACGCCTCGGTGCCGCGACTCTTCTTCACCGGCATTCAGATGGCCGGACCGAAGCTGACACCGACGCAATTCGCCAACGGGATGTTCGCGTACCCGAAGAGCGGCGGAACACCGGCGACGCCGCTGAGTTACTTCACGCGCCAGTACCCGACCGCCATCAAGGACTTCATGGAGATCTACTACGACCCCAACAAGTCCGGCATCGACGAGCGCGGCCTCAACGGCCAGGGCGAGATCATGAAGATGCATCTCGGCAAGCGCTACACGCAGGGCCAGTGGGACAACAAGGAGACGGCGGCCTTCAACGACCCGACCGCCGTCGCCACGTCCGACGACCCCGCGCTCGGCGGTGACCCCGACCACGAACAAGACGGGCACCACCACACCGGCAAGTGCCTTAGCTGCACGGGCTAACCCGCACACCTTCCGAACTGGTCCTCTCAGCAACCGTCGCACGGTTGCTGGGAGGACCAGTTCGCGTTTAGGCGAGCGTCACTGTTCCTCGGCTGCCGGCACTCCCGCGAGGACCGATCGGATCGCCTGGACGGCACCCATGAGGGCGGCGGACTCGTACGGCACCAACGTGTTGGTACCGGTGTCGGCGAACTTGCCGAGCGTCTCCAGTTGGAGAATGGCGACGACCGTCGGGTCGGGGTTGGCAGCGGTAATGGCGCCGTAGACGGTTTCGATCGCCTTGGCGCGACCCTCGGCTTCGAGGATGGCGGCCTTGCGGTTGCCCTCGGCGCGCAGCACCGCGGACTCGCGCTCGCCTTCCGCGGCGCGGATCGCGGCCTTGGCGTCACCGTCGGCGCGGTTGATCGCCGACTGCTGCAGGCCTTCGGACTCGAGGATGCGGGCGCGCTTCTCCTGGTCGGCCTGCTTCTGCAGCGCCAGCGCTTGCAGGATCTGCGGCGGCGGCGCGATCTCGACGATCTCGATGCGGCTGATCCGGATGCCCCACTTGTCGGTCACCTGCTCCATCTGCTGCTGCACGTCGGTGTTGATGCGCTCGCGTTCCGACAGCGCTTGGTCGAGCGACAGCGTGCCGATGACGGAACGCAACGCCGTGCGCGCCAACGCGTCGATGGCGATGTCGAAATTGGCGACCGAGAACAAGGCCTGCTTGGCGTCGACGATCTGCGTGAAGATCGTGGCGTTCACGGTGACGACGACGTTGTCCTTCGTGATGACTTCCTGACGATCGCCGGGCCGCGGGATCTCGCGCATGTCGACGCGTTGCAGCGAGTTCACGAACGGCATGATCAGCACGAGGCCCGGTTCGTGAATCCGGCGGTACTCGCCGAGGCGCTTGACGACGGCGACCTGGCCCTGCTGCACGATGTTCACCGCCTGCGACAGCGTGATGAGTAACAGCACGACGATGATCACGAATACGACTAAGGCGACCGAGGCCGTCGCGTCGACCGCTGCGAGAAGGCTCACTCCAAGTTCCCTTCGGTTAGGCCTTCCACGGTCCACAAGACGAGCGTGGTACCGGAGACGGCGGTGATGGTGGCGGCGGTGCGCGCCGGGATCGTTTGCCCCGAACCCGACACGGCAAGCCAGCGCTCGCCGGCGAGCAGCGCGTGACCGGCGTGATGCTCGTCGCCGACGTCGTCGAGCGTCATGCAGTTCTGGCCGACGATGCCGCCGTGCACGCCCTTTGCGACGTGCGAGCTGAGGTGACGCCGATCGGTGATGCGACTCACCATCGGCCGCACGCCGATCACCCCTGCGGCCGCGACGCCGATCGCCACCGCGCACTGCAGGCCGAGCGCGCTGGGAAGCGCGAGCGCCACGACGGCTGCCGCGAAGGCGCCGAGCGCGCCGAACATCGCGTAGAACGCCCAGTGATGCAGCTCGAACGCAACGAGGATCACGCCGAGAACGAGCCAGACGACCGCCATTGCCGCTAACGGTACGTCGTTACGGTGCCGGAATATCGCCGCTCGTGTATTTCATGCACGAGCAGCCCTCGTCGAAGGCGAGGTACCGGTAGGCGCCGACGCCATCGTGCTGCGTCGCCGAGAAGCGGTTGACGAAATTGACCGCCGTCAGGTACGAGGTGCCGAGCTTGGCGATGCCGTCGAGCAACCCGGCGCGGGTGAGCACACCGCCCGACGCGTTGATGGCGTCGCGCAAGAACCACCACGTCGAGCACGTGTTCATGCCGACCGACTCGGCGTTGGCGTCGCTGAAGGTGATGTTGTGCGCCTTCATCACCGCGAGGCACTTCTTCTTCGTGTCGTTCGTGTACGCCGCGCCCTGCGACACCGCCGTCGGCAGGTCGAGGCCGGGGTAGAACCCGATGCCCTTGGCGCCTGCGAGTTGCGCGGCCGGCAGCGCGGCGCCGTCCATGAGGGCCTGCACCCCGTTCTGCGTCGTCAACCCGTAGCGCGGGCGGTAGTGCTGCGACTCGGCGGCGCGGGTGAAGAACAGCGTCAGCACGGCTTTGCGGTCGAACACGATCACGTGGCTGACGCCGTCGCGCCGCAGCTTGAGCACCGCGCTCGACGACTGGGCGCCCGTCGACGCCTCGTCCGACGTCGTCGACTCGCGGCTTACCCGCACGATGTCGTCGGGCGACACGGGATAGCCGGCGGCGCGGAGCGCGGGCACGAGCGTCTGGTCGACGGCGTGTGCCCACGCCGCGCCCTCGTACGTGACGATGCCGACCTTGGCTTTGGTCGGCCCGGGCGCGCCGCTGGCGCTGTCCCATCCGCTGAACCATCCCTGCGCCTTGAGCGCGCTCACCTCGGCGGTGGCAGCGCGGTCGAGTCCCATCGAGATGAGTTCGATGTACGCGGGTAGGCGACGGAAACGCGCCGCGTCCGACGTCGACAGCTGCGGCGAGATCAACGCCGCGCCGCGTTGATCGAGGCAGCCTGCCATCGTGTCGGAGTCCGATACCGGTTCGGCGAGCGCCGCGAAGATCTTGTGGTCCTGCGTCCAGTCGTCGCACTGCTGTTGATCGATCACGTCCCACGGCGCGGCGCTGTTGGCGTCGACAGGGTGGAACACACCCTCGACCTTGCGCCCGGCGAGCCCGCCGTGCTTGTTGATGTCGTCGATGACCGCTTCGTCTTCGGCCTTCGGGTCACCTTGCGTGATGCCGGCGGCGCCGATCGCGGCGTTGGCGCTGTTGCCGGTCGGATACGCGAGACCGATGAAGATCTTGTCGGCCGTCACGCCGGGTCCGAACGCCGACGACGACGACGGCCCGCGCGGCACCGAACCCGTCGCTGTCCGGCCCGGAACGGTGGCGCCGCGGGTGATGACGCGCCCGTCGGCCGTCGTCACCTGCGTGCTGCCGAGCTCGCCCGAATCGCTTGGCGCGACGCCGCCGAGTTCGCCGCTATTGGGCTGACCACTGGCGGTGCGCTGCGTCGGCGGCACCGTCGAACCACACCCCGCGAACAACGCCCCCAAAAGAACCACGCTCACCCAGCGCTTCACGACCCCACCCTAAAACGAACTGGTCCTCCCAGTAACCGTTACACGGTTACTGGGAGGACCAGTTCGAGATCGACGGCGAGAAAAATGCCGGTGAGTGGAGGTGATGGGACTTGAACCCACGACTTCAGCATTGCGAACGCTGCGCTCTACCGGGCTGAGCTACACCCCCGTTTGGGATCGCTCAGCGTAGACGACCGCGAGCGGATGGAGCTAAGCGCTCTAGCGCGCGCCTGCGGTGGCGTAGGCGCCGGTGGTGTCGGCCCACGAGCTGACTTCGTCGTAGAACGAGCCGGAGTCGTCGCGCAGGTCGAGCACGCGCTCGGAGCGCGGCAGGCGACGCACCTTCGTGCTGCGCTCGCCCGCGGCGTTGCGCAGGTGCACGAGCGTCGCGACGTAGCCGGCGAGCAGCGCGTCGCACATCAGGTTGAGGGCGAACATCTTCGTGCCGGCGACGAACGAGAACAGCAACGTGGCGACGCACAGCCCGGTGAGGATGAACAGCACATTGCGGCGGCGTTCGAGCGTGCGCCGGCGACGCAGCTCGGCGCTGCTGCGCTGCGAGCCTCGATAGGTCATCGGCGCAGTGATAACCGCCGAGCCCGCCTGGGCGGTCAGCGCGCGGCTGTAGCCGTGAGGTTCGGTGCCGTTGAGGACGCGAAGGTGACGATGGAACTGCTTGATGCTGTCCGCCGGGCGACCATCAGCTCGGCTCCTCCACATCGGTGGGACAAGAACAGCCGCCCAAATAACGGCGAGGACAAGCAATACCAAAACGGTCAAGCTCCTCAACCTCTTCCAGTGCTAAGGACCGTACAACGCCCACCGCGCCCAATCGGGGATGGTCATGCACGGTCGTGCGAACGAGTTTCCAGCCTCGGTGAAGCCGACAGTCTTACCCGGTGGACCTCTCCAGGTCCACCCCTTGCTAACAAAAGTTAGCGGGTGTGCCCGGTTAGTCCAAACTGTCGAGGTCGAGCTCGGGCACGGGACGGCGCCACTGGCCGCTGCGGCCACCGGTTTTTTCCCACAATGCGACGTCGCCGATCATCATTCCGCGGTCTGACGACTTGCACATGTCGTAAATCGTGAGCGCCGCGATCGTCGCCGCGTGGAGAGCTTCCATTTCGACGCCCGTGCGGTCGACGGTCTCGACCTGCGCCTCGACTTCGACGTTGTCGTCGCCGATGTTGAAGTTGATCTGCACCGCGCCGACGAGCAGCGGATGGCACAGCGGGATCATCTCGGCGGTGCGTTTCGCGGCTTGGATACCGGCGATGCGCGCCGCGGCGAGCACGTCGCCTTTGGTGACGGCGTTACTGGCGATCATCGCCGTGGTGTCGGCCTGCATGAAGACCTTGCAGCGCGCCAGCGCGCGCCGGTGCGTGGCGTCTTTGGGGGTGACGTCGACCATGCGAGCGCGTCCCAAAGGATCGAGATGCGAGAAACCCCGTTCTGCCATGTGCGGAGTCTACGGGACCCGCGCGTTACGAGCGCTGCTGCCGGTCGGCGTCGACGATCTCGTAGAGGATCGCCCGGAAGTCGTCGGCCAGCTCGGGCCGCTCGAGCGCCAACTCGACGGTGGCGCGCAGATAGTCGAGCTTGTTGCCGACGTCGAAGCGACCCGTCTCGAACGGATACGCGTACACCGGCTGCTTCTCGATCAGCAGTCCGATGGCGTCGGTGAGCTGGATCTCGTTGCCGCGACCGGGGGGCGTGTCGTCGAGTGCGTCGAAGATTTCCGGCGTGAACACGTAACGGCCCATCACGCACAGATTCGACGGCGCCTCGTCGACGGGCGGTTTTTCGACGATGGACGTGATCGTGATGTCGCCGTCGGTCTCGCTCGGCGCGATGCAGCCGTACAACGACACCTCGTGGGGCGCGACCTTCTTCACCGCCACGACCGACGCGTCGTGCTTGTCGTACATCGCCAGCATGTTCGCAAGGTGGCCGGCGTTGGCGTGCATCATGTCGTCGCCGAGGAGCACCGCGAACGGCTCGTTGCCGACGTGGCCGCGCGCCGTGCCGACGGCGTGACCGAGACCGCGCGGCGTGCCCTGCCGGACGTAGTGGATGTCGGCGAGGTCGGCGATGGCGCGCATCTGCTCGAGCTCGGTGAACTTGCCTGACGCTTCGAGCGACGCTTCGAGCTCGAAGCTGCGGTCGAAGTGATCTTCGATCGTCGTCTTGCCGCGGCCGATGATGATGAGGATGTCCTCGATGCCGGCGGCGACGGCCTCTTCGACGACGTACTGCAGCGTCGGCTTGTCGACGACCGGCAGCATCTCCTTCGGAACGGCCTTCGTCGCCGGGAGAAATCTCGTTCCGAGCCCGGCCGCGGGGATAACGGCTTTGCGCACGCGACTGGGGGAAGTCATGCGGTGGATCGTAACGAGCCTTCTTCACCCCGAATGAGCCGGCGGATGTTGGCCGAGTGACGGGCGAGCACGAGCACGCACAGCGCCGTCATCAACGCCACTTCGCGTCCCGGGCGTCCCAGCGCAGCCACCACGATCGGCGCCGCGATGAACACCGCGAGCGATCCCAGCGACGCCTTGTTCAAGACGCGGGCGATCAGGAACCAGACCGCCGTGAGCGCGACCGCCAGGATCGGGAACACCACGACGCCGACACCGCCGGCCGTAGCGACACCCTTGCCGCCCTGACCCCAGCGTTGGATCGGGAAGCAGTGACCGACGACGGCTGCCAGCCCGACGACGAGGCCGAGCGTGTGCCCGCCGAGAACGAGACCGATCGCCGCGGCGATGCCGCCTTTGAGCGCGTCGCCGACGAGGACCGCCGCGCCGGCGCGGAATCCGGCGACGCGGTACACGTTCGACGCACCCGGGTTGCCGGAGCCTTCGTCGAGCACGTTGTGGCCTTGGCGCTTGCCGACCAGCAGCCCCGTTGGGAACGTGCCGAGGGCGTACGCGAAGACAACGGCGATGACGGCGGCGACCACGGACGCATCCTACGAAGCGCGTTCGGAGACAAGAGCAAACGTCCAGTAAAATCGTCCCTTCATGCCTACGTACGAATACGAGTGCAAGAAGTGCGGCGAACGCTTCGACGTCGTGCAGTCCTTCACCGACGATCCGCTCAAGCGCCACAAGGGCGGGTGCGGCGGTTCGGTCAAGCGCGTGTTCGGTTCCGTGGGCATCAGCTTCAAGGGCAGCGGCTTCTACAAGACCGACAATCGGTCGTCGTCTTCGTCGTCCTCGTCGTCGTCTGAGTCGAAATCCGAGACCAAGAGCGAGCCGAAAACCGAGACGAAAACGGAATCGAAGCCGGAGAAGAAGCCGGAGACAAAGAGCTCTTCCGCCGCGAGCTAACGCGCCGTAGGCTGGCGCCGCCACTTTCCCCTCCATTTCCCTCGGAAGAGGAGGACGTAGTGGTCCGGTCAAAAGGTTCGTGGAAGCCGCGCCGCGGCATCGTGGTGGCGGTGCGCCGCTCCGCCGCATTGTGGTGGACGCTCACGCTCGCGATGGCGGTACTGACAGCAACGGTGGTGGGGTCATCGGTGGGCCGCGCCACGCGCGGTGCGCACGCCTGGGGTGCGGAGCGGACGGTGTGGGTGGTGCAGCGCGCCGTCGAAGCCGGTGAAGAAATCGCATCCGGTTCCGTGCGCCGCACGCGGCTTCCCAACGGCGTCATCCCCGACGGCGCACTCGGCGCCGCGATTTCGCCCGTCGGCGACGCCGCGCGCGTGGCGTTGGCATCAGGCGAAGTGGTCCTCACGGCCCGGCTGGCGCGCCGCGGCGCGCGCGGCGTCGCCGCCATGCTGGCGCCGGGCACGCGGGCGATTGCACTGCCGAACGACGAGCACACGCCGTCTCTGCGCGTCGGCGATCGCGTCGACGTCATCGCCACCTTCGACGTGGGCGATGACCTCGAAACGGCGCAGGGCGCTCCCGCCGTCGCCGTGGCGACCAACGCCGAGGTGCTCGCAGTAGCGGCGCGCACGCTGACGGTCGCCGTCGACTCCGACGACGCGGCGCGCGTCGCGTTCGCGTTGGCGAAGGGCGCGGTGGCGGTCGCGCTGCGCGGCGGTGCTAGCGAGCCGCGGCGATCGCGATGATCGCCAGCCCGGCGACGACGCGGTAGATCACGAAGGGCGTGAAGCTGCGGGTCTTCACCAACCGCAGCAGACCCCACACCGCCAACGCTCCCGAAACCGCACTGGCGAGCATCCCCCACGCGAACGGGGCGGCGAGGCCGGGCGCGAGGCCGTCACCCGTGAACACTTCGAGCGTCTTGAACGCGCCGGCGCCGCCCACGACGAGCAGCGCCATCAGGAACGACAACCGCGCCGCCGACTCTCGGTCGAAGCCGAGGAATCGCCCCGCGGTGATCGTGATCCCGGAACGCGAGACGCCCGGCTGCAGCGCGAGGGTCTGCGCGAACCCGAGTGTCAGCGCGTCGCGCATGTTGAAGGGGCGGGTGCCCATTTCGGCGGCGCGCGTCGCCGTCTGGCGGTCGGCGACGGCGAGCACGAGGCCGAACACGATCAGCATCAAGCCGATCACCCAGATACTCGGATGCGCCAGCGCGTCCTCGAACAGCACCCCGGCGATGCCAGCCGGGATCGTGGCGAGGATCAACAACAGGCCGAGGCGATGGCGCGCCCGGTTGGAGACGATCTCCCAGATGTCGCGCCAGAAGTACGCCAGCGCGCCGACGAAGGTGCCGATGTGCAGCGCGACGTCGAAGGTCTGGTTGAGGTTGTGGTCGTTCGTGAGTTCCTTCCAGTGGAACAGCCACGGGACGATGGCGAGGTGACCCGACGACGACACGGGCAGGAACTCGGTGAGGCCCTGGACGAGCCCAAGGACGATGGCGTGGACGATCGGCACCCGGGGATTCTTGCCGGTCGCCGCGGCGCGGACGGTGTCGGGAGGGTTATTCCCCGGAGACGCTGACGTCGCCGATGGCGACGCTCATCGACAGTCCCGACGGGAGCTGTTCGACGTCGTTGCCGACGGCGGTCACGTCGCCGAGCATCCGCTGCAGCGTCGACGAGATCGTGAACTCGCGGACGGGCTCGGCCGGTTGGCCGTCGCGGAACATCACGCCGTCGGCACCCGTCGAGAAGTCGCCCGACACGGGGTTGACGCCGGAGTGCAGGCCGCTGACCGACAGCACGAGCACGCCTTCGCCCAACTCGGCCATCAGCTCCGCCTGCGACTTGGTGCCAGGCTCGAGCGTGATGGCGCGACAGCCGACGCCGGGCGCCGTCTTGAGCGAACGCACCGCCGAGCCCGTCGACTTCGTGCCGGCGCGGCGCGCCGTGTAGCTGTTGTGCACGAATCCCGTGAGTACGCCCTTGTCGATGAGCGGGACGCGCCGCGACGCCAAGCCTTCGGCGTCGATCGGGTCGGCCGCCATCGACGTTGCATCCGTCGGATCCGACACCAGCGTCACCACCGGGCTGCCGACCGACTCGCCGACGCGGTTGGCGAACAGCGAGCGGCCCTTCACCAGTGCTTCGCCGGTCAGCGGGTAGCCGATCACGCTGAGGAAGTCGTCGGTCACCATCGGGTCGAGGATGACCGGCATGCGGCGGCTCTTCGGCTTCGTGGCGCCGAGCAAGCGCGTGGCGCGCGCCGCAGCGTCGCTCACCGCCTTGTCGAGTTCGAGGTCGGCGTGCTCCCGTCCGAAGGAGAACCCGAAGCCCGTCTGCGTGTCGCCGTTCTCCACGGCGACGCAGTACGTCGACAGCCCGCACTGCGTGCCGCGCTGCCACGCGCTCACGCCGAGCGACGACGCGATCGCTTCTTCGGCCCAGCCGTCGCTGTAGGCGGCGACCGGGACGGTCATGATGCGCGGGTCAGTGGCGCGCAGCTTCTTCTCGAGCTCGAGCGCCAACTCGATCTTGCGCTCGGTCGGCACCGACTGCAGCGAGTCGCGCCACAAGTTGATGTCGGCGGGCGTGACGCCGTCGGGTTCGGGCAGACCGACCCACTCGTCGGCTTCGGCGAACACCGCGTTGTCGCGCGCCTCGTTCAGCGTCTCTTCGAGCACATCGGTGTCGAGCGAGCCCGCGTAGGCGAAGCCGAGCCGGCCGTCGTGCACGACGCGAACGGCGATGCCTTCTGACTGCGACGAGCTCAGCGACTCGATTTCGGCGTCGAAGATGCGCACCGCCGTCGAGTTCGAGCGGGCGACGTACGCCTCCACCTGTTCGCCGTCGCGCGCCCAGCCCGCAACCTTCGAAGCAATGTCGAGCAGTTCACTCATGCCGCAGTACCTCCGACGGTAAGGGCGGTGACGCGCAGCGTTGGTTGGCCGTCGCCGACGGGAACGCTCTGGCCCATCTTCCCGCACATGCCCGGCGATCCCATGGCGAAGTCGTTGCCGACGGCGTCGATGTTCTTGAGCGTCTCAGGGCCGTTCCCGATGAGGTTGGCCTCGCGGATCGGTTCGGTGATGGCGCCGTTCTCGATCAAATACGCCTCTTCGATGCCGAACACGAAGTCGCCCGTGGCGGTGTTGACCTGACCGCCGCCGAGGTGCGCGATGTACACGCCGTTCGGCGTCTGGCGCAGGATCTCGTCGGGGTCCTCCTCGCCGGCGAGCACGTACGTGTTGGTCATGCGCACCATCGGCAACATGTCGTACGCCTGGCGACGGCCATTGCCCGAACTCGTCGGCCGGCCTTCTTTGCGAGCGCGCAAGAAGTCGTACATGTAGTCGGTGAGCACGCCGTTCTCGATGAGCACGTTGCGCGTCGCCGGGCGACCTTCGTCGTCGATCGAGAAGCTGCCCCACTCCGGACCCATCGTGCCGTCGTCGACGAGCGTGACGAGGGGCGACGCCACCTGCTCACCTTTGCGACCGGCGTACACGGTCATGTTCTTCTGCACGGCGTCGGCTTCGAGACCGTGGCCGCACGCCTCGTGGAACATCACGCCGCCGCTCCCCTTCGCCAACACGACCGGCACGGGGCCGCTCGGAGCGGGACGGGCGCGCAGCTTCGTGATGGCGCGCTGCGCCGCGACGCGCGCGAACTCTTCGATGTCGATGTCGTCGAACAACTCCCAGCCGACGGTGAAGCCGGTCGAGTTGTAACCCGTCTGCATGCCGGTGTCGCCCGACGCCGTGGCCACCACGTTGAAGTTCGTGCGCACCTGGTCGTCGGTGGCGAGCAGTCCGTCGCTGTTGGCGACGAGGATCCGCCGGCGCGTGTCGCCGTACGCCGCGCTCACCTGCGTGATGGCGCCGCCCGCGCCACGGGCGGCGTCGTTGGCGCGCTTGAGGATCGCGACCTTGGCGGCCTTCTCGACCGACTCGGGGAGCACCTTCACCGTGTTGATCTGCGGTTGCGACTGCTGCGTGAGCGCGACTTCCTTGACGCCGCCGCCTCCTGAGCGCGCCACGGCCGACGCCGCCTCAGCGGCGGTCCGCAAACCGTCTTCGCTCAGGTCGGCGGTGTGCGCAAACCCGGTCGTCTCGCCGACGACGACGCGGATCCCGGCGCCGCGGTCGCGCATCGAGGACATGTCCTCGATGCGTCCGTCGTCGAGCCGGCCCCGCGAGGTACGACGATCTTCTACGAACACTTCCGCCCACTCGCCCCCGCTTCGCAGCGCGGCTCCGAGGACCTTCTGCACTACCGAAGACTCGAGCATCCGGCGATCATAAGGGCGCGAACGAAGGCGTGTCCGGTGACCATTCACGCCGCAGGGACCGCCGCGAGAAAGCGCCTGCTACAGGCAGGCGCCGACGTTCACGTGAGCGGCGGGACGTCTTTGGCGCGCAGGCGCGGGATAAAGATCGCCAGCGACGCGATGGCGCAAACAGCGGTCAGACCGACGAGCGGCCCGGCGGCGTTGAACGGTTTGCTGGCGTTCTTCTGCGTCGCTTGTTTGAGCGCGGCTTCGTAGCTGTTCGAGTTGTCGTTGGTGATGCCTTGTTCGAAGTCGACCGTGCCGGTCGAGTGCGTGACCGGCGCCGTCGTCGTCGTCGACACAACCGCGGCCGAGCCACCGCCGGCGTTGGCGCGCCCGCCGTGGGTCACGGTGCCCGCGCCGGCACCGGACTTCTGACCGAGTGATGTCTCCGTCGTCTCGAAACCGAGCGCGCGATCGACGTGGATGATGCCGGCGCCTTCGACGGTGCTGTCACGCGCGGGCCCGGCGGTCTTCACCAGCGTCTCGGCGACGTCACGGTTCTTCATTCCGGCCGCGAACAGCAACGTCGCCGCGCCGGTCACGTGCGGCGCGGCCATCGA